>NZ_RBLM01000010.1:0-79305 GCF_003989425.1 Kocuria sp. HSID16901 | reverse complement strand
GTACACCCGGTCTCATTCCGAACCCGGTAGTTAAGGCTCTTAGCGCTGATGGTACTGCACCCGGTAGGTGTGTGGGAGAGTAGGTCGCCGCCGAAAATATTTTTGTGGAGGAGAAGTGTTTGTGCCCCGTGTTGGGGTGTGGACGCTTCTCCTCCTTTTTCATTTAACACCCGTTTGGGATGGCCGCTCATGATGTGCTCGACCGCTCGGTCGTGAATTGGGCTGATGGCTCACGAGTCATGGGTAGGTGGGGAATTCCGACTTCGTCGAAGGCGGGTCCCGTTGTTCGGAAGCGGAATTGTTCGTACCACCGCTCAAGATATGCCTGTGCGTGGATGTGAATGGGTCGTCCGCTATTCGCCGCAATTGCCGCGCCCATGAGGCGCCTGGCAAGGCCCAAACCCCGATGCTCTCGCAATGTGGCCACGCGGCCGATCGATGCGGATCCGTCCTTACCAGTCATGACCCTCAGGGTAGAGACCGGAACACCGTCGCACGCTGCCCAGTACGTGGTCGTTGAATCCTCGAGGTCGACTCCATCGAGCTCGGGTTCATCCGTGATGCCTTGTTCCATGGCAAAGACCGCAAATCGCAATTGGGCGATGCCATAGGCGACGCGTGGGTCGAGGGAAAGCCACGCGCCGCTGTGCACGGTATAGGCTTCGTCGACAGGCGAGTGGGGCTGGCCGGCGTCGTAATTTTGCATAGGAACAGACTACATTTTCGCCCGTTATCTCTGTTTGAGTCGTCACCTTTTCAGCGGAATGTCGCTGAATGTCCGCGGTATTGCGGATTCTTTGAGCCTACTCTTCTGTGGAATTCGGATAAGTGGTGTAGGTTTCAGGGTGTTATCTCAACCGGGGAGAGGTTCTTGATTACAGCATTTGTAGTATGCGGTGTGCTCCTCGTTGTCCCCGGAGCATTGGTCGCGCTCTCCCTGCGAGTTCGGGGAATCGATGCACTGGCACTCTCGCCCGTGCTTTCTATGGGCGCCATAGGAGCGTCTGCACTCGTGGGAGGCCTGTTTGGCATTCCGTGGAGTCCGGGGACGCCTTTGATTGTCGGCCTGCTCGTAGCCCTGGTTTTGTGGTCTGGCTCGTGGGCTGTTCGCCGCATGCGCCCCCTGCCCGTGGAGACCACGTCACAGTCGTCTCACGCGTCTCGGGAGCCGCGACGCGGCGTCGGGGTCGGCGTGTGGCTCGGTTTAGTCGCGGCAATAGTTTTCGGCGTCTTCCATACTCTGAACCTCATTGACTGGAATATGGAGAATTTCTCCGACGCCTTTGACAACGTCTTTCACCTCAATGCCATCCGGTACGTGATGGATCACGAAAACGCTAGTCCCTTCTTCGTCAGTATGATGACGACGGGCGACCAGCCGCCATATTTTTACCCCGATGTTTGGCACGCACTGGGAGCCCTGATTGCCTCGTTTTCCGGCGTGAGTGTCCCGGCGGCCACGAATGTCATGACGATATGGCTGATTGCTGTGGTGTGGCCGCTGAGCATGATGTTCTTTGTGCGGACGCTCTCGCGCAATCGTTACGCATGGTTCTTGTCGGGGATATTGGCGAATGCATTCGCCGCATTCCCGTCGGTTTTGATGTTTTGGGGAATTCTGTACCCGAACATGATGGCGTACACCGTCGTTCCCGTCGTCCTCGGGCTAGGTGTCTGCGCTCTACGGCTCGGCTCGCCCGTTATTACTCGAGGCCGTGCGTTGGTGCTCACCGTGGGCGCGCTCGGCGGCATGGCATTGGCCCACCCCAGCGGTGTGCTGGTGTGTCTGGCTGTCATGCTTCCAGCCATGGTGTACCGCCTTGTGCTTCTGATCCGCTGGATTGTGAGGGGCACGTTTCCTCACCGTTCCTATCCGGCCATTGAAGCTCTCTTAGTCCTGATCTTCATGTCCGGCATCCCGATCATTTGGGTGCTGCTGCGGCCGGCGAATGCTGTTCCTCAGAATTACCCCATCACGCCGTTCGGAGAATCCGTTCTTCGCGTCTTGGCGATGGCTCCCGCTTTTGACGTGCCCGGATACAGTTCCTACCCGATCAGCATTCTCGCCGTAGCGATACTTCTGGTCGGGGCCGGCATCTTGGTCTCCCAACGCAAGAACCTGTGGCTTCTTGCCTCCTATGGGGTGGTTGGCCTTTTGCTGATTGCAGGGATGACCTTCAATTGGCCGATCCGCAACATCCTGACCGGGGCCTGGTACAACGACAGGTTCCGTGTTTCGGCCATACTCCCGATGGTCGGGATTCCCATCATTGCCCTCGGGTTCGGCGCATTATGTGTTCTCGTTCGGCGGCAGCTTCCCCAACTGTTGAGGAATATGCGAGTGAGCCGACGCCGCGCGATCAGCCGTAGCGTCGTCGTGGTGGTGGCCCTGGCGCTGTTTGTTCCGCTGGCGACCAACGACACCATGGTGTACACCGTGCGGCATGCACAGGATCGTTTTCGGGTCACCCCCACGTCGGAGATGGTCACGTCGGATCGGTACGACGTCATGAGTCACACCTCCGAGTACCTCGGGCCTGGGGAGAAAGTCCTCAATAATCCGTGGACGGGAGGGGGCATGGCCTATGGGCTCTTCGGGATCAACACGTCGTCTCACCACCTCCTGGAAAAGCTCGATGCCGACGACGCCTACCTTTCGGCGCACCTGAATGAAGCCTTCGTGGATCCTCAAGTGTGCAACCTCGTGACCCGCAATAAGGCGTACTACGTCTACGACTTTGCCGGACCGCCCTTCATGGGTAATTACGGCGGTCCCACCTTTGCGGGACTGGCGCGCCTCGAAACGTCGGGAATCACCACGACCGTGTACCAATCCGGAGAAGCAAGACTCTTACGCATCGATGCGTGCGGGTAAGGTCGGCCACGAACGGAGAGATCGTGAGGCAACCGGGTGTCTTTGGCACTAGGATGAGGAGAGTTTGCCTTGACCCAGCGCACTGAATGGAGGCCCCTGAGTCGATGGAATGGTTGAGTCTGACTCCGGGATTGCTCATAGGCGTCCTGGCACTGCTGGTGCCTGGGCTACTGGTGACTCTTGCCGCGCGGCTGAAGGGATTCGATGCGTTCGCCTTGGCGCCCGCCGTCTCTATAGCGATCATTGCCGTATCGGCGATCGTGGCCGGATCGCTCGGCATCGACTGGGCCCTCTGGGTTCCTCTGGCCGCGGGTGCCCTCGTGGCACTGGTTGCCGGCGGCGTTGTGGCGCTTGCTCGTCGACTCGGCATCGCGGACTTTCCCGGTGAGCGATCAGCGGCGGACTCGACTCCCCAACGCCGAGGACGCCGAGCTCCGTGGTCGGAAACCTCTGGCGCCCGCCGATGGATGCCAGCCGAACATCGAGGCGGCGTGCTGTCCCGCGGAAAGTGGTTCTCTCGAGGACAAGCCACGTACTGGGTCTCGTTCCTGGTCGCGGCCCTCCTCATGGCTCGCACCATCAAGAATTCCCTGGGCGGCCCGGAATGGTTTTCGCAGACCCTCGACAATAACTTCCATCTCAATGCGGTCCGCTTTATCGCTGAGACTCACAACGGTTCCTCGTTTTTCGTCAACGCGATGACGACGGGCCAGGGGCCGATTCCGTATTATCCGGCCGCCTGGCACGACTTTGTCTCGCTGATCTTCATGGGAACGGGTCAAGGCTCCGTTCCCGCGGCAACCAATGCTGCAATTTTCGCGATAGCGGGCATCGCGTGGCCGTTGTCCATGTTGTTCCTGGTCCGAGCCACCATGCGGTTCAACCTGCCGGCCGTTCTCGCCGCGGGACCGATCCTGACCGGATTTACCGCCTTTCCGTTTCTGCTGATCAAATTCGGGGTGCTGTACCCCAACTTCTTGGGGATTGCGCTATTGCCCGCTGGCGTGGGCATCGTGATCAATTTCTTCCGCATGTCTCGGGTTCGCCGCGTGGACACGGTGCAATGCATCGTGCTCGGTATCCCGGTGGCTCTGGGAGTGGGCCTGGCCCATCCGAACGCCCTGATGTCGCTTCTCGTCATCGCCGTGCCCGTGGCGGTGGTGCGCGCAGTGCTCCAAATCGGGGGTGGCATCATGCGCCGCTCTCGGTGGTGGGCGGTTCTGTTGCAGGTCGTCGCGATCGCCGCGCTCTTGGCGGCGGTGTGGTTCCTTTGGGGTGTTATTCGTCCCGCCCCGGGAGCCTCAACATGGGGCCCCTCGAGCTCGGATACGCTCGCCTTCGGTGAGGCTTTGGTCAATAGCCCGGTCAGCGAGGTCTCGCCACAGTGGGTGGTTTCGGCCCTCGTGGTGATCGGCGCGTTGGCCATCCTGTACGCCCGGCGTAACCACTGGCTCGTGCTCTCCTACGGCGTGCTGGTCTACTTCTACATCAGCGTCCGGTGGCTCAAATGGGACCAAGACCGCATGTGGATCACTGGAGTTTGGTACAACGATCCGTTCCGGGTGGCCGCCCTCCTGCCTGTTCTGGCCATTCCCTTGGCGGTCGTTGCCATTCACTGGCTCAGTGAAGCCTTGATGAACTCCCGGCTCAGCGCCAGGTGGTCGGGGCGGCGTCGTCCAGTGATGAAAAAAACCGTCGGGATCGTGGCGATGATTCTGCTCGCGGGATATACCCAGGCCGTCGGACCCATGAAAGAGATGGTGGGCCAGACCTACGCGACGTACCAACCGCGGGCCGATTCACAACTCATCACAACAGACGAACTCGACGTCATCGATCACGTGAATGCGCTCGTTCCCCGCGACCAAAAGATCGTGACCATGCCCTGGAACGGGGGAGGCCTCGCCTACGCGCTCGCGGGCCGTCACGTCACCGCCTCGCACGCCCTGTACATTCCGACGCCGTCGGTCGACATCATCAATCATTCACTCAACGAAGCCGGAAGCGATCCCAAGGTCTGCTCGGCCGTTCACCAGGAGAACGCGCGATATGTCCTGGATTTCGGGAAAAAAGAGGTGAACCACGGTGACCACAGTGGGCAGTACGCGGGACTCGCGGACCTCGAACAACGCGGCCTCGCCACTACGGTCTATCAGGCCGGGGACGCGAAGCTCCTGAAGATCACGGCGTGCGGCGAAAACTGACGATGGCCTGCGGCTTTGGACGGTACTCGGCGCTCATGGCGCCGCCACGCGCAAATACGGTCGCGGCCGGTGACCAGGTAGGCTGAGAGGACTATGGCTAACTCACCCGACGCTCAACGAACGCTGAGCTGCCTCATCATCATGCCCGCGTGGAATGAAGATGAAGTCATCGGATCGACCATCCGGGAGCTTCAATCCACCATGCCCGGCCACGATCTGCTGGTCGTCGACGACGGGTCGACCGACAACACGGCTCGCATTGCGCGCGCCGCGGGTGCCAGTGTGCTTCAGCTGCCGTACAACATGGGAGTCGGCGGAGCCATGCGCGCCGGGTTCAAGTACGCACAACGCCTGGACTACGACCGCGCGATCCAAGTGGATGCCGACGGCCAACACGACCCCCGGGACATCGAGCGAGTGCTCGCTGGATTGGATCACGCCGATATCTCCATCGGTGCCCGATTCGCCGAACGCGGCACCTATAAAGCCACTGGGCCGCGTCGATGGGCCATGAACCTGTTAGCCCTGATGTTTTCGCGGGTCGCCAAGACCCGCTTGACCGACGTGACGAGTGGTTTCCGGGCCGCTAACCGACGCGCGATCTCCCAGTACTGCCGGTACTTCCCGGCCGAATACTTAGGGGACACGATCGACTCCCTGGCGATGGCCTTGCGCGCCGGGCTTACGGTGACTCAAGTGCCCGTGGAAATGCGTGAGCGTCAAGCCGGAAAGCCGTCCAATAATCCGTATAAGGCCGCGATCTATTTGATCCGCTCCATGTTCGCCTTCTTCATTTCGATGACGCGCAAGCGCATGACCGTCAACGAGCCCGAGGGAGGCAGTGAATGACCACGGCATCCATTTTCTTTCTGATCCTGGGCCTGATCCTTGTGGTCTCGGTCCTGCGACTGGTCCGGAACCTCAAGCTGCGTGAGAAGTACGCGGCCCTGTGGCTGCTGACCGCTCTGGTCATCGCCGTCCTCATGGTGTTCCCCCGCCTGTTGGATAAGGTGGCCTCCCTGGTGGGAGTGGCCACCCCGGTCAACCTGCTGTTCCTCATCGGGTTGGTCTTGCTCTTGGGCGTGTGCCTGCACCTTTCCTTGGAGATTTCGCGACTGGAAGATGAAACGCGGGTTCTGGCCGAGGAAGCTGCTATCCAGCGCTCCTTGCTGAATCGCCAGCTCGAAGAGATCAGCCGCTTTCGTAATCCCACACAGGCCATGCCGATCGTCCAGGCCGAGGACGAAGGCCCCCACGACGTCAAAGCCCACGGCTCCAGCGCCGTTGGTGAGACGAAAGACCCTCGGGACGCGAGCCGCCCCGAGACCGTTTTTCCCCAACATCCGATACACGATGCCGAGTCCAACGACACCACGGAGAAGCCATGACCGTTGACATTTTGTTCCCCTACTACGGAGACGTTGCCCTCATGAAGCAGGCGGTTGAATCCGTGCTGCACCAGACGAGCGACGACTGGCGCTTGATCGTCGTCGACGACGGCTACCCCGACGAATCGATCCCCGGTTGGTTCGCTTCCCTCAACGATGAGCGCGTGACCTACATGCGCAATGAAAAGAACCTCGGTGCCAACGGGAACTACCGCAAGTGCCTGACCTTCGTCGAAAACGAACTCGTGGTGGTCATGGGCGCGGACGACGTCATGATGCCGAACTACATCGAGTGGTTCATTCGTGCCGCGGAAGAGCACCCCGAGGCCGGCATCTTCCAGCCCGGTGTGTTTGTGATCGACGAGAATAACGCTCCCTCGAACACGCTGGTGGAGAAGACCAAGGCGTTCTACCGTCCCAACAGCACCACGGTGCTTAAGGGCGAAGACCTCGCCGTGTCGATCCTTCGCGGCGACTGGCTGTACTTCCCGTCCCTCGGATGGCGAGCTGAGACCATCGTGGGCCTGGGCTTCCGGGAAGGCCTCGATGTCGTTCAGGACATGTGCCTGGTCATGGACGTGGCCATGTCCGGTGGCGCCTTGTTCTACGACGAGACCGCCGCCTTCATGTACCGCCGTCACAAGGCCTCCGACTCTTCGTGGCGTGCCCTGGACGGCACCCGCTTCGATGAGGAGCGCCGCTTCTTCGAAATGATGCGGGAAGAGATGTCGGCCCTCGGCTGGAATAAGGCTGCGAACGTCGCTCGCCTGCACCTCTCCTCCCGTCTGCACGCTGCGAGCCTTCTGCCCAAGGCCGCCAAGATCCAGAACTGGGGCGGGGTCAAGAACCTCGCGTCTCACCTGGTCAAATAGGGCCGCACGTGGATCGAGTCGGCGAAGGGGAGGCCCCCTACGCGAGCGGTATGGGCTCCGAGGTAACGGCAGAGAACAGTCCGGACCAGAAGTCCATCTCGAAACGGGAATCTTCGACGATCCTTCTGGCGTCGTTAATTTCCGCGGTCTCCGCGCTAGGGGCCACGTTCATCGCCAAGCACGCCCTGTCCGGTGAAGGGGTCACCGAATTCCTGGTGTTTTGGTCGGCCCTGTTCGGCATCTACGGCATCGTCTCGGGCGTGCAGCAAGAGACGACGCGCGCAGTCGGGGCGGCCGAGCTGAACCGACGTGTTGGCACGGGCCCTTCATCTGGCACCCGCGTGATGCTCGTGGCCGCCGGATTCGGCGTGGCCATTGCCGCGGTGGTCGGCCTCAGTTCCCCCTTCTGGGCCCAAAGCCAAGTGCCCACCGGAATGGGATGGGCCGTTTTCCTGATGTGCTTCGGCTCCTGCCTGTATGCGGTGCACGTCGCCATGAGCGGTGCCGCCGCGGGACGGCAGAAGTGGTTCCAATTTTCGGGACTCGGCGGTGGCGAGGCCGCGTCGCGCCTGATCGCCATGATCGTGGTCGCGCTCTTCGCCGGCTCGCTCGGTGGCCTCGAGGCCGCAACCGTCTCGCCCGTCCTGTTGTGGATTCTCATTGCGGCATTCACACGGGAAGGGCGCAAGACGTTTGCGGTTCGGGCCGACGTCGGCGCCGGACGATTCGTCCAGAACATTCTGTTTGCCATGGGCTCCTCGACTGCTTCGGCCGTGCTGATGGTGGGGCTCCCCGTGGTGCTCAAAGCCAGCGTGGGCGACGATGCCTCGAGCAACACGAAGATCGGGATGGGGGCGTTGATCCTCGCGATCTCGATTACCCGTTCGCCGATCATGATTCCCCTCCAGGCCTTCCAGGGAGTGGCGATCTCGGCATTTCTCAAGCAGCGACATCGCCCGGTTGCGGCGATGGCCAAACCGGTGGGCGCGCTGCTGGGCATTGGCGCGTTGGGTGCGGCCCTGGCCTGGGTCATTGGTCCGTGGCTGTTCTTCCTGATTTACGGGCCAAAGCCTGAAGAGGCGGCCGCGTATCACGAGGTGATCCACGGATGGCTTCTCGGATCCCTGACCTTCGGCTCGGCGATCATGGCTTTGCTCGTGCTCTCCGGGACTGCGGTCTTGGCACTGAACGCGCATCGGCTCTACATCATCGGTTGGGTGGTCGCTGCGATCCTCGCCGCCGCGCTCCTGTTCTTGCCGTTGGACCTCGTTCCTCGCACCGTCATCGCTCTCTACGTGGGGCCCGCCGTCGGGTTCGCGGTGCACCTCATCGGCATGGTCTTGATCTCGCGACGCACGCCGCGGCCCACGCCTTTGGAGGAGTCCGCGGCCGTGGACGGCTGAACGAATCTGCGGCAGACCACTACGCCATCTGGGCGGAAGTGCGCAATTTTCCGGCCCTGAGCAAACGCCCTGACGCGCAGCGCGAATTTCCTCATTTGAGGTGGGTATCCTTTGGGAGGTAAAGACAACCACAACGAGGTGGTGCAGTCTTCTAGGAAGGTAATTGACGTGCCCTTAAACCAGCAGCCCGGTTCCGATGAGACCGACAACCGTCAGCCACACAGTGGAAGTGGCGGAAGCGACTCCGGTGGACCCGAAGCCTGGATTAAAACCTATTATCAGCACGCAACGCAGGACGATCTGGCGGAATTCAGCGAAGAAGAGCTGACCCAGCGCGCCCGCTTGCACCGGCAGCTCGCCGAGACCCGCGAGCCTGGCGGAACGAACGTCGAGGTCGTGCACCACGGCAATTCGTGGATTCTCATGGTCGTCACCGACGACATGCCGTTCTTGGTCTCGACCGTGACGTCCGAGGTGGCCGCGCGTTATGGCGGATCGGACGCGTTGTTCCACCCGCTCTTCATCGTCAACCGCAATCGCGAGACCGGCGCCATCGAGGAGCTGCGCGGTCTGAACCTTAAGCAGCCGGTGGCCAGTGGCGACACGGCGGTATTGCCGTCGTTGGGCCGAGCAACAGGCCGAAACAGCGCGGTGGAGTCCTGGATTTCGGTGGAGCTTCTCGGGCGACAGTCCGAACAGACCGCGCAAGAGATCGCCCGCAGCGTCCGCACCGTCTTGGCCGATGTCCGCCACGCCAACGACGACGCCGAGGCCATCCGAGACAAAGTCATCGCCCTATCTGAACGAGTGGGTTCTCTCCCCGAGCCCGTTCGGACCGGTGGGTCGGAAGCGCCTGATGCCGCCGAGCACCCGCGCGTGGTTCAGGAATTCCTGAATTGGCTGGCCCGGGACAACTTCTTGTTCTTCGGATACAAGGAACGCGACCTGCGTGACGGTCCTGAAGGACCGAGCATTTGGGACCGCCCCGGAACCGGCCTCGGAATCCTCGCGGACCACTCCGAAAACGCCGACGAAACCGTGGGTCCCACCTGCAAGCACCTCACGGGCCTCTCTAAGGAGAACGCCCGCGATTCCAAGATCGTCTACATCACTAAGGCGAATTCTCGGTCGACCATTCACCGTCACGAATACCTCGACTACGTGGGTGTCCGCGACATTGATGCCAACGGCCGTGTGATCGGCGAATACGTGCTCTTGGGGTTGTTCTCCCTGCAGGCCTATTCCCTCCCGGCAACCGAAGCTCCCCTCATGCGTGAACGCGTCCGGGTGATCCGGAACCGCTTGGGCTTCCAGCCCGGTTCCCACTCGGATAAGACCCTCACCGGCATGATCGAGGATTACCCGCGCCTGGAGATGCTTCAGGCCGATCAAGACAGTCTCACCGAGACTTTCGCCGGCATCATTGGGTTGGAAGAACGTCGTCGTACGCGGTTGTTCCTTCGACCGGACGAATTCGGTCGTTTCGTCTCAGCCGTGGTCTTCCTGCCGCGAGACCGCTACAGCACCAGCGTCCGATTGCGCATCGAGAAGGTTCTCAACGAGACCATGGATTTGGCCTCGATCGACTTCGAAATCCGCCACTCCGCCTCGGCACTGGCGCGGTTGTTCTTGCGCTTGCGTCTCACCGAGCCGAATCACATCCCCGACGTCGATGTGGACGCCCTGGAGAAGAGGCTTCAGGAGGCGACCCGTTCCTGGCCTGAGGCACTGGAAGAGGCAATCGGCGCACAGAACATGCAATTGGCCTCTCGATGGGTCAACGCGGCACCGGTGACCTACCGCGCCGACTACGACATCGCCGAGGCCGTCGCCGACGCCGGAATCTTCGAAGAGCTCGAATCGGCCGGTCCCGAGCGCCCTGCGGCCGTGCGGATCCACGGCACCGGGCCCGACGCCGCGGCGAACGGGGTCAAAAACGAGTACCGGCTCAAGACGTACCTCCGCGAACCGAAGACTTTGACCGAGCTTCTGCCGATCATGCAGAACCTCGGGCTCACCGTCGTCGACCAGAAGCCTTACGATCTCACGACCGCCGATGGCCGCAACTTCTTGCTCTACGACTTTGGGGTGACCTTCCCCGAGGGCGTCCGTCCTGAGGACATCGGCGACCTTTATGAGCAGGCCTTGTGCGCCGTTCTGGCCGGTCGTGCGGAGTCTGACTCGCTGGACCGTCTCGTGCTCGGCGAGAAATTGCCGTGGCACACGGTCTCGGTCTTGCGCGCCTACGTGCGGTACCTGGTCCAGCTCGGCACGGGTCTCTCACAGAGCTTCATGGCTGACACTTTGTTGGCGAACCCCGCGGTGACCCGCCTGGTGGTCCGGCTGTTCGAGTCCAGCTTCGATCCCGCCACGGGAGAGTCGACCGAACAGCGTCAGGCCCGCCGCGCGGAGATCCTTTCCGAGATCGACGACGCCCTCAACCAGGTGCCCACCCTCGACGCCGACAAGATGCTGCGCGCCCTGACGGAGGTCGTGGCCGCCACCGTCCGGACGAACGCGTACGTCGGGCACGATTCCATCGCCGTCAAGCTTCTGCCACAGAAGATCAGCTCGGCTCCGCTGCCGCGTCCCGAATACGAAATTTGGGTGTACTCGCCCCGCGTTGAAGGTGTGCACCTGCGCTTTGGTGACATCGCGCGCGGTGGATTGCGCTGGTCGGACCGTCGTGAAGACTTCCGCACCGAGGTGCTCGGGCTGGTCAAAGCCCAGATGGTGAAGAACGCCGTGATTGTGCCGACGGGCGCCAAGGGTGGCTTCTTCGCCAAGCAACTCCCGGACCCCTCGAAGGACCGCGAGGCCTGGATGACCGAAGGCAGGGGAGCCTACAGCCTGTTCATCCGGTCCCTGCTCGACGTCACGGATAACTTGGTGACCGACGAGGCGGGTCAGGAAAACGTGGTGACCCCGCACGACGTCGTCGCGCTCGACGGCCACGACACCTACCTGGTGGTGGCCGCGGATAAGGGTACGGCTTCGTTCTCAGACCTGGCGAACTCGATCTCTCAGGAGTACGGCTTCTGGTTGGGCGATGCTTTCGCCTCGGGTGGCTCGGTCGGTTACGACCACAAGGCCATGGGCATTACCGCTCGTGGCGCGTGGGAATCGGTCAAGCGGCACTTTGCCGAGCTTGGCATCGATTGCCAGAACGAAGAATTCACCGCCGTGGGCGTGGGCGACATGTCCGGTGACGTGTTCGGCAATGGTCTATTGCGCTCCGAGCACACCAAGCTCGTGGCTGCCTTCGATCACCGGGACATCTTCATCGACCCCAACCCGGATCCGGCGACCTCCTTTGCCGAACGTCAGCGGCTGTACGACACCCCGCGTTCCTCGTGGCAGGACTACGATCGTTCGCTGATCTCGGCGGGCGGTGGCGTGTTCTCCCGCGCGGAGAAGTCGATCGAGCTAACCCCGGAGATCCGTGCGGCCCTGGGGCTTTCGGAAGGCGTCACGCGGTTGGCGCCCGCCGACCTGGTCTCCGCGATCCTTAAGGCTCCGGTGGACCTCTTGTACAACGGCGGGATCGGCACCTACGTCAAGGCTGCTTCCGAGACCCACGGCGAGGTCGGGGATAAGGCCAACGACGTTCTGCGCGTCAACGGCGAGGACCTGCGGGTGCGCGTGATTGGCGAGGGCGGAAACCTTGGCATGACCCAGCTTGGCCGCATCGAAGCCGCCCGCAAGGGAATCTTGGTCAACACGGACGCCATCGACAACTCGGCCGGCGTGGAAACCTCCGACCGTGAGGTCAACATCAAGATCCTGGTGGATCGACTGGTCGCCAAGGGTCTCTTGGATCCGGCCGAGCGCGCGTCGTTCATTGAGGCACAGACCGACGCCGTCCGCACGCTGGTGTTGGAGACCAACCGCGAGCAAAACGGCCTGTTGCAGGCTGAGCGGATGGGTACGATGCCGACCAACACCACCGCGGCACGCCTGATGGATCACCTCGAAGACAACGCGGGTCTCAACCGAGAGATCGAGTTCCTACCTTCGGACGATGAGCTTGAGGAGCGCATCGCGCAGGGGTGGGGTTTGACCGGTCCGGAGCTCGCGGTGCTGACGGCGTACGTCAAGATTCACCTGACCAGCGCCCTGCTCGAGAGCGGCTTCGGCGATGACCCGTGGCTCGAAAATATCTTGGACGAATACTTCCCCGAGGCCGTGACCAGCCGCTTCGGAGAGTATCTGGCCGAGCACCCGTTGCGTCGGGAGATCATTTGCACGCGCGTGGCCAACGAAATGGTCGACGTCGCCGGGATCACCTACGCTTACCGGGCCATCGAGGAAACCGGGGCTTCGGCGGCGACCGTGGCGAGCGCGTTCCTGGTGACTCGCGAACTCTTCCACATTCGCGAGCTCATGGCTGCGCACCGCGATTTGCCGGCCAGCATTGACCTTTCCGCGTGGAGGTCGATTGCCCGCGAAATTCAGCGTGTGATTGACCGTGCGACTCGTTGGCTCATCAACGAAGGATCGTTGGCGACCGGCGACCTGCGCCATGAGGTTCCGGAGAACGTGCAGATCAAGGCCGTGATCGACCGGTTTGCGTCGGCCTTGGAGCTGGCCCCCGAGGTCCCGAGCCTGTTGGGCGAGAAGGCCGCTGCGCAGCTTCGCGAACGGGAGCAGAAGGCCCTCTCCTGGAACATTCCGGCGGGGCTTGCCGCTCAGTGGGCCCGCTTGCTGGACGTCTTCCCGCTCATGGATATTGCCGTGCTCGACGAGGAGACGGAGTGCGACCTGCGCGGTTCCGCGGTGCTGTACTACGCGTTGTCGGACCGGTTCAACATCGACCGGTTGCTTGCGGCCGTGTCGCGTTTGCCGCGGAGCGACCGGTGGGAGACTCTGGCGCGCTCGTCCTTGCGGTCGGATCTGTACGAGACCGTCGCCGCGTTGACCGTCACCGTGGCCCGGGAAATTTCGCACGGGGAACTGAACGGCGGATCGGTTTCGTGGCCGAAGGATCCCGCCGCGGCCCATGAGGTTGTGGCTGCTTGGGAAGAGCAGCATCCCGTGCATTCCTCCCGCATCGAGCGTCTCATGGGAGAGCTCGGCCAGGAGCTGGAGGGCCATGATGTTGCGCCGCGGTTGGCGACGCTCTCCGTGGCGGTGCGCACCCTGCGCGGCCTGATCTAGCGGAAGAACCCTCGGGGCTCGAGGCTCCGCACGACGGCGCGATGGCTGAGGTCATCGCGCCGTCGTGCGTTAACGGAAGCTATCCGGGTGGCCCGCAACGGGGGACGTTCTACCGGCCGCTCACGAGGATAAACACCACGGCGATGACGGACATGACCGCTACGGCCAGGCTGGCTAGCCCGACCGCGAGGGGGTCGGCATGCAATTGCCCGCGCCGAAGGCCGTGAGATTGGCGGCGGTACCGGCGTCGTTGCGTGAGGTAGATGCCGGTGCTCGTCAGAGCGGCCACCAGGCTGAGTATGACGACCCACGGCCCGAAGGTTGGCACCCAACGGAGAAAGGAGGCTCCGATCACCCCCACCGCGAGCACCGTTCGGCCCCACGCGAGCACGGTCCGCTCGGGCTGGAGGCCGGGGTCGGCGGGTTCGGTGAGCTGGTCTGGCAGGTGACCCTGGCTCGAAGGAGACGGTGAGGGGGTCACCGCAAGACCATCACGAGGATCAAGCACGCGGCCACCGTAGCGCCCAGGCTGAGCAAGGGGACAATGAGCGGAAGGCTCAGGGGCCTGCCGTGTCGCAAACGGTTCTCGGTGCGCCACCATCGGACGGCCGCGCCCAGGCTGACGAGGAACGCCAGCGCGATCACCAGAACGGCTAGGCCACGGTGCAGAGCCTCGGGGAAGATCCCACTGGCGATGGCTTCAAGCGCGATGCCGCCGGCCAAAAAGGCTAACGCGGTACGGATCCAGGCCAAGAACGTTCGCTCATTGGCCAAGGTGAACCGGGGGTCCGGCTCCTCGCCACCAGGGAGAAGAGTCCGGGATATTCGGTCGCGCCGTTCGTGCTCTTCGCTCATGAATCCTCCAGGTCGATGCCTGCCTCACACTATATTGCGCCCCGTAACCTGAAGGGTCGATCTCGCCTGAACCAGCCGTGAATTCGCGGGCGATGGCCGGCGTAGCCTGCGTAACGTGCGCCCCACATGCTGAAACGGGATGACTGTGCCCGCCGTCATCCCCGTACCCTGAAAACAGTGTTACGTGGACCACCACGGTGGTCGTCGCCGGAATCGAAAGGAACGCGCATGGCTGGAAACGAGAAGATCGACATCGTGGCGGAACGAGTCCACTTCACGTTCCCCGAAGAGAGGCTCGATGCCAAGGCCCTTAGCCAGCTGGCGGAACCCGGCGCGGAGCATCCCTCGGCGTTACGTCTGGTCCACGGCACGGATAAGGGCTCCGACGAGGCGTCCGAGACTCAGCTTCGGTTGCACGTGTACCTGAGGGAAGCCATTCCGCTCGCCGAGCTCCTTCCCACCCTGCACAACCTGGGGTTGCACGTGATCGATCAGGTCCCGTACCGGGTCAAAGTCGACGACGGCGCCGTCGTTCACCTTTACGACTTTGGGGTGTCCTTCCCCGACGGCGTCGATCCGGACGAGGTTCTCCCGCTCTTGGACGATGCGTTGTGCGCGGCTTTGACGGGCCGAACTGAGGCGGGGGCGGCCAACAGGCTGGTCATGTTCGAGGCGCTCCCGTGGCGCACCGTCGCCGTGCTGCGAGCCTACTGCCGGTATTTGGCGCAGCTCGGTACGGGCTACAGCACCTCATTCATGGCCGACACCCTGATCCACAATGCCGCGGTCACCCGTCTTCTTGTCGAGCTCTTCGAGGCCGGTCACGACCCCGAGCACGGGGAAAACCTCACCAAGGACCAGCGTCGTCAAGAGCAGGAGTCGATCCGTCAGCGGATTGGGGAAGCGCTCGACGACGTCGACGGACTGAAGGAAGACGAATTCTTACGGACGCTGACCGACGTCGTCTCCGCGACCGTTCGAACGAACGCATACTTGGGCCAGGAAACCATCGCCCTGAAGCTGCACCCGCGCGAGATCGAGGCGGCGTCCCTGCCTCGTCCGGCCTACGAAATCTGGGTTTATGCGCCGCGCGTTGAGGGTGTGCATCTGCGCTTCGGCGCGATCGCTCGCGGAGGTTTGCGCTGGTCCGACCGTCGGCACGATTTCCGGACCGAGATCCTTGGGCTGGTCAAGGCGCAGATGACCAAGAATTCCGTGATTATTCCGACCGGAGCTAAGGGAGGATTCTTCCCCAAGAACGCTCCCGGTCGCGACGAAGACCCGGACGGCTACCAGCGCGAGGGCGAAGAGTCCTACCGGTTATTCATTCAGTCCCTTCTGGACGTGACCGACAATCTCGAGACCAACGCAACCGGTGAGCACGAAGTGGTGCACCCCGACGGCGTCGTGATTCTGGACGGCCCGGACCATTACCTCGTGGTCGCGGCGGATAAGGGAACGGCGACGTTCTCGGACTTCGCGAACTCGATCTCCCAAGAGAATGGCTTCTGGCTGGGGGATGCCTTTGCCTCGGGCGGATCGGTCGGGTTCGACCATAAAGACATGGGCATCACCGCGAAGGGCGCGTGGGAATCGGTCAAACGACATTTCGCGTCGCTCGGGGTGGACTGCCAGAGTGAGCCCTTTACGGCGGTCGGCATCGGAGGCATGGCGGGCGACGTCTTCGGCAACGGAATGCTGCTCTCGGAGCACACGCGCTTGGTCGCCGCATTCGACAGCCGCCACATCTTTATCGACCCCAATCCGGACGCCGCCCGCTCCTTCCAGGAACGTCAGAGGCTCTTTGACCTCCCCCGGCCGTACTGGACGGACTACGACGAATCGCTGATTTCCGAGGGCGGCGGTGTCTTCAAGCGCACGGAGAAATCCATTCGCGTTACGCCGCAGATGCGCGAGGCCCTGGGGCTGGACGACGAGATCACGAGCCTCTCTCCGGCGCGCATGGTTTCGGCCATCCTGAAGGCGCCCGTGGACTTGCTGTACACCGGCGGCGCGGGCACCTATGTGAAAGCGTCCGACGAGCGCGACCGAGATGCCGGCGATGCGGACAATGATCCGTTGCGCATCGACGCTTCGGAATTGCGGGTCCGCGTGGTGGGCGAGGGAGGAAACCTGGGCCTGACCCAGCGCGCTCGCATCGAGGCCGCCCAACGCGGCGTCTTGGTCAATACCGACGCGGTGGATAACTCCGCGGGTGTGGAAACCTCCGATCGCGAGGTCAACCTCAAGATCCTGGTGGACCGGTTGGTCGAGAAGTCGCACTTGGACCCGGAGGAAAGGGCCGAATTCATCGAGGCTCAGGTCGAGGAGGTCGGTCATAGGGTCTTGCGAAGCAATGGCGACCAGAACATCGTCTTGCAGGCAGAACGCCTCGGAACCCGCCCGACCAACAGCTCTGCCTCGCGTTTCCTCCATTACTTGGAGGAGCATGCCGAGTTGAATCGTGCGGTCGAGTTCTTGCCGTCCGACGAGGAACTCGCGCGGCGTCGAGAGCAGGGAGAGCTCCTGACGCTCCCCGAACTGTCCGTGATGCTCGCGTACTCCAAGATCGAAGCCACCCAAGCTCTTCTGGACGACGATTTCGGCCGTGATCCTTGGTTGGCCCAGATCTTGCGGGAGTATTTCCCGAGCGCCGTGACCGAGCGCTTCGGGGATCACTTTGAGTCCCATCCTCTGCGTCGAGAAATCATCTGCACGCGAGTGGCCAACGAGATGATCGACACCGCGGGGATCGTCTTTGTGCAACGCATTGTGGAGGAAACCGGTGCCAGCGCATCGACCGTGGCGAGCGCCTTCCTCGTGGTGTGTGAGCTCTTCGACCTTCCACACTTGCGCGAGCTACACCGGAATATCCCGGCGGACACCGACCCGGAGGCGTGGCGCGCCGTTATCCAAGGCATCCAGCGGTTCACGGATCGAGCGGTGCGTTGGGTGGTTCGGAACGGGCTGGTATCACCGTCCGAAGAGGGCGGTGACGAGGTCATTGAGCCTGCGATCCAGCGGTTGCGACCCGGCGTCGACGTGGTGGATGAGCTGACGGACCTTTTGTCCGACGAGGCGGTTCAGGAACTTCGCGAGCGGGAGGAGGAAGGCTCATCGTGGGGGCTGCCGAAGGAGCTCGCGACGTCGTGGGCCCGCTTCTGGGCGGTGCTCCCATTGCTCGACGTCAGTTTGGTGGCGGAGGCGACCGGCGTCAAAGCGAAGGAAGCTGCGTTGGTCTACTTCGCGGTGTATGAGCGGTACTCGATGCACGAATTGCTGTCCGCCGTGACCGATCTGCCGCGGGTGGATCGGTGGGAGTCGGTATTGCGCGCGAGTTTGCGGGCCGACGTGTACCGGGCGGCCGAGATGCTGACCGAGTGGGTCGTGGAAGGCCTTTCTCAGGCGGGCACGTCCTTGCCGGAGGATCCCGAGAGTGCTCGGAAGGCGCTTCTGACGTGGGAGGAAGATCATCCGGCCGTCGCATCGGGCCTGGCGCGCGTGACCCGCGACATGGCCGACGACATTCGCAAGGCCGCGGAGGACGAAGCCGAGGTGAACGTCGCGACCATTTCGGTGGCCGTGCGCACCCTGCTGAATCCGCGAGGCGACATCTGAGTTCGACCGGAGGGGCCGCTGACCTTGTTGGTCGGCGGCCCTGTCTGCGAGACCCACGCCATGAATAGAGCACGAGGAAGCATGACGACCCACAACCCCACGGATACACTCGACGACTTGGCCGCCGAACTCGGCACGCGCCTACTCACCGATCCCGACCAAGTGCGCGGCTACATCAATGACCGATCCATCGCGGAACCGGAGGGGATGCCGCGGGGCGTCGTCGTCGCGGGCTCCGCGGACGACGTCGCCCGTGCGTTGCGCTGGGCGAATCGGACCCGCACGCCGGTGTCCGTGAGGGGCGCGGGAACGGGTCTTTCGGGCGGATCCTTGGGGTATCCCGAAGGCCTCGTGGTCTCCCTGGACGCTATGAATGCGATCCTGGACATCGACGTCGAGAACCGTCTGGCCGACGTCGAACCCGGAGTCATCACCTCCGAGTTGGACGCCGCCGCGCGCGAGCACGGCCTGTTCTTTGCGCCGGACCCCGCCAGTGCCCACATCTCTTCGGTGGGCGGAAATATCGCGACCAACGCCGGAGGCCTCCGGTGCATAGCGCACGGGACCACCGACGCGGCGGTTGCGGCCTTGGAGGTCGTGCTCGCGGACGGGAGCATCATCCATACCGGGGCGCGCACCATCAAGAACTCCACCGGCCTGAACATGACGCCGCTCTTCGTGGGGTCGGAAGGCACGCTCGGAATCATCACCCGCGCCACGGTGCGGCTGAAACCGGTTCCCGAAGGAGAGCCGCGGACCTTTTTCGCGAGCTTCGACGATCTCGAGTCGGCGGGACGAGCGGTCACCTCGATCGTGTCTACCGAGCCACGCCCGGAAGTCCTGGAGCTGATCGACGCGACGTGCGCTCGCTTGATCGAGGAATTTGAACCGAGCGGGCTACCGCAACCGGAAGCGGCTCTCCTCCTGGGCAAAACGGTGGGGCCAACGGCTGAGCGCGACGCAGGGATTCTCGCCGCGACGTGCCGGCGGTGGGGCGCCACCCAAAGCCAGGTCTTTGAGGGGGAAGAACTCCTGGAGGCCCGGAGACTCGCCAACGGTGCGCTGCTGGCCGGGCGCTACGCCGTACATTGCGACGTCGGCGTTCCCGTGGGAAACCTCGTGGAGATGATGCGCGGCGTTGAGGAGATCGCCGCCGAATCCGGCCGTGGCGTGAGCATTCTGGCCCATGCCGGCGATGGCAATCTGCATCCGGCCATAGAGTCCGACGAAACCCCAGAAGACAGGAAGCGGGCCGAAGAGGTCGTGGACCGGATCACCGAGCTCGCAATCAGTATGGGTGGGGTCATCACCGGCGAACACGGCGTCGGTTCCTTGAAATACCGGGAACTTCCGCTGCAATTCGACGAACCGACGTTGAGGGCCCAGCGCGCGATCAAAGCAGCGCTGGACCCTCACGGAATCTTGACGCCCGGCCGGGGAATCTAGCCGCCGGCGGGTAGTTACGCTTCGTCGATGAGCCGCTCCGCAGCTCGTTCGGCGATCATGATGGTGGGCGCGAAGCGGAACACGTCGTTTGGTGGGGTTACCCGGGTTGGGTGGTGTTAGCCCTCTTGGGTGGGGCCTACCGCTATTAGGAGGCGATGTAGCCGCCACCTAATGGCATTAAGCACCTCAGAACTCGGGTAACACCACCTAACAGGGACGGTTTCCCTCCCTTCCCCTGCGTCAGGTCAGGGGTCAGGCCCACTCAACTGGGAAACCGCCACCTGATAGCCGAATGCCGCACCCAGGGCGAAAAGGGGGGCGGCTATGCCTCCACTAACCGGTTGAAGGCCAGCGTTGCCAGGGCAGCAGACTGCACCGGAAGCACCGAGTCGTCGAAGCGGACTTCGGCGGAATGGTTCATGGGTTGGTTCCAGGGGTCTTCGACGGGGTAGGAGGCGCCGACGAACATGAAGGTTCCCGGCACTTCTTCCAAGACGAACGAAAAGTCTTCAGATCCCATGCGTGGCTCGGGAACCTTCACCACGGCTTCGTCGCCCACCAGCCTGCGGAGGGCGGCGGCCGAGCGTTCGGTCTCTTCCTCATCACACACCGTCGGCGGGTATTGCGTGGCGAATTCGACTTCGGCAGTGCATCCGTGAGCTTCTGCGATGTGAGTCGCCAGGCGGTTCACGGCCACGCCGAACTTCTCGCCGGACTCGCGGCTCATGGCACGCACGGTTGCGCCGAGGCTGGCGTCGTCGCCAATCACATTGACGGCGGCGGTTCCGGCCTGAAGCTGCGTGATGGTCGCGACGACCGGGTCGAAAACGTCGAACTGTCGGGTGACCATGGTCTGGATGCCGGTGGCGATTTCGGTCAGTGCCGGCACGGGATCCAGGGCCGAGTGCGGTGCCGAACCGTGACCACCCTTGCCATGCACGACGACGCGCAGGCTGTATGCCCCGGCCATGATGGTTCCCGGGCGATACATAAAGGCACCGAGGGGCATGGGGACCACGTGGAACCCGTACGCTGCGACGGGTCGTTCGCCCGTGACGTCGAGAACCCCCTCCTCGATCATGGGTGCTGCGCCTCCGGGGGATTCTTCTCCAGGCTGGAACATGAAAATGACCTTGCCGGGGAGCTCCTCCCGGTGTGCGCTCAGGATCTTAGCGGCGCCGACTAGCCCTGCGGTGTGCAGGTCGTGTCCGCACGCATGCATCGCCCCGTTGGTTGAGGCGAAGTCTTCTCCGGAATTTTCCTCAACCGGCAGCGCATCCATATCGCCTCGTAGCAGGACGGTCGGACCGGGCAACTGTCCTTCAAGAACCGCCGTCACGGAGGTCACCGACTTTCCACGGTGAATCGTCAGGGGGAGGCCATCGAGGGCATCGATCACGGCCGATTGCGTCCAGGGGAGGTTGTTGCCCAGTTCGGGATGTCGATGCAGCGAGCGCCGGAGGTCTTTGAGCTCCGTGGCGAGTGCGTTGGCGTCGGGCAGAAAATTGGGGACGGACTGTTGGGTGAGGCTTTCGTCGGCCATGGTGAAATCTCCGCATCTTGAAATATTGCGTCACTATATTGTGTGACGCAGCGGAGGGCATGTCCAGGAGCTCGACGACGCCCATGGCAGGGCCTCACACGCAGCGATACGGCCCAGCCATGGGACGGAAGACCGGCATGGTGCCGATCGCCGTGACTACCGTTCGGTAAAAATTGGTTCAAAGAATCGAGCCAATTCGTCCGTGGCGGACAGCGGGAGCACGGCGGCGACGTACTGGTCCGGGCGCACCACCACGACGGCGCCATCGCGGCTGACCTCGCGCTCTTCGAAGATGTCGTCGTCCGGTAGCGTCGCATAGACCTTCTCGAGGTACGTCAGCTTGAACGGGCCGACCGTCGGCTTAAAGATTCGCGGGACGTCATTAATCTCGACCGCCACGTGCGGCTGCTGATAGATGACCTTGGTGTCGAAGACGGCGTCGTCGTCCGCGCCCTGAGGGGTGTACCGCACCTGCGGGGACGAGGGGTCCTGGGCGAACCACTCGGCAAAGTCGGCCAATTGCGAGGGTTCGCCGGCGGACGGGGTATCGGCAAAGACGTAGATGCGCCACCGACCGTCCGCCGTGGCCTCGTGACCGATCTGGCTTGGGACGGCGTCGCACACCCGGTGGGCACGAGCCGAGTGGAATCGTTTGCCGACTGGGAATCCCTTGGCGGCCCCTTGATGCTCCGTGCCTGAAGTGATCATGGACGGCGTGTACTCGGTCATGAATCCCGCCGGGAATTCCGCTGTTTTGACGTAGAAGTCCTCCAGGGTGGAGGCGTCCGGAAGATCTTCCGGCTTGGCCGCCATGAGGCTGGACCACTCCTTGTCGAAGTCGATCAGGTTCTTCGCGATGACCTGGCGCTCGGCGGAGTAAGTGCTCAGCAGCGACTCGGGACTTGTCCCGGAAAGGACGTGTCCGAGCTTCCAACCCAGGTTGAAGCCGTCCTGCATCGAGACGTTCATGCCTTGTCCGGCCTTGGCGGAGTGCGTGTGGCAGGCGTCGCCCGTGATGAAAACGCGGGGTGTGCGTTGGCCGGACTGATCTGCGGGGACGTCGTCGAATTTGTCGGTCAGCCGATGCCCGACCTCGTAGACGCTATGCCACGCGACGTTCTTCACATCCACGCTGTACGGGTGCAAGATCGCGTTGGCTTTGGCAATGATGTCCTCGATCGTCGTCTTGCGCACCTCGTGGTTGTCGTCCGCGGCAACCTCGCCGAGGTCCACGTACATGCGGAAGAGGTGGCCACCCTCGCGGGGAATGTGAAGGATTGAGCCGTGGATGGACTGGATCGCGCATTTGGTGCGAATGTCCGGGAAATCCGTGGTGGCCAGAACGTCCATGACGCCCCAGGCGTGATTTGCGGTGTCTCCGCTGAGCGTGCGACCGATCGACTGGCGGACGGGGCTGCGGGCGCCGTCGCATCCGACGACGTACTTCGCTCGGACGGTGCGCTCCTGACCTTCGTGCTCGCCGCTGGTGTACCGGAGCTTGACCGACACCGGGTATTCGCCGTCGCCGGTGTTCTCGAGGTCAAGGAATTCGATGCCGTAGTCCGGCACGATGCGCCCGGGAGAGTTTTTGGCGAATTGCGCAAAGTGGTCCAGCACGCGGGCTTGGTTGACGATCAGGTGGGGGAATTCGCTGATTCCCTGCGGGTCGTCTACGGGGCGAGCCGTGCGAATAATATTTTCGGGGCTGTGCGGATCGGGCTTCCAGAAGCACATCTCGGTCAGGTGATATGCCTCGTCGATGATGCTGTTGGCAAAGCCAAAGGCTTGGAAGGTCTCGACGCTGCGAGCCTGAATGCCGTCGGCCTGGCCGATCTCCAAGCGACCAGGTCGCCGCTCGATGATGCGCGCGTTGACCTCAGGGAATTGCGAGAGCTGAGCGGCAAGGATCATGCCGGCGGGGCCGGACCCGACGATGAGGACGTCCACCGCATCGGGGAGTTCCTCCGGGCGGTCGACGCCGAATCCTGAAGCCTCCTCACGAGTCGGATCGCCAGATACATAGCCGTGATGGTGGAACTGCATGGAGCGGGTCTCCTTCCCCAACCACGATGTTGGAGCCACGATTGCTTCGGTGTGTTCTATATGAGAACGTAGAATTCTCATTCCGAATAGTTTCAGACCATATACGATCTGCGTCACATGTGGCAAGGGTCTCAGAAGGGTGGGTCATGGCGGACTCGAAGGCCAAGGGTGCGGCGTCGCAGACTCTCAGTCGGGGATTGCAGATCCTCGAACTCCTGGATGAAGCCCCTGGTTCGCTAACCATCGACGACGTCGCGGCGGCGCTCGCCGTGCATCGTTCGGTGGCATATCGGCTGATCAGAACCCTTGAAGATCACGGATTTGTGGGGCGCCGCGAGGGTGGTGGCTTGGTGCTCGGTGCACGGCTGGCGGCCCTCGCGGGTGGCGTCGAGCGGGATCTGCAGGCGGTCGCGGTGCCCGAGTTGACCCTTGCGGCGCGCGATTTGGGCATGACGTGTTTCTTGGGTGTGCGCGACCGTGACGAGTGCTTGACTCTGTCGAGCGTTGAGCCACCCAAAGCGATTGCGGTCGTCGCTCAGCGCCCGGGCACGAGTCATCCGCTGCGGCTGGGCGCACCCGGCAAGGTCATCTTGGCTCAAACCGCCGAACATGAGTGGCCGAGCGATGTGACCGACGCTGACCGGGAGCAGGTTCGGCTCGTGCGGGAGCGTGGATGGGTCGAGACGGCCGATGAGGTGATCACGGGGTTGCGCTCCGTGGGGGTCCCGCTGAATCTTCGGGGTGGCCGAGCCGCCGCCGTGGCTACTGTCTTCGTGGGGGATGGTGATCCTCGGGGGATTGCCGAGCGGCTTCAGGAGGTGGCTGAAGCTATTCAGCGGGGGGCTCCCGTGCATTAGGTCAGGTGATGCGCGAAAGGTTGCGCCAACCGAACGTTCGGTTTATGTTGAGTGTGTCCGGCATCACTGTAGTTGTCGGTGTTCGAAAAAGGGACACTCAGCCGCTTCTTCCGGCGGTCAGACATATATGGCCTACTCAAGTTCATATGTGCTTCCGGAGGAAACACCATGCAATCCGTATCCGAAACGATTGCGCGCGCCCTTTCGCGCCACGTTGACCAGTACTTCTGCCTCATGGGCAACGGCAACGCCTATTTCATCGACGCCGTAGAACGCCTAGGCCTCACGCCGACACCCGTCCGCCATGAGACCGCGACCGTGGCCTCCGCGGACGCGTATTACCGCATGACCCGCAAGATCGCCGTCGCCACCGCGACCTACGGAGCGGGCTTCACCAACACCCTGACCTCCCTCGCCGAGGCGGCGCTGGCCCACATCCCGCTCGTGCTGGTGGTGGGGGACCGTCCGACGTCCGGCCCGCGACCCCTCGACGTGCAACAGGATGCCTTGGCCGAGGCGGTCGGGGTGCCGACCTTTACGGTGGGGCGCCACGACGTCGGAACCGTGACGATCCAGGCGCTCGCCGACGCTCGGGACCATTCGCGGCCCGTCGTGCTGGCGATTCCGTACGATCTCTCAGCCGAGCTGATCGGTGAACGGGGCGAAATCATTCCTGCGATCCCGGACCGCGCCACACCGCCGCAGGGTAATGCCTCGGTCCTGCGCGACATCGCCTCCCAGCTCGCTACGGCGGAACGCCCCTTGATCCTCGCAGGTCGCGGAGCGCTTGAGGCCCGAGCGGACCTGCGGGGGCTCGCCGAGACTCTAGGGGCAGATGTCGCCACCACCGTTCCGACTCAGGGCTACTTTCACGCCTTCCAGGACCGGCGGCCGAATTATCGAGATCTGGGGATTTGCGGGGGATTCGCTGCCCCGGTCGCCGCGGAAGAAATCCGTGGGGCCGACGTCGTGCTGGTGGTCGGTGCTGGCCTCAACCAGTTCACCATGGCTCACGGACACGCCTTTGGCGACACCGCCCGCGTGATCCAGATCGACCTCGCCGAAGAACCGACGAATCCGCGCGTGAACCTATCGTGCCGTTCGGACGCGGCGCTCGCTATTCGTGCGATCCGCGAGGAACTGCGGCAGTCGGGGGTTGGCGGACGTCGCGCACGCACCGTGCCGACCGATGCCGAAGCCCAACGTCGGCCCGCCGGTGACGAGGTGGCCCCCGACGGCCTTCTCGACCCCCGCCGGGTCATGAGCCGGCTGAACGACGTACTTCCGCCTGATCGAGTGGTCTTTACCGACGGCGGTCACTTTATGCAGTGGCCGCTGACCTACCTACGCACCCAAGGGCCTGATAGTCACATCACCGTGGGGACCCAATTTCAGTCGATCGGCCTAGGGCTTCCCTCAGCCGCGGGCGTCATCACAGCGGCCGGGGATCGCTTACCCGTGCTGGTCTCGGGTGACGGCGGTGGGCTCATGGGCATTGCCGACGCCGAAACCTTCGTCCGAACGGCCCGCCGCGGCGTCGTGGTGTTCCTCAACGACTCTGGTTACGGCGCCGAGGTGCATCAATACGCTCGCCGTGGAGTTAGCGATGCCGCGATGATGATTCCCGACATCGACTTCGCGGGCATCTTCCAGGCCTTGGGCGCTCGCAGCGCGACCGTCACAAACATGAGGGACCTCGCCGATTTTGAGCAATGGGCTCGTGAAGGCGCCGACGGCGTCTACGTTCTGGACTGCCGCATCACCGGCGATCTCCGGGCCGACTGGATCATCGCCGCGCTCGACGAAGCGCGCCGTCACCATCCGCACGTGGAGGAGATGTTGGGGTTTCAGGCGCCTTCGGCGAGCACCGCGAACCCGGACCCCGCAACAGTCCGGGACGCGGTGCTGACCGACTAACGCCGTACCGCCTTCAGCGGCCGGTCGCGATACCAGGTCACCTCACCGTGCTGGAAGCTTTGCCGCACGCCGCCGTCGGACGTGGGGGTCTCTTCACCGGTGGGGTAGCCGAGCCAGCCATCCTGCCAGCCGTTGCGTTGCCAGTAATCCTGGATCGCGCCATAGGTGGCGTGGGCACCGGTGGATGGTGACCAGTGGATCTCACCGTTGTTGAATACCTGAGAAACCCCGCCCCGCAGGCGAATCTCGTCGGTAGTGGGGTAGCCCAAACGACCGGATTCGTATCCGTGACGTCCATAGGTACCCAAGACCCCTCCGTGGACCTCGTGTACCGCGCCGGTCCGTGCGTCCCAGAACAACGTTCCACCCTGGAAGGTCTGTGACGCGCCTCCGCTTGCCAGTCCGGTGATTTCATCTCCGGTGGGGTAGCCGAGCCAACCTTTTTCCCATCCTCGCTGGGCCCAATACGCCTGAATCGCCCCGCGGTCCACGTGGGCCCCGGTGGACGGCGACCAGTGAATCTGGCCGCCCTGGAAGGACTGTGACGCGCCGCCTTTCAGCTGGTTCTCATCCGTCGTCGGCAATCCGAGGGCGCCGGAGGCACCACCACGGGAGTCGTAGGCACCCTGGATCGCGCCCTTCACGGTGTGGGCTCCGGTCGCGGCGGACCAGTACACCGCCCCGTGCTCAAAGGTCTGCACGCGGGCACCGACGGGGCCGGCGTCGGTCTCCGGGGCGGTGGGTGCGCCGAGCCAGGAGTTTTGCTTCCACTTACCGTCAATGGCCCCGACAGGATGAATGTTCTCCAGCGGGGTCATGTGAATGTAATCGACCTTGTCCACCCGGGCGGGGAAGGGCTGGTCGGCCTTGGGCGGATTGATCCAGGTGGTGTCTTGGGCGAAGGCCAACGAGTCGATGATGGCCTGGTACGGGCGATCATTGAGCGCCGACTGGAACTCCTCGTCGCTCATGCCGAGCGTGGCCGCGGTGGTTTCCGGCGTCTGACCCCAGCTAGAAGGAACCGGCTGGCCATCCAGGAAGTACCGGATCGCGTATCCGTCCCAGGTCATCGAGAATTCGTGCCACGCGCCGGCAATTTGGGTGTCCATCCGGTGGGCATCCCGTTTGGTGCCCGCTCCGCCATTGGGCTGCTTGGTGCAGGTGATGTGTGAGGTGTTGGTGGTGTAGGAGTGCTGACTGAACACTTCCATGGTGTCGAGCTCCGCCAGGGTGGATTTTTCCACGCCCGCCTGGGTGCAGTACGGCTGATCGTTGCGCAGCCACGCGGCGAAGTGGAGGCCGTCGACGACGTCGTCTGACATCCGCGCCCGCACGTCCATGCGGAAGGGAGCGTTGTAGATGAAGCTGGTGTTGATGCGGCCTGAGGTGTACGCCGTCCGAGTGCCCGAAGGGCAGACCGCGCCGCCCGGGCTCACGGTCTCCGCGCTCGGCTCCTGCGAGCCTGACAGGCAGTGGCGTTCGGTGCGAATCTCGAGGTTGCCATCCTTCACCGAGACGTTGTTGGCCGTGTAGATCGTGTTCCCGTTGGCGCCCAGGCTCGATGCCCGGGTCGTGTATACGTTCCACTGGTCCGACGGCAGTTCGGATGGGTCGTTGAAATCGTCGCCGCGGGAGAGGTCATAACTGGGTGCCTTGCGGAAGGTCGTCTCCCAGTGCGTCGTCCCCACCAGAACCGTGGAACTGCCCGCGGACTTGGCGGTCACGGTGATGGGTACGCCGGCCTTGAGCCCGTCAGCTTCGGTGTAAGTGCCGGGTTTGGCGTACGGGAGGCCTTCTTTGGTGATGTTGGCCCCGTCGACGGTGATGTAATACCGAACGCCTTGGTCGGAGGGGATGTAGACGGACTTGGCCGTCTCATTGAAGGTTGGTCCTTTGGGGGTCACCTGCGTGGCGGCCGTCGTCGCCGCCTGTGCGGGAGTCGAGAGGGTTGTCATCGGGGCCCAGGCGAGGGCCAGCGCGAGGGTCCCGGCAGCGGCACAACGAGTGATGGACAGTGCGAGTGAGGAAAGGTGCATGGGGTTCCTTGATGTCAGAGGTTATTTGCGATGAATAACCTGGCAATGACCTGAAAGATACCTCATGGCGCGGTCGGGCGGAAGTCCTAAAAATTCAAAGGACGACGGCGCGGCCGGTTCTGGCCACGCCGTCGTCCGATGAGGTCGCGATGCCCTGCTCTAGGAGTCCTTACGACCGGCGAAAACGAGTGGGCTCACGGACTGAGCCTCCTCGTTGCCGTGCCCCAGCGGGATACCCGTTCGGTCGCGAAGCAACAGGTTGGAGAGGAATCCGAGGACGACGATGCCGCACAAGTAGACGCCAATGGACGCCGTGCTGCCGGTCGCGTTGAGGAGGGACTGGGCGATCATCGGCGCAAAGGCTCCCCCGAGGATCGCGCCGATCGCATAGGAAATTGAGACCCCCGAGAACCGCACCGAGGCCGGGAAGAGCTCGGTGTACGTCGCGGACTGTTGGCCATAGGTCAGGCCCAGGCCGATGGTCAGGATCACGAGTCCGAGGAAGAGCATCCCCAAACTGCCGCTATTGACCAGCGGGAAAAGTGTCAGGATGCCGAGGAATAGGACGACCCAGCCGACCAGGTAGGAGGTCCTCCGGCCGACCTTATCCGAGAACCACCCGCCGACGATGGTGAAGATCAGCCAGGTGACGGCCGATCCGGTCACGGCCAGAAGCACGGGGCCTCGGTCGAATCCGAGAGGGCCCTCAGGGTTCGTTGCGTAGCTCTGGATGAATCCGCCGGTGGTCATATACCCGGCCGCGTTATTACCCGCGAAGATGAGGGCCGCAAAGATCACCAGGACTCCGTGCTTACGGAACAGGAGCCCAATGGGTGCCTTGCGCTCGTCCTTGACCTGCGCAATCTGCTGGAAAACGGGCGATTCTTCGACGCCGTGGCGAATCCAGTAGCCGACGCCGATCAGGACGACGCTCAGCAGGAACGGAATGCGCCACCCCCATGCCATGAACGCTTCGCCTGGCGCGATGGTCGTCATCAGGGCGAGGATGCCCGAAGACATGAGGAGGCCAAGGGGTACCCCGACCTGCGGCGCGGATCCGTAAATTCCGCGACGATCCACGGGCGCGTGTTCGACCGCCATGAGGGCGGCCCCGCCCCACTCGCCACCGGCGGAAATGCCCTGAAGGATCCGCAGCAGAATCAACAAGATCGGAGCCAGAACGCCGATGCTCGAGTGGGTCGGCAGAACCCCAATCAGGGTGGTGGCGGCTCCCATGCCGATCAGCGTGATCATGAGGACTCGCTTGCGGCCCCAGCGATCGCCCAGATGGCCCGCGAGAAATGCCCCGAATGGACGGAAGAGGAAGCTCAACCCGACGCTGAGGAAGGACACGACCAGAGCGGCTTGCGGGCCCATCGGGCCGAAGAAGAGCTTGCCGAAAACGAGTCCCGCCGCCGACGCGTAGAGGAAGAAGTCGTACCACTCAATGCTGGTTCCCACGATGGTTCCCGCGATGACGCGGCGCTGTTCCTTGGCCTGCGCCACGGTTCGGAGGGCCGCCGTGGTGGTTGTGGGGTCATGGTGAAGATCCGACATGCAGACTCCTTTGTCTCGGGTGCCGGTCGCTATGGAATCAACGACGATCACGGAGACTCCCATCACATGCTGTGATCTGGGTAACTTGTGATCTGAGATACGATCATATACGATTTGGGAAGCTAATCAAGAGTTTCAACGAGGAGGCTCCATGGCGGATCCCGCAGCGTTGTCAACGCATAACACCGAGTTTCGAGGCCAAGGCGACTGTGCTGATGTGCCCGTTCGCCCCGGAAAAATCATCGCGGTGCACCTCTCCTACGAATCGCGGGCCGCACAGCGAGGGCGCCGCCCCCAGGCTCCCTCGTATTTCCTCAAGCCCACCAGTTCCCTGGCCGGTTCCGGCGCCGTGATTCAACGCCCGGCGGGTACCGAACTCTTGGCCTTCGAAGGCGAAGTCGCGCTCGTGATCGGGCGCCCCGCTCGCAATGTTCGCCTCGAGGACGCGTGGGATTACGTCGAGTCCGTCACTGCCGCCAACGATTTTGGCGTCTACGACTATCGTGCCGCCGACAAAGGCTCGAACCTGCGCAATAAGGGCCGCGATGGATACACCCCGCTGGGCCCCGATCTCATCGACGCGCGCGACGTCGATCCGGGCCAGTTGCGCGTGCGCACGTGGGTTAACGGAGAACTTGCTCAGAGCGACGGCACCTCCGAGAGTCAAATGATTTTTCCGCTCGCCCAATTCGTTGCGGACCTTTCCCAACACGTGAGCCTCGAACCCGGCGACGTGATCCTGACTGGCACCCCGGCGGGATCGAGCGTCGTGGCACCTGGCGACGTCGTCGAGGTGGAAGTGGACGCCCCGCACGCCAAGGGAACTCCCACCTCCGGGCGGTTGGTAACGCGCGTGGTTGAAGGCCGCGGAGACTTTGATCCGAAGCTCGGTGCCCTGCCGGCCGTGGACGACCGCCAGCGAGAAGAGGCGTGGGGTTCTCGCGAGGCGGCGGGCCTTGCTCCGGAGAATCAGGACGAACCCTCAACCGATGCCACCCCGACCGGACCGCTCCCGGATGACATCCGTGCGCGGCTCCTTCAAACGCCCACCGCGGGACTTTCGGCACAGCTGCGTCAGCGTGGGCTCAACCAGGTCAGCATTGAAGGCGTCCGGCCGGCTCAAGCGGGTACCAAACTCGTCGGGGTCGCTAAAACCCTCCGATTCGTTCCCGCCCGCGAAGACCTTTTCAAGAAATTCGGTGGCGGTTATAACGCGCAAAAACAAGCTTTCGACTCCGTTCAGCCCGGTGAAGTCATCGTGATCGAGGCTCGCGGCGAGGCAGGTTCCGGGACCTTGGGGGACATCCTCGCCCTGCGCGCACGGTCCAACGGGGCGGCGGGCGTGGTCACCGATGGGGGCGTCCGCGATTCGGCGGCCGTCCGCGAGATCGGCTTGCCGGTGTTTTCCACGGCCGCGCATCCGGCGGTTCTGGGCCGGAAGCACGTTCCCTGGGAATCTGATGTCGCAGTGGCCTGCGGAAATGCGACCGTTGTGCCGGGGGACGTGATTGTTGGCGACGACGACGGCGTGATCGTGATTCCCCGTGAGTCACTCGAAGAGGTCCTGAACGCGGCCGAGGCCAAGGAGATTCAGGATGCCTGGGTCGCCGAACGCGTGGCCGAAGGCCATGCCGTGGACGGTCTTTTCCCGCCGACCGGGGAGTGGAAAGAGGCCTACCAGCGGTGGCTCTCCGACCGGGAGACGTCTAACGGTTCCGAGGATGGTCAATCATGACCGAACTCAAGGTTCCCGCCGCCGTCGGCACGAGCAAGGCCGAACGCGCCTATGAGTGGCTTAAGGAGCGGATCGCCCGCCAGGAATTCACCCCCGGATACCGCCTGGTGCTGAACACCATCGGTCGAGAGCTGGATATGTCCGTGGTTCCCGTGCGAGAGGCGATTCGGCGGTTGGAAGCAGAGGGGCTCGTGACCTTCCAGCGCAACGTCGGGGCGCAGGTCGCGATGGTCGACGAGGAACGCTACCGGTACTCCATGGAGAGCCTCGGGATCCTGGAAGGAGCCGCAACCGCCCTCGCTGCGCCGCATCTCACCGCCAAGGATCTGGCCTACGCCCGTGAGTTGAACGAGCAGCTCGCGGCGTCGCTGGACGACTTCGATCCGCACTCCTTCACCGAGACCAACAGGGCCTTTCACCAGGTGCTCTTCGCCAAGTGCCCCAATCTCAGGATGACGGAGCTGGTCGCCGCGGAGTGGGAGCGACTGGGCCACTTGCGGGATTCAACTTTTTCGTTTGTTCCGGGGCGCGCTCGCGAGTCCGTGGCCGAGCACGCGAAGATGCTGGACCTCATCGAAAGCGGGGCCGACGTCGTCGACCTAGAACGCGCTGCCCGAGACCACCGGCACAACACCCTCAAGAGCTACCTCGCCAAACAACGCAGTACGACCTAACTCCAGACTTTTACGGATGTCCTGATCGAAGGGAGCAATCATGATTGCGGAAGAGACACAGCAGCACGCACAGCCCGAAGACCTTCCCGAGGCGATCCGCCACTACATTGGCGGACGCTCGGTGGATTCGGTGGACGGAAGCACCTTTGACGTCATCGATCCGGTAACCAACACGCCGTATATCAAGGCGGCGGCGGGCAAGAAAGCCGACATCGACGCCGCGGTGGCCTCCGCGAAGAAGGCCTTCGAAGAAGGCCCGTGGCCCACGATGCTTCCCCGGGAACGCGCTCGGGTGCTCAACAAGATCGCGGACATCGTCGAAACCCGCGGGGAGCGCCTCGCCGCGATGGAATCTTACGATTCCGGTCTTCCCATCACTCAGGCCCTGGGCCAGGCTCGCCGCGCGGCGGAGAACTTCCGGTTTTTCGCGGACCTGATCGTTGCCCAGCACGACGACGCGTTCAAGGTCCCCGGCCGCCAGGCGAATTACGTCAACCGCAAGCCCATCGGCGTCGCGGGTCTCATTACGCCCTGGAATACGCCGTTCATGTTGGAATCGTGGAAGCTCGCGCCGGCGATTGCGACCGGTAACACCGTGGTGCTCAAGCCGGCGGAATTTACTCCTCTCTCGGCCTCGTTGTGGGCCGGAATTTTTGAGGAGGCGGGCCTCCCCGAGGGCGTGTTTAACCTGGTCAACGGGTTCGGTGAGGATGCTGGCGACGCCCTGGTCAAACACCCGGACGTCCCGTTGATTTCCTTCACCGGCGAATCCGGTACGGGACAAACGATCTTCGCCAACGCCGCGCCCTACCTGAAGGGGCTTTCCATGGAACTCGGCGGCAAGTCCCCGGCCGTAGTCTTCGACGACGCCGACCTCGAAGCCGCGATCAATGCGACCGTCTTCGGCGTCTTCTCCCTGAACGGCGAAAGGTGCACCGCCGGTTCCCGCATCCTGGTGCAGCGGGGAATCTATGACGAATTCGTGGAGCGTTACGCCGCTCAGGCCAAGAGGGTCAAGGTGGGTTTGCCCTCCGACTCGAAGACCGAAGTTGGGGCGTTGGTGCACCCCGAGCACTACGAGAAGGTCATGAGCTACGTGGAGATCGGCAAGTCCGAGGGCAGGCTGATGGCCGGAGGCGGGCGCCCCGAAGGATTTGAGGACGGAAACTTCGTGGCACCCACGGTGTTTGCCGACGTCGCCCCGGATGCGCGGATTTTCCAGGACGAAATCTTCGGACCCGTCGTCGCGATCACGCCCTTCGACACCGAAGAGGAAGCGCTGGAACTGGCCAACAACACGAAGTACGGTCTGGCCGCCTACATTTGGACCAATGACCTCAAGCGGGCACACAATTTCTCGCAGGCCGTGGACGCTGGAATGGTCTGGCTCAACTCCAATAACGTGCGTGACCTGCGGACACCCTTTGGTGGCGTCAAGGCTTCCGGCCTGGGCCACGAGGGCGGGTACCGCTCGATCGACTTCTACACCGACCAGCAGGCGGTTCACATCAATCTCGGCGAGGTCCACAACCCCGTCTTCGGCAAGGCAGAGTAAGCCCACCGAAATCTGTGCGGCGGCAGTCACCCATGGCCGGCCGCCGCACGCCGGCCCTCATTTGGCACACCACCGATTCCATCGATAGAGCAAGGACGCTTGAGATGACCCTCACCAGTACCCCCATCCCCACTCCCTCCGTTCCAGCCCCGGACATCCTCCGGTGCGCGTACATGGAATTGATCGTGACCGATCTGAAGAAGTCTCGCGAGTTCTACGTGGACCTGCTCGGCCTCGTCGTCACGGAAGAAGACGACGAGGCTATTTACCTGCGTCCCATGGAGGAGTTCATCCACCACAACTTGATTCTGCGGCAGGGCCCGGTCGCAGCGGTCCGCGCGTTCTCCTACCGGGTTCGCACCCCCGAGGACGTCGACAAAGCCGAGGCGTACTTCCAGGAGCTCGGTTGCCGAACCGAGCGACGCAAAGAGGGGTTCGTCCATGGCATCGGCGATTCGGTGCGCGTGGAGGATCCGTTGGGATTCCCCTACGAGTTCTTCTACGAGACGGAACATGTGGAGCGACTTGCCTGGCGCTATGAGCTGTATGGCGCGGGTGCTTTGGTGCGCCTGGATCACTTCAACCAGGTCACCCCGGATGTACCACGGGCATGCCGTTACATGGAGGGCCTCGGCTTTCGCATCACCGAGGACATCTCCGATGCGGAAGGCACCGAGTACGCCGCGTGGATGCGCCGCAAATCAACGGTGCACGACACGGCCATGACGGGCGGTGACGGCCCGCGAATGCACCACGTGGCCTTTGCGACGCACGAGAAGCACAACATCCTCTACATCTGCGACAAGATGGGTGCCTTGCGGATGTCGGACCGGATTGAGCGCGGGCCCGGGCGCCACGGCGTCTCGAACGCGTTTTACCTGTACATCTTGGATCCGGACGACCATCGCATCGAGATCTACACGCAGGACTATTACACCGGCGACCCGGACAACCCGGTCGTGCACTGGGATGTGCACGACAATCAGCGTCGCGACTGGTGGGGCAATCCCGTGGTCCCTTCGTGGTACACCGAGGCGTCTCTTGTTCTGGATCTGGACGGCAATCCACAGGAGGTCCGGAAACGTGAGGCCTCTTCCGAGATGGACGTGACTATCGGGGCGGACGGGTTCTCCTACACCCGTCCCGGAGATGAAGACGGAACCTACCGTGGTGAGGCCTCGAAGGGCTTCAAGATCGGTCATCAGCTGTAAGGAGAACAATGCTGGAGAAGAACCAACTCAGCTCCATTGCCGATGATCTGGCGCAGGCTGAGGAAAACCGCACCATGATCCCTCGCCTGACGGCTCGGTATCCCGAGATGACGGTTGAGGACGCCTACGCGGTGCAGAACGAGTGGCGACGTCGGGGTGAGAAAGCGGGACGACGCTTGGTGGGTCGCAAGATCGGTTTGACCTCGAAGGTGATGCAGCAGGCCACCGGCATCACAGAGCCGGATTATGGCGCCATATTCGCCGACCAGGTGTACGAAAGCGGTTCGGTGATCGAGCACGGGCAGTATTCCAACGTGCGCATTGAGGTGGAGCTCGCGTTTGTGCTCAAGGAGGACCTGGACGGCGAGGACGTCACCATTTACGACGTCCTGCGGGCCACCGAATACGTGACTCCGGCGTTGGAGATTCTGAGCTCTCGCGTCGAGATGGAGGGGCGCACCATTGTGGATACGATCAGCGACAACGCCGCTCTCGGGGCGATGGTTCTGGGTGGTCGCCCCATCACTCCCGACGTGACGGACTTACGCTGGGTCGCGGCGATGCTGTACCGCAACGAGACCATCGAGGAGACCGGTGTGGCCGCGGCTGTCCTGAACCACCCGGCCGCCGGGGTGGTGTGGCTAGCCCGCAAGCTCGCGGCTCACGGCGACAAGCTCAAGGCCGGAGAGATCATTCTGGCCGGTTCCTTTACCCGCCCCCTGTGGGTGCATCAAGGAGATACCGTGCACGCCGACTATGGAGATCTGGGGGCCATCACATGCCGTTTCGCGTAGAACTTCCGCAGACCTTCGCCCGCGATGTGCAGGCCGCCGAGAGGCCGCTCGTCGGTATGTGGGTGTGCTCCGGCTCGCCCGTCGCTGCAGAAATCGCGGGTTGTTCGGGGCTGGACTGGGTTCTTATCGACGGCGAGCATTCGCCCATCGGACTGGAAAGCACGGCCTCGTTGTTGCGCGCCGTCGCCCCCTATCCGATCACGCCGATGGTGCGCGTTCCTGTGCTCGACGACGCGACCATCAAGCAGTTCCTGGACCTCGGGACCCAAAACCTGTTGGTTCCCATGATCGATTCGGCCGAGGAAGCGCGTCAGGCCGTGGCGGCCGTTCGTTACCCGACGCGAGGCGTGCGGGGAGTGGGCTCAGCATTGGCGCGAGCCTCGCGATGGGGCGCCGTCGAGGGGTACTTGAGCGCAGCCGAGGAAACGATCTCGCTGACGGTGCAGATTGAGTCGGAAGCTGCGGTGTCGCAGGCTGCGGAGATCGCTGCGGTGGACGGCGTCGACGCCGTCTTTGTGGGGCCGTCGGATCTGGCCGCCTCCATGGACCTGCTCGGTGAACAGACCCACCCGGACGTCACGGCAGCGGTGCTTTCAGTTTTTGAGAAGGTGCGGGCAGCCGGGAAGAAGGTTGGCGTGAATGCGTTCAACCACGAGCAGGCTCGGAAGTATCTCGACGCAGGTGCCTCGTTTGTGCTGGTGGGTGCGGACGTTCAGCTGCTCACTCAGGCCTCGCGGGGGTTGGCGGAGAAGTTCGTTCCGTGACCCCGTGACCCCGGGCGGGGGGCTTAGCGCCACCCGAGTCCCGGTGCCACGTGCGTCAGGATCGACTCCATCACGTGGGCGTTGTAGTCCACGCCGAGCTGATTGGGCACTGTCAGCAACAGGGTGTCGGCTGCCTGGATCGCCTCGTCGTGGCGGAGGCGTTCGATAAGCATGTCAGGCTCGTCGATGTACGAACGGCCGAATACGGAGCGGGTGTTGTCGATGATTCCGAACTGGTCCTCACCGTCGCCCGAGGCCAAGAAATAGCGCTTGTCTTGGTCATTCGTGATCGCGAAAATTGAGCGTGAGACCGAGACTCGGGGCTCAAATCCGTGGTCGTGCTTGGCCCATTCCTTCCGGAATTCCTCAATCTGTTTGCGTTGTTGCACGTGAAACGGTTCGCCGGTTTCGTCGTCTTTAAGGGTTGAGGACATGAGGTTCATGCCGTTCTGGGCAGCCCAACGTGCCGTTGCGTCGGAGCCAGCACCCCACCAGATGCGCTGGCGAAGGCCTTCCGACTGAGGTTCTAGGGGCAAGAGGCCTGGCGGGTTGGGGAACATCGGATGCGGATTGGGCTGGGCGAATTGCCGCCCCGTCATGACGTCTAGCGCCTCCAGGGTGTGACGCCTCGCCATATCCGGGGCGGATTCATGGTCCTGAGGTTCGAAGCCAAAATACTTCCACCCGTCGATGACTTGCTCCGGCGCCCCTCGGGAGAGCCCCAGTTGAAGCCGGCCGCCGGCGATGAGGTCGGCCGCGGCCGCATCTTCGGCGAACGTCATCGGGTTGGAATAGCGCATGTTCGTGTTATGGCTCTCGTTTTCTCGGTCCGCGTCCCTCTACAGGTACCGGCAGACCTGGTCTGGGCTGCATGTGTCGGGGTCCGGGTGCGCGGCGTCGTGCCGGAGGTCGGCGATGGTGCCGTGCAGGGCGGTGAGCTGGGCGATCTGCTGCTCGATCTCGGCCAGGCGCGCGTCGAGGAGGTCTCGCACGTGCTCGCAGGGCGCGTGGCCGCTGTCGCGGATGTCGAGGATTTGGCGGATCTGGGCGAGGGTGAGGCCTGCGGCCTGGCCACGGTGAACGAAGTCGATCCGGGCGACGGCGTCGGGCGCGTAGTCGCGGTACCCGGATGGCGTCCGGTCGGCCGGGGGCAGCAGTCCCTGCTCTTCGTAGAACCGGAGCGTCTTCGAGGTGGTGCCCGCGCGTTCGGCGAGTTCTCCGATGCGCATTGCGGCCTCCGATCATTCGGCAGGGGCCACGCTTGACCTTCCCCTGCACTGGAAGGTCCAGTATGGCTGAAACGGAACAGAAGTCCAAGCCTTGACGGGAGCAGCGATGCCTACGAAGTACGATCTCGCCATCATCGGATCGGGCGGCGGAGCGTTCGCCGCCGCGATTCGCGCGACCATGCTCGGGAAGTCGGTGGTGATGATCGAGCGTGGCACGCTCGGCGGCACCTGCGTGAACACGGGCTGCGTGCCGTCGAAGGCCCTCATCGCCGCCGCCGATGCACGGCACGTCGCCGCCGACGCCGCCGACCGGTTCCCGGGGATCGCGACGACGGCAGGCCCAGTGGACATGCCCGCGCTGATCGCCGGGAAGCAGGCGTTGGTCGAGACGATGCGGGGCGAGAAGTACGCCGACGTCGCCGATTCATACGGGTGGCACGTCCGGCGGGGAGACGCCGGGTTCGCGGGCACCCCGGACGCGCCGGTGTTGGAGGTCACCGCCGCAGACGGAGCGGTCGAGACGATCGAGGCCGAGCACTACCTGGTCGCCACCGGTGCGCGGCCGTGGGCTCCGCCGATCGACGGCCTGGACGAGGCCGGGTACCTGACCTCGACCACGGCGATGGACCTGACCGAGGTCCCCGAGTCGATGCTGGTGCTCGGCGGCGGCTACGTTGCCCTGGAGCAGGCGCAGCTGTTCGCCCGCCTCGGCTCCCAGGTCACCGTGCTGGTGCGGTCCCGGCTCGCGTCGAAGGAGGAGCCGGAGGTGTCCCGGACACTGCAGGAGGTGTTCGCCGACGAGGGCATCCGGGTGGTCCGCCGCGCGGTGCCGACCCGGGTGTCCCGGGACGCGGCGACCGGGCAGGTCGTGGTTACCGCGGACGTGTCCGGCGGCTCGCAGGAGTTCCGCGCCGACCAGGTGCTCGTCGCCCTCGGACGCCGTCCCGTCACCGACGGCTTGAACCTCGATGCGGTCGGGGTGAAGACCGGGGACTCCGGCGAGGTGGTCGTCTCCGACCATCTGCAGTCGTCGAACCCGCGGATCTGGGCCGCGGGCGACGTGACCGGGCACCCGGAGTTCGTCTACGTCGCGGCCCACCACGGCACCCTCGTCGCCGAGAACGCGTTCGCCGACGCCGACCGGTCCGTCGACTACTCCCATCTGCCGCGGGTGACGTTCACCGGACCGGCGATCGGCGCGGTCGGGATGACCGAGAAGGAGGTCGTCGCCGCGGGGATCCGCTGCGACTGCCGCGTGCTGCCCCTGGAGTATGTGCCCCGGGCGGTGATCAACCGCGACACCCGCGGGTTCATCAAGATCGTCGTGAACGCCGATACGAGCGAGATCCTCGGCCTCACCGCCGTCGCCAAGGACGCCGGGGAACTCGCCGCCGCAGGCGTCCACGTGCTCGGCAAGACCATCGCCGAAGTCGCCGACGCCTGGGCCCCCTACCTGACCATGACCGAAGGCATCCGGATCGCCGCGAAGTCCTTCACCACCGACCCGTCACTGCTCTCGTGCTGCGCATGAACGGCAACGCATGCAATCGGGGAGATCTCATCCGGAAGAGGTGCAGACGATGAGCGCCGATCACGACCGCGACGAACGGCGCGCCGGTCCCATCGTCGCCGCAGGGACCGGGCTGCTCCTACTGGCATGCTGCGCGCTTCCGTTGCTGCTCTGCTGCGGCCTGCCGCTCATCGCGGCGGGCGGAGCACTCGCAGGCGTCGGAGGGCTCCTCGGCAATCCCTGGATCATCGGTGCCGGGATCGCCGTCGCGATGGCCGTCACGGCCGGGATGCTCGTCAGGCTACGGCGGCGGCACCGAGGCCGCAGGACTGGCTGCTGCGAAAATCCTTCGACTGCTGATCGGAACCGGTAGCTCGATCGGATCCAGCCATCACCGCCAACGGGGCCACCTCGGCATCCCGCGGCCCTTCCAGGTCTCCACGAGACCGGCGACCCAGCGGACGGACGCGAAGAGTCCGTAGCCGGCCCCGGCGAGGCCCATGGAGACCACGAGCCAGCGACCGATCCCGAGCCACACGCTCCCGTCCACGTCGAGGGCCCACTGAGCGCCCGTGATAAGCCCGGCGACGGCCATCCAAACACCCGCGACGATCACTGCGACCGGCAGCAGCGCGAGGCACATCGACGCGGCGACAGACCAAAGCTGACGGGCCTCCAGCTTCGCCGTTGTGGCGATGATCTTTTCGGCCCGCTCGTTCGCGGCGTCAATCTTGGCTGTTGCCACGGCCCCGGCGTCGGCAGCGGCCCTCTCGATCGACTGCACAGCCTGATCCCGGGCCGTGCTGATCGCGCTCGTCGCCTCGGCGCTGGCTTGGGTGATCGACTCCCGCCAGGCCTTCTGCGCACCGTTCGCGGCCCGCTCGAACTTAGCCCGGCTCTCATCGAGATGCTTGGCGGCAGCCTCGGACTTAGAGGCTGAGCCCTTCAGACTCTCCCCGTTGAGGTTCACGCTCATACCCGCGAGAGTGGACGCGATTCCGGCGAGCAGTTCGCTGTTCTCGTTCGACTCCGGCGGCGGCGACGTTGAGGTCAGCTGATGCGAGATCGCGGAGAGCTGCTTCTCCTGCTCCTCGCTGTCCACCTTCACGAACCCCGCGAGCTTCTTCTGCTGCTCGGTCAGCGTGGCGATCCTCGTATTCTGCGCCTCGACGGCGGCGAGGATCGAGGTCAACAGCTCCATCGTCTCCGGACTGCCGAGCGGCTGCGGCGACTGCACGGGCCCGTTCTGCTGCTTCAGCCTGTCGAGCGCTGCGCTCATGGTCCTGCTCCTTCTGCTGCTGGTGATAGTCGAAGAACGCATGCGCACCCTCTGGGGTGAAGTCCGCCGAGAGGGCGCTGGTGCGCTTACGGCGCTCGGCGCGCCCGGACTCACCTCGGCGGTCCTCGATGTAGAGCGTCCACGTCTCCTTGCCGACGTTCTTGCCCCGCTTGCTCACGGCGGTGTGCAGGCGCATCCGCGGCACCTGCTTCCCGTCGTCGCCAAGCTGCTGGTTCTGCTCCGCGATCACCGATTCGAGGCCGGCCTTGTCCATCGACCGGGGATTGGCCAGAGCGGCGCTCATCCGGTCGCCCATCTCCCGGTCGAGCGACCCCTCGGCGAAGTCCTCGCGGCGCAGCTCCCAGTCCTTCGGCGGGTGCTCCAGCCGCTTTACGACCGAGAGGCCGTGCTCGCGCATCAGCTCGTCGTTTGCCGACTGCACGCCCCGCTGGTTCCCTGCCTTGCGGTCGTGGAACGTGCGGTAGTCCGAGAGCGCCTTCCCGGTGCGGTTGTTGTGGTTGACGACCAAGATGTGGTTGTGCGGCTTGCGGCCACGTCCATCCACATGCGTCACCACGAGGCAGTCCGAGTCCGGGTGCATCCGCTTCGCCAGCAGGTAGCCCAGATCATTCACCCGCTGCACGTGTTCGGGGTTCTTCGGGTCGAACTCCTCGTCGCTGAACGACTGGCGGTAGTGCAGCGCCTCGACCTCGCGCGTCGTGTTCTGCGTGAGCGCCCGAGCGCGCGCCGAGAACGCGCCGGGGCCTCCCGGCACATCGCACGTGATCGCGACGCCCCGCTCGTCCTCCTTGCCCCGGATATAGCGCTCCGTGTCGGCGGCGCTGGCGCTCGGGCTGTAGTGCGTCGTGCTCATGACGCCGTCCGATCACCGAGCAGGGCGCGGACCTCGCGCAGCAGCTCGATCAGCTCGGGCACCTCCGACGACAGCGCCACCGCCTCACCGGCACGTGCTCGGTGGTCCAGGTCGTTGACGTTGATCGCCAGCGGGCGGATCTGCGCGGCCAGCTCGCGCGCGTCCGCCGACACCTGCGCGCGCGCCTCGACGCCGAGCAGGTGCGCGGCCACGGCGGCGTCCAGCTCCTCGCTCCGAGAGGCGTGGAGGGCATCGCGCACGACGGCCCGCACCCACGTGCTCGGAGCCAGCCCGAGCCGCTTCGCACGAGTGCGAAGCGCCGCGAGCGTGGCCTCTCCGAAGTCGGTATCGAGCTTCGCGCGGCCCCCACGACGACGCTTCGCGCCGCCGTGACTCTGCCGCACAGCCTCCGCATCAGCCCGACCCGTGTTCACCTGGGAGTCGGTCTGCTGCTCCACCTGTACGCCAGAGTGGCAAGCAGTAGGCATGTCAGACACATCGCTGACGCTCGTGTCCTCCATGCCTGCTTGCGAGGGGCCTCCGGCCCCCTCGACCCCCTGGAAGAGCGCGTCCAGTTCGGTGCTCATGCGGCACCTCCGATCAGTGCCAGCGGCACGTCCGGACTCCGCACGGCGAGCCCGCTCAGCAGCTCCGCGACCGCGCCGTCCGCGTCGTGGTCGGCCGAGGTCTCCGGACCGTAGGTCAGTTCCCGTGACCCGGCGTTCCGGTGGTACGCGTTCCCGTACATGCCGGGCGTGTGCGCGGCGGCCGGAACGCTGCACTGATGCCACTCGTAGGGCTCGATCCTTCCGATGTGCTGCACGAGGTAGCGGTTGATCTCGTCGGCACGGTAGACCTTCACGACCGAGGCCAGGCGGCGGATGAACTGGTCCAGCGCCTCGTCCACGTTGCCCTTCTGACGGGCGTAGTAGAAGAACTCGACGGGCTCGATCGTCGCCGTGATGACGATGAGACGCGGGGCCACCTCGCCCTTGTTCTTATAGCGCGCCTTCGCCGGGGAGGCGTTGTACGGATCGAGCAGCAGCAGCCAGTCGTTCGCGTCCATCGCCGAGGCGCGCAGATCGTCGAGCAGCAGCACTTCCTCCCCGCGCCAGTCATCGAGGGGGTTCCCCGTGGCGGCCCGGTAGACCTGCCACCGCTCGCCGTGGGCGTTCGCCGCGTTGATCGCCTCGGTGATGAAGTCCGTGGCGAACCGGGTCTTGCCGATACCGGCATCCCCGTGCACGAATACCACGTGCGTCGAGAACTCACCGGCGCGTAGCTTCGCCGCCGCCCGGTACGCGCGGCGTTGACCGTAGGCGGACAGGGCATCGTCGATCTCCCGCTGATGCCGCGAGTAGATGTCGAACAGTTCATCGGTAAGCATGATCTGATCGCGCGTGATCTCGCCCTGGAGCACGCGCTCGCGCATGTCCTCGAAGTTCTCGGCGACGACCTTCTTCTTCACGTGGGCGCGACCCTTGAGCCACGTCTCCCGGCGCTGGGCGTCGATGCCGAGGTAGTCCGGCCCGCGCACCGTGGCGACCTCCGAAGGCGCGTACTGGTGCTTGTCCGCGTACTTCACGTGCGTCAGGTACGAGAGCATGTTGTCGAAGGCGTACCGCCCGCGACCGGGCTTCTCGACGTACTGCGGTTCGACGCCGATGCCAAACGCGAGCCGATCCAGAGGCGCGCTCTTCGCGCGGCTGGCGAACTTGATCACCGCGTGCAGGTGATCCGGCTTCGGCTCGACCACGAGGGTCTTCTCGGTGTCGCTCCAGACCTCGCGCTCGTCCTTGTCGTGCACGATGCCGTAGGCCTCGACGACCTCACAGCCGATCGCCTCGAGCCGCTGCACCACGTAGGCGAGGATCGCCCCGGCTCCCTGCTGGAGCAGCGCGGCCCCGTTCGCGTCCTCGGCGGCCCAGGTCCAGTACGACGGATCGAGGTACTGCGTGAGCCCGATGCTCGTCGGGTTGTTCTCCTGCTTAGCCACGGCGACCACCGCCCAGGACGTCGGAAGGAGCGTGCGGCGCCTTAAATGACCCCCTATTGACCCCCAAATGATCCTGCGGGGTCACGCGGTGGAGCGAAGGCGAAACCGGCAGCTGACCAGGCATGTTGTTGCATGGCGCGGCAATCGACAAGCCCTTGCCGCGCCCGTAGGAACGGATGAGGCTTCCAGAACTCTTGGAGTGCGGAGCACGGATGAGGACGGGCATCACGACGACGGGCAGCCCGCCTCCGGCGGATGCCAGGCCAGGCCCATCGGTCGGGCTGGTCAGGTCAGCGGGAGCGGTGGCGCTGGTGCGTTCGGCGGCGTTCATCGGGCACCACCCTTGCGGTAACGCTTGATGACGGCCTGATGCGTGACGCCGAGGGCGTCGCCGATCTTGGCCCAGGTCACCCCGTCGGCGCGGGCATCGGCGACGGCCATCTCGACGGCCTCCTCCAGCACGGAGCGGAGCACGCCGAGGTCGTAGAGGTGCGCTTCGCTGTCGGCGAGGGTGGGGTCGCCCACACGCCAGCGGAAGCCGTTCACGTGGGCGAAGGCGGCGGAGTTGGCGCTCATCAGCGATCACCACCCATCACGGCGGCGACCGCGGCCCGCTGGCGCGGAGTCAGCGGCGTGCGGGCCAGGCGCTCACCAGCTCGGCGACCGGCGGCGAGGGCGGCAGCGATGACGGGATCGAGCCCATCAGCCTGCGGATCGGGGGTCGAATCCTGGTCGAGCCCAGGGCAGTCCAGCGCAGATGCGCGGGGAGCGTCGATAACGACAGACATCGGAAGTCCTCAAACATGAGTGTGCTTCCGGTTCCCCGCCACGGTAATTGGGCTGTTTGACCGGCTACTCATCCGGGAGTAGTACCGCCAGCTTCAAAGTCTGGCCCCCGGTGGGATCTTCTTGTCTGCAACCATCGTCCCACGAGTCGACTCACCAGTCCACTGACGAGTCGACTCGCGTGTCAGTCGCGACGCGGCTCTATACGAATGAGGTCGGGGTCGAACTTCACGTGACCGGGCGCGATGGGCTCGATGGTCACCGTCACCAGCTCGTCCACGAGCATCCGGCGGCGGTCCACGTCCAACGTCTTCCACTTCGCCTCGACCACCTCGCGGCGCTCCGCGGTGCCGACCGGCTCGTCCACGTCCGCGAGCAACTTCGCCGCCACCGACACCGAACGGTCGAGCAGCTCCGCGTCGATCTCATCGATGCGGGCCTTCACGTCGTTGATCGCCGCCGTGATCTCCAGGACCGGCTGATGGATGTCACGCAGCAGCGGGCTCAGCTCCTTCACCCGCTCGACCAGGGCGTTCCGCTCCGTCAGCAACTCCTCGTGATCTGGCCCATCGTCCTCCTGCGGCATCACGAGGTTGTGCACATCCACCGAGGACAAGCGGGTGAGCACCGCCTCGGTCACCATCGCATCGACGGGCTCGCGCTGGCGGGTGAGATGGAACTGCTCGCCGCAGCGGTACGTCGGCTGCTTGCGACTGTTCGTCCCGGAGACGAGCGTCGCGCCGCACTTCCCGCACAGCCCGATCGTGGACAGAAGGTACTTCGGCTGGTTACCCTGCCTCGCCGACCTTCGCACGTTGTCCTCCAGCTTCGCCACCGCGGCCCGCCACGTTTGCTCGCCGACGATGGGCGGGAACGCGTCGCCCTGCACCGGGTACAGCTCGCCCGACGCGTAGTGCTTGATGTAGCCAGCGTAGAGCGGGTTCGCCAGGAGGTAGCGCACGGCATCGACGGAGAACTCCGACCCGCGGGCGGTGAGATGACCGGCACCGTTCAGATCCTCGCGGATTCGCCGGATCGACAGCGACGGCTCGCCGAGGAACGCGGCGAAGGCCCGCCGGACGGCGTCGGCCTCCACCGGGATCAGCTCGCCCTCTCGCGTCCACCCGAACGCCTTCCAGGCGCTCGTCGGGATGCCCTCGAAGCGTCGGCGCTCGTTCGACCTGATCTGACGCTCCGCCTTACGCCTGGCCTCGAACCGGGCCAGTGCCGCGAGCATCGTCGCTCGGAACTCACCGTCGGCCGTCGAGAGGTCGATCTCGCCGTCCACGGTGACGACCCGCAGCCCCAGGTCAATCAAGGTGTTGAGGTCCTTCGTGCTGCGCAGCAGCCGGTCCATGTCCACGGCGACCACCATCGAGAAGCGGCCCGCGCGGGCGTCGTCCAGCATCTCGGCCCAGCGGGTGCCAGCGCGGCGCTTCTTCGTCGCCGACACGGCGTTGTCCTCGTAGACCTCGACGACGTTCCAGTCCTTGGCCTCGGCCAGCGCCCTGATCTTCCTCAGCTGCGTATCGACCGTCCAGCGGTCGCCCTTGCGGTCCATGGAGGCGCGGACGTACGCGGCCACCTCGTTCGTCTTCCTCAGCGCTACCAGTTCGACCATGCAACCAAGCTTACGGAACGAGTGTCACAACCGCGACATGCTCTAGCGCATGTCGATGACGCCCGTGCCGAGCTCGATCGTGCTGGTCTTCGCGCCTGCTGCAGCGAGCAGGGGAAAGGGCGTGCCGAGTTGTCGGGCGAAATGGTGCACTCGGAAGTAGGCGCCATCGACGCCTAATTCTTCGGCGGCGACGGCCAGGTCGATGCCTTGGGTCAAAGCGTCGCCGGCACTACGGGTTGCTGAGGAGCGGTGTGGAGCCCAGTGGCCGAAGGAGAGGAAGCCGATGCTCTTGCGTGTATTCACATCGATCTCAACCCCGGGCAGGCGCAACCTATTCCGCTTCCACTAGGGCCAACGTCTTGCCTGCCCTGTGGATTTCGAGGGCCTTCGCCTACCAGCGTTGACGGCACGTATATCAGGGTCGCTTCGAAATCGCGGACCTCACCTCCAGGAACGTTGTTACTCTGTGGTCAGCGAGCATGACTGTCCAAGCCATTCGAACCACATCGAGGAACCACATGAAGAGACTCATCGTCGCACCCCATATGGATGACGAAAGCATGGGGTGTGGAGGCTTATTGGCCAAGTATCCGCAAGAGTGCGTCGTCGTGGTGACGGCAAGGGGCAATGAAACCCGACGGCGCGAGTTCCAGGCGGCCATGAGCACTTTGGGTATCACGGAGGTGATCGAGCTCAATCTTCCGGACGGGAGCGTCGGCGAACACATGGCGGATCTCGTCGGCGAACTGGACCGAGTCTGCCGAGACGTTCGGCCCGACGAGCTCTACCTCCCGTTCCCTTCGCTCCATCAAGATCACATTTCCGCGTATGAGGCCGGTATGAGGACGTCGCGTTTGTCGATGTCCCATGATCACTGGAGCACTCCCAGCGTCTACGTCTACGACGTCGCGGTGTACGACGTCAGCCTGTATCCGAGCGACCTCCGCTGGAACGTTTTCGAGCCGCTGACCGAGACTGACGCCGAGCTCAAGGCCGAAGCCTGCCGTTGCTATGAATCCGAAACCCCCGGAGACTCCCATCCGATCAACGCGATCAAGGAACTTGCGGCGGCCGTTGGCAAGGTGCGCGGATTGCCCTTTGCCGAGCAGTATGCACTCGTGAGGCACGTGCGCTCATGAAGGTCACGATTCATCAGCCGGACCTTCTGCCGTACTCCGGGTTCTGGTTCAAAATGGCCACAAGTGATGCCTTCATCGTCTCGAAGCATGATCAGTTCCAGAAGCACGGGTATCAACGTCGGGTGACCATGCGGGATCGCTGGTGCTCGCACATGCTGGAAGGCAAACCGTCGCTCGTGCCGATCACGGACGTCGTCGTTCGGGAGGGCTGGCAACAGCGGCTCGTGGATACCATTTCGGGTAGGTATCGTGGAGCACCCCTGTGGAAACAGCGCGGTGCCGACCTGTGCGAGCGGATCCTTGCCGCTGAAGGGACGCGCCTGGACGAAGTCAATCTTTCCTTGATCTACCTCATCCGTGAACTCCTGGGCCTGACCACGCCGATCCTCTTTACGGACCCGCCGCAAGCTCATGCCAGAGATCGGTTGATTGAGCAGGTTCAGGCTGTGGGTGGGGACGAATACTTGGCCGGTGCGGGCGGACGCGCCTACATGGGCGAGGATCCCGAAGGGTATTTTGCCGACCACGGAATTACCCTGACGTGGTCCGATCACGAACACATCACCGGAGACAGCGTGGTGAGCCTGCTCATGGACCTGGAGGATCCCATGCCAGCGATCCTTCGGCGTGCTGGCGATCAGCAACGTCTTTAGTTCATTTGGGCAATCACGACGAGGGCGACGATCGCGAGCGTGCCGAGAGCAATGGGCGTGAGTGCGATGAGGTGGATCCAGCGGTTGGCAACTATGATCGCGGCGAATTCGCGGAGGAAGGCGCTGGGGACGTAGTAGCGAGCCGTTTTGGCGCCGACGCCGCGTCCCTTGAGTCCCACTCGGTTCATGAAAATGGCCGCACGGTACACGTGATAGTCGCTGGTTGCGACGTAAACCGGGGCCTTGGGGTCATCCATGAGCCGTTGAGAGAAGCGCAGGTTTTCCAAGGTGGTTGTGGACTGATCTTCCACCCGGATGAATTCGTCCGGTATGCCCTGTTCGAGAAGGTACTCGCGCATCGCGTGAGACTCCGGCACCACCTCATCAGGGCCCTGACCTCCACTGGGGATCAACATGGGGGTACGCCCTGCGGCCTGTTCGCGGCGGAACACCATCACGGCGCGGTCCAATCGCGAGGCGAGCAGTGGCGTGACCTTGGTACCCATCAGGCCAGCCCCGAGAATGATCACGTATTTCGGGTGAAAGCGAGCCGAGAGGCGACGGTACGCCAGCGTGGATATGAGGAAGCTTAAGAAGCAGAAAGCGATGTAGCCGGTGGCGTACCACAGCAGGGCGTAAACCATGCCTGCCACCACCGCCACCCAAGTGGCGCCGCTCGCGGCGAGAATGAAGATGACGATGACGCCGAACGGAAGCGCGATCATCCATAGCCCTGCCCCCAGCGCCAACAGATTTTTGGGCCGACGTCCTTCCTTGCGGATGATCGTGGCGCCGTTGATCAGTAAGAACACGATTAGGCTGACATAGCCGACCATGAGGGCAAACATGGCCAGAAGGACCACGAGGCCCATGATGAAAGTCAGCCAATCGAGGTTGGTTTGCGACAAAAGACTCAACGCCGAGTTGAGGATCATCAGCACGCCGACAATGCTGCACGCACCGTAGCGAAGTCGATGGCCGGCGCGCCGAAATCCCGCGACGCAGTAGCCCAGCATTCCGAGCCCGAGCGCAATGTAGAAGAGATGGGTGGCGGTGTGAGGTGAATACATCGTGTCCGTGGGGCAGGAGTTGGTCCGTACTCGAGAGTCGGACTGGGTGTCTCGACTCTATCCAAGCCGGACCCCAAAGTAATTCAGGCACAAAAAAGGTGAGTGGGTTCACAAGATGCCGGCTCTGCCTGTAGCCTGGCTCTCAACGTAACGAACCAGGTTCGTTAAGTTCGTCGGAAATCCCTGCGGACGAGCGGACGAGTTGGTCGTTTCCGAAAGGAGATACCCACATGGCTTGGACCATGCCCGCCGAAACGGCGCCCCACGAACGCACATGGATGGCCTTCCCCTGTGAAGGTCAAACCCTTGGTGCGAGCGATGCCGAACGAACCGAAGGATACGAGGCGTGGTCCGCCGTCGCTCGTGCCATTGCAGAATACGAGCCCGTAACCATGGTGGCCGACCCTTCTGAGGTTTCACGCGCCCGAAATCTGCTGGGTGAAGGTATCGACGTTCTTGAGGCTCCGGTCGATGAGTTTTGGATGCGCGATATCGGTCCAACCTTCGTGCGAGACGACGAAGACCCCGAGCGTCTTGGAGCAGTGGACTGGATTTTCAATGGATGGGGTGCCAACGAGTGGGCGGACTGGGAGAAGTCGGCGAAGCTTGGCCGGTGGGTCGCGGAACACTCCCGAACACCTCAATCCGCCCAGGTCGTTTCCTCGGTTTTAGTCAACGAGGGCGGCGGCATCCACACGGACGGCCAGGGCACGGTCTTGGCCACGGAAACGGTTCAACTGGACCGACGGCGCAACCCCTACGCAGACCGCCAGCGCGTCGAGGCCGAATTTGCGAGGACCTTGGGCGCCCGCAAAGTCATCTGGTTGCCTCGTGGTTTGACGCGCGACTATGACGAGTTCGGCACGAACGGCCACGTGGACATCGTCGCGACCTTCGCTTCACCCGGGACTGTCTTGTTGCACGCCCAGGAAAATCCCGAGCACCCGGATCACGAGGCCATGGTCCAGATTCGGGAAGCTCTGGAAACTCAGACCGACGCCGATGGGCGTCGCCTGTCGATCCTCGAGGTCCCCGCACCGGAACGCCTGAGCGATGCCGACGGCCCGGTGGATTTCAGCTACATCAACCACTACGTGGCCAACGGTGTGGTGGTCGCCTGTTCCTTCGGCGAGGATCGGGCGGACGGTCGAGCCCGAGAAATTCTCTCGGAGGCGTATCCGGGGCGCGAGGTCGTCTCGGTCGAGGCGCGCCCGATCTTCGAACGCGGCGGAGGAATCCATTGCATCACCCAGCAGCAGCCCACCGTGGGTGATCGCTCGTGAGCCGGATCGACGTAGTTGAAGCCAGTATCGCGGAGCTGCGGGCTGCCCTCGAATCAGGCGACATCACCAGCGAGGGGCTGCTCGACGAATACATGGCACGCATGGACGCTTACGACGTCGCCGGGCCGATGCTGAACTCCGTGATTGTGCGCAATCCTCGGGCGAGGTCCGAAGCGCAAGCCTCGGATCGGCGTCGTTCCGAAGGACGCGTGCTCGGGCCTCTGGACGGCATCGTGTACACCGCGAAAGACAGCTACCTCGTCGAGGGCCTGACGGCCGCGGCGGGAAGTCCCGCATTCGGCGAGTTGGTCGCCCAAAGTGACGCATTCACGATTGAGCGGCTCCGTGCCGCCGGTGCGATCTGTGTGGGACTCACCAACATGCCCCCGATGGCCAACGGTGGGATGCAACGGGGGCTGTATGGCCGAGCCGAGAGCCCTTATAAAGCAGACAGGCTGACCTCGGCTTTCGGTTCGGGTTCGTCCAATGGCTCGGGCACGGCGACGGCGTCGAGTTTTGCCGCCTTTGGTCTGGCGGAAGAAACCTGGTCCAGCGGCCGTGCTCCCGCGTCATGTAATGCTCTCTTTGCCTACACGCCGTCGCGCGGAGTGATTTCGGTGCGGGGCAATTGGCCCCTGGTTCCCACCATGGATGTGGTGGTTCCGCACGCTCGTACCGCTTCCGACCTCGCCGAGATTCTCGACGTCGTCGTGGCGGATGACGAAACGGCGCGTGGCGATTTTTGGCGGGTCCAAGACGTCGTGCCGATTCCGAAGGCCTCCGAGGTGCGTCCCGACTCGTACACCGCTTTGGTCCCCGAAAGCGCCGTGGCTGCGAAGAGCTACCTCAAGGGAAAGACCTTGGGGGTTCCGCGCATGTATATCAACCAGGATCCCGACGCTGGCACCGCGGAAAACCCGGGGATCGGCGGCTCGACGGGGCAGCCCATTCGGACGCGCGAGAGCGTCGTGACTCTATGGGAGCGTGCCCGGGCGGACCTCGAAGCCGCTGGCGCTCGTGTCGTCGAGGTCGATTTCCCCGTGGTCACCCGGTATGAAGGTGATCGTCCTGGCGAACCCACGGTGCGCACGCGTGGTTTTGTCACCGGGGAGTATCTTGATCGAGAAATCTCGGAACTCTCAGCGTGGGCCTGGGACGATTTCCTCCGGTCCAACGCCGACCCTAACCTTCCCGACCTGACCTGCGTGGACGGTGACGACATCTTCCCGCACCCGGACGGCGCCTTGGCGGATCGCTACGACGGATTCGACGACGACATCGCGACGTACCCCGATCTGATCAGGGAATGCCCGATCGAGTCGCTGGATCAGATTCCCGAAATTCGTGAGGGCCTGCCAGGCCTCGAAAAAACGCGGCAGGTCGATCTCGAGGAATGGATGGAAGAGCGGGGTCTGGACGCCGTCGTGTTTCCCGCCCTCGCCGACGTCGCCCCCGCCGATATGGACGTCAATCCCGAATCGGCCGATCAGGGGTGGCGTAACGGGGTGTGGGTAGCCAACGGGAACCTGGCGATCCGGCACTTGGGGATCCCCACGGTGACGGTACCCATGGGAACCCTCGACGACATTGAGATGCCGGTAGGCCTGACCTTCGCGGGCCGGGCTTATTCGGATAACCACCTTTTGGAGCTCGGATTCGCCTTCGACGCCTTGGGGCCCCGGCGCACCGAACCGAAACGAACGCCGCGTCTGAATCGCTAACCCCCCAGCGTCAGAACGGCACGTCGTCTTCGCAGTCTTCGCTCATCCCCCTGGTGAGTGGCTCTACTCATTTTCTCTCCCCATAGGAGGAACACATGTCCTCAGAAGCACCCTCCGGAAAGCGCAATGGCACTTCCGGCAACGCTGGCGTCACGATCCACACCTCGACCTCCCCCGTCGTGTCCATGTCGAAGCAGGGCGCCTCCACCACCGTCGATCGAGACATCGCTCGGCAAGCCAAAGGGCTCAGCGCCGCCAGTATCGGTTTGGTGGGGGCGACCGTCATCGGCGTCTCCACCATCGCTCCGGCCTACACGCTGTCGGGTGCGCTCGGTCCGACCGTGTCGGTGGTCGGATTTCACCTCCCGGCTGTGTTCCTGCTCGGGTTCATCCCGATGTTGCTGGTCGCGCTGGGCTATCGAGAACTGAATTCGGCCATGCCGGATTCGGGAACCACCTTTACCTGGGCCACCAAAGCTTTCGGTCCCTGGGTGGGCTGGATGGGCGGCTGGGGTTTGTTGGCCTCCACGATTCTGGTGTTATCAAACCTCGCAGGAATCGGTGTGGACTTCTTTTACCTACTGCTCTCCCAGATCTTCCATAACGACGCGATCGCGGATTTGACGCGCAACATTCCTCTCAACATCCTGACCTGCGTCGTATTTATGACGGGGGCGTGTGTGGTTTCCTATCGCGGCGTCGAAGAGACCAAGAGATTCCAAATATTCCTCGTGAGTTTCCAGCTTCTCGTCATGCTCGCATTCACCGTGGTGGCCTTCATCCACGTCGGAAATGGCACCGCTTTCGACGGTCATATGCCGAGTCTGGAATGGTTCAACCCCCTCCACATAGATTCCTTCTCCGCATTCTCGGCTGGCCTATCCCTCTCGGTCTTTATTTACTGGGGATGGGACACGGTACTGACGCTCAATGAGGAAACCGAGGGTTCGGATAAGACGCCGGGCCGGGCGGCTTTGCTCGTGATCGGCATCGTCGTCGTGCTGTACCTGCTGGTCGCGTGCGCAACGTTGGCATATTCCGGCGTCGGCGATGGTCAACTTGGGCTCACCAACGGAAACATCCAGGAAAACGTGTTCGCCGCCTTGGCCACCCCCGTTCTGGGCCCGCTCGGTATTCTCATGTCCATCGCCGTACTGATGTCATCGATCGCCTCGTTGCAGTCGACGATGGTTTCTCCGGCCCGCACCATGCTCTCGATGAGCTACTACGGAGCGCTCCCTCAGCGGCTCTCCCGAATTCACCCCAAATTCCAAACCCCGAGCGCCGCGACCGTCACGGCCACCGTCATCGCCACCTTGTTTTACGCGATCATGCGCGTGGTTTCGGAAGACGTTCTGTGGGACACGATTTCCGCGTTGGGTCTCATGGTCTGTTTCTACTACGGGCTGACGGCGCTCGCGTGCGTCTGGTATTTCCGTAAGACCGCCTTCTCCTCGGCGCGGACCATCCTGACCCAGTTCGTTGGGCCGCTGTTGGGCGGGGTCATGCTATTGGTGTTCTTCGTGCAGACGACGATCGATTCTTTCGACCCGTCCTACGGGTCCGGTTCATCCCTCTTTGGTATCGGCCTCGTTTTTTACCTTGGAATGGGCGTGCTTGTTTTGGGCGTCGTCGTGATGTTGTTGCTGTCCCGGAAGCTGCCGACCTTCTTCCGCGGTCAGAACGTCATCGCGCCGGGATCTGTGGATCAGTCGTGATGTCGGAGATCGGGCTGCTTGCGGTGTTGCGGGGGCGAACTTTCGGTGGTTCAGGCGGCGGAGAGAGTCTCGCGCAGCCGCCCCTCAAGCCCGTCCATGATGCTGGTGAGGCCGACGTCGAGAGCCTCCTCGGCGGCTTCAGGCCCGCTGAGATGGGCGCGGGCGGCGTACAGCCGGGACATCACCGGAAACTCGTCCTTCTGTTCACCGGGATAGTAGATGTCGGAGGGCGCGGCTGCGTCGATGGCGGTTCCGAGCAGGAACGACTCCAACGTCTCGACGACGCGCAACACTTGGTCTTCCGGCCAGCCTGCGGCGAGGAAACCCCTGGTCACGGCCTCATACATCACCAGGGTCTGAGGCGCTTCGGCCACCGGCGTCAGAGCGAGGGTTGCCACCACGGAGGGTTGGGCTGCAAAGGCCCGGTAGTACGAGCGAGCCCATTTCTCGACGGCGGTACGCCACGCGGATGCGGTTTCGGCAGGATCCTGCGCTCCGCCGGCGACCCGGTCCATGCGTCTCGCCAATCGATTCAGCGGGCGAACGTCGATGCCCCGGACGACGTCGTCCGAGATCTTCGCGAAAATCTCATCGCGAGATTCCACGTGGTTGTACAGCGAGGAGACCGCGACGCCAAGGCGCTTGGCCAGCATCGTCATCGTGAAGTTTTCCCCGTTGGTCTCCATGAGATCCCGAGCCGTCCGCACGATCGTCTCGGAATTCAGGATGCTGCGGGGCGGTCGCCCTCGTCGTCTCGTCGCCTTGGTTTCCACACCGAAGACTTTACCCGGCGGAGATTTCCACAAAAACGTGGCAGTAGCCCCCTCCTCACTTCACAAAGGTCAGAGGCACCGATAATATAAACGAAACTGATTCGTTTAGTACCAACGCATTCCCCGAAAGGTCGAATCATGAACGCCAATCCCCATAATCCTCAGCACTCCTCATGGACGGTCCGCGAGTCCGACGTCGTCGTGATCGGCGCGGGACCGTCCGGCTTGTCCGCTGCCACCAAGCTCCGCGAAGCCGGCAAGACCGTCACCGTGGTGGAGGCCCGCGAGCGTGTGGGTGGGCGCACCTGGTCGAAGCACGTGGACGGCGCGTTCTTGGAGATCGGCGGTCAGTGGATTTCCCCGGATCAAACGGTGCTCTCAGACCTCGTCGAAGAACTCGGCTTGGGCACCTTCTCGCGCTACCGCGAGGGCAAAGGCATCTACCGCGCTCCGGATGGAACGGTGACGCAGTACACCGGCGAGATGTTCCCGGTTTCCCAGGAGACCGAGCAGGAAATGCAGCGTTTGATCGACCTTCTGGACGATCTCGCGGCGAAGATCGGGCCGCACGAGCCTTGGGCCCATCCCCAATCGCGCGAGTTGGACACCATTTCCTTCCACCATTGGCTCCGGGAGCAATCGTCGGACGAAGAGGCCTGCAATAACATCGGACTTTTCGTGGCCGGTGGCATGCTCACCAAGCCTTCCCACGCCTTCTCCGCACTACAGGCCGTGCTGATGGCGGCCTCGGCTGGTTCGTTCTCGAATCTTGTGGATGAAGATTTCATCTTGGATAAGCGCGTCATTGGTGGCATGCAGTCCGTCTCCGAGGCCATGGCGAAGCGCCTCGGGGGAGACGTCATCACGGGTCACCCTGTGCGGGTGTTGCGGTGGCAGGAAGAGGGCGAATACCCGGTTTTGGTCGAGGCTGAGGAATTCTCCGAATCGGGCGAGGCCACCGGTGCCGGCGTGATTGTGCATGCCCGCCGGGCAGTCGTCGCGGTTCCGCCCAACCTCTACAGCCGCATTTCCTACGTCCCGGCTCTCCCGCGTCGCCAACACCAGTTGCATCAGCATCAGTCCCTGGGCCTCGTTATTAAGGTGCACGCCGTGTACGAGACCCCGTTCTGGCGGGCTAAGGGACTCTCCGGTACCGCATTCTCTGCCGATTCCCTGGTCCAGGAGGTCTACGACAACACCAACGTGGACCCTGCCACCGGCGAGGAAGAAGCGCGTGGAACACTCGTGGGATTCGTGTCCGACGAAAAGGCGGACCACGTCTTCGCGATGTCCGAGCAGGAACGCAAGGAAGCCATCCTCGAATCCATCGCCGAACTGCTGGGCGAAGAAGCCAAGAACCCGGTGGTCTATTACGAGTCCGACTGGGGCAACGAAGAATGGACTCGTGGGGCCTACGCCGCGAGCTACGATCTCGGCGGTCTGCATCGTTACGGCATGGATCAGTCCGAGCCGGTCGGCCCGATCCACTGGTCCTGCTCGGATATTGCCGCGGAGGGCTACCAGCACGTTGACGGAGCCGTCCGGATGGGGCAAAAGACCGCCGCCGTTATTGTGGATTCACTATGAAATACGTCGTCGGCTATACCGCGGATCAGAAGGGACGCGACGCCCTGAATCTGGGCATCGCGCTCGCGCGGTCCATGAATTCCGAGCTCGATGTGGTGCTCGTCCTCAAAGTGGAGGACGCCTACACCGGCGTGCTCCGGGGAATGGGCAACTACACGGAATTGGTGGAGCGTCAGGCCAAAGAGTGGCTGCGCGAGGCCGCCTCCCTGGTCCCGGAGGACGTCACCGCCAGATATCATCTGCGGCGTTCGGCGAATGTCGCGGCGGGTCTCATGGAGATGGCTGAGGTCGTTAACGCCGGGGCGATCATCGTTGGTGGATCGTCGCACAGCATTTGGCTGTGGCACGGCATCGGATCGGTCGGCAATGCGTTGCTGCACCGCGCCACGTTGCCGGTGATCATGGCCCCCAGTAGTTACAAAGAATCGACGTCGATCACCTCGATCGACTGCGCTGTTAGCCCCAAGGTGGACTCGATCGGCCTGGTTGAGGAAGCCATCGCGACCCTGAATCGCACGGAGTTGCCCGTTCGCCTGGTGTGCATGGTGAACGGTTCCTCCGCTGAAGACGACGGTCGCGCGCAAGCGGCGGTCGAGAAGCTCGTGGCCGATTCCAGCGTCCGTCCGGAGGAGCCCGAGAAGCTGAAGGTCGTCGTGGGTCATGGCCGCGGTATTGCGGAGGCCGTGGAATCGGTCGAGTGGGAGGAGGGCGCGATCCTGATGGCCGGTTCATCCAAGCTGGCTCAGCGCGGTGAACTCTTCCTGTCGACCACGACATCCGCGATACTCTCGCGGCTGCCGATCCCTGTGGTGGTGGTCCCACGCGACTACCACCCGGGGCGGTATGGCTCCGAGTCTCAACCGTGGACCGGTCAGATGAAGGCCATCTAGCCCGGCCAGAGGCGATTCGGGCTGTTCTGGCATATCATGAAACAAATTTTTCCTAATGGTTAACGAGGGTACGATCCCTGCCATAGGACACACGAAAGAGGTTGAGACCATGGCCATCGATGTTGATGCTTTGCTCGCTCGCGTTCCCACCGGCTTGTTGATGGGAGGAACCTGGCGGGATGCCTCCGACGGCGGCACGTACGACGTCGAAAACCCCGCAACCGGTGAGACGATCGCACGTTTGGCTTCGGGCACGAGCGACGACGCCCGTGCCGCTTTGGACGCTGCATGCGAGGTTCAGGGCGAATGGGCTGCAACTCCCGCGCGGGAACGGTCCAACATCCTCCGGCGTGCTTTTGACCTGGTGCAAGAACGCAAGGAAGAGTTCGCGACGCTCATGACCCTCGAGATGGGCAAGCCCCTGGCCGAGGCCCGCGGCGAGGTCGTTTATGGCGGTGAATTTCTTCGGTGGTTCTCGGAGGAAGCCGTTCGTGATTACGGTCGATACGCCCCAACGCCCGAGGGCAACCTGCGGATGTTGACGGTCCGCAAGCCGGTCGGCCCTTGCTTGCTCATCACGCCGTGGAATTTCCCGCTGGCCATGGGAACCCGGAAGGTCGCCCCTGCCGTGGCAGCTGGTTGCACGATGGTTCTCAAGCCGGCCCGGCTTACCCCTTTGACGAGCCAATACTTCGCTCAGACGATGCTCGACGCCGGTCTGCCGGCGGGTGTCCTCAACGTCGTCTCGGGTGCTTCGGCTTCGGCGATCTCCAATCCGATCATGGAAGATTCCCGGTTGCGTAAGGTCTCCTTCACCGGGTCGACGGAGGTCGGCAAACAGCTGATGGCCAAGGCCGCGGAGAACGTGTTGCGCACCTCCATGGAGCTCGGTGGGAACGCGCCGTTCATTGTCTTCGAGGACGCTGACCTGGACGACGCCGTTGCTGGGGCGATGGGTGCCAAAATGCGGAATACCGGCGAGGCCTGCACCGCGGCCAACCGGTTCCTCGTGCACGAATCCGTGGCCGAGGAATTCGGCCGGAAATTCGCCGCGAAGATTTCGGAGCTCACCATGGGTAACGGACTGGACGAGAAAACCACCTGCGGTCCGCTCGTCGAGGCCAAGGCCTTGAAATCCATTTCCGAGCTCGTCGACGACGCCACCGAACGCGGGGCGAAAGTGCTCGTCGGAGGGAAGGCAGGGGAGGGTGCCGGCTACTTCTACGAGCCGACCGTCCTGGCCGATGTGCCAAGCGACGCCCGAGTCATCACCGAGGAGATCTTCGGTCCGGTGGCACCCATCGTGACCTTCTCGACCGAAGAAGAAGCGATGAAGCTGGCCAATGCCACGGAGTTTGGTCTGGCCTCGTACGTGTACACGCAAGACACCTCGCGCATGTTCCGGGTTTCCGACCATCTCGATTTCGGCCTCATGGGCTTCAACGCGGGCGTTATCTCCAACGCGGCCGCGCCGTTCGGCGGAGTCAAACAGTCCGGCTTGGGCCGCGAAGGCGGGGCCGAAGGCCTCGACGAATACACCACAATCCAATACATCGGCATCAAAGACCCCTACGCAGGGCACTGATACCCCCCCGACTTTCACCCAGATATTCAGTAGGAGGAACCTTATGGTCACCCGACTCAAGAACTTCATCAACGGCGAATTCGTGGAATCTTCCGCGACGGAGACCCTCGACATCGTCAGCCCCGTCACCGGTGAGACCGTCGCGGTCTCCCCGATTTCGACCGATCAGGACATTGACGCCGCCTACGCCGCGGCCGCGAAGGCCTTCACGACCTTCCGCAAGACGACTCCTTCGGAACGTCAAAAAATGTTGCTGGACCTTGCCGATGCCATGGAAGCCAACTCCCAGCGTCTGGCCGACGCCCAGTACCGAAACACCGGGCAGCCCCGGGAGACCATCCTCTCCGAGGAGGTCACCGGAGGCGCAGACCAGATCCGGTTCTTCGCCGGTGCTGCCCGTGCCCTCGAGGGGAAGGCCGCCACGGAGTACGTCGAGGACCACACCTCGTACGTACGCCGCGAGCCGATCGGCGTCGTCGGACAGGTCACTCCGTGGAACTACCCGCTGGACATGGCGATTTGGAAGCTCGGGCCGGCACTGGCCGCCGGGAACACGGTGGTCCTCAAGCCCTCCGACACCACCCCGGAATCCACCCTCGTTCTGGCCGAGCTGATCTCGGAGATTTTCCCCGCCGGCGTCGTGAATATCGTGTTGGGCGACGGACAGGTGGGCGCCAAGGTGGTGGGGCACAAGACCCCTCGCCTCGTCGCGATCACCGGATCCGTTCGGGCTGGTCGGGCCGTCGCTGAGTCTGCGGCGAAGGACCTCAAGCTGACCCATTTGGAGCTCGGCGGCAAGGCGCCCGCAGTCGTCTTCGCCGACGCCGATCTCGAGCGCACGGCCCAAATGCTCACGGAGTTCGGATATTTCAACGCGGGGCAGGACTGCACCGCCGTGACCCGAGTGCTCGTTGAGGAGTCCGTAGCTCAGGAGTTCACCGCATTGTTGGTCAAGGCCGCCAAGGCGACCAAGACCGGTTCCGAGGTCGACGCCGAGAATTATTACGGCCCCCTCAATAATGTGAATCATTTCCGCACCGTCATGGGTAAGCTCGAAAACCTGCCCGAGCACGCGGTCGTTGAATGCGGCGGCAAGCAGCTGGGAGAAAAGGGCTTCTTCATCGAACCGACCGTGATTTCTGGCGTCCGCCAAGACGATCCGATCGTTCAGGAAGAGACCTTCGCTCCGGTCCTGACCGTGCAGACGTTCACGAGTGAGGAAGAGGCCCTCGAGCTGGCCAACGACGTCGACTACGCCTTGGCCTCCTCCGTGTGGACCTCGAATCACGGAACCGCGATGCGGGTCTCCCGTGACCTCGATTTCGGCTGCGTCTGGGTCAACACTCACGTGGTGCTCGCCGCGGAAATGCCGCACGGCGGATTCAAAGATTCCGGCCACGGCAAGGATTTGTCCATGTACGCCGTCGAAGAGTACACGCGCGTCAAGCACGTGATGCACGACCTCAGCGCCTAACCGTACTTCGCCAGAAAGAGGCTTCATTCATGACCGAGATTTCATACCGTCTCCCTCAGGAGATCCGACTCAACGGGCAGTTCCCCGGCCCCAAGTCGAAGGCCCTCGCTGATCGCCGCGCCAAGGTTGTGCCGGGCGGCGTGGCCTCGTCCGTTCCGGTGTACGCTGCGGACGCCGACGGCGGCGTGATCGTCGATGTCGACGGAAACTCGCTGGTTGACCTGGGCTCCGGCATCGCCGTGACCTCGGTCGGCGCATCCGCCCCGAAGGTCGTCGAGGCCGTTCAAGAGGCGTCGCAGCACTTTACGCACACCTGCTTCATGGTGACCCCGTACGAAGGGTACGTTGCGGTGGCGGAGAAGCTCGCCGAAGTCACCCCCGGTGATTTCGAGAAGCGTTCCGTGCTGTTCAACTCCGGTGCCGAGGCCGTGGAGAACGCCGTCAAGGTGGCTCGAGCGGCCACCGGGCGCAACGCCGTCGTCGTGTTCGACCACGCGTATCACGGCCGGACGAACCTCACGATGGCGCTCACGGCCAAGGCCGCGCCCTATAAGCGTGGGTTCGGTCCGTTCGCCTCTGAGGTGTACCGCGTGCCCATGAGCTACCCGTACCGCGAACCCGCGGAGATTGACGGGAAAGAAGCCGCCGAGCGCGCGATCTTGCAGATCGAGAAGCAAATCGGCGGACAGGACGTTGCCGCGATTCTCATTGAGCCCATCCAGGGTGAGGGCGGATTCATCGTTCCGGAGGAAGGTTTCCTGCCTCGACTGGCCGAGTGGGCGCGTGAAAATGGCATCGTGTTCATTGCCGACGAGGTGCAGGCGGGATTCTGCCGCACGGGTAAGTGGTTCGCCGTCGATCATGAGGGAGTCGAACCCGACCTGGTGACGCTCGCTAAAGGCATCGCGGGAGGCATGCCGTTGTCCGCGGTGACCGGCCGTGCCGATCTGCTCGACGCCGTGGGCCCCGGTGGCCTGGGTGGCACATACGGCGGCAACCCCGTTGCGTGCGCCGCCGCCTTGGCCTCGATCGAGACCATGGAGGAGTGGAACCTCAACGAACGCGCCGCCTCTATTGAGAAGTCGGTTCGCAGCGCGCTCGAACCGTTGGTCGATGAACTCGACATCGTGGGTGAAGTGCGTGGCCGTGGCGCCATGATGGCCGTGGAGCTGGTTTCGGATTCCGTGTCCAAAAAGCCGCATCCCTCAGCCGCGAAGGATATTGCGGCCTACTGCCTCGAACGCGGCGTCGTAATCCTGACCTGTGGAACGTACGGAAACATCATCCGTTTGCTTCCCCCGCTCACGATCGGCGACGACCTCCTCGACGAGGCCTTGGCGGTTCTCGTGGAGGGCATCCGCTCGGTCTAAGCCCGAGAAGCCCCGAACATCACGACGACGGTGCGCGACCTTCCGAGGGAGGGAGCGCACCGTCGACGTATGTGAAGTAAAAGGACGTGTCATGTGCAAGTGGGCGCACGTCATCAATAAATATTTTCAAGAAAATGCGACAGGGGCCGTGCAAATTGACCAGAATATCCTCCATGAGTCATTCCCCCTATGATGAGCCCGTTTCGCCTCAAACCTCGATGGGTTCTACTGCTCGCCGTATTCGGTCCGGTGCACCGAACGGACACAAGCTCAAATCGCGACACGTCACGATGATTACCCTCGGTGGAATCATCGGCGCGAGCCTCTTTGTGGGCTCCGGCAACGTCATCCGATCTGTGGGCCCAGCCGCCGTGGTCTCGTACCTCATCGGCGGCTTGTTGGTTTTCCTCGCGATGCGCATGCTCGGCGAGATGGCGGCCGCGCGTCCGGCCATCGGTTCGTTCATGGAGTACGCGCGAGAAGGGCTCGGCGACTGGGCGGCTTACCTCGTGGGCTGGCTTTACTGGTACTTCTGGGTGGGCGTCCTCGCGTACGAGTCCGTTCTGGGCGGAGAGACCCTCCACGGCTGGTTCCCGGCGATTCCGGCCTGGGCGGGATCCTTCGCCCTCTTGGCGCTCTTCGTGGGCACCAACCTGATCTCGGTGCGGACCTTCGGCGAGGTGGAGTTCTGGCTCGCGAGCATCAAAGTCATCTCCATTGTCGTCTTCCTCGTGGTGGGCGTGCTCTTCGCGCTGGGATGGTGGCCGCACGCGGACTTCTCGGTGGGTAACCTCTGGCAACATGGAGGATTTGCGCCGCACGGTTTCGGGGTGGCCTTTACCGGCGTCGCCTTGGTGATTTTCTCCTACTTCGGGACCGAGATCGCCGTGATGGCCGCGGCCGAATCCGAGGACCCCGCCAAGGGAATTCGGCAGGCCACGTCCACGGTGATTTGGCGCATCCTGTTGTTCTTCGTGGGTGCGGTCCTGGTGATTACCGCCGTGATTCCGTGGGATGAACTCCCGGTGCCGAGCGACGTTTCGCAAGCTCCGTATACCCTGGCCTTTGCGAAGTTTGGGCTTCCCGGGGCCGACTTGGTGATGCAGCTGATCATCTTCACGGCTGTGCTCTCGGTGTTGAACTCCGGCCTCTATTCGGCCTCGCGCATGTTCGCGGCCCTCGCAGACCAGGGATTCGCGCCCAAATTTGTGACCCGCCGTTCTCGCGGAGGCGTCCCTTATATGGCGCTCTTGGCCTCGACGACCGGTGGCGTGGTGGCCACCATCGTTAACTTCGCCGCACCGGATTCCGGTGTCTTCGACTTCATCATGAATTCCGCGGGACTCGTCGCACTCTTCGTGTACGTATTCATTGCGCTCACGCAAATGAACCTGCGCCGCAAGATGACGTCCGAAGAGCGTGCGGGGCTCAAACTCAAGGTGTGGTTCCACCCGTGGCTCAACCTGCTTCTGATGGCAGGCGTCGCGTTTGTTCTGGTGGTCATGCTGACCACGCCGGATGGCCGGAGCCAGGTGTGGACGAGCCTCATTGCGACCCTCGTATTGTTGATTTTCTGGCCCCTCGTCCGTCGCGGGCTTAAGAAGCGGAAGGCGACTCAGCGCGGCTGAGTCGCAGTGGGCCGTCGTCGGTGAAGCGCTTCAAAAGTCTTGCGAACGTAGTCTTCTCGTCGGCCGTCCACCCCGACGTTCGCGCGTCGATAGCTCTCCTGAGCCGAGAACGAGCCATGTCCATCGCCTCATGACCCGCAGGGGTGAGGGAAAGCAGCGCTTGACGTCCGTCGTCCGGAGAACGCTCGACCCGGAGGAGACCCTGCGCGGCCAGGGACGAGCAGCGGCGACTCACGACGCTGCGGTCGAGGCCCAGGTGACGGGCCACCGTTGCCGCGTTGACGGACTCCTCTATTCCGAGACAGCGCTCCAAGGCGCTCAGGGTCGTGTACGTTCCCGCATCGAAGCCCTCGTGAATTCCGGCGGTGAGTTCGGCGTAGAGGGACGTTCTGAAACCTTGGTTGAGTATTGCACCTAGCGCTGCGGAGATCTCATGTGCTTCCTGTGACATAGCCGAATTATATGTGCAATATGCACATATTTGATATGTTCTGTGCATGATGCACATAACTGAGGTGGGCCGGCCCCTGATGAAAAAGATGCTTGATGAGATATTCAACCAACGGCGGGTGCCCCTCGAAGAGATCGTTGAGACGTATTTCGCCCGGGGCTACCGGCAACGGACCAATGGGTCGTGGTCAACCCGGGATGAATTCGTTTCCCATCTTTCGAGGGTGCGCGACGTCGTCGAAAGCATGGATATCACCGTGGCGAGTGAACTCGTCGAGGGTGAGCGGTACGCGGATCACCACATCCTCCGAATCCACAAGAGGAATGGCGAATCGACCGTTCAGGAAGTGTACGCATTCGCGCGTCGAGATCAGGACGGACGGTTCCTCGAGCTTCAAGAGGTCACCCTGATGACTGTGGGCTCAGAAACGGATCGAGGGCTCGGGCAGGCCTAGATGCCCTGCCACGAGCCCTCGATGTGCGGTTACGCCGACTTGGTCCAACGCCACCTGTAATAGGCGATCCATGCGGCATTGAGTGCTACGGGTGCCGCCACTTTCGTGAGGCGAGGGGCCAGGCCGTGGGCTAAACCTGAGGCGACGGCGGTTCCTGCGGTCAGTGCGCCAAAGCGGGTCAGTCGGTTGACAGCGGACCAGCCCAAGAATTCCTGGAGATCCGCATCCCGAAGGCCCTGCTCCCGGGCATAGGCGGCGTACGGAATGTCTTCGACGAGCCCGGAGATTACGGCGCGAGCACCGTACTTCTTGGACTCACGTTCCACCAGGGAGAGTGTTTCGGCGGTGATGCCGGGACGGTCCAAGAATTCATTGCGGGTGCGGCGCTTGCCGAGTTCTTGGGCGCGGTAATACGTCAGTGCGCCTCCCACAAGGGAACCCGCCGTGGCTGAGATGGTGGCGGAGAGCCCGCGCCGGGCATGACGCACCGCGAGGTTGGTGGTCCACACCTCGGGGGAGATGACGCCCAAGGCACCGTCGGCGATACCGAGGCCGAAGGCCACCACATGAGCGCGGAGTGCGCCCGAGCGAGCAGAATTCGAGCCGTTCTTCGCGGAGCCGTTGTGCGTTCCTCGCGACCTCGTGGATCGCTCGGCGACGGCCTTCTGACGTTCTTTGGCCTCGTGACGGCGCTTTTTGGTCTCGTCCGGCGAGAGGGAGATCTGCCACTCGCTGCGACGCTTCTGTTTTTTCGGGACAAACCCCATCTGTGCTCCTTCGATTGGTGTCCTCCATTCACCCTACCCGCCGCTTATGCTGGACCTATCAATCGCTCGTCCGCAGAAAGCAGGAGTCATGGAGGAGAGCACTCGCCGCACTGACCGACCTCGAACCGCGCCCTGGGCCCGAGTCTCCGTTCCTTGGGAGACGGTGGAATCCGTGGGCCGCGGAATTCCCGACAACACGCGACATGCCTTAGTGAAGGTCGCCGATGCAGCCCATCGAGCCGGAATCCCGCCACGGAAGCTATCGCTGGTGGCCGCCGGAAGCGGGCTCTTGGCGGCGCTGACCTTGGCCCTCAGCGCGTGGGCCGGATCGGACCTAGCGCGATTCTGGTGGTCGTTGCTCGCCGTAATCCTCCTGGGGCTCCGGCTTGCGGGAAACGTGGTGCTGGAATCGCTCCGAACCAAAGTGGCGGGGAACCGTCGCATCGGAGACATTCCGGTGAACCTTATCGACGCGGCCGCCGATGTTCTCTTGCTGCTTGCCGCGGGCGCTGCCACACGTCAGGTTTGGCTCACGTCGGATCATCTCGACACCGGTCTGACCCTAGCCTGGACCGCAGCCCTGCTGGCCGTCGTCGCCCCGTACCTCACGGCCCTAGGGGAACTGGGGGAGATCGGCACCTTCCTGCAAGGGCCGATGAATAGTCGTCGAACCATGTACGTGCTCATCGCCGCCGGCATCCTGAGTTGGTTTGAAGCCTTGGGATCGGCGAGGGGATATGTCTTCGCTGTGGCGCTCGTGGTGATCGTTGCGGGATGGGTGACGACGATCGTGTTGCGCCTGTGGTTCATGGGCCAGGAACTCACCATCCGTCGGGCCGAAGCGGCCGGTCGAATGACCCCGGCGCAGGATTCTCAGACAGATTTCTCCAAGGCCGCGTCTCGCGAGGAACTGGCAACCCGTCGAATCGACTTGGTCCGACCGGAAACCCCGGCATCCAACCTGCGCAGGCCTCACTCGACACGCGTCGAAGATCCCACGAATGGACCGAAGCCCGCTTAAACCGCTGAGGGTGACGACGTCGATGTACTACCCGACGTCGTCACCCTCAAGAGGTTTAGTTACCAGCCCGATTTAGCTCTTGCTGGGCTTCGGCTCCGAGGACTTGGATGGCTCCGGAGCCGAAGACGACGGGCTACTGCTCGGCTTCGAGTTGTCATTCGAATTGTTATCCGAAGAGGAACCTGACGATGGGGACGACGACGGCGCAGGCGCCGGGGTCGCCTTGGGGCCGGAAGAAACGGTGATCGTCACCGTCGATCCCTGAGGGACCGAGGTGCCAGCCTGGGACGACTGCCGAATCACGGTTCCGGCGGGTTCGCTGGAATCTTGGTTCACAATTTCCGTCGAGAGCAAGGTGTCTTGGCTCGTCAGTGTGGCAATGGCGGCGTCACGGTTGAGCCCGACGACGCTCGGAACCTGAACCTTGCCAGTGGAGAGGATCAGATCCACCGTGCTCCCGGCGGCCGCCTGACCACCGAGTTTGGGTTCGGTCCCGATCACCATGCCGGCTTGAACCGACGCGCTATTGGCGTTTTGTACTCGTCCCGCTTTGAGCCCCAACTCCTCCAGCCGGGATCGCACGTATGCTTCGGACTGCCCCGCGAGGTCATCGGGAATCGTCACCGAGGAAGGTCCCTTGGAGACCTTCAACGTCACCGTAGAGTCCTTCTCGACTTGCGTCCCGTCGACCGGGTCGGTGCCGATCACGTGGCCGGACTCGACCTTGTCGGAGAAGTCTTCCTTGACGTTGACCTTGAGGCCTTCATTGCGGAGGTTGTCTTCGGCCTGCTGTTCGGCCTGATTCGCGACGGTTGGGACGTTCACGTAAACGGGCTTATTGAGCTGGTTTTGGTAGTAGAGCCAAGCTCCCAAGGCCGTGGCCGCGAGCAGGAAAATGATGAGTCCGAGGATCACGTTTTTCCAGGCCGTACGGCGTCGCTTCTTCGCCGCAAGGGCCTTATTTCGCTCGTACTCGTAGAGTTCCTCGTCGGTGTACTCGTCCTGAGCCGACGGAAAGAAACCGGAGACGTTGGCGTCTTCCATCTGAGTTTCTGAGCCGTCGCTCGTGGTGTACCCGGAGTCGTCGTCCGGGCCGGCGTTTTCGCTCGAGACCAGTGAGGATTCGTAGGCTTCGTCATCGTTGGCTTGTTCGTGTCTGTCGGCGGCCCGCGACGCCGCAGCCCCCGCACCGGCAGCGGCGACTCCCGCGGCAATTCCGGTGACCCCGCCGATCGCTTGCGTCGGTTCTTCCTCGTTGGAACCGGCGTGGTCAACACTGATGCCGTGTGAGGCGTTGTCGAGGGCGTACGCAAAATCCTCGGCCGACTGGAAACGGTCGGCCCGGTTTTTCTCGAGGGCCTTGAGCACGAGCGCGTCGAGGGCGGGGGAGATGTCCTTGCGGAATTCGCTCGGCGGAGCGGGAGTTTCGCGCAGGTGTTTCCCCACAATGTCGACGCTGGAGTCGCCCTCGAAAGGGGGACGCCCGGCGAGCATCTGATACAGAAGGCAACCCACCGCGTAGAGGTCCGAACGTTCGTCGACGGTCTCGCCGCGCGCTTGCTCGGGCGAGATATAGCGGGCGGTTCCCATGATGGTCTGGGCTTCGGTGAGCGGCTTGGCGCTTTCCGTCATCGCTCGGGCGATGCCGAAGTCCATCACCTTAATGCGTGAGGGTCGGTCGAGGGCACGGTCCTCTTCGGTGCGGTCCAAAACCATCACGTTCGCGGGTTTGACGTCGCGGTGAATGATGCCGTGCTCATGGCTGTAGCGCAAGGCGTCCAACACGCCATCCGCGTAGCTCAGGGCGTGATCAAACGGGAATTGACCCTCGCGGGACATCGCGGCCTTCAACGTGGTTCCGCTGAGACGCTCCATGACGATGTAGGGGACGGCGTCGGCATCATCCTGATCTTTCAGAATGGTGTCGTCACCTTCGAGGGTGTCCGCCTTGACCTGAGGCATGGGCGCGGTCGCATCAGGGTCGGCGTGGGCTTCCTCGGCCGTCATGGGCCGAAAGGTGCCGGTATCGAACACGGCGACGACGGTCGGATGGTTCAGCGACGCAATGGCCTCAGCCTCCCGGCGGAACCGGGTGCGGAACACGGCGTTTTTGGCATGCTCGGGTCGCAACACCTTGATGGCTACCGGGCGACCTAGGCGGGTATCTTCCGCGGCGTACACCGTGGCCATGCCGCCGGAGCCAAGAATCTCTCCGAGCTCGTACCGGTTATCGAGAATGCGAGGGACGCGCACTGTCATAGAGATTCCATCACCCGTTGGTTCCGTGGGTGGTGCCTGCGGCCTGCTCACCCTGTTGGTTCGAAGAATTCTGCTTCTGTCCTGCAGCGTTCGGGCTGGAGGACTGCGAAGTGCTTGCTGACGACGGCGTGGGGTTCGCGGTCTGCGAGGGGCTGGAGGACGGCGTCGGTGTTGGCGTCGAATCCGATCCCGTCGAGACGTAAACATCCACGTTCGAGCCGACAGTCACCTTGGTGCCTTCCGCGGGCGTGGTACGGATGACCTTGCCGGCAGACTGCTCATTCGAGGCCTGTTCGTGTCGTGTGACGTTGACACCCATCTTGGTGATCTCCTGGATCACGGAATCCGCGTTCTGCCCCACCATGGAGCTGGGAAGGCTCACCGTTTCAGGTCCCGTTGAGTACACCACCGTGACGTTGGATCCCACGGCAACCTCGCCGCTCGGGGAAACATCCAGCACTGAGTTTTCGGGTTGGTCTGAATTCTGGCCCTCGGAACGCACCGTGAGCCCCAGGCTGGCCAGCTGAGAGACGACGTCGTCGAGCTTCTTACCCTTGTACTTGCTCACGTCCACCGAAACCATTTTGGTCGAGCTGGAACTCGATCCTGAAGGCTCCTGGGACGACGTCGTCGACGAGGCTGCCGAGGAAACGGTGCCGTTGGTCCCCGGCGACGCCTCTGCCCCGGTTCCGGAGCCTGCCTGGACGATCCACCAGATGCCCAAGCCAATTGCGAGGAGCAAGACCAGCACCGGGACGAGCCACTTCCAAACGGCGGACCCCTTGGACGACTTGGAGTCTCGAGAATCCGCGTAGTCGCCCTGGTACTTCAAGGACCGGGGCTCGCCAACCGTCGGCAACTGCGAGGTGGTCGGCTGAGTCTGGTAGCCGGCGGCGGAGGCGCCCGAGCCGAACCGGGTGGTGCCCCCGTTATTCATGGCCTCGGTTGGGGCCGTGAGCGGCTGGGTCACACCGGTATCCGTGCTCATGGGCAGGTAGGTCGAGAGGCCCGGAACGGCCTTGACGGCCGCCTTGAGGTCATTGCGGCGAATCGCGTCGACGGCGCTTGCAAGCGTCGTCGCATTGGCCGGCCGCTGCTCCGGGTCCTTGGACAAGAGGCACATGATCATGGCCTGAGCGGGAACCGGCACAGACTTCGGCAACGGCGGCGGCGGGTCATTGACCTGGGCCAGTGCGATCGCAATCTGGGATTCGCCGGTGAACGGGCGCTTCCCTGCGAGACACTCGTACCCGATGATGCCCAACGAGTAGAGGTCCGACGACGCGGTCGCGGTCTGTCCCGTGGCTTGTTCCGGGGCAAGGTACTGAGCCGTGCCCATGACTTGGCCGGTTGCCGTGAGCGGCACCTGATCCGCCAGTCGCGCGATGCCGAAATCGGTCACCTTAACGCGGTTGTCGGGCGTGATCATGATGTTGCCGGGCTTGACGTCTCGGTGCACGAGACCCTGTGCGTGTGCCGCAGCGAGAGCTCGTGCGGTCTGGGCGATGATGTTCAGCGTTCGGTCCGCGGTGAGCGTCTTCTCCCGCTCGATGATGTTCGACAGCGGTTCGCCGGGAACGAGCTCCATGACGAGGTATGCCGAGCCTTCTTCTTCGCCGTAATCGAAGACGTTGGCGACACCGGGGTGGTTAAGCAACGCCGTGTGGCGCGCCTCCGCCCGGAAACGTTCGAGGAATCCGGGATCGCCGGTGTATTCCTCCTTGAGAATTTTCACGGCGACGATGCGACCGAGGACTTTGTCCTTGGCCTTCCAGACTTCGCCCATGCCACCGACGGCGATGCGCTCGGTCAGGCCGTAGCGACCGCCGAGGGTCGTGGAAGATGAGGGCCTCACTGATTCAACACCGCCTCAAAGAGTTGCTTGGCTCCCGGGCTTGTCAGTTGGGCACCGGTGACCGCATCTACGTCTTCGTAGACAATAGCAACAGCTAGCTGCGGATCGTCGGCCGGAGCGAATCCGGTGAACCACGCTTCGTTATTTCCTGCGGTTCCAGTTTCGGCCGTACCGGTCTTTCCGGCCACCTTGGTGCCGTCGATCTTGGCGCCGGAAGCGATGCCATTGTCGACGTCACTGACCATCCAGTCACGGACCTGATGCGCCACGTCGGGGGACGTTGACTGCCGCAACTGCTCGGCCGAGAAATCGTACAGGGTGCTCAGGCTATTGGACCGAACCGCTTTCACCATGTTCGGCTTCATCTGGACGCCGTTATTGGCGATGGCGGAGGACATCATTGCCACCTGAAGAGGGGTGGTTTTGACGTCATACTGACCGATCGAAGACAACGCAAGCTCGCTCTTGGACATGCCACTGGGGAAGTTGGATGGAGTAACGCTCATCGGGATGTTGAGCTTTTGGCCGTACCCGAAATTTTGAGCTGTCTTGGCAATCTTATCTTCCCCGAGGTCCATTGCGATCTGCGCGAACGGGGTGTTGCACGACTGTTCCAGGGCCCACTGGATGGACGCCTTGTCGCGTGTGCTGCACTGGCCATTCACGTAGTTCGGCAAAGTAGTGCTGGTGCCGGGCAGGGGGAGGTTCTGCGGATTGTCCAGCGTGGAATCTTTGTTGTACTTCCCGGATTCCAGGGCGGCGACGGCGTCCATGATCTTGAAGGTGGAGCCAGGGGAGTAGAGGTCCCCGCCGATCGAACGGTTGAACAAGGGCTTATCTTGATCCTGGTTCAGTTCCGAGTACGCCTGAATCACTGACTTGGAGTCGTGCGCTGCGAGCTGGTTGGGGTCGTAGCTCGGCGTCGACACCATGGCCTTGATTTCGCCCGTCTTCGGGTTCATCGCGACGATGGAACCCTTGTGACCTTGCATCAACTCGGTGGCTTTGGCTTGAAGCTTGGGGTCGATGGTCAGTTCGACTGAGGCACCGCGAGTTTCTTGGTTCGAGAACATTTGGGCGATGCGGTCGTAGAACTGCGAATCTGACTTGCCCGAGAGCTCGTCGTTGAGCGCGGATTCGAGACCAGTGGATCCGTAGACCATGGAGAAATACCCGGTCAGGGCGGCGTACTCGTCTGTCTGGGAGTATTGCCGTTGGTAGCCGAAGCTGTCGTCGGTGGGCACGGACTGAGCGATGGGAGACCCATTGACCAGGATCGAACCGCGCGCAGAACCGTACTCGTCGTAAAGCTGGCGGCTATTCCAAGGGTTCGCCGTCAGCGCGTCTGCGTGGAAGTACTGAACGTATGTCAGGGAACCGACGAGCAGGATGAATACTCCTGCCGCAGCAAGCCACGTCCTACGAATGGCCTGGTTCACGAGTGACCTCCTGCTGAATGTGGGGAAGAAGCAGTTTCCTCATGAGTGGGTTTTCCAAGGCGGGAGATGGCTGCGGTGGCACCCAGCTCCCCGGTGTCGGCGATCGGCTCGGATTGCGCGTCGTCGTTGACCACGCGCGGCGACCGAGCAGAGTGAGAGATCGCCAAGAGTAGACCGGCAATAGTCCAGTTGGCGAGCAACGATGAACCACCGGCAGACATGAACGGCGTCGTCAGACCCGTCAGAGGGATCAAACGCGTGACGCCTCCGACGATGACGAAGAGCTGCAACACCATGGCGGCGGATAGGCCGGCCGCGAGGAGCTTGCCGAAGGCATCGGGGGTGCCGATCGCGGCGCGGAATCCTCGCGACACCAGGAGCAGGAACATCATGAGAATGGCGCCGAGGCCGAGGAGCCCCAGCTCTTCGCCGATCGTCGTGATGATCATGTCCGAATTCGCAAAGGAGACGAGGTCCGGCCGTCCGTTGCCAAGCCCCCTGCCAAAGAGCCCTCCAGAAGCCAGACCGAACAGTCCTTGAACGATCTGCCCGGATCCGCCGATTTGCTGGTTGTACACCGCAGGGTCGAAGGCATGCACCCATGAGTCGATGCGGACGGTTACGTGGCTAATGGTGTTGTAGGCCAAGACGAGGCCGACGGCGACCATCACCAGTCCCAAGACCACCCAGGTCAGGCGGTTGGTCGCGAGATACAGCATCGCGAGGAAAAGGCCAAAGAAGAGGATCGCCGAGCCGAGGTCGTGCTGAACCACCAAGACCCCGATGCTCACGAGCCACGCCACGAACAAGGGTGCGAAGTCCCGGAACCGCGGCAAACGGACCTTGCCGATCTTCTTCCCTGCCAGCAAGATCAGGTCGCGGTTCGCCGAAAGATAGCCGGCAAAGAATATAGCGAGCGTGATCTTGGCGATCTCGCCTGGCTGGAAGGTCCGGCCGCCGATGGCGATCCAAAGGCGCGCCCCGTTGATTTCCTGACCCAGGCCGGGAACCAAGGGGAGCAGGAGTAAGAAGATCGAGACGGCGAGACAGATGTACGTGACTCGCAGGAGAATTCGGTGGTTGGTCAGGAACCAGAGGACCGCTGCGCAACCGACCATGGCGAAGGCGCTCCAGGCTGTCTGCGAGCCGATGACGGATGACGTCGTGGTGAGGTCGATCCGGTAGATCATCGTCAATCCAATGCCGTTGAGCACGACGACGATGGGCAGGATGAAGGGGTCCGCATATTTGGCTTTGACGTGCAGGATCACGTGAATCAGCAGGGATCCCACGATCAGAACCAGGGCGGCTCCGATGATGTGGCCGTCCCATGCGGCCGTCCGTTCGAGGTCCACCAGGCACATGGCCCCAATGCCGATGATCCAGGAAATGAGCAACAGGAAGAGCTCGAAGAACCGCCGAGGTTTGGGCACTTGCGGTTCCTCGGGGGAAATTTGGTCGGCGCTGTGCGCACTGTGAGTTTGGGTGCTCATGAGCCGTCCCCTCCTGAACCGCTGGAATTGGATGGTTGCCCGTTACTGGATGGCGCCGCGCTGGACACCGTGCCGTGAGGCGTGGGTCGCGCAGAGGTGGAATCTTTGTCGAGGCTGAGGTCGGAAATGATTCGTTTGGCCTCGTCCACGGAATTCGCGTGAATACCGCTGGTCACTCGGCTCTTCGAGTATTCCGGAAGGTCCTTGACCTTGACGTCGGTGTCTTGCTCGATGCTGTTGAGATGGATCGGTCCGAGCGACTGGTCCACCCCACGGTAAATAGCGACCTTACCGTCGTTCTCGCCGACGTAGTACTGGTTATTGACCCAGGCGAGACCCGCCCATGCAGCACCCGCGAGCAACACCACGATGAACGCCCAAATGAAGAGGGCAAGTCCCCATCGCCGCTTGTGGCGATTCGGATGGTCCATCTCCTCGAGGAGCTCATCGGGAATCTCTTCGCCCTCGTCGGAATCGATCGACGTGGTTCGGGCCAGGGTGGCTCGCCGTTGCACGGTCGAGTCGGTCACGGTGGGAATCTGCCCGGTGTGCGTCGCGGATGCCGCGGCCCCGACCAAGAGGTGAGGGCGCTCGGAGAGCTCGCGTCGCAGGACGGAAGCCGTGCTCTCGTCCTGCTTCTGCGCTTCCTCGAGGTCCATACCGGAGCGCTGGGTCATCACGTTAAGGACGGAATCCGAGAAGGAATCGCCGCGCCACCGGCCGTGACGCAAGGTGTGGCCTGGCTTCCCGCCATGTTGGCGCGGGAGTCGACGTCGCCAGGGGGCACGGACGGGGTCGTCGTCCGAATCGTCCTGCGAGATGTCGCTCGCGCCCGTCTCGGGGTTCTCTTCTTCCCAGGGGGCGGTGGAGGAATCCTCATCCAGGAACTTGGGCCATTCCTGATCGGTGTCCCGCACGTCATTACCGGAATCATCGATGGCCGAAACACCCGCACTGGCTGGCATTCCCTCGGGCTGGGGCTCCTCGGAAACGCCCTCTTGGTGCTCGTCGGCGCGGCTATCTTGACCGACGGCGTCCAGGCGGCTCGTGACGGCATTCGCGAGATTGGATGCCTCGTTGACCTCCACGATCGCGATGGTGACGTTGTCTGGTGCGCCGCCGTCGAGCGTGAGTTCCACCAGGGACTCGCAAATATGCTGCAAGTCGTTGGAGGAGCCGAGCAAAGACTTGATGACCTCGTCGGACACAACACCCGAGAGACCATCGGAGCACAATAGCCAGCGATCGCCGACTTGGGCGTCCACACGCTTCAGCTCGAGTTCGGGGGAGGCATCCGTGTCGCCCAGCACCCGCATGATGACGTTCTTGTGGGGGTGGTTCTCGGCGTCCTCAGGCCTCAGACGTCCTTCTTCGACCAGCCGCTGCACGAAGGTGTGGTCCGTGGTGATCTGCTCAAACGTGTCCCCGCGGAGCCGATATGCGCGCGAATCGCCGATGTGGGCAAGCTCGAGTTCGTCGCCGTCGACGAGGAGTGCGGTGCACGTGGTGCCCATCCCGGCCAGGAGGGGATTGAGCTTCACGAGCTGGTTCAGGATGATGTTCGCCGTTTGAATCTCGTCGGCGAGGAATGTTCCGGCATCGCCGTCGTAGTCGCTACGGTCCAGCGGGGTCAGATCCAGGACGGTCGAAGCGGACGCGACGTTGCCGCCCACGTGGCCGCCCATGCCGTCGGCGACGACGGCGAGGTAGCGACCCGCGTAGGCGGAGTCGTCGTTCTTGCTGCGAACGCGACCGGTATCGGAACGCGCGGCGTAGCGGAAGGCGATATTCATCGAAGTCAGGGCCTCAGTTCGAAGACGGTTCTACCCACGGTGAACTGAACGCCCGGTTCGATGAGGCTCGCGCGAGTGAGGCGCTGACCGTTGACAAAGATGCCGTTGGTGGACCCAAGATCTTCCAAAAACCAGCGGGATCCTTGCGGGAAGAGGCGTGCGTGGTGTCCGGAACAGTAGTCGTCGTCGAGGGGGAGGGTGCAGTCTTGGGCTCGCCCGAGCATCACCGGGGATTCGCCCATATCGAGAATCGTGCCGGATCCGGGGCCTTGAACAATGGTCAGGCGGCTCGGACGCTTGGGTGCCTGTTGCTTTTGCGATCCGGTGGTCGTCGGCGCCTTGGAAGACGACTTTTTACGACGGCGTCCCGGTAGGGAGGTGAATCTCAACGTTTGACCGATGCCGAGATCCCGGCGTTGTCCTGCGAGGATCACGAAAATAAAAACCCAAAGAAGGGCGAGAAACCCGAATCTGAGGAGCGTTACGGTCAGCTCTGAGGCCATTAGTGACTACTCCTCGGTGCTAGCAAACGGAAGGTGATCTTGGTTCGCCCCATTGTAATGACCGTTCCGTCCACAAGTTCGTGACGTCCACGCAAGCGCGTGCCGTCGATGGTGGATCCGTTGGTGGACCCAAGATCGACGGCGAGGAAGACGCCGTCTTGATTAAGAATCTCCAGGTGACGCCGGGAGACTCCGGTGTCTTCGATCGTGATGTCGGCTTCCGAGGAGCGTCCTAAAACGATCGAGGTCGCCTGGATCGAGAAGCGCTGGCCATTGATATCAAGAACGGGCTTGTAGTTCGTCGGGCTGCGGCGAGACGCTCCGTGACCGCCGGGCGCGTTCATGACCTGGGTGGCGTCGGGCGAGGAATACTGCTGGGCCTGATCACGCCTACTCGGCGTACGAGGGGCGATGCGCGACGACCCACTCGGAAGCGAGCTATTCGACGCCGCAGCAGCGGCCACAGGGGCGGCATATGCGGCATCGGAGGAGTGGCCGTAATCCGGGGCCCCACCGGGAGCATAGTGCTCGGAACGGTCCGTGGGTGCTTGAGTGGCCTGGCGGCCCACGGGGGATTCGGGGCGGCGGCCGTAGTCCTGTCCGCCGTTGTACCGCGTTTGCTGCCGGGCCGGCGATGCCGCGGCACTTGCCCTACCGCGTCCCTGTCCGGCGGAGCGCCCCGAGCGCTCCTGAGAAGAAAGGACCAGGAATTCGCCCTTCTGCAACTCATCGGATTTGGTGCGTGTGAAGGTCACGCGGACGGCGCCGCGCAAGGTGTATCCCTGGGAACGCGCATGGCGAATCGCGACGTCGCAGAGTTCCTCAGCGAGTTCATAGCCCCAGTCTTGGGCGCGGGGGAAGTCTGCGTCGGAGAATTCGACGGTGAATACGTTGGGCGCGATGGTGCGGCCCTCTGCGATTGCGTAGGACTTCTTGTCCATTTCGGAACGCAAGCGACTGGCGACGTCTACCGGCTCGATCCGGCCTTTTGACCCCGCTTTGAAGACGCCTCGGACGGCCTTTTCGAGGCCACGCTCGACGTTTTCAATGAGTCCCATGGTTGCCTCCTGGTCTATCGGTCACGGCCCGGGCAACCCTAATTCTGGGTATGGGGCACCGCCACCGCGTACGGCCTCGATCCCTAGGATAGTAGAGACCCAGTCTGAATAGAGGGTGAAAGGCGGAACTTGCCTATGAATGCAGGCCGCATGTGGATTTGACGGCATTCGCGTCGGGTCCATCCAGGGCTGTGGATGGCTGGTCTCGGCCACGTTGCGCAGGACGGTGAGACCGGTCAATACGTGGCTAAGGACACCAGGACCTGGATTAGACACCTTCTGGAACCTCTGGGTAAGATGTTCAACGTTGCCTTTCGCGTGTCCGGATGTTCGGAGCGCGAGTCACTTGCGCGAGTGGCGGAATTGGCAGACGCGCACGGTTCAGGTCCGTGTGCCCGAGAGGGCGTGGGGGTTCAAGTCCCCCCTCGCGCACCAACACAACGGCTGGCCATCAAGCGAGATGCTTAATGGCCAGCCGTTTTGTCGTCCAGCGGCCTATCCACCCCCTGCCGCTGATTCACTCCTGGTTGGTCAGGGCTTCCTGAGTCGCCTTCTGGATATCGTCGCCCGCGCGGAGCGGCCTTTTTGCGAAGATCCCTTCATGAGCCAGGACTGGTCGACGGTCGCCCGCCAGCTCGGGGTACTTTTCTTCCAGTTTTTCGCGCTTTTCGATGGTGCGTCGCCAATGGGCGACGGCGTCGGGATGACCGCCACCGATACTTTCCCAACTGTGCGGCATTTGCTCCCGTGACGGTCCGGCGTCCGCAGAATTGCCCATATGGACGGCGGACATGAGTTTCCGAGTGGGGGCCTGGCATATAGGACACGGCGGATTGTCCGCGTTCATGGAGGCCAGCCCAGCTTCGAAGCGATGGTCCCGTCCACAGCGGAAGTCGTGCAGGATCATGAGTAGAACCCCTCCGGCGCCCAACGAATGTCGTTGGCGGCCTGGTCGGCGTCGTGACCGAAGAAAACTTCGGCTTCTTTTTCTTGGGCAATCTTGCGGAGCTTCTCGACCGAATCAAGCCAGGCCAAGTTGTTCCACACGATGGCAGCGCCGACGGCGGGCGGTCCCCAGGAGTCGCGCATATAGACGGCATCGGACGTAAAAATTTTGGTGCCGTCGTTGGGCAGATCCAGCATCAGAGACATGGTGCCCCACGTGTGGCCGGGTGTTTGGATCACGCTGACACCGGGCAGGATCTCTTCATCGCCGTCGATGCCGCCGATGTCCAGACCCTCGTAGTCGGAGGGAATGTGGGCGCCTTGGTTGTAGCCCGTGATGCCCTTGACGCCTTCGAGTTCGGCCGAGCTGGTGACGATTTTCGTCTTGCCGTTATCGAAAGCTTTGGCGTTGGCCGCATGGTCGAAATGCAGGTGGCTGAGGACCAGTAGATCGATGTCTTCAGTGGTCAATCCCATCTGGGCGAGACTGTGGTCGAGGTATCCCGCTTCGGGGTCTTCGGCGTCGTCTACCACGGGGAAGAAGCGGTCGAAGGTGGTGGGCTCCCAGCGTTTGGCCCAGTCGCGTGGAACGCCGGTGTCCCACAGCATGCGGCCTTCTGGTGTTTCGACGAGGATGGCGTGCGTGGGGACCAGGCCGAACTCACGCGGGGTGTTTCTCTCTTGAACTGGCTTGATAATGCGGTCCGGCTTCAAGAGGAGCCACGTATAGTCGGCCTCCATGTCGCCCGAGTGGAGTACATGCGCTTTGATGTCCATCGGTTTTCTGCCTTCTGTCGAAGATATGACTTAAGCCACATTTCCAGCCGACCAGCGTTTCGTCAACCTACATATTTTTGTAGCTGATCGTCATATAGTGAGATTCAGGCCACATCAAATCGGTGGTGGCTCGGAAGGAACTGTTATGAAAATTCGTGCGGCTGTACTTAACACCATGGACGCCGAGCGCCCCTTCTCGGAGTCCCGCCCCCTTTCGATCGAAGAGCTCGAATTAGATGAGCCGCAGCAGGGAGAGGTTCTCATTCGGATGACCGCCGCGGGTGTGTGCCACTCGGACCTCTCGGTGGTGGATGGCAATCGGCCGAGGCCCCTTCCGATGGCGTTGGGGCACGAAGGAACCGGGATTGTCGAAGAAGTCGGGTCTGGGGTTGAAGGTCTCGAAGTTGGGGACCACGTGGTCACAGTCTTCTTGCCGCGATGCGAGGATTGCGACAACTGCCGGACCAACGGCAAACTACCCTGTTCCCGGGGCACCGAGACCAATAACGCGGGATACTTGCCTGGCGGGGAGCATGTGGTTCGTCTGCACCGCCCCGATGGTTCGGAAGTCCTTCATCACTTGGGGGTTTCCGCCTTCGCAACCCATGCCGTGGTGAACCAAGCCAGCGTCGTCAAGATTGGTGCGGACGTTCCCGCCGAAGCGGCTGCGCCCTTGGGTTGTGCGGTACTCACCGGCGGTGGCGCCGTCGTCAATGCCGGGCAGCCCGAAGATGGCGAAACGATCATGGTGGTGGGTCTGGGTGGTGTGGGGATTGCCGCCCTGCTCACTGCCGTCGGACTGAAAAAGGGGCGAGTCATCGCGGTCGACGCCCAAGAGGACAAGCTCACTCGCGCCACGGCACTCGGGGCCGATGAAACGTACACCCCAGCGCAGGTTGCTGACCAGGGAATCAAGGCCGATCTGGTGATTGAAGCCGCGGGTCATCCGAAAGCCTTCGAGACCGCGTTCGAGGCCACGGCGGTCGGTGGGCGAACGGTCACCGTTGGACTTCCCAGCCCGAAGGCCGAATCCGTGATTCACCCGGTGGTTCTCACGGCCGAAGCCCGTACGGTCATGGGGAGTTATTTGGGTTCCGCCGTGCCGTCACGTGACATCCCGCGGTACGAAGATCTGTGGCGTAAGGGTGAGCTTGCGGTTGAAGAGCTGGTCTCCTCGCGTATCTCTCTCGAAGACATCAATGAAGCTATGGACACCCTGGCGGACGCCAAGGCCATCCGCCAGGTCATCATCTTCGACGACGGGCGGGACCCTCAAAACTGAGGTCAGGGCAACGGAGGCGTGACAATGAGAGGCGGGGATTAATCCCCAGGCGTCGCCTCTGTTTGTCATGAGTTTAGATAAATTGCTCATCCATGAGGCTCGGATTAGCGAGATATATTGCAAGATTAGACATTTCCAAAATACTACCTAGCTCTACCAGGGGTTTATGGGCTGGTGGGATGTTTTGGCCGCTCCCTCAACATATTCTGTCAATATGAACCGCAACGAAACATTGGACATGACAGATCAATACGCACCCGAGCAAGGGCCGCACCGGGAACATTTGGTGCCGGTGGTCAATAATGACACGGGATTGGGCACCGCGAGCCTTGTATTGGGAATCGCCTCGATTTTGGCGGGATGGCTCGTGATTGCGCCAGTGATCGGTTTGGTGGCTCTTCACAATTCGGGGTGTAGGTGTGGTCTGAATCCGCCGGCTTCGAGGAGTGCGCGGGCGATGTAGTTGGTGAGGTTGCGGAAGCCGAGGGCCAGGCCACGCAGGTGCTCGAGGCGACCGT
>NZ_RBLM01000009.1:0-81845 GCF_003989425.1 Kocuria sp. HSID16901 | reverse complement strand
GGATCAGAAGCCGAGCGTCGCATGGCGCTACCAGGCTGGCTGCACTTCTACAATCATCACAGGCACCACTCCGCAATCGGGGCCCCACCCATCAGCAGAATCCAAAACAACCTGCCTGGACAGCACACCTAGCGACCTTCTTCGCGATGAGTTACATCGTGGTGCTCAACCCGCTCGTCCTCGGCCTCATCGCCGATGCCAATGGCTCCGAGTTGGGTCTGGCACGAGTCGCGGCAACGACCGCACTCGTTTCGGGCGTCATGACCATCCTGATGGGCGTGATCGCCAACCACCCGTTCGCGATGTCTGCCGGCCTCGGCGTCAATGCCTTCCTGGCGGCAACCATTTCCACGACGCCGAATCTCACCTGGTCGGATCTGATGGGCCTGGTCGTTTGGGCGGGCATCATCATGTTTCTGCTGGTGTTGACGGGGTTCCGCACCGCCGTCTTCAATGCCGTACCGCAATCGCTCAAGACTGCCATCGTCGTCGGCATCGGCCTGTTTATCTCACTCATCGGGTTCGTCAATGCCGGGTTCATCCGCCGGATGCCCGACTCCGCGGGTACCACGGTTCCGGTCTCTTTCGGCATCAACGGAGACCTCATCGGCTGGCCCATCCTGGTGTTCATCGTCGGACTGTTCCTGACGATCGCTCTGATGATTCGCAACGTCCGCGGCGCCATCCTCATCGGAGTCGTCATCTCTACGATCCTGTCGGTGGTCCTCGAGGCCGTTACTCCTTCGGGTTCCTCGCACGACCACCCGACCGGCTGGTCCCTCGTCGCCCCGGAAATGCCTCACCAGTGGCTCGGCCTTCCCGACCTCAGCCTGCTCGGACAATTCAACCTCTTCGGAGCATTCCAGAGCTTGGGCGGCATGGCCGCGACCCTGATGGTCTTCGCGATCCTGCTCTCGGTGTTCTTCGACGCGATGGGAACATCCGTCGGCTTGGCGACCGAGGCCCACAACGTGACGCCGGACGGCAAGATTCCCGGTATCAATCGTGTCCTCGCCGTCGACGCCATCGGCTCCGTCGCGGGCGGCGCAGGCTCGGCGTCGTCGTCTCAGATCTTTGTCGAATCGGCCACGGGCATCGGCGAAGGAGCTCGCACGGGCTTCTCCGTGGTCATCACCGGCGTGATGTTCTTGTTGGCCATGTTCATCTCTCCGCTGGTCAATATCGTGCCGTTCGAGGCCGTCGCGCCAGCTCTCGTGGTGGTGGGATTCCTCATGGTCCGCCAGGCCGTCCATGTGCACTGGGACGACTGGGGTCTCGGTATACCGGCCTTCCTGACCATTGCCATGATGCCCTTTACGTACTCGATTGCCGACGGCATCGGTGCGGGCTTCGTCTCGTACACCTTCATCCGTATCGTCCAAGGACGGGCCAAAGACGTGCACCCCTTGATGTACATCGTGTCCGTGGCCTTCGTGGCGTACTTCGGCATGGGCATCATCCAAGGCTGGACCCACTAGTTCGGAGGTCGCCCCTCATGAGAATCCCTGCGGAAGACCAACGCTGCCCTTGTGGCACAGGTGAAATATTTGGTGCATGTTGCGCACCCGTCCTCCGCGGGGATTCCGTTGCCCCGACCGCCGAGGCCCTCATGCGTTCCCGATTTACGGCCTTCGCCGTCGGCGACCGAGAGCACCTCCTCGCCACGTGGCACCCCAGCTCACGTCCCGCGACCCTAGACCTCAGTGACTCACTGATGTGGCAGCGGCTGGACATCTTGAACACCGAGGGCGGCCCGTTCGACGACGTCGCCCACGTGGAATTTGCCGCGCAATACCGTTCACCACCGGGCACTCCGGTGGAAGAGCGCATCAAGGGGGTGCAACGAGAGAACAGCCGCTTCGTTCGCGAACGAGGCCGCTGGTACTACGTCGATGGTGACCTTCAGGGGTAATTCGAGCTGACCGGGCATCCAGCCAGCAGGGTAACCGTCACATGAGAGGCGTTCGCCTCGCCCCGGACTGTGGGTCGCGGGAAGCGGCGAGTAAATCGGACGCCGGCCGGGCAAGCTCTCGAGGTCCCGCCCAGATCGCCCGCAGGACCCGCTCGGTGCGAAGCCCTTCCACGGGAACTTCAACCAATTCATCCCGAGCAAGGTAGTCCTCAACGGCCAACCGGCTGAGCGCAGTGGGACCCGCCCCAGAAAGCACCGCCACACGAACGGCGGCATTACTTTCCAACTCAAGAAGGGGGCGCACCGGCCCTTGGTCCCCGAGAGCACGGTCGAGCGTCGTCCTCGTACCGGAACCGACTTCTCTCGTCACGAGCTGAGTCTCCGCGAGCTCTCGACGCGAAATCGGAGATGTGCGCGAAGCCCACTCGTGAAGGGGAGGCACCACGACCACCAGTTCATCACGAGTGACCGTGACGTGATGAAGCCCCTTGGGCACCTCTGGGCCTTCCACGAAACCCAATTGCGCCCGGCCCGAAATAATGTCAGCGACGGCGGTCTCAGAATTAGCCACGCGAATATCGACGTGCACCTCGTGGACGGAACGCAATTGCGAGATCCAACGGGGCAATAAGTGTTCGGCGACCGTTTGAGAGGCGACCACCACCAGGGAATCCATTCCCGTGGAGGCCAACCCTTCCGCGCCTCGCATCAACTTTTCACCCGCAGCAAGTACGTCCCGCGCCCACTCAACTATGGTCAATCCCTTGGGCGTCACCACCGATCCTTGCGTTGACCGCGTCAATAACACCACGCCCAGGCGGCGCTCCAAGCGCGAAATCGCTCTGCTGGCATTCGGTTGCGCGACACCGATCTGCCGCGCGCCGGCGGATAAACTTCCGTGGTCCGCGACGGCCACCAATATCTCCAAGGTTGTTAGATCAGGCCACTGGTACATATCCGCAGGATATATGCATATGCTCATTTCCCCTCTACCCCCGTCGGGCAGAGCGAAGAATAATCACCAGTGTGTTCATGCCCATGGCCCCCGGTGCCCATACCCAGCGAGTGACTTCCACATCCCACCCCGTACCTGCCTTACCACCCATCGGGCCTGCCTGGTATGGATCGGTCATGGGAACCGGAATCCTCGCAACCCTCACCGAAAAATTGCTGAACCACATTCCCTTCGCGCACGACGTCGCTATCGCATTCCTGGCGGCCAGCTGGGTTCTCCTGGTGGTGTTATCCGCAGGTTTCGCGCTACGCATTGTGCAGCGACCTCGGACGTTCCGGGAATCGGTTCTCCATCACTCCACGACGCCCCAGTGGGGCATGGTGTCGATGGGAATCATGTCCGTCGGATCGGCCACGCTCACCGTCGCGCCGGCCGTGAACCCGCAATTCTCCGCGACCGCTACATTCTTGAACATCGTCTTGTGGAGCGTCGGCACCGTCGTTGGCATCGTCTCAGCGGTGGGTTTCGGCGCGCGACTCATTGGAAGCGACGTCGGCTCGCCCACCACGGTGTGGGGGCTGGCGGTCGTGCCTCCGATGGTTTCGGCCACCACCGGCTCCCCCATCGTTCCGATACTGCCCGGCGTCAGCGCCCAGTTGTGGATGCTCACGGGTCTGGTCGCGTGCTTCTTTCTGTCCCTCTTCGTGGGCGCGATCGTCTTCATCACCGCCTATCACCACCACTGGTCGAGGCAACGGATCCCACTTGCGGCTTCTGCCTCCGCGTGGATCCCCCTGGGGGTCGTGGGACAATCCACGGCCGCGGCGCAATCACTAGCCTCACAAGCACGGCACCTGGTGATCCCCGAGGCACTTGATGCGGTGCAGGCCCTAGCTAACGCGTACGGAATCGCGATGTTCACCCTAGGAATTCCCCTGACGTGCTGGGCCACCTTCGTAACCATCAGGGGTTTTATGGGACGTATGGCCTTCAACCCCGGATGGTGGTCCCTGACCTTCCCGATCGGCACCCTATCTCTGGGGACTCACCTACTAGGCAAAGGGACGGATGTGCCCATCTTCGGGACGGTTTCACTCATTCTGTGCTGCATCCTGATGTGCACCTGGACCGTATGCGCCATCGGTTCCGCATCCGCCCTTCGAGCTCAGTTATCCACACAGCTTCGTTGATACGTGGTGAATCGACGAGTCGGTGGCACACTGGCCTCATGATGAGCCGTCACATCAGTCAGACTTCAAGTGCCGACCCCGACGCCGTGTACCGGTTTGCCGTGGATCCTCGAAATCTCCCGCGCTGGGCCTCGGGACTCGCACAGTCCGAGGTCAGGGTTATTGAGGGCACCCTCGAAGTCGAATCACCCATGGGTACCGTGACCGTGACGTTCGCGCCTCATAACGAGTACGGCGTGCTGGACCACGACGTCGCGCTGCCTTCGGGCGACGTCGTCACCAATCCGCTTCGAGTGATGTCACATCCGGACGGTTCGGAAATCCTCTTCACTGTGCGGCAGTTAGATCTCACCGATGAAGAGTTCGACCGAGACTGCGCCACGGTGCGCGAAGACCTTGAGCGTCTGGTCAAGCTCGTCGAAAACCAGAGCTAGCGGCCTCCAGAGGCCCACGGTTCCTCTTTCGCTGTTTACTCGTCACATCGGCCCACTTCAATTGACGGGACCAAGCCATGAGGTGGCGGTTGCCCTTCTTCCCCATCGGTCCCCGTCCGACCGCCGACGGAACCCAGCTCTCGGGTGGCGGTTGCCCAGTGTGGCAGCGCTTACCTTCGTTAGGCGGCGACTAGACCGCCCCCTAACTGCGGTAGACCCCACCGAATTGGGTACTCGCGATCACGCGACGCCCACACGCTCATCGTCACCTTCCGATGACGCAACCCTAGAAATAGATTCTTTCACTAGATTTAGTTTTTCTGACTAGCGCAAACAGTGGAATTCAATTCATCCACTCTGAACCTCTTGACGCAGCAGCCGGTTCGGAATATTAATAATCACCAACAGATGCCCTCAAAGCCCGAACACATATGCGCGAAGGGGCATCCGCCGGAAACCAAGGCAAAGTATAGTTTCATAAACTATTAGCCAAAGGCCCCAGAAGATTTGAGAAACACCATGATTAAAAGACAGGTCATTGCTGGATAAGTGTTTATCTCACGAATTGCGCGCAATGCGTAAGACATTTCTTTCTCTCATCATAGGATTCACTCTCATGACACTCGCATCAGGTTGTACTCCCTCCGAGGACTCCGTCGGCAATGGCGAGGAATTTTTCCCCGCTGAAGCAGCCTCCCAAGGCAACGTCACTGTCTCAGATAGCGGGTGGGTTGAGGTCAGCGAAGTCCAGTCCAGCATCCCCGAGCTCACCGTCAACGGTTCCGCAGTCGAGTGGCACCAAACGGATTGGCTCTTCGAGGATGGTCGTCTTCAGCACGAGGAGAAGCCGCAAGATTTCGCGACCGTCCCCAAGCTCACGGTGGCCGGCGAGACCCTGACCTTCAGAATTTCCAGCCATATACCGCCGGCCAACTTGTTTGTTGACGTGCACGAAGGTGCGATCAGCGAATCGATTGACCCCGAAAGCCCGCACACCACGTATCAGCCGATGGACGAGGGAAAACTGAGGTTCGATGACACTTCGGTGAGCTTCGATCTTCCGATCACCCCGGGGAAGCCCCTCATCCTGAACGTGTACTGCAGTTATTACGCGCCACCGGAGTCTCACCAAGAGCGCTGGACCAACGAGGTCAACTGGCCCGTACTCATCAACCAGGTCGAATCGTAGTTCCCAGGCGGCGTCGGTGCGAGGTTGGCTCAGAGGGCCTCGTCGGTCTTAGTTCCCGTCCCGTCGAGCCTCGGCCCCGGCGGCAAAGGTTCTGGTCCACGCCTCGTCTTTATACTGAGCAGGAACCGCACCGCCCAACAGGTCGCGAGTTAACCGAGCCGCTTCCGGCGCGAGCGCCTCGGGAAATGGCGCATCCGACGCCATCAGAATGATATTGCCGTAGCGGCGTCCCTTGAGCATCGGCGGGTCAGCGATGCACGCGACGTGTGCAAATACCTCGGCCAAACCGGCAATCTCCGCCTTAGCGCCGCGCAGTTCGCGGGTATCGCCACAATTCGCCACGTACAAGCCACCCGGCGCCAGTGAGCGGTGCGCGTGCCGAAAAAACTCAACGGTGGTCAGGGGCTCGGGCGTCACTGCCCCCGCGAACACGTCACGGATCATCACGTCCCGAGAAGCATCCACGAACGTTTCGGTTACGGCCCGTGCTTCCCCCACACGAATTTTGACGGTGGGAGACCTCGGAATATCGAACCATTCCCGCACGTAGCTGGCGAGTTTTCCGTCCAGCTCGACGACGGTGTGGCGGCTGCCAGGAAACGTCGCTGCGAAATAGCGCGGCATCGAACATGCCCCGCCGCCCAGGTGAGTCACGCGAAGCTGCTGGGGGTCGAGGCGCCCTTCGACGAAATGCTCGACGCCGGCTGCGATCCATCGCATGTATTCAAAGGCCAGCTCCCGCGGCTCACCCACGATCACGTGGCTCGATTGCACGTTATTGATGCGCAATAACCAAGCGCCGGGGTGAAACGTATCTTTTTCCAGCTCCGCCGTGCCGCTATCGATCTCAAATACGCCTTCGGCGGGGCCGCCCCCAATCTCGGTGGTCCGAGGATCTGGGGGCGACGCCCGCCGTCGGCTGTTCTTCTTGCTCACGAATCCACCCTAACGGGCAGATCCCCTCCCCGAATTAGTGCTCTTCGGTCTCGGTGGAGTTCGTCAACGTGCGAACACCGATCAGCGACATCACCACAGCAGCGGCGGCGAGAATCCAGAAGGAGATGCGCGTTCCATGAACGAATCCGGCAACCGTCGCGGGATCCCAGGCGCCCTGGGGCAGCATCGTCCCCACAGCTGCGGCCATCACGGTTCCGACGACGGCCACACCCACAGAATTGCCGAGTTCCTGGGCGGTGTCGTTCATCGCGGACCCGATCGAGGTGTGCGTTTCAGGCAGGGCCCCGACCAGGGCGACGGCACCCGTGGTCATGATGGTCCGCATACCCATGGTCATGATGAGCATGCCGATCGCGCACCAGAGGTAACCGTGTCCGACGGCGTAGATCCAGATGAGCAGACTGCCGATCACGAAGGCGGCGCCGACCATCGACGTCTTGCGGTGGCCCAAGCGAGCCACCATCCTGTCGACGAACGGGCCCGCACCCAACATGCCGAGGACGAACGGCAGGTTGGCGAGTCCGGCCATCATTGGTGACCATCCCCAAGCGAACTGGTACAGCTGAGTCGAAACGAACATAACCCCGGCCATCGCGACCATCACCCCGGTCTGCAGAATGGCCGAACCGCGCACGGTCGGGATAGCTAGGAGGGTCAGATCCAGCATCGGATCCTTCGCGGTTTTCTCGCGCCAGACGAATGCCACGAGGCACGCGATACCGCCGACGAGCACGCCGATCGTGATCGGGCTGCCCCAGCCGTTCTCCGTACCCGAGGTAAACGAGTACAGAATCAGACCGAGCGCACCCACGGAGAAGATTCCACCGGGGATGTCGGTACCTCCACGACGTCGATCCGCGGGGTCGTCCTTCGAGAGACCGAAGCGCACGCCGAACCACGCGATGAGCGCCATGGGAGCGTTGAGCACCAACAAGGCCTGCCAAGGCCAGTGCTCGACGGCGAGGCCGGCCAGCGTCGGACCGACCGCGAAACCACTCATGGAGACCACCATGATCAGACCGATGGCCTTATTGCGCAGGTCGTCCCGGTCGAAGAGCCGGAAGATGAGGGACATGGTCAGCGGTGCCATCAGCGCCGCAAAGGCCCCTGAGACGGCCCGGACGGCAATCAGTTGCCCCGGGGTCTGCACCAGCAGGACCGCAAGCCCGGCGAGGCCGAAGAGAGCCAAGCCGGTCAGCAGCGTCCGGCGACGTCCGAGCTTATCGCCGAGGGTTCCGCCGACCATGAGCAGTCCGCCAAAGGTCAAGGAGTAGGCGCCAACGATCCATTGCAGATCCGTCGGGCCAGCGTGTAAGTCGCGCCCCACGGAGGGCAGGGCAACGTTGAGGATCGAGTTGTCGACCATCTCGACCAGCATGGCCAGGCACAGGCCCAGCAGGGCGGGCCAGGCCGCACCCAGAGATTGCGGCTTCGTGGAGGCTCGTGGCGGAGCCTCCGGGGCGAGGGATTCGGAGAGTGACATGGAAAAACCTTTCGTATGGATCGAACGTCGTTCGACTAATGGAACAGCGTTCGAGTTATCGAACTATGTTCGAGAATAGAACGTTGTTTGATATGGCGCAACGGTCTGCGTAGATTTTCTGTCATGACCCAGCCCACTCCCCGTCGCCCATCCCGCCCCCGCGCACCGGAAGATCGCGCCGCAATGCGCGAGGAACGACTTCAGGCCAGCCGCGACGCCACACAGCGAGAGGGCCAACCGCCTCATGGGCGACGTCGCCCCGCACCAAACGGCGGTCGAAGTCGCGGGCGCGGCGGACGGACGCGCACGACGCTGTCCCTCGAATCGATCTTGGATGCCGCCATAGCGACTCTGGACCGAGAGGGAGCCGAAAAGCTGACCCTCCGCGGTCTCGCTGCAGAGCTCCAGAGCGGCGCCGCAAGCCTCTACTGGTATGCGTCGGGCAAAGAAGAACTCCTCGCCCTGGCCTCTAACGAACTACTGGGACGCGCGCTGGCGGAGGACGAGCACCTTCAGCGTCTCGGCCACGCCGCCCCTCGCGAATTCGCCGACCACGCGCCGTTTTCGACGGACGCACGCACCAGCTCGGAATCGGCCTCGGCCCTAGTGAACCTGCGACGCATGGTGCTATGCCTCATGGAACAGATGTTGGAACACCGTTGGCTCGCCCACCAGCTCCTCAAGTCGGGTCCCGACCAAGAGAATTCGTTGATGTTCTGGGAAAAGATCGGCCAGCAGCTCATGCGCACGGAACTGACCCTCAGTCAGCGGTTCCACGCCTCGTTGGCCCTGGTCAACTACGCCTCAGGGATGGGGGCCGAGGTGTCCCAGCGCGACGTCTATGAAGATCAGGACGTGGAGAAGGAGCTATTCGACGAGCAGGTAGCCGAATGGAGCCACTCGGACCCCGCCCGATACCCCTTCGTCCATTCGGTTCTCGGGGAGTTCCGGCACCACGACGACCGCTCCGAGCTGGTCGCGGGCCTAGAACTCCTTCTACTCGGCCTCGAACGTCAGACTTGGTCGTAGGCCCATCGGGTTCTTATTGAGACGACCCAAGCTGTCACCGGCGAAAATGGGCGACTTCGCCGAACGCGCCGGTCGCGGGACTCCCGAGTGACTGTGCTCGGCTACAGGCCACGAACCATGCGGCCGGTCGTCGACGGCGCCCACGTCCCCTGGGTCGGAAAGTCTTCGCCCAATCCGCGAAAGCCGTGTCTTCGGTAGAAGCGTTCGGCGCCGTCGTTGCCGTTGATGAGCCAGAGAAAAGCGGGCGAGTCTTCGGGCAGAACCTCCCGCAGGAGTTCCGCGCCGAGCCCCTCACCCTGGGCTTCCGGAAGGACATACAGATTCACCAGTTGTCTGGCACCTGCCTCGACGGCTCCGGGGATGGGGACCGCACCAATCTCACGCTCCCATGCCTCGAGTGGGCCGGCGTCGATGGTCAGGGCGATGCCCACGGGCCGGGTCCACAAGTCCGGATCCGCCCCGACGCCGCAGCACCCGAAATCGTTGGTCTCCTCGAACTGGGGGTTGGACCAGGCGATGACCGCTTGCGCGTCGGAGCGTCGCAGATAGGCCCGATCTTCGTCGGCCACGGAAGCAGCCTCCGCGCGAATCGTCGTCGAGAATTCCTCGCCAATGATCTCCCGGTACGAGGCCGCCAACGCCTTGACGTGGACCTGCGAATACGCGGATTGCTCCGACGGACCCACCGGGGTCAACGCGTATTTTCCATCGTGGACAAAACTCACGCCTCTGACTCGATGGCCTTCTCGAGACGTTCCAACTTTCCGGTGAGTTCCCCGTCGTAGCCGGGACGAATGTCCGCCTTCAACACCAACGAGACTCGGGTTCCATATTTCCCAACGGCCTCGGTCGCGCGCTTGATGACGTCCATGCACTCGTCCCAATCGCCCTCGATCGTGGTGAACATCGCGTCGGTTCGATTCGGGAGGCCGGATTCCCGGACGATCTTCACAGCATCGGCGACGGCGTCGTGGACGGAGGCATCCGGGGCGTCTCCACCGGACGGGGCAACAGAGAAAGCAAATAACATGCCTCCAGCATGCCACCGTCCCCGCGAGACGGCACCCCACTCAATGCCACGATTCCCCACTAGTTCACACGGCGGCATCAGCATTTCCGCAGGCAGACTGCATAAAATTTGCATCTCGAGCACCTGACCGCAGCCGACGTTCCCCATCACCGAGGCCCGAATCGGTCGGCACTCGCCGTGCGACGTCGCACCAGACCTGCCCGGCGCCAACGCCGTGCGCCGTCCTTCTCCACGCCCAAGGAACCTCCATGCCGCACTACCAGCAACGCGACCCGCACACACTGACGACCGAGCCGATGGCCGCCGTACCCGCTGCAAACGCGCAAACGGGTTTCCGTATCCGGTGGACGCGAGTGACCATTGTGCTCATCGTGGCCTTGCTGCTTGCGCTGGGAGGTATCGCTTTCGCGGCCTTCCAACACCTTCATCACAACATCAAGACCACTCAGGTCCAGGGACTCACCAACACCTCGAGCACCAAGGGCGCGATGAACGTGCTCATTATCGGCTCCGATGAACGCGACGGTTCCATCGATGCCGGCGAGGCCGAGGGACGACGCAGCGACTCGATCCTGGTGGCCCACATCAATGCCGCCCATGACAAAGTCACCGGTATCCAGATTCCCCGCGACACGATGGTCCTTCCCCCGAAGGGATCGACGGCGTACTCGACCGCACCCAACGTGCCGGTGCAGATCAACTCCCTTCTCGCCGACGGTGACTCTCAACTCATTGAGGCCGTCTCAACCCTCACCGGGCTGGGGATCAACCACTACGTGGACGTGAACTTCGGTGGCTTCATCTCCATCGTCGACGCCCTCGGCGGTATCGACATGAATCTCCCCGAGGCCCTCAAGGATCCGGACGCCAACCTCGACCTACCCGCGGGACAGCAGACACTCAATGGGACGCAGGCCCTCGCCATGGCCCGGGAACGTCACGCGATCGGCGACGGCAGCGACCTCGCCCGCATCGGGAATCAGCAGACCGTCATGAAGGCCATCTTGGACAAGGCGCAGAGCTCATCCACTCTGTCCAACCCGATCAAGCTCTATTCGTTCCTGAATCAGTCCTCGTCCTCGATCATGGTCGACGACGGCCTGAAGTCCTCGACGCAGTTCCTGAGTTTCATCCGAACCTTTACCCAGGTCCCCCGGGACCAGATCTCCTTCGAACAACTTCCGGTGGAGCCCTACCCTTGGGACACCAACCGGGTGCAACTCTCCGACGAGGGTGTGGCGCGGCTGGCCGAGATCGCGAAGAGCTGACCCGTCCGCACGATCGTCGGGCCCCTCGAGTGCTCGGCGCCACGTATCCTCGGCATCGAGGACCGCTTAAAATCGTGGGAGAGGCAGCGACGCTGTCCCGAGTTACTGAGCGTAAGGACGATTCATGACGACCGGTATTTTCCTCGATGCGATGACCCCGCTTGCCGGGAAGACCTTAGTGGCCCTGGGGCTGGCCGACTCCCTCATCCGTCGAGCGGATTCTGTGGGGTATTTCCGGCCGGTCTTCGAAACCGACTCCGCGGACACCGACCCTCGCATCCGTTTGATGCGTGAAACCTTTGATCTTGACGAATCCTCCGCCCGCGGCGGCGTCAGCCTCGCGACGTGTCGCGAGGTCCTCGCTTCCGGGGACATCAGCGAGCTGCTCAACATCTCGCTGTCGATCTACTCGGAAATGTCGCAAAAGTACGACGCCGTGATCGTGGATGGCACCGACCTCCTCGCCCACAACGCCGCAACCGCCGAATTCGACCTCAATGCCCGGCTCGCCAACACCATGAGCTGTTCCGTGCTCGCCGTCATTTCTGGCGCTGAGGCCGAGTCGGTTGAAGACATCATCAACGCCGTGGAGGTCACCCGGGCCGAGCTGCATGCCGCGAAGACCGACCTCCTCGGCATCGTCGTTAACCGAGTTCATCCGGACGTGGCTCAAGAGGTCGAATCCCGCATTCCGGCGGGTCGGCGCGGTGGCCACGTGTACGTTCTCCCGGAAACCCCGGCCATTTCTCAGCCGACCGTCGCCGAGGTGGTTCACGAGATGGGACTGTCCGCCGACGACGTCAGCGCTTCCCTCGACCGCGACATCCAGGGCGTGAAGGTGGCTGCCATGACGGTCGGAAACTTCCTGGAGCAGATGGCCGACGGCGATTTCGTGATCACCCCGGCGGATCGATCGGACGTCGTCATGGCCACCTTGGCTTCGGCCTTCTCCCCCACATTCCCGGTGCCCTCCGGTGTTCTTCTCTCCGGGGATCTCCACATCAACTCCGCGACCAAAGCACTGATCGGCTCCGCGCCCTTCCCCATCCTGCGAACTTCTCTGGATACCTATTCTGCGGCGCAATCGGTGGGGTCGGTGCACGGTGAACTCCGCGCTGGCGCACCTCGAAAGATCGCTGCGGCCATGGGCGAATGGTCCAAGAGGGTTGATGACAAGGAACTTCTCGGACGCCTGGATCTCCCGCGCCCGGCTACCATGACGCCGCTTCGTTTCCTCCATGAACTCATCGAAACGGCTCGCTCCAACCGACGTCGGGTGGTCCTTCCCGAGGGCGAGGACATCCGCATTCTCCGCGCTGCCGAAATCATCGTCCGCCGAAACTTCTGCGACCTCACGATCCTCGGCAGCGATTCGAACGTCCGCGAGCTGGCCCAGTCGGAAGGCATCGACCTGACCTTCACGGCTTCGGAAAACCCGGCGGCCGGCGAGGTACGGCTGATCGACCCGGCCACGTCGCCCCTGCTCGAAGAATACGCCGCGGAATATGCCCGCGTGCGCGCTCACAAGGGCGTGGACCTCGATCAGGCTCGCGAACGCATGCTCGATGGCTCCTATTTCGGAACCATGATGGTTCAGCTCGGCCACGTGGATGGCATGGTTTCGGGTGCCGCGCACACCACCGCGAATACCATTCGACCGGCCCTGGAATTCGTGAAGACCAAGGAAGGCGTCAAGGTCGTGTCCTCGGTCTTCTTCATGCTTCTCGAAGATCGCGCGCTCGTTTACGGCGACTGCGCCGTCAACCCAAACCCCAACGCCGAGCAGTTGGCCGATATCGCCAAGGCGAGCGCCCAAACGGCCCGGGAATTCGGCGTCGAACCTCGGGTAGCCATGCTCTCCTACTCGACGGGCGGATCCGGGTCCGGCGAAGACGTCGACAGAGTCCGCGAGGCCACCGACCTAGTCCGCGCCTCCAACCCGGACTTCGCTATCGAAGGTCCCATCCAGTACGACGCCGCGACCAACGCCTCAGTGGCCAAGTCGAAATTGCCGGACTCTCAGGTGGCCGGCCGCGCGACGGTCTTCGTCTTCCCGGATTTGAACACGGGCAACAACACCTACAAAGCCGTGCAACAGTCCTCCGGGGCGGTCGCCGTCGGCCCGGTCCTGCAGGGCTTGCGCAAACCGGTTAACGACCTCTCTCGCGGCTGCACCGTGGACGACATCGTCAACACGGTGGCCATCACGGCGATTCAGGCCCAGGCGCAGTAAGCAAGCGGTCGCAGTCTTAGATAGGCTTGCAATACTGTTTCCGCGAGAGACTCCGGCGTCCGCTGACACGCGGTCGGGTGAGCGGAAGAATCGCCTCAACACTTCGAGAAGGGTGCCGTCATCATGGCTCAGAGAATCATCGTCGTGGGAGCATCGGGTCTTATCGGTAGCGCCGTGGCCCAAGCCCTGGAACAGCAGCAGCACGAGGTTATCCGCGCCTCACGCAGCAGCGGTGAACGCGTCGACATGTCCGACCCTGCCTCAGTCCGGGATCTCTTCGAGCGCGTCGGCACCGTCGACTCCGTGGTCAGTTGCGCCGGCGGCGCCCCGTTCAAGCACGTCACAGAGCTGACCGCGGAGGACTACATGGCCGGCCTGCAGGACAAGGCCATGGGCCAAATCAACATCGCAACCGAGGCCCTGAAGCGCCTGACCGACGGCGGTTCCATCACTCTGATCTCCGGGATTCTCACGACCGTCCCGATCCACGGCAGCGTTGCGTCGGCCGTGGCCAATGGCGCGGTCGAGTCCTACGTGCGAACCGCCGCGGCGGAACTGCCTCGCGGCCTGCGGATCAACGCGGTCAGCCCCACGGTCCTGCGCGAAGCCACCGGATACCACCCTTCGTTCCCGGGGTTCCGGCAAGTTCCCGCCGCCGACGTCGCCCAAGCCTTCGTGCGGTCGGTCGAGGGCGTGCAGAGTGGGGAAGTCTTCACCCTCTGGGCGTAACGCCCCCTAGAGTCCGGGCTCCTTGTTGCGGAGCTCCTCAGGAAAGCGATCGCGCTGGTACGTCACGCCGGTGAATCCGTGCTCGAGAGGCTTGCCGTCGGCGTCGAGCCCCACGAACACGATCCGCTCGATCGACAGGATCGCGCGTCCGGTAATGATGTTCCGGACCTCGCACCGCATGGTGAGCGAAGTTCGGCCGAAGGCGATCGCCTGCAGCCCAATCTCGATGATGTCTCCCTGCGTGGCCGAAGAGACGAAATTGATCTCGGAAATGAACTTGGTGACGATGCGCTGGTTGCCGAGCTGGATCATCGCGTAGACCACCGCCTCGTCGTCGATCCAGCGCAACAGGCTGCCACCGAAAAGTGTGCCGTTCGCATTGAGATCTTCCGGGCGCACCCACTTGCGGGTGTGGAAGTTCATGTCGTCAAAGGACCCCTGAGACCCTTCCGCCTGGTGGTATGCCATGGTGATTCCCTCTCCACCCGATTCCATGTCGATGAGACTTATGGTGACACGATGCCTTCGCCCGCTCCAGGCTTTGTCCTTAAATGACGCCCCTGACGCGCCGCCCCGAGAACCGTAGACTGTGAAGCCCCTACCCTAGGAGTTCAGACCCATGAGTCTCAGCGACGTCGAATACATCGAATTCCCCGGATTTCCCACCGTGGTCGTCCGGTTCCGCGAATACCCCATGCGCGAGATGCCGACCGCGATGGACCAGGCTTTCTCCGCGCTAGGCCAGGCCATCGGAGAAGGTGCCTTCACCCCCACCGGTCCGGCCTTCGCCCGTCACGAGGCCAGGCCCAGCGATACCGCAACATTTGAAGTCGGCTTCCCCGTTGACTCACCCTTGCCCTCGAACACCACGGTCAACGACGTCGAGATCGTCAACTCCGAGTTGCCAGCATGCGAGACCCTGGCCATCGCCAAACACCACGGACCGTACGACGGCCTCGCCGCATCGTGGCAGGCCTTCATGGAGGCCATCGACGCCGACGGCAAGTCGCCGCTCCTACCCTTCTGGGAGGCGTACGACACCAAGCCCGGGCCCGACGTGGACCCCGAAACGCTGATCACCGGTCTGGCGGTTCCGGTCAAGGAGAAGTAGGCAAATCCTCGGCGGCAGGGTGACGGCGATCAGCGCCGCCCTGCCGCCGCCTGCGAGCGGACTAACTCGCTGAAACGATCAATGTAGTCCTGGAGAAATTCGCGCGTGCTCTCGGCATCGAGTCTCCCCTGTTCGTCGAATAATTCGGGGGAACGCCCCAGGAACACCTCCGGTTGCCCCACGGTCGGCATGTCGAAGTAGGAGAGCGCGAGTCGCAGGTTCTTCTGGGAGCTATAACCGCCCATCCGGCCGACCGAGTGGCTGAGGATGCCCACCGGAACTCCGCGCCAGGCGACGTCGTCGTTCGGCTTGGACCCGACGTCGATGGCGTTCTTGAGGCAGGCGGGAATGGTGCGATTGTTCTCGGGTGTCACAAAGAGCACCCCGGAGGATTCGTGGATCGAGCTCCGGAATTCGGTGTACTCGACGGGTAGGTGCACGTCCGGAACGCTCGGGTCGTCGTAATCGAAGTTGTACAGCGGAAGCTGCCCAATCTCCACGATGGAAGCCTCGATGCCCTCCCCGAAATATCCGGCGACCTCCCGCGCGATTTTGCGGGCAAAGGAGCCCCGCCGCAGGCTTCCCACGATGATGCTGACCGAATACGTCATGACGACCGAATCCTTTCTGCGCCCCGACGAGCGGTGGCACGGTCCTGATAAAAGTACGCCTAGGCGAACAATTTTGTTCTATTAATGCATCTTCCGCAAGATCGGGTATGCCCCGCTGTACCCACACTGAGGGAGACGACGCCCACAGAGACCCCCACGGCGATATGACGGTGGGATAATCGGGCTACATACGTTTTTGACGCGAAGGGAACACCATGCTCGTCCTGGTCATTAATTCGGGTTCCTCCTCCATCAAGTACCAAGTGCGCGAGGTCGCCACGGAGGAAGAACAGCTCGCTCCGTACACATCCTCGATGCCCGCGATCAACGAACGGATCACGCTCGAGAGAGCGACCGTCGGCGCGGATGGCGGCCGGGTTCTCACCAAGGGCTTGATCGAGAACATTGGTGAAGGCGGCGAGATCGCCGATCACGCGCAGGCACTGGACCTCATGGCTGAGCGCCTCGACGAGGCCCTCGAGGGTAGAACTATCGACGCCGTCGGCCACCGAGTGGTCCACGGAGGCGAGCGGTTCTCCGCACCCGTGATCGTCAACAACGAAATCGTTCGCGCCATCGAGCGCCTCGCCCCCTTGGCTCCATTGCACAATCCGGCCGCGGCCTTGGGCCTGCGCGCTGTCGAGAAGAAGTGGCCGAACCTTCCGCAGGTAGTCGTGTTCGACACCGCCTTCCACCGGTCTCTCCCCGAAAAAGCCTGGCGCTACGCGATCCCCGATTCCTTCTACCGCCTGCATGGCATCCGCCGCTACGGTTTCCACGGCACCAGCCACGACTACGTCACGGGCAAGGCCGCTGAGTTTCTGGGCGTGGAGCGAGAATCCTTCGACGCCGTGGTGGCGCACCTGGGCAATGGCGCGTCGGTCACGGCCATTCAATCCGGCAAGTCCGTGGACACCTCCATGGGGTACACGCCCCTCGCCGGACTCATCATGGGCACTCGCGCCGGCGACGTCGACCCTTCGGTCCTGACCGGAATTCTCACGCGCGACAAGTCGATGACCGCCGAGGAACTTGACCGGATTCTCAACAAGGAGTCCGGTCTCGTGGCGCTCGGCGGATCTAACGACATGCGAGATTTGGAGCAACGAGCCGAATCCGGCGACGACAAGGCGACGTTGGCGATCGATATGGCCGCCTACCGTTTGGCCAAGTACATCGGCGGTTACCACGTGGCCGTCGGCGGCATGAAGGCTCTTATCTTTACCGCCGGTATTGGTGAGAATTCTCCGGAGTTCCGCCAGCTCGTGGTGGACCAGCTCCGCGCGCTCGACATCCACCTCGACGACGAGGCCAATCAGGTTCGTTCGGGAGAGATTCGTGTGATCTCCACCTCGGAGTCGGCGATACCTGTTCTGGTGGTACCGACCGACGAGGAACGCGCCATCGCCGAGGCCACGGCCGGTCTCGTGACCGCACGCATCCGAAACTAACCCTCTGATGGGCGGCTCCCACGGGAGTCCGCCCATCAGATTCTCGGAGCATGGGTTGATAACCTGTGACTTCATCACTTGCATCTCTTCGCCAGAACGGAAAGAGATTCCTTGACTTCCTCACCTCGTCGCCAGCACCTCCCGGGACGCTCCACCTCCCGCCGCAGCCTCCTCGCTGGGGCCACGGCACTCATCCCGCTGGCATACGCCGGCACCACGTCGGCCTCGGCGTACAACCCGACGGAGAATTCCCACCGCCTCGATGCGGCACAGAAGCTCCGCGACCTCGAAACGCGGCTCGACGGCCGCATTGGCGTCCACGCGATCAACACCGGGACCCAGGTTCGCTTCGGTTATCGGTCCACCGAGCGGTTCCTCTTCTGCTCGGTCGGAAAGGTCCTCGCGGTCTCAGCGATCCTCCATCGCGCCGCAAGCGACTCGACGCTATTGACCCGCCACATACCCATCGCCGCCGACGATATTCTCGCCTACGCCCCCGTCACGAGCCAGCACGTGGGCGGTTCCATGAGCGTGGAAGACCTCTGCCACGCGGCGATCACGGTCAGCGACAATACCGCCGCGAATCTACTCGTCGAGGTGTGTGGAGGCCCGGGCGCGGTGACGGAATTTGTGCGCGGAGCGGGCGACGTCGTCACGCGCGTGGATCGTACCGAACCGACCCTGAACGATGCCGATGCAGACCTGGACACCACCACCCCGTCGGCCTTCTGCACTACCTTGGGAAACCTCGCCCTGGAGTCGGTGCTGACCCCCGAGCATCGGTTGCGCCTGACGACGTGGCTAAAAGCAAATACCACCGGAGCCGATCAGATTCGCGCCGGGGTGCCCGACGGCGTGACGGTGGGCGATAAGACCGGGGCCGGATCACACGGTGAGTCCAACGACGTCGCGGTCTTGTGGCCTACGAAGGGGTCACCGGTGATTCTCTCGATCTTCACGGTTTCAAGCCACACTCAAGACACCGCCCTACAGAAGGAAGCCATCGCGGAGGCGACCCGCATCGTCACCCCGATCGTTCTGGGCTAATACGGCGCGGGCCGTGGGGGTGTCATGACACTTGTCATGGGCAGATCATGACTTTCGATAGATGTACCCGCCTCGAAACCCGACCATGCTGGGGATATGGACATCACGAACGTCGCCCCACGTGACATCGAGTATTCGGCCCCAAAACCGACGGAACAACCAACCCCGGGAACGTCATCGCACGATGCCGCCGAGGGCGCGAAGAAGCCCCCGCGCTTCTCCGTCCGCAACAACCTCTTCATGTGGGCGCTGACGGCCGCCGAAATCGTCGCGTCGATACTGGTGGTGCAATGGGTGACCTCCCACGGCGGCACGGAATTCGCGGCATACCTGTGGTCCATGCTTCCGCCGTTGGTGGGCGGGGTCATCTATTGGGCCAAGACTCGCGTCCTTGGAGGGGCATCACTGGCGATCCTGGTCTTCAATCTGCTTTCCGCGGGGGTCGCGTTGCTCGGAAGCCACGACGCGAAAGTCCTACTGTACAAGGATTGTTTCGTGACGGGGATCATCGCCGTGATCTTCGCGGCCAGCACGGTGGTCGGTAGGCCGGTGACGTACTGGTACGGCCAACGATTCGCGACGGGAGGCACCCCCGAGGGCCTCGCCTGGTGGCGAGACCTATGGGCGAATGTCCCCGGATTTCGCAAGCTCCAGCGTCAGGTGTGCCTCGTTTGGGCCGCGATCCTCATGATCGAAGCCGGTTCTAAGGCCTTCGCGATTTCCCAGAATTCCTTCGACAACGCCTATGTGTGGACGCAGGTTCTGCCCATCGCCGCCATCGTGCTCGGAATGGTCATGACCATGAGGATGGTCCGGCGTACGTTGGCTCGAGTCCGCAGTACGCCGGCCTCCTCGGACCGTTCCTACCGGTAGAGCCGCGACCCTTCGCTCACGCCCTCGAAGCGGAACGGCCCCTGGGTCTCGCGCTCGGTGCGATAGTTGTCCAGCGGCTGCACCAAGGTTCCCGGGTGCAGCACTCGGTACCGGTCGTAACCGATCGGCACGCGGGCATCCAAGATCGCCTGATGCTCTTGAGCCCGCAGATGCTTGCGGTATCCGGGCTGGATGATGCCGGTAAAGAACTCCGCGACGGCGCCAGAACCGTAGGAGAAGAAGCCCACGCGCTGGCCTTCAAGGTCCGTCTCAGAGTCCAGCAACGCCAGGAACCCCAAGAAGATCGAGGCGGAGTAGCTGTTGCCGAGCTGCTTGTTATAGCCGAATGTCGGTTCCAGGGCCTGGGCCGCCTCGGGCTTATCCAGGGGAACACCGGCTTCCCGGGTCAGCCGCATGTGGGCCTTGACCGCCATCTTCGTGAACGGCTGGTGATAACAGAACCAGTCGATCTCGTCGAAGTCGACGCCGTCGTGGTCCCGGTAATCGTGCCACGCGCCCACCAAGGCGTCCATGTACGCACCGACGGAGAACTTGCCGTCCACCAACGCCGTGTTTCGGAAATTCGGACGCCAGAAATCCTGAACGTCGCTCGTGTACACGCCCTGCGAGGACTCGATGGCCAAAATGTCCGGGGAGGCCTGGACCAGGAAGGCGACGGCGGCCGCACCCTGGGTCGGTTCTCCAGAAGTGTCGATGTCGTAGCGCGCGACGTCGGCGGCGATCACCAGAACCTTTTCCTTCGGATTCCGGGCCACGAGCCCCAGGGCCATCTGCAAGGCACCAATCGCCCCGTAGCACGCCATTTTGGTCTCGATCGTGCGGATTTCGCGCGGCAACTTCAAGAGCCCGTGCACGTACACGCCCGCCGACTTGGACTGGTCGATTCCCGACTCGGTCGCAAACAGGAGCGTGCGGATGCCCTCGGTGCCGTTCCGTTCAATGATGCGCTGGGCTGCCGCGGCACCCATCGTCACGATGTCTTCGTCCGAGGCCGGGATGCTCATCGTCTCCTGGCCGATACCGACGTAGAACTTATTGACGTCAATCTCGTGCTGGTCGGCCAAGTTCTTCAGATCGAAGCTGTAGTGACCGGTCGCGAAGGCGATGTCTTGGATACCCGCGGTGGGCACGCCGGCTTCCTCGCCGGCCTGCTCATGATTCGTGTGAGTGCTCAACTATCGATTCCTTTCGATCTTGACGTGAGCCTCCATGAGCTCACCGGGGTTGGTCTGTGCGGCCAACAGGGACAGTTCCCCGCAGAATACCGAGGCGGCGCACAAAACCGCTAGCCGTTGGGCGTTGAGGCCGGGTTCGCGGTCTTCACGGCAGCCCAATCGACGCAGGCCGTCCTCGACGATCTCGAGCCCGGCCCCCTTTCCGTTACCCACGGTACCCACGATCAGATTCGGCAGGTTGCAGGCGAAGTAGAGATCTCCGTCGCGGACCTCGGCGGTGGTGATGCCTTGGGAGCCTTCGACGATATTCGCCGCGTCCTGTCCGGTCGCCAGGTAAAACGCGAGGAGCATATTGGCGTAGTGGGCGTTCGCGGAACGAAGCCCGCCGGCGAGGTTGGTGCCGACCAAGTTTTTGCGTGTGTTCAGGTCAGCGATGCGTTCCGGGGTGGACTTCAAGAATCGCCGAACGACGTCGCGCGGGATCAACATCTCGGTGACCACGTTTTTACCGCGGCCCAGGATGCCGTTGACCGCCGTCGGCTTCTTGTCCGAACAGAAATTCCCGGAGATCGAGCCGTACCGAAGCTCGGGGTATTCCTGGAGGATCCACGGCATGAGATTGTCCGCGGCGAGCGTGACCATGTTGTGCCCCGACGCATCGCCGGTCGTGAAGTCAAAGCGCACAAACAAGAGATTGCCGGCGTACTGGAAGTGCAGGTCAATGAGTCGCGCAAAGCGGGAGGCCCCTGCCACGACGGCTTGAAGGTCATCGCGCCGGGAATCCAACTCCTGGGCCACCCGGTACGCTGCGCCGGCGTCAGGTGCCTCGAAATAGACCGACCGCGTCATGCGATCGTCCACGAGGGTCGCCCGGATGCCGCCTTCCACCAGGCGGGAGATTTTGGAGCCGCGTTTGACCGAGGGCCACAACGGGGTTTCGTAGGTCGCCAAAGGGACCTCGACCTCTTCACCGTCGACCACGTTGCCGCTCAAACGGATCGGGCCAATCCACTGGGTCGGGATGGGGGTCTGGAAAGGTTCGTGCATTCTTCCTCCGGTCATGGTCTATTGTGCCGTCCGCGCGGCTGCCCGCCGGTTCGCCAACGACGAGAGATGGACGCCGCGCAGCTGGGCCGCGTGCGCCAGTTCGCCGCTGATCAACACGTCCGTGGTCCCGAGGTCCGCTGTAGTGCGGGCCCCGAACATCGCGTACATTTCGTGCAGCCGCTCTTGCCAGTCAGTGATCTGAGCGATGAGTCGGCGTGTGCCATCGGCACCGGCATCCAGGCCAGATTCTCCGAGGACGGTGTGTAAGAACGTTCCCGCAACACCCACGGCACGGGCCCCCAATGCCAATCCGCGGACGACGTCGTAGGGGTGACGCACGCCCCCCGAGGCCAGCAGGGCGGGGCGTTGGGCCTCGGGCGTGAGGGTCGCGGCGTCGAGCAGGGAAGCGGGGGCCGACTGGCCGAAATCGGCGAGGAAGGCGTAGTCCTTTCCAGCTCGGCGGTCATTCTCGACCCGGGCAAAATTGGTTCCGCCGTTTCCCGCGGCATCGGCGATCTCCACGCCTAAGGTGCCGAGCTGCGCGATCGTTTCGCGGGACAAGCCAAAGCCGACCTCCTTGACGACCACGGGCACGGGAAGGCTCTCCACGAGCGCGGCGATATTGTCGCTCCAGGCGCCAAAACCTCGGGACCCTTCAGGCATGACCGTCTCTTGAACGGAATTGATGTGAATCTGCAGCGCGTCGGCTCCCATGGCCTCAACGACGCGGTGCGCCGCGTCGGGCGTGGCGTCCGCGCTGAGGTTAGCCATCACAAATCCGTTGGGATTCTTGTCCCGAAGCACGCGGAATGTCGGAAGCACAGATTCGTCGCGGAGATAGATGCTCATCGAGCCCGTGGCGATCGCGATGCCCGTCTCAGCGGCTGCCTCCGCGAGGGCCGCGTTGACTTTCCCGGTGGTCTCGGTTCCGCCCGTCATGCCGTTGATATAGAACGGCAAGGACCACTCGATCCCGCGGGGAAGAGACGTCGCGATGCTGACCTGATCCACGTCGATGCCTGCCAGGCCGTGGTGTACGAGCCGGACGTCGTCCCACTCGGTGTGCGACGGCGCCTCTCGCTGCTGGGCCGCGGCGTAGTTCAGATGGTCGTCTTTGCGGCTTCGAATCATGCGGCGTCCCTCGGGTTGGTGGAGCGGGCGTTTTCGGTATAGGTCGTAAGTCCTCGAGAAGATACGCGAAGGTCCAGAGGGCGAATATGGGCACGTTCCCAGGCACGGTCCAGGCTGGTGGACGGTGTACCGGCGGGGGCAATGGCCATGCCGCAATCCCCACCCCCAGATCCGGAAGACTTGGCCCACCAACCCACGGATAACGCGGCTTCGACGAGCGCCGTTAATTCCTGGGTTTCGATCACGGTGCCTCGTTGTTCGGCCAATTCTCCCAAAATCGCCCGAGCCTCGGCCACGATAGTTCCGATGTCAGACACGTTTCCGGTGGTCAGAGCCTTGCTGAAGGCTTCAACTCGAGAATCGCTGCGCGCCAAGAGCTCGGCGGGGATCGGTGCCTTCTGACGCATTTTTCCCACGAGTTCCGGGGTGTCGGCGGGTTCTCCGGTCCATCCCACACGGACGTCCAGCGGCGAATCGTCGAGGGGACCGTCGGGCCCATCGAGCCGCTGCAGACTAAGACCGGGCCACGGAATAGACAAGAGCTCTTCGACGCCGCGCTCTGTCGACGCGGCAGCCAGCCAGTCACGGTCAGGGGAGGAGTACGAAACCCAGCCACCCAGGCAGCTCGCGGCAAGGTCCCCGCCCGAGGTCGTGCGGGTGACCTGAACGGTCGCGATCATGGCCAGCCGGTACAACTGCTCCGGGGTCAGGTCCATCTCGTATACCCGCCCGATGGCACCCACGGCGGCCGCCGTCACGGCCCCCGAAGATCCCAATCCGAACTTCGCCCCCGTTGTGGCGTCGTCGAGCCCGCTACTGACGTGAAGTTCATAGTGTTGCGGCTCGATCCCACGTTCACGACGCAGGGCCTCAACCGTCTGCAATGCGGCGATGAGGTAGCGGAAAAATCCCGCGACGTCGTCGTCGATCTCCAAAACATCGCCACGATGCCGCCACACCAGGGAGGATGAGCTGGCGGTCGAGCGCAAGGCCCCTTCGCGCGGCGCAGGAAGCACCTCGACGCGCACGTGCCGGTCGACGGCGATAAGAACCGCACGGTGACCAGGTTCGACCACCGCATATTCGCCCAGGACGTAGAGCTTGCCCGGCGCCTCGGAGACGATCATTCGCCCTCCGTGAGGTACGCCCCCGGCCCCGAGCGGGCGGCGATGAGGTCAAGGTCCGGGAACCGGACGGCGAAGGCGGCGCGTGTGCGTTCCAGGTCGTCTTCACGGCACAGAATCGCAACGTTGGGGCCGGCGTCGGCGGTTGCGTACACTTCCAGGCCGTCCTCGCGCAGTTCGGCGGCGGCGTCGAAGAGAGCCACCGACGTGGGCGCGAGATATCGGATGGCCGGTCGAGTTCCATTGATCGCCGCGTGCATGCGCAAGGCGTTGGATTCGGTCAACTCTCCGACGCGTGTGTAGTCGCCAGCGGTGAGTGCGGTCTGCATGTCGTCGAGGTCTGCCGTCGTGCCCGAGACCCATCCGTCAAAGAACGGGGAAGATTCCGCGGTGAGTTTCATGGCGACGCGCGAAGAGATCGATTTCTGGGCTGCCGAAACCACGGCAATAACCATCGCGAGCCGTGGCCCGGGCACCTGTTCCGCGTACGACGTCGCGTCGGCGGCGTGGCCCTCACCGTCGCCGGCGTGCCACACCGCGAGGTCCGCGATCACCGAACGGCAGGCCGAACCGGAACCGCGTCGGGCCAATCGGGAGAGGGCCGTGCTGTCCGTGGGAAGGCCATAGGCGGAGCTGGCGGCCGTCGCTAGTGCGGCAAAACCCGATGCGCTCGAGGCGAGGCCTGCGCCGGTAGGCACGGAGTTTCGGGACTCAACGTGAGCGTAGGCAGCCTGACCCGACCTCTCCCGGACGATGTCCAAAAAGGAACGAACCCGCTCGAGGGCATTTCCGGTGACCTCTTCCTCGTTGAGGATCAGGCGGTCGTTCGTGAGCTCCGGGTCGAGCCGCACGCTGGTGCGCGTCGGAAAGACGTCGAGGGTCAGGGAAAGACTTCCCGTGCAGGGAAGCACCAGGTCGTGATCGCGCTTGCCCCAGTACTTGATGAGGGCCAGGTTCGGGTGGGCGACGGCGGTCGCGTGCGGCGAGGTCACTTCTCGAACTCCTCAGGGTTCAGAATCCAGGTTTGGAGGGCTCCGGCCTGCTCCATGCTTCGCGCGAGATCTTGCCCGTGCTGGGCATCACGTGCGAGGGCTATGATGCATCCGCCACGACCTCCACCGGTCAGCTTGGCACCGAGGGCACCTGCTTCACGAGCGGAATACACCAATTGGTCGAGATGCGGACTCGACACGGACAACGAGCGCAAGGCTTCGTGTACCTCGTTCATGCGCCGGCCCAGCGTGGCTCGCTCATCCTTGAGCAAGTTCTCGCGTGCCGCGATGGTGTGATCACGAATGGTCGCGAAGTATCCGGCCACTTCTTCCGGATTGGTGCGCATCATGGCCGTCACTGCGCCCACGGCGGAGTGGGTATCGCCGGGTTGCCCGGAATCGGCCACCACGATGGGCGCGCCGAGGTTCACCTCGATGTTTTCGGCCTGTCCGTCTTGGAACCAGATCGGCGATCGGCTGAGAACGGTGTACGCATCGAGCCCGGACGGATTGCCGTGGGCCACTCGCTCGCCGGTTTGCACCAGGCTGTGACGCACAGGACGGGAGAGGTCATCGCCGGTGAGATCGGCGATCGCGTTGACAATACTTGCAGCGCCCGCGGCGCTGGATCCTAAGCCCCGTTCCAAGGGGAAGTCCCCGATGCACGTGACGTGCAGGTTCCGAGGTTCGCGGCCGATGAGGTCCAGGGTCGCGATGATCGTCGCTCGCAAGGGCGCCAGCATCGGGGGCGCACTGGCGAGGGGCCCATCGTAAATGTCGACGGTGAGCCACAGGGGTCCTGGCGACGGCGTCGCCGTGGCAGTCAGGCCAACCTGAGGCAGGGGGAAGGCGATGGCCGGATGGCCATGCACCACCGCATGCTCACCGAAGAGAATGACCTTCCCCCAGGCAACCGACTGGCCGACAGTCGAGGCCTGCAAGGATTCATCCTCTTTCAACTTGTGCAAAATTCAGTACTCCGATGGACAGGAATAGATACTTTCCGAGACGGGTCAAGCATATTCCGTGTTCCCCAAGAGTCACATTTGCGTGACCTCGGTACGAGCCCCGACGCGGACCTCGGTGGTTGACGGTGACATACGAAGCCGTCCTGGCTGGTCCCTACCGCGACGGGTCGACGTCGTCGTCGATGGGCGACCTGGCGCGGCTCTGTTCAGGATATCGAACTTCGGCAGAGACGGGCTCCATGATTCTCGCGAGATCGGCTCAACCCACACGACGCGTGGCCGTTCTCATAGTCCTCAATGTCCCGATGAGGCCGTATCGCCTAGGCCGGGACCACGAGGTTCAACAACAACACCCCACCGAGGCCCAGGACGGAGAGAACCGTGGTGTAGGTGGTGCGAGCCCGGATTGTCTCCATCACACTGAGGTTGAAGTATTCCTTGAACATCCAGAACCCGGGGTCGTTGACGTGACTCACGGCAATCGATCCACACGCCGTCGCCAGGACCATGAGCTCCGGCGACACCCCGCTCGAGGCCACCAGCGGTGCAGCGATGCCTGCCGCCGTCGTCACGGCGACCGACGCCGAACCAAGAGCCACACGAAGGATCACGGCGGTCACCCAGACCAGGATGATCGGGTGAACGGGCCAGCCCGAGGTCATATCTGCGATGTACTGAGCAATACCCGTCGAGACGAGGACTTCCTTGAACGCGCCGCCGGCGGCGATCACCATGATGATCATGGCCATGGCTCGCGCGGATTCCGACATCGACGTCGCCACCTCGGCCAGCGGCCGGCCGCTCATCGGTCCGAACACCACGATCGCCACCAAGAGCGTGATGAGGAGCGCCACCATCGGAGAACCCACAAACGTCACCACTTTCATGAGGGTGCCTTCGGGGCCGACCATGATGAAGATTTCGGCTCCCGCGATCATGATGACGGGCAGCAACGCCACGAGGAGCGAACGGCCCATGCTCGGCATCTCATGGTCCTCGAATTGCTTATCCGAGATCATGCCCTGAGGGATACTCGGATTCATCTTCTTGACGAAAGCCAGGCGCGGCCACAGCATCGCAACCAGCGCGCCCGCCGGCACCGCAATGAACAAGCCGTATAGGAGCGCCAAACCGGGCGAGGCTTCGTAGATGCCTGCCGCGGCCGTGGGGCCGGGGTGAGGAGGCAGAAAAGAATGCATCGTGGACAGCGAGATCGACATCGGCAGGCCAACCCAGAGCAGATTCGTTCGGGTCGCACGAACCAAGGTGAAGGCGATCGGGACCACGATCACGAAGGCCGCCTCGTAGAACATCGTCACGCCGATGAGCATCGAGGTGATGACCATGGCCCATTGGACGCGCTTCTCACCCAAAACATCGACCACTCGGAGAGCTATGCGCTGCGCAGCGCCGGCGTCACCCAGAATGCGGCCAATCATGGCACCGAGACCGATCACCGCAAGGGTCTCTTCAAGCTGACCCCCGATGCCGGATCCGATGATCTTGGGAATATCGGCGATCGTGGCCGGTTTGTCCTCCAGCGTCAGCATTCCCGTGGCGGCACCCCAGCTTGCGACGAGCACCGAGACGACCAGCAACGAGACGAACCCGTTGAGTTTGAACCTCGTCATCAAGACGAGCAAGAGGGCCACGGCCAGCGCGACAATAAAGAGGGGCATCGGTTTCTCCTTCGAACCCAGAATGGCGGGAACAGATTCGCGACGCCCCACAAAAGGTTCGCCGTGTCCTGCTTCACATCGACTGAGCCTATGAGCCATGTTTCAATATTGTCTATAACTAGGTTTGCATTTTGTAATACCTAATCTGCATCAATCGTTTGGGGACGCATGTACACCTTTGACCAGCTACGATGCTTCATCGCCGTCGCAGATCATCTGCACTTCGGACGGGCAGCCGAAGAACTCGCCATGACGCAGCCGCCTCTTAGCCGGCAGATCCAAAAGCTCGAGAAGTCGGTGGGCACCCAATTGATCGCGAGAACTCACCGAAGGGTCCAGCTCACCCCGGCCGGCCAGGCATTTTTACAACAGGCTCGAATTGTCCTCGAGTCAGCTCAACGGGCTGGGGAATTTGCCGTTGAAGCATCCAGGGGTCGACAAGGGCACTTAAGTCTGGGATTCACGGCGGCGGCCGGTTATACCGTCCTTGGTCCATTACTGTCGCTCGTCCACGAACACATGCCGGCGGTCGGCGTCGAGCTCCACGAAATGGTCACCGCCCAACAGCTCGAGGGGCTCAACGACGGCCGCATCGACATCGGCCTGGGTCGCCTCGCCGCACCCCCAGAGTCGTACACCGCGACCTTGCTTCATTCCGAGGGCCTTGTACTGGCCGCACCCGAGGGGCATCAGCTCCTGTCCCAACGCCATCTTCACCGAGAAGATGTCGAAGGGCATCCCATGATCATGCACTCACCGCAGGGTGCCCGATACTTTTATGACCTCGTCATCAAGAACTTCACGATCAACCATGCAGACGTCTCGCATTCCCTCAATCAAGTAGCAACCATGATCAGCTTGGTCGCCGCGGGCCACGGCATTGCCCTGGTCCCCCACTCGGCCTCAAAACTCAGCATCCCCGGGGTGCAATACCGGGCCTTCGACGACCTTCGCAAGGACTTGGTGGAGCTCCACGTCATCACCTCGCAAGAGTCCATGGGGCCCACCGCTCGGAGGCTCAGCTCGATTCTCAGAGAATTCCCCGAAGGTTTGAGTCTCTGACGGAGGAAACTCAATTCATGCTTTATCAGTATCAATACATGCAGAATATAACTTAGACAGGTATGAGACCTGGCTCATAGACTCCGAATAGTCTCAGTCACTTGACCACTAAGGAGTCCACATGGCCCGGTATTCCCCACGGGAGTTGGCAACGCACCTCAAAGACGGGCTGCTCTCATTCCCCGTGACGGCCTTTCGCGCCGACGGCGAGCTCGATGAATCCGCCTACCGCCAACACATCGAATGGCAGTCAGCACATGGAGTCACCGGCCTCTTTGCGGCCGGTGGAACCGGCGAGGGATTCAGCTTGACCCCCGAAGAGAACGCGACGGTGACCGGTTGGGCCGTCGATACCAGCAGGCCCGAGGTTCCGGTGCTCGGCTCGGCATCGGGTTCGACCCGCCAGGCCGTCGAATGCGCGCGAGGCGCGGAAAAGGCCGGGGCCGAAGGCATTTTGCTCCTACCGCCATACCTGACCGAATGTAGCCAAGAGGGACTGCTCGCGCATGCCTCCGCGGTGTGCGCATCCGTCAACATTGCCGTGATCGCGTACAACAGGGCGAACGCGATCTACAGCGCCGAAACCGTTGCCACGCTGGCCGAACGCCACCCCAACTTCGTCGGCTTCAAGGACGCGGTCGGAGACATCGAGCACCTCGCCAAGGTGACCGCCCTCAATGGCGATCGGTTGTTCTACCTCGGTGGCCTGCCCACCGCCGAGACCTATGCGCTACCCCTCCTCCAAATGGGGATGAGCACCTACTCTTCCGCGATCTTCAATTTTGCGCCCGAGTTCGCTCTGGCCTTCTACCGGGATGTGCGGCGTCAGGACGGCGCCGCGGTCCAAGAGAAACTGCGCCGATTCATCCTCCCCTACCTGGACATCCGGGATCGCGGCCGGGGATACGGCGTATCGATCATCAAGGCAGGCCTTCGGGCAGTGGGCCGGGATGCCGGTCCAGTCCGGCCTCCCCTCAACGATCTGCCCGCCGCCGACTTCGAGGACCTACAACGCCTCATCGAAACATCGGGCGTCGCCAAATCACTCACGAAAGGTGCGACTCAATGACCATCACTCTCACTGGAACATCCCTCATCAACGGCCGGTCCACACCGGGTGCCGGCGCAACGACCCGCGCCATTAACCCCGCAACCGAAGAACCCCTCGACCCCGCATATTCGCTGGTCGACGCGGCCCAGTTGGACGAGGCGACCTCGGCCGCCGAAGAGGCCTTTCCCAGCTACAGCGCCCTGCCCCCGACGCAACGCGCCGATTTCCTCGACGCGGTCGCCGCGGGAATCGAGGACGCTAGGGAAGCCATCGTCGATCGGGCACGCTCAGAGACAGGGTTAACCGAGGCTCGACTCAACGGCGAGGTTTCGCGAACCGCCGGGCAGCTGCGTCTGTTTGCCACCGTTGTGCGCTCCGGTTCGCACCACCGCGTTCGGGTTGACCCCGCGCTCCCTGACCGCTCGCCAGCCCCGCGTGTGGACATCAGGCAACGCATGATCCCACTCGGCCCGGTCGCGGTCTTCGGGGCCAGCAATTTCCCCCTCGCATTCTCAACGGCCGGAGGCGACACGGCGTCGGCCCTCGCCGCGGGGTGCCCCGTGGTTTTCAAAGCGCACAACGCACATCCAGGAACCGCGGAGCTCGTCGGTCGGGCAATCATCGACGCCGCCGAGGCCCACGGCATTCACCCCGGGGTCTTCTCCCTGGTCTACGGCACCGGAGCCGAGATCGGTCAACGTTTAGTTGCCGACCCGGCGATCCACGCCGTCGGCTTCACGGGCTCGCGATCCGGTGGCCTTGCCATCGCGAGAACCGCCTTCGAACGGGAGACGCCGATCCCGGTATACGCCGAGATGAGCTCGATCAACCCGGTCTTCGTTTTCCCTGGCGCGTTGGACAATCCTCAGCCGCTTGCGGAGGCATTTGTCGGCTCGGTGACGGGTTCCGCCGGGCAGCTGTGCACCGAACCGGGAATCATCTTCGTCCCCGAAGGCTCGGCGGGTGACGACTTCATCGCGGCCGCCGCCAGCGGCATCGACCAGTCGGTCGGACAGACCATGCTGACCCCGTCGATCGCCCGCTCCTGGCACGACGGCGTCGAACGCTTGGCCGCCCAGAACGGTGTGACCATCGCGGCCCGAGGAACGGACGGCGAGGGCCTGAACGCCCCCGGACCGGTGCTCTTTGAGGCCGACCTGGATACCTTCCTGACCAATGGCAACCTTCAGCAGGAGATCTTCGGGGCGACCTCGCTCGTCATCCGGTACTCCTCCCCGGATCGGTTGGCGGAAGCCGCCGCAGGCCTCGAGGGACAGTTGACCGCGACGATCCACGCCGCGGCCTCCGACCACAGCGACGTCGTCTCGCTGCTCCCCCGCCTCGAAGGCATCGCCGGACGAATTCTCTACGGCGGCTGGCCGACCGGTGTCGAAGTAGGCCACGCGATGGTCCACGGCGGGCCTTTCCCCGCCACGAGCGACTCCCGCACGACGTCGGTCGGAACGCTCGCGATCGAACGATTCCTCCGGCCCGTCGCCTACCAGTCCTTCCCGCAAGACCTCCTGCCGGAACCGGCCCGTGACGACAACCCCTGGAACGCCACCCAGTCCATCGACGGTCAGTAGCCCGGAGAAACGAGGAACGCATGTCTACGAACACCCAACCGACCATTGACAAGATTGAGGTCGTGCCGGTCGCCGGTCACGACTCAATGCTGCTCAACCTCTCCGGCGCTCACGCGCCGTTCTTTACCCGCAACATCGTGCTGCTGACCGACAGCGATGGCCGCATTGGCCTGGGCGAGGTGCCTGGCGGCGAACCGATTCGCTCGACCATCGAGCAGGCCACCGAGCTCCTCATCGGGCAACCTGTATCCCGCTACAAAACCCTGTTGCGCCAGGTCTCACAGCGGTTTGCGGCCCAGGATGTTGCCGGGCGCGGAAACCAGACCTTCGACCAGCGCGTCACCATTCACGCCGTCACGGCGCTCGAGTCCGCTCTGCTCGACGTGACCGGACAGCGCCTCGATGTCCCCGTGGCCGAGCTCCTGGGCGATGGCCAACAGCGTGAGAGCGTCCCCATGCTCGGATATCTCTTCTACGTCGGCGATCCCGATCGCACCGACCTTCCCTATCTTCGGGAGCCGGATGCCAACGGGTGGGACCGCATTCGTCGCGAGGAAGCCGTGACCCCGGAAGCCGTCGTGCGCTTGGCTCAGGCAGCCCACGAGAAATACGGATTCAAAGACTTCAAGCTCAAGGGCGGAGCCCTGGCCGGAGAGGATGAGGTCGAGACCATTAAGGCTCTCAGCCGAGAGTTTCCCGACGCCCGCATCACGTTGGATCCCAACGGGGGTTGGCTGCTCGAGGAAGCGATCCGGTACGGACGCGAAATGGCTGGCCACATCGCCTACGCCGAGGATCCCTGCGGAGCGGAGGGACGCTTTTCCGGGCGCGAGGTCATGGCGGAATTCCGCCGGGCCACCGGTCTCAAGACCGCGACCAACATGATCGCGACCGACTGGCGGGAAATGGCCCACGCCATTCGCGAGGCGTCCGTGGACATTCCCCTGGCGGATCCGCATTTCTGGACGATGTCCGGCTCGACCCGCGTCGCGCAGCTCTGCCACGACTTCGGACTGACGTGGGGATCCCACTCGAATAATCACTTCGATATTTCCCTGGCGATGTTCACGCACGTCGGCGCGGCGGCGCCCGGCAACATCACGGCATTGGATACGCACTGGATCTGGCAGGACGGCCAACCCCTCACCGAAAAGCCATTGGAGATCCGTGGCGGTCAGATCGAGGTTCCTCGCGAGTCCGGCCTGGGCATCCGCATCGACCGCGAGCGCCTCGAGGAAGCTCATCAGCTCTATCTCGAGCACGGCCTGGGTACCCGTGACGACGCCGTGGCCATGCAATACCTCGTCCCCGGCTGGACCTTCGACCCCAAATGCCCCGCCCTGGCCCACTAGGAGAAACCGTGAATACCACCCCCGATTCCATCCGCCACGTCGCACTCTCGACCGTCCGGCTCCCATTGGCCGTCCCCATTTCGGATGCCAAGGTCTTCACGGGCCGGCAGAAACCCATGACCGAGGTCATCTTCCTGTTCGCTGAGATCACCACGGAACAGGGCCACGAGGGTCTTGGCTTCAGCTACTCCAAACGCGCCGGCGGTCCGGCGCAGTACGCCCACGCCCGGGAAGTGGCCGAGGGCCTGATCGGCCACGATCCGTCGGACATCGCCAAGATCTACACCCAGTTGCTCTGGGCAGGCGCTTCCGTGGGGAGATCCGGCGTCGCCACACAGGCTCTCGCCGCGATCGACGTCGCCTTGCACGATCTCAAGGCAAAACGCGCGGGGCTCCCTCTGGCCAAATTGTTGGGAAGCCACCGCGACTCGGTGCGGACCTATAACACCTCCGGCGGGTTCCTCAACGCTTCGATCGAAGAGGTCAAAGACAACGCCACCCGGTCCCTAGAGGCCGGAATCGGCGGGATCAAGATCAAGGTGGGCCTTCCGGACACCGCGGAAGACCTTCGGCGCGTAGCTGCGGTGCGCGAGCACATCGGGCCCGACGTTCCCCTCATGGTGGACGCAAATCAGCAGTGGGACCGCACGACGGCCCTCCGCATGGGCCGTGCCCTGGAGGAATTCGACCTGACGTGGATCGAGGAGCCCCTGGACGCCTACGACGTCGAAGGCCACGCCCGCCTCACCCGATCCCTCGATACCCCCATCGCGACCGGCGAGATGCTGGCTTCCGTCGCGGAACACGAGCGGCTGATTGACGAGCGCGCCTGCGACATCATTCAGCCAGATTGCCCGAGGGTCGGGGGAATTACGCAATTCACCCGCCTGCTGACTCTGGCTGACCGTGCCGGTTTGGATCTGGCGCCGCATTTCGCGATGGAAATCCACCTTCATCTGGCTGCCACCTATCCGCGGGAGCCCTGGGTCGAGCACTTCGACTGGCTCGACCCTCTGTTCAACGAAACCCTCGAGACCCGTGACGGTCGCATGATCTTGCCGGAGCGCCCCGGGTTGGGAGTCACCTTCAGCGATCAAGCGAGGGCTTGGACCACCGACGCCGTGGAATTCGGAATTCGGTAGACCATTACATCCCATAACTCCTCAAGAACGGGGGCCGCCTATTCCGGGCGGCCCCCGTTCTGCGTTACCGGACGGCCCGCGGTCAATACGGCAATGGTGATGTACTAATTTTTATCAATATTTGTTCGAATTTACGGAGATATTCACGGATCGTTCCAGAGCAAAACCTTATAGCTTTAAATTTTGAGATAGCGTGGGGTGACCGATGGCAAGACATTTATATGTCTTCTGGCGATTCACAGGCCTCATTCCAGGGGAAACTGTGCACCCTTCTCGGGGTCGGCAGCTGGAACTCGCCAGGCCTCTTTTCGTCTCGTCTCAGAAACAGGAACACAGTGAAGAAATCCACACCTTTCTCCGCCGCCGCCCTGGCCGGCCTTCTCGTCGTGGGCGGATCAGCCGCCGCACATGCCCACGGGTATATCGGAAATTCGAAGTCCGACGTCGTCGCCCGGGCCGCTATGACGTCCAACACCAACCTCGGGGCGGTGCAATACGAACCCCAGTCCATCGAGGCGCCCAAGGGCTTCAGCCTCGACCCGTCGACCGGTGGCCCAGCCGACGGCAAGCTCGCCTCCGCGGGTACGTCCCTCGCCAAGAATTTGGACGAGCAGTCTCCCGAGCGTTGGCACGAAAACGAGGTCAACGTCGGCCAAAATCTGAATCTCGGCTGGAAATACACCGCCAAACATCCGACCTCGAAGTGGCATTACTACATCACCAAGAACGGCTGGGATCAGAACGCCCCGCTCACCCGATCGGAGCTACAGCCCCTCGCGACGGTCGACCATGACGGCTCTCTTCCCACCGACGACACGGCCCACCAGATGAAACTCCCCGAAGACCACACGGGCGACCACGTTATTTACGCGGTATGGGACGTAGCGGACACCTCGAACGCCTTTTACAACACCGTTGATATCCACATCAATGGCGATGCGAAGCCCGAAGATCCGGACACCGAGGCCCCCTCAGCACCGGGGAATCTGCACGCCGAGACCGTCACATCACAGGGTGTTAACCTCGCTTGGGATGCTTCCCAGGACAACATGGACGTCGACCACTACGACGTCCGGCGCCGCACGCCCGGTGGAGATTTCACCAAGGTGGGATCCGTTGCAGGAACCTCGTTCAAAGACAAGGATCTGACGGCTTCCACCGAGTATGAGTACCAGGTGACCGCCGTGGACGCTGCGGGGAATTCCTCCGATCCGAGTTCAACGAAGGCCACCACCAAGGCCGAGGACGCCAACCCCGGCCCCGACTCCGAGGCCCCAGAAGCGCCCAGCCACGTACATTCGATGGAAACGACGCCTCACTCCGTGGACCTCATGTGGAGCCCGGCCGATGACAATGTCGGCGTCGACCACTACGAGGTGCAGCGGGCGACGAACGGAAAGCCTTTCGAGACGGTTGGCACCACGTCATCGACCTCGCTTCTGGACGACGGCCTGACCGCATCGACTAGCTACGACTATCGGGTCATCGCCGTCGACGCGGCCGGAAACCGCTCGGACGCCAGCGACGTCTTCACCATCCGTACGCACGACGAATCGGAGCCCGACCTCAAGGCGTGGTCACCCACCGCGGCCTACACCAAGGGCGACCGCGTCACTCACGACGGATCAACCTACGAGGCCGTGCAGGATTACCAGGGCAAGGGTGACCCCACCTGGATCAACTCGCAGTCCCTGTGGAAGAAGATCGACTAGCTTCCGGGCGACCTGCCACCGTTCGATGCTCCATCACGGTCCTCGAACGGTGGCGGGTCGCGGCCCCACCCCGGACGCGAGACCTCCTCGCCGACAGTCCGAACGGCCCCCTCATGATTGCCACGGTCCTGGCAAGAAAATCCTTGATTCATCAAGTATTGAATTTTTGCGATGGTATCCGTCGCCCGAAAATACGTAAATAGCTCCTCGCATTTTTACATCGTGAAATTTTCGTAAACCGCGACACACTGCACCTTCACAAGCGGCAATCATCCACTGGTACTAATTCTTTATGGCGCTCGATCGCCACCAGAATAGCGCTCTAACATACCCATGGCCCATCTGGTTATATATTCCATCGAGGCACCTTCCGGGCGGGATCCCATACAAAATTGAGATTAAGCGCCGCAACGGTGATGACCAGATTTTTTAGAGGAATCGTTGACCTCCCATTGCGGGAATTCATAACGTTTTTGTTGTCCGAGGCACACCAAAACAACTGATAAAGGAGTCAAGGATGACCTCGATCAAGAACAAGCTCATTGCAGGTACCGCCGCCGCATTTGTGGCGACCGGTGCGATTGCGGGCACGGCCACCGCCGCGACCGCCGCACCCCAGAGCGATGGCGTTCAGGTGCAGGAGGCTGCCCAGAAGGAACACAAGTTCCAGTACATCAGCCAGGTTCAGGGACAGGATACGCAGTACTATGACTGCGCCCAGGCTTCGATGCTGATGGCCATCCTGCAGAACGGCGGCGACTTGCCGAGCAAGTACAGCGACTCGGATCAGTCCGCGGCCATGTCGCAGCTTCGCGCTGAAGCCGGCGGCGGGACCGGAAATATTCAGAGCAGCGCAATCCCCGGCGTCTTGAGCAACCACGGCGTTAAGGGCACCGAATACGTCAACGGCAATGCCTCCAAGGTGATCGACCAGATCAAGGACGGCAAGCAGGCCATCATTCTGACTCAGACCGGTGTGATCTCCGGCGAGGATGCCAACCCGGGTTACGGCCACTTCGTCTACGTCTCGGACTACAACAAGGACAAGGGCACCTTCACGGTCAATGACCCGCTGCAGAAGTCCAAGAAGTCCTACCAGGCCACCAAGGCAAACATGGACGCGATCATCAACAACCCCGCCCAAGGCAACACCCCCTGGGCCTACGCGGTCTAATGAATTGACCGTTCAGCGGTTCGCGCACGACGCCGGCGTTCGGAGCTTTCCGGACGCCGGCGTCGTCATGTTTTCCCACGCTGACTAGTCTGAAGTCATGGCTGAGCAAAAATTTCACGCAGAACACAAGGTATCCGGCGGCAAGCTGGTGGTCGCGGATATCGCCACAGACGGCGAGCGCATCACCGAGGCCAAGATTTCTGGTGACTTCTTCCTCGAGCCTGAGGAGGCGTTCTTCGAGATCGCACCGGCACTCGTCGGTTCATCCGTGAACGACGACGGCACCACCCTGACGGCACGGCTCAACGCGGCCCTCGCACCATTTGGGGACGAACTCAACCTCCACGGGTTCTCCACCGACGACGTCGCCCTTGTGGTCCGCCGAGCCGTCACCGACGCCCGAGACTTCGGGGACTTCGAGTGGACCATCATGAGGCCCGGCCCCCTCCCGACGAATCTCAACGTCGCCCTGGACCAGTACCTTCTGGACGAAGTTGCGGCAGGTCGTAGGGGTCCGACGGTCCGTTTTTGGGACTGGAATGACAAGGCCACGGTCATCGGCTCCTTCCAGTCGTACGTCAACGAGCTCCATCCCGAGGGGATCGCGAAGCACGGCATTGACGTGGTGCGTCGAATTTCCGGGGGCGGGGCGATGTTCATGGAGGGCGGCAACTGCGTGACCTACTCGCTCTATGCTCCGGAATCCCTCGTGGCGGGGCTGAGCTACGAGCAGTCGTACGTATTTCTCGACCAATGGGTCCTTCAGTCGCTCAGCCAACTGGGCGTGAATGCTTGGTATAAACCGATCAACGACATCACCTCCTCCGGCGGAAAGATCGGAGGGGCCGCCCAGAAGCGGGTTCGCGGCGCGATCTTGCATCACGTGACGATGTCCTACGACATTGATGCCGACAAGATGACCGAGGTCTTGCGTATCGGTAAGGCCAAGATTTCCGATAAGGGTATCCGGAGCGCCAAGAAGCGCGTCGATCCACTCCGTCGACAGACCGGTGAAAGTCGCGAAACGATCATCCACACCATGATTGAGACCTTCCAGGCGCGGACGGGTGCAGCTTGGGACGAGCTGACGCCAGCTGACTTAGAGGCCGGCCGGCGCTTGGTGAAGGAGAAATTCGGCACCGAAGAGTGGACGCATCGTGTCCCGTGACGTGCCGGGTTATTGTCCACAAGCCCACGGAATGACGCGGTTTTAAGGCCCACGCTGAGTAAGCTAGTGAAGCGCCCATCAGCATCTTGATGGGATCCGAGATCCGTTCGACGAACCACATCTGAGGAATCCGATGACCCAGAATCCCCACGGGCCACAACGCGGTAATCCGCAGTTTGGCCACGATGCACACACGTACGGCGCCCCGGGAACTCACCGTCCCGAGGAATCGATTCCTCCTCAGCCGCTCGCCGACGACGTCAGCAATGGTTGGATACCCGAGGATTCTCGGCAGAAGGCTCATAGCCCGCTTCCTCAACCAACGCTATTTTCGCCCCAGTCCCTCCTCGACGAAGGACTCCGTAAGAAACTCCGTCACCCGGGGGAACTCCCGTGGCTGATCGTCGGTATTTGCTTCACGTTCGCGGCGTACACCTTCGCGTTCTGGGTGCTTTTCATCCGGACCTTCATGCCGATGATGACGACGCCCACGAGCTACGCGGAAGCCGATACGGCGTCGACCATTGATCAGCTCTTGGCGATCCTCTGCATCTTGCCGATCATCATCTTCTTTAGCCGCGGCATGCTTTACGGACAAATGCGCCTGACCGGCGTGCGCATCACGCCGACGCAGTTCCCCGAGGCCTACAAAATGCTCGTCGAGGCCGCTCGCGCTCACGGGTTGCGCAGGGTTCCGGACGCGTACGTCGTCTTGGGTAACGGCATGATCAACGCTTTCGCTTCGGGTCACGGTCATCGCCGTTTCGTGGCGATTTACTCGGACCTCTTCGAAATTGGTGGCGAGGCACGAGACCCCGATGCGTTGCGCTTCATCATCGGCCACGAGGTGGGCCACATCGCCGCGGGCCATGTCTCGTACTTCCGACTGCTGGGCATTTCGGCGTTCCAGAACGTTCCGTTCCTGTCCTCGATCCTGTCACGTGCCCAGGAATACACCGCAGATAACTTTGGCTTCCGCTACTGCCCGTCAGGTGCCGAGGGAACCATCCGCACGTTGTCTGCCGGTAAGTACCTGAACAAGGAGGTCAACTTTCAGGAGTTGGCCGACCGCGCCGTTTACGAGCGCGGCCTGTTCACGTGGCTGGCCAACCTCAATATGTCGCACCCGGCCACCACCTGGCGCGCCCACGCCCTCCGCGATCGCACCCGTCCGGGCCGTCTCATTTGGCGGCCGCGGACCAATCCGGAGAACACTCCGTTGTCGATGGTTCCCGCCGCCGAAGCCGCGGCCTTGTGGCCGGATCCCCTGCAGGGCACCTCCTTCATCTCGAACTACCCGGAGAAGGCAGAGAACCAGCACTGGGGCGTGAACATCGTGGAAGACAAGGCCAATACCGAGAAGCGCGACCGGAAGATTCCGGACCTGCTGGACATCCAATGGGCTGGCCCGGGACGCCGCGGATTCCCGGGAACCAACGGCCCGCAGGGACCTGGTTCACATGGTGGGCCCCAGAACTTCGGCCCACAGAGCGGCGGTCCTCACGGCGACGCCCCCTTCGGCGGCAATCCATCGAAGCAAGCTGATGGTGGCCAGAGTTGGTCCTCTTCGCATCAAGACGGCCCGTCGTCATCTGAGGGGCAGACTTTCCGTGGGTCTCACGGAGCGCAGAGTGGCTACGGCATCAACCCGGATCGCACCCGGGGCAGTTATGGCATTGATCCCGAGCCTCGGGAAGGCGACGAGAATTCGTCCACCAAGGACTAGCTCTCGCTCCATAGGGAGAACGGCCGGATACCTCGCTGAGGGGTATCCGGCCGTTCTGTTTCTGCTGCAACCGGGTCGGCCTACGCGACTCGACGTCGGCTGCCAGAAGGACCGTTGCGGCAAGTGGGGGGGGTGCTGGCCCTGGCCGGGTACGGGGGCAGTTGCCGGGTTCGGGGTGGTTGCCGGGTACGGCGGCGGTTACCCAATTCGGGGGCGCGCACCGCCGTTAGGTGGCGGTCTAGCCACCACCTAACTGGGTTAATCGCCTCCAATGACGGGAACCACCACCAAACAGCACTGCTTTGCCACCCGAAAAATGGCGATAAATGACGGTAAGGGCCACGCATACGGGTAACCGCCACCTGAGAGGCGTATTCCGCCGTCGTCCTACTGGGTAACCACCCCTTAAGAGCCCGATTCCGACCTCCACACCGACGACGGCGCCCACTCCAACCGGGCAACCGCCCCCTGAGAGCCGGATTCCGCCGGCAAGTAGCCCACTTCCGCCCTCGTCCACCCGGTAACCGCCCCCGAATCGGGCAACCGCCCCACCTGATCCACCGTCCGCCCCGATCGAAAGCCCCCCCCGGCCGCCAACCACCACCCAAGAGCCCCCAACCCGCTCCTGTGCTACGGTGGACGCGTTTCTGTCGCCGAACATGGGATCCTTCGTGAAGAGTGCATTCGTCTCCGCCATCAGCTGAGTGAGACGCCGCGTCCGCTCAGCCGCCATTCACGCTGAGAAGGATGCATCATGCCTACCCAAGTTCATATTTCTTTAACCCGTATCGGCCTGACCTGGCCTAACGGCGCCGAATGCCTCACCGACATCACCGCGACGTATGGTCCCGGACTGCACGGGGTGATCGGCTCCAACGGCTCCGGAAAATCGACCCTCGCTCGCCTGCTGACGGGGGATCTCGAACCGTCGACGGGCTTCGTTCGCGTTCCCGGCCGAGTCTCGATCCTTCGTCAGGATCTGGGGATATCCTCCTCCACCTCAGTGGCCGAGTTGCTCGGAATCGCCCAGATTCTCCAAGCCATCGACGCCGTGGCCAGGGGCGACGTCGCCGTCGAAACCTTTGAAACGATCGGCTCCGACTGGGATATCGCCGAGCGGGCCGAGGCCGAATTGCACCGGGCTGGTTTGGACGACGTCGCACTCGACCGACTCGTGTCCACCCTTTCGGGTGGTCAAGCTGTGCGGGTGGCACTCGTCGGTCTGAGATTGGCTCACGCAGAAGCCGTCATCTTGGACGAACCCACCAATAATCTCGACGGACCCGCGCGGGCACAATTGTTCAGTTTCCTGGAAGAGCTACGGCAAACGACTCCGACGCTGGTCATCAGCCACGACCGTGAACTCCTCAACCATTGCGCCACGATCAGCGAATTGCGTCCCGCTTCGCCGCATTCGTCCGCATCGACCCTGACCCACACGCCGGGAAACCTCTCCGAGTGGGAAGAAGCCGCTGCGGCCGCCGAAGCCGTGGCCCAACGCCACCTCCGCGAGGCCGAGGCCGCATTCGCCCGGGAGAAGCGCGAGCGCATCGCCCAGCAGACGAAGCAACTCAGGGATGAGCGACGCGGCAGAAAATTCCAAGAAAACCATCGCAAGCCGCCCATCGCGATGAACAACGACAAGATGGCCTCCCAAATCTCCGCAGCCAAAACCCGAGCCACGCTGGCCGCCAGGGAACAGGCCGCTCACGCGCAACTCGTCGAAGCGGAAGACTCTCTCAGAAACGATGCATCGGTGTACCTCGATCTCCCGGACACGGCGGTCGGTCACGGCTCCACGACATTGGAATTACAACTTATCGAGGACCAACAACCGCACGACGGCGACGTTCTAGGGACCGAGGAACGCCACGTCATCGTCACGGGTTCAGAGCACGTGAGAATTGCCGGCCGCAACGGGTCTGGAAAGAGCACACTGCTGCGCACGATCGTCGAGGCCCACGGCCCGGGCCCACACCTTCCCACGGTCTACCCCGGGATGGAACGCACATATCAGGTGGTTCGGCGGATAACCCCCGTGGGGTATCTCCCGCAGAACATCGAACTCGAGCCTCACCACACGGTGCTCGACGTCGTCGCCGCTGCCAATCCTGGAGCCACGGAACAACGATTGAGAGACGATTTAGCTCGCTTACTGTTCCGCCGTGACCGAGTATTCGCCCCCGTCCAGGAACTCTCGGGCGGTGAACGTTTCCGGGTGGCCCTGGCACGGATCCTGCTCTCCGCGCCGGCCCCGAAACTTCTCTTACTCGACGAGCCGACGAATAACGTGGACATGGCGACCGTGGACTGGCTCGTGGGTGCCCTGGATTCATTCCACGGTTGCCTCGTCGTCGTCAGTCACGACGAGGCGTTCCTGGAACGAATCCGCGTGGATCGCACGATCGAACTCTCCCCAGCGGATCGGAGCCCGTCGGGTGGTGAAGCCTCAGACCACTCCTAGTTCATGGCTTCCAAGGCGGCGTCCACCGCAGACACCAACGCAATGTGGGCCAGAGTCTGCGGGAAGTTGCCGGTCATGCGATCACCGCGCACCGAGTATTCCGCGGAGAAGAGGCCGAGATCGTTGGAGCGGTCCAAAACGGCGTCGAGCACGGCCCGGCCCCGCTCGACCTCACCGGCTCGGAAGTGCTGTTCCGCGAGCCACAACGACGACGCGAAGTGGGGGTTGTCTTGCCCCTCGAAGCCATCCAGGCCATCGGCGTTGCGGTACCGGTAGATGAGTTCCCCACCCGCGGCGAGCTCCTGCTCGATACGCTCCACCGTGCCGCGTAGTTCCGGGGAGTCAAATTCGACGAAACCGGTGTGGCCGATGTTCAGGAGTGCGGCATCCACGGTCGTGCCACCGTAGTACTGCACAAAGGAATTCAATTCACGGTTGAATCCGTGGGCCCAAATCTGGTCCGCCAGACGGTCTCGGGCGGCCTCCCAGCGTTCGGCGTCGCCTGCCAGGCCATGGACCCGAACGCCTCGGATTCCCGCCTGAAGGGCTGCCCACAGCATGATCTGGGAATGCGTATATACGTGGGTCCCTCCGTGCATCTCCCAGATCCCTTGGTCCTCTTCACCCACATGTTCCACGGCCGAACCCAGCAAAGCCTGCTGAAGCGGCCAGGAGAGGTGGTCTTCGGTGTATCCCAGTCGGCGTAGCTTTTCCAGAGTGATCATGAGCTGGCCCATGGCATCTCCCTGGAGCTGCGTCGCCGCACCACTTCCCCGGCGCACGGGCGAAGAACCTTCATAGCCGGGAATCTCGATCTTGCGCTCGAAGTCATCGCTTTCGCCCGCCACGCCGTACACGTTGTGCAAGCGCGTCGGATCGTTGGCGATCGCGCGCAGTAGCCAGTTGCGCAATTGCGAGGCTTCGCGGTCGTGGTCGTGCGTTATGGCCACTTCCACGGCCTGCGCGACGTCGCGCAACCAGCAGAATCGGTGGTCCCAATTGCGCTGTCCGCCCATGACTTCGGGGAGGGACGTCGTGGGCGCGGCAACGAGCCCACCGGTTTCGCGATTAATGAGCCCACGAATCACCAGCAAGGAACGCAACCGAGCCTCACGGTACTCCTGGAGTCGCTCCTGTTTTTCGTCGTCGACGGCGCCCATCGGTACCGCTCCGGTGGTGGCGCTGACCATCGGCATGGCCGTGGTGGTGGGCACAGGGCCGGTGCTGACCTGAACGGGTTCCGTGGGGTCATTGAACTGGTCCGACCATTCGCTCCACTGATCGGCAGTCCGATGCAAGGAATCGTTAAAGTCCACGGGCGGCGGCGGGTTCCGATGGGACGCAAAGTAGGAAAGGGAGAAATCCCGCACCTGACCGGCGGAAATATCGAACTGCCCAGCATGGCAGCGATGCACCGCCTCGGGAATGGGGTCGCCTCGGTACACGAGGGCGTCGGGTCCGGCCATCGCGACGAGCATGCCTTCGTCCGGATTCGGGTAGCCGGTTTGCGGGTCCGGGGCGCCGTCGTACCTGGTCACCCACGGGACGGTGCGCCCAAAATTGAAGCGCAGGGCGAGCTCCTGGTGCATCGTGACCTCGCCCGTCAGCCCTTCGACGCGTCGGGAAATTTCGGCCCGGTTGCCCAGCGGCATGAAGTCCGTGACGCGCACGGAGCCCGTCTCGGTCACCCACACGGTGTGGAGCACGAAGGAGTTTTCCCCGTAGAAGCGTTCCGCGACGCGGGCGGCCGGTTGGTCGCCCTGAGTCGCGTCGCTATCCGCAGGAGGAAAGACCGCGGCGGCTGGGGCCATGAGCCACCGTCCGTGGTCGTCGTTGCCGAGGAGTGCGGCAAAGGCCGCCTCGGAATCGAACCTTGGCGGGCAGAACCAATCGACGGATCCCTCACGGGAAACGAGCGCGGCGGTGCTCATGTTGGTGAGCAGAGCGTAGTCCTCAATCTTTGAAGCCATGGGTCAACTCTCCCACAAAGACGGCTCCGCTTCTCTCCGACCGGGGAAGACGCCGTGTTCATCCCAGTTTTTTACACTTTTGACCGATACCCCCTGGGGGTATAAGTTGGCCCTATGAGCGAAACCGATAACCAGACCATCGCCGACGCGACGACCGCCCCTCACGGGTACACGCATGACAAGCAGGCGTACCTCAAGCGGCTGCGTCGCGTGGAAGGTCAAGTGCGCGGAATTCAACGGATGATCGACGAAGACCAATACTGCATTGACGTCCTCACCCAGATATCCGCGATCAATAAAGCGCTCAATGCCGTTGCGGTCGGCTTGCTGGACGAACACCTCGGCCACTGTGTCGTCGGAGCAGTTCGGGCGGCGTCGGAAGGCGGGGACGAGTCGATCATCGACGAAAAAATTGCCGAAGCCACCGCGGCCATCACCCGCTTGGTTCGTAGCTAAGCCCTCTCTCAGAAAGGAATCTCCATGAACACCACCGATATTTCCGTCCAGGGCATGACGTGCGGCCACTGCGTCGCTTCCGTCACGGAGGAACTCCAGGAGATCGGCAATGTCACCGACGTCACGGTGGACCTCAACGCCGGCGGGGTCTCCCCCGTAACCATCACTCACGAGGGACCCCTCGATGAGGCCGCAGTTCGAGCCGCCGTCGACGAAGCCGGGTACTCCCTCGCCTAGTCCACACCTTTTTCTCACCCCCTCGGGAAGGCACCATGTCACCCCAAAACTCCTCCTCCACAGAACCGTTCGACCGCACAGGAACCCGCGTCCTTGATCTCTCGATCGAGGGCATGACCTGCGCTTCGTGTGTGGGACGCGTGGAACGCAAACTCGGAAAGCTCGACGGCGTCGAGGCCAGCGTCAACCTTCCGCTCGAGTCTGCCCGTGTGACCGTCCCGGAGGATCTTCCCGACGAGGAGGTCCTGGAGGCCGTCCGCAAGGCCGGGTACATCCCGTCCTTGCGGCGCCCCGGTGGGCATGGTTCGCAGTCCACCTCTGACAACGACGACGCGCCACGGGATGAGGACACCCCCAGCAGCTCCGGCCATCATGAGAATCACCAAGGTCACGCCATGGCCATGCCCCCGGAGAAGGTGCTCAAGCGTCGCATCTGGGTAGCGCTGATCTTCACCGTCCCCCTGTTTGCGATCTCCATGATCCCGGGACTCCAATTCCCGCACTGGGGGTGGGTCGCAGCGCTCCTCGCCCTGCCGGTCTCCACCTGGGCGGCCTGGCCCTTCCACGTCACCGCGGCACGTTCGGCCCGCCACGGCGCCTCCACGATGGACACCCTGGTTTCCCTCGGCGTCGCCATCACGTACATCTATTCGCTGGTTCGCCTCGTGGCGGACCCCATGATGACGGCGCACGCGCACTTCGGCGAGGCGATGAGCATGTCCTCCCACCAGGTGTACTTTGAGTCGTCCGCGGTGGTCACGCTGTTCTTGCTGCTGGGTCGGTTTCTCGAAACGAGGGCGCAGTCCAGATCGAGCGAGGCACTGCACAAGCTCCTCGATATGGGGGCGCGCGACGTCGAGGTCCTGCGGGATCAGAACGATTCCAGCGGAACCCGCCTCCCGATTGACCGGCTGAGCACCGGCGACCTCTTCGTAGTCCGCCCGGGCGAGAAGGTCGCCACGGACGGCACGGTGGTCCTCGGCGATTCGGCGGTGGACGAATCCATGCTGACCGGGGAGTCCGTACCCGTGGAGGTTTCGCCGGGGAGCGACGTCACCGGCGCGACCCTCAATACCGGCGGCCGCCTGGTGGTTCGGGCCTCTCGCGTCGGTTCCGAGACGACGCTCGCTCAGATGGGTCGTCTGGTCGCCGACGCGCAATCTTCGAAGGCCCCCGTCGCCCGTTTGGCAGACCGCATTTCGGCCGTCTTTGTGCCTGTGGTGCTCGCACTGTCCGTCGTGACCTTCGTTCTGTGGTGGAGCATCGGCGGCGAGTTGACCCCGGCCTTCATCGCCGCCGTCTCCCTCTTGGTCATCGCGTGCCCTTGCGCCCTAGGTCTCGCGACGCCGACGGCGTTACTGACGGGCACCGGTCGCGGCGCGCAAATGGGCATCCTCATTAAGTCTGCGCAGGTTCTCGAGGACACCCGGCGCACGGACACCATCCTGATGGACAAGACCGGCACCGTGACCCGCGGGGAACTCTCGTTAGGTTCGGTCCATGTCACCGAGGGTGCGTCGTTCGACCGCGACGATCTCCTCACGTTGGCCGGCGCCGTCGAGAATGCCTCGGAGCATCCCATTGCCCGCGCGATTGCCACTTCCGCACGGCAGCTCACCGACAGCTTGCCGGCCGTGGAAGGCTTCGAAAGTTCGGCAGGGGGCGGCGTCCACGGCTTCGTCCCACTTCACGGCTCATTGCACGACGTCGCCGTCGGCAAACCCTCGTGGCTGCGCTCGATGGACGTCGAAGTCACGGAGGTCGTCGAACACGAGCTCACTCGCCGTCAGGAAGAGGGGTCGATCGCCGTCATCATCGCCGTGAATGGCCTGGCGGCCGGTGTGTTGTCACTGCGGGACGAGCCCAAACCCGATTCCGCCCGCACCATTGCCGAATTGACGTCGCTGGGGCTTCGCCCGATCCTCCTCACCGGCGACGCCGACCTGGTGGCCCACACTGTGGCACGTGAAGTCGGCATCTCTCCCGACGACGTCATTTCCGGGGTCTCACCCGAGATGAAGGTCGAGCAGGTGGCACGTTTGCAGGAGGAAGGCCATGTGGTCGCCATGGTGGGCGACGGCGTCAACGACGCCGCCGCTCTGGCCCGCGCCGACCTCGGCATCGCGATGGGTGCCGGCACCGACGTCGCTCTCGAGGCTGCGGACATCACCCTCATGCGCAACGAGATGGGTGCGATCGTTCAGTCGATCCAGCTCTCGCAGGCCACGTTGAAGGTCATCAAGTCCAGCCTCTTCTGGGCCTTCGGATACAACGTCGTGGCGATTCCGGTCGCTGCCCTCGGCTTGTTGAATCCGATGATCGCCGGTGCCGCCATGGCATTCTCTTCGGTGTTCGTGGTGCTCAATTCGCTGCGACTTCGCAGGTTCGGGAGATAGCCCTGGTCGGGAGGGCATCGCCGGCTGAGTAAGATCTCTCCTTATGGACCACGACCCCCAACCGCAATTGCGGAATACCCTGACCAACCGCCACGTCACGATGATCGCACTGGGAGGCGTGATCGGCGCTGGCCTCTTCGTCAGTTCGGGGGCGGTCCTGAACACGGTCGGACCAGCGGCGTTGCTCAGCTACATCCTCTCCGGAGTACTCGTGACGTTGATCATGCGAGCCGTCGGAGAGATGGCGGTGCTCCTTCCGGAAGCTCGCAGCATCGAGAACTACCCGCGCATCGGTTTGGGCCGGTGGGCGGGTTTTTCTGTGGGCTGGATGTACTGGTACTTCTGGGTGATCGTCGCCGCCGTGGAGGCCGTGGCAGGCGCGGGAATCGTGGGAGCGTTCCTTCCCGACGTGCCCAACTGGGCGCTCTGCCTGGGGTTGATCGTGGTCATGACCTTGCTCAACGTCATCTCGGTTCGCATCTACGCCGAAACGGAATTCTGGCTCGCCTCGATCAAGATCGTCGCGATCGTGTTCTTCCTGGTCGTGGGCGTCGTGTTCCTATTGGACCTCTTCGGCCATTCACCGGGCCTCAGCCACCTGACGCATCACGGAGGGTTCTTCCCCGCTGGCGGCGGAGCTGTGGTTGTGGGGTCCGTGACCGTGCTGTTTTCCTTCGCCGGTGCGGAGATCGCAACCATCGCGGCGGCCGAATCGCGGGACCCAGCCAAGTACGCTGCCCGAGCGACCCGACAGGTCACCTACAGAATCCTCTTTTTCTATGTGCTATCCATCGCGGTCATCATTTGCCTCGTCCCCTGGAACACACCCATGTCGGGAGCGCAGGTCAGGAGTCCTTTCGCGCTGGCTCTGAGCGCCGTCGGAATCCCGTATGCCGACGTCGTGATGGAGGTCGTGGTGCTGACGGCCGTCCTGAGCTCCCTGAATTCGTGCCTGTACCTGACCTCGCGCGTGCTCTTTTCGCTCTCCCGACACGGCGATGCCCCGACGTTTCTCACGAAGGTTAACCGGCGTAAGGTTCCGGCCCGAGCCATCGTCGCGGCAACGATCGTCAGCTACCTATCGGTGATCGCTAACTATTTCTTTCCCGAGCAGGTGTTCCTGTTTCTCATCAATTCCTCGGGCGCCGTCTGCCTGATCTATTACTTTTTGCTCGTATTAGCGCAGGTCACCGTGCGACGGCGGTTTTCGAAGCGAGGAATTGAACCCAAATTTCGCATGTGGGGGCATCCCTGGCTGAGCTATCTCACGATGGCGTGGATCGTCGGGGTCCTCGTCTTCATGGCGATCAACCCGGACACACGCTGGGAACTCTTACTTTCGGGGTTGAGCTTTGCGGTGGTTCTTGCGGCGTACCAGATCGTGCGTCGTCGTACGACGGGACGCCCAGCCCCTGAGGCCTAGTTGTGCTCTTCGGGGTGGGCGCGCTTGCCGTATTGCGGGCCTGACTCTTCCGAGCCGCTGGAGCTCGAGGATTCCTCACCGCGCTCCTTGGCCTCCCGTTCCCGGGCTTCCCGCTCACGGGCGTCCTTTCGGGCCTTGGCCGCGGCGTAGAGATCGGCGGAACGTCGGTTGACGCCCGTCCCCTGACCCAACTCCTCATCGTTGGGCTTTTCCACGATGATCAGTGTCGCGCACACCACGAGGGTCACGACGAATACGCATCCGGCCACCGAAAGGGCCAAACGGAATTCGGGCTGGTTATTGGTACCACCGGTGGCGAAAATCGTGACGGCCACGAATGCGACGACGGCCAGGACCGCCGCGATGATGAGGGGTCCCTTGATATCGGCCTTGATTCCGCGCTTGGGGCGCTGTGCCACGTGTGTTCCTCCTGCTTCGTCGCGATGCTCCTCCAGTCTACGGTGCCGATCAAGCGGCCCGGACGTGCAACGGGGGTTTCGGCTAGGTGTCGAGCTTCGCCGAATCCGCGCTGGCGGCGTCGTGCCGGAAGGTCAAGGCCGCCAAAACCATGAAGATTCCCACGATGATCGCGCCACCTCCGGTGATCCCGAATGCGGCCTTGGGACCGAGATCACCGATCATGAACAGGACGATGCCCGTTAGGAATGTCACCACACCGGCGATTTTCCAGTCCCTCGCCATAGCAGAGGCGCCGGCGGCCCGGAATCCTTGAAGCAACTCTGTGACCCCACCGATCGAGAAGATCAGTCCGACCACGAGGACCAGGATCGGCAACGATCCCGAGAAGGCCGTGGTCGCGACCCCGCCCACCAAGTACAGGATCGCGTAGGACTGAATCACCCGGCTGTGTGTATTCCCATGTCCCCAGGCTCGTTCCGTAAGGCTGCGCTGCATGTAGATCAGCGCGACGCCCTGAAGGATCATGAACAGTCCGATCCCCCAGCGCACGACCGTCAGCGTGGGCTCCTGCCAAAAGACCGTCGTCAGTCCGAAGGCCAGGTAGATCACGGCGCGAAGAAGCACCGGGCCAAATAGGGCACGGAGTTCTTGAACGGACGGGGTGGGCGCGGGAGCGGACATTCGGCGGGGAGCCTTTCGACGGACCGGGAACACGACGCCGTAAGCGAATTAGGTCAGGTTCTCACGCATAGACGGCGGGATTTCAGCTTATCCGTCCACGCCGGACACGGAAAACGACGCCGCCCACATCAGTGATGTGACCGGAGGACTCCCCGCAGAAGGATCAGGGCCCGGTGTAGTCGGGCTTCACTCAGGCCGCCGAAGCCCACGACGAGCCCGGGACGTTTACCCCCGTGGTTCCAATATCCACTCAGCCCCGAAACCGCCACGCCCTGTCGCCGCGCCGCATCGACGAGGGCTTGCTCGTCCGCATCGGCGGGCAATTCCAAGACCGCATGGAGGCCGCCGTCCATCGGCCGGACGGTGGTCTCAGGGGGAAGCTCCCCGGGAGCAAGAACGTGGGCCAATAGGTCACGACGTCGTCGATATTCGCGCCGCATCCGAGCCGTGTGACGCCGCAAACCATCGGCGGCTAAATACTGTGTCATCGCGTCCTGCACGATTCCCGAAACGGGCGCTCCGGCGTCGTGCTTCAGGCTCAGCAAGTCGTCACGAATTTGCGGCGTCATCAGCACAAACCCCAAGCCCAACCCGGGCGTCAGAATCTTGGCGAAGGAGCCTAGCGTCACCACGCACCCACCACCTGCTGCATCCTTGGTATCCAGGGCGGCCAGAGCCGGCAGAGGGTCACCTACATAGCGAAGTTCGGAATCGTAGTCGTCCTCGACGAGGATCGCCTCGTGCTCGCGTGCCCACCGAATCAATTCCAAGCGACGAGCCACCGGCATGGACGCTCCTAGCGGGTATTGATGCGATGGCGTGACCAGGACGATGTCCGGCCTGGCGCTGCCATCGGATGCCGAGACGGACCCCGTCGGCAGGTAGGTGGGATTGAGGCCCTGCCCATCCAAGGGAATCGGAACCACTCGATGCCCGAGCGCTTCGGGAACGCGGTGCAGGGACGGATAGCCCGGATCCTCGACGGCGACCGTCAACCGGCGCCCTAAATTCCTGGAGAACGCGGTCAGCAACAACCGTAGGCCGTCGCGCGCGCCAGCGGTGACCAGCACGTCTTCGGGGGCCGCCGTCACGGAACGCATGGTCCGTAAATATTCGGTGAGCCGCCAGCGCAATTCCGCCGAACCGTGGGCGCCGTATCCGAGACTCGGCGAAGCGGCGGCCGAACGCCACGCGGCCCGCCACGTCGTCGTCGTCAATGCTGAGGTGTCGGGGGTCCCGGGCCGGATGTCGAATTCGATCTCAGGGAGGTCCCCAGACTTGCCGTCTCGCGGGACCACCGAAGTACCGGGGATCCGTGGGGGCTCGCTCGTCGTCGGGCTCGGAAGGTCGGGGGTGATGTAGGTGCTCCCGTGATCGGCCACGAGATATCCTTCGCCGGCCAGCTGATCATAGGCAGTGCTGACGGACCCTCGGGAAATGCCTAGTCGGTGAGCGAGAGATCGGGTCGAGGGCACCGGATCCCCCGGTCGCAACCCGCCGGAAGTCACCAGCGCGCGCATTTGCTCCACGATCTGAGTGGGAAGAGGACCAGAACCGCGGCGGATGCGAAGCGGTAGATCGGGCGTAGCGCGAGACCGAGGCATGGAGCCATTCTAGGAGGACAGCGAACGGCTCCCTCGATTTTCTTCAAAAACTCTACCTGTACTTCAGTATTGAAGATTATGATGATTTGTACTGAAGGCATCAATGGAGAGGCTTCGGCATGACAAGGGACAGCACGGCTCGTTCGGCGCGAGCTACGAAATATCAGTATGTGCAAGCCGCCATCACGTCCGACTTCGGTCGAGAGGCCGCCGGAACGCCGTTGCCTCCCGAGTCCGCACTCTGCGAGCGCTACGGCGTGAGTCGAATTACTGTCCGACGGGCCATTCACGAGCTCGTCCAGCAAGGCATCCTCACGCGCCAGCAAGGCCGAGGAACGTTTGTTTGCGCCCGCGACGGCGACACCAGTCATCCGAATGAACTCGTCGATTCCCGCGGCTTATTCACTCAAATGCGTGACCAAGGGTTCCATGTGTCCTCCAGCGTGTTGTTCCAGGACGTCGTCGTCGCCTCGGCTCGAATTTCCCAAACTCTTCATGTGCCCGCCGGATCCGAGGTCGTGCGTTTGGACAGGCTTCGAAGTATTGAAGGCCGGGTGGACCACCTCACGCGGTGCTGGCTGGATGCTCGGAAATACCGCGGCCTCTTAACGTATGACCTCGCCGATCAGTCTTTACAAGCCGTGCTGTCCCACGACTTCGCGTTCACTCCACGCATTGGGCAAGCGACCACTCGCATCGTGGAAGTTTCAGGCAACGATGCTGACCATTTGGGACTGGTGCCTACCACCATCCGGCTCAGTACGTTCATGAGGATCTACGGCGACGCCGCCCACCCGGAAGTCTGTACCGAGACCATCTACGCGGACGCGCAGGCCTCCCCCACCTTCACCTATATCAGTCACTCTTCTGCTGGAAAGGACCAGCCATGATCCACGACATTCTCACCCCGGATCGCATTTCCGTCGCCGAATCCCTCACGTGGGAGGAAGCCATCCGGCACGCGGCTGCACCCCTGGTGGCCGATGGGTCCGTCCTCGAGACCTACGTAGACCGGGTCGTCCAGTCCGTTCAGGAACCGGACGGCACCTATATGGATCTCGGGTTTGGTGTCACCCTCGCCCACGCCAGGCCGGAGGCGGGCGCCCTCACCACCAGCCTCTCGATCCTGACGCTGAGACAACCCACATTGTTGGCCGATGCCCCGGACCACCCGTTGAGCACGGTTCTTTTTCTGGCGGCAGCCGACGCCACATCGCATCAAGACGCACTCCGCGAACTGGCCGCGGTCCTGATGGATCCCCAGAAACGCGACGTCCTGACCGGCGCCTCCCAAGCCGAGGACATCATCGCCCTCTTTGAAGCCCCCTAATTCAAACCATCCAACGAAAGGTCATCTCATGAAATTCATGGCACTGTGTAGCTCCGGCTTGGGGAGTTCCTTCATGGTCGAACTAAACATCCAGAATGCGCTCAAGACGATCGGCGCCCAAGGCGTCGAGGTCTCCCACGCCGACTTGGGGTCCGCCTCGCCCGAGGACGCGGACGTCTTCTTCGTCGGCCGCGATCTCGAGAATTCCGTGTCCGGTTTCGACGACGTCGTCATTCTCGATTCGATCATCGACCAAGACGAATTGAATGAGAAGGTTCGCCAGACCTGCGAACGGCTCAACATTTCCATGAGCAACGAATGACGGCGGGGGTATAGGTCATGGCAAGCGCACTTCAGGTTCTCGTACAAGTCTTTTCCCAACCCGCGATCCTCGTCGCACTGATAGCCCTCCTGGGTCTTGTGCTCCAGAAGAAGTCCGGCACCGATCTGATGAAAGGCACGATCAAGACGTTCGTCGGCTTCCTCGTGCTGTCGGCCGGCGCGGCAGTCATCGTCGATTCCTTGGACCCCTTTGGTCGGATGTTCTCCGAGGTCTTCGGCGTCCAAGGGGTCGTGCCAAATAACGAAGCCATCGTGGGCCCGGTCCTGCAGGAATATGGCACGGCCGCCGCATTGATCTTCTTCTTTGGAATGATCGTCAACGTCGTGTTCGCGCGAATCACTCGGTTCAAGTACATCTATCTCTCGGGCCACGTCGCGCTCTATCAGTCGGCGATGATCGCGGTAATCCTCATCGTGGCTGGGTTCAGCACCTGGGAAGCCATTCTCTGGGGCTCGATTGCCGAAGCGGTGATCACCACGGTTTCGCCCGCAATCGTCCAACCCTTTATGCGGCGGGTCACCGGTAACGACACCGTTGCTCTTGGCCACACGGGTGGTTTCGGCATTGCGTTGTCCGGACTCGTCGCATCGATTACCGGTGGAAATCCGGAACATTCCACGGAAAAACTCAAGGTTCCCAAGTCCCTCGGTTTTGTCCGCGATTCCACCGTGGTCGTTGCACTCTCGATGGGGCTAATCTTCGTGATCGTCGCGTTGTTTGCTGGTCCCTCATACGTGCAGGATGAGATTTCCGACGGTCAGAACTACATTCTCTGGGCGATCATCTCTGCCGGAAAATTTGCCGCGGGTGTTTTCATCATCCTGGCGGGCGTGCGAGTGATCTTGGCGGAAATCGTGCCGGCCTTCAAAGGCATTTCGGAGCGCATGGTCCCGAATGCCAAGCCCGCTCTCGACGTGCCCATCACCTTCACCTTCGCTCCGAATGCGGTGATGGTGGGCTTCTTGTCCTCCCTCGTAGCGGGCCTGCTGGGCATGGGCCTCATGGGCGCTTCGGGCACGGCGGTCATCATTCCCGGCATCGTCGCGCACTTCATGACGGGCGGCGCATCCGGTGTCATCGGCAACGCCGTCGGCGGTCGCCGAGGGGCGGTTCTCGGCTCCTTTGCGAACGGCGTCTTGATTACCCTGGTTCCGCTGTTGCTCCTGCCCCTCCTGGGCGATATCGGAACAGCCAATGCGACGTTCGGCGATTCTGACTACGGCATCATCGGTCTCTACCTGGGTTGGCTCGGACTCGGAGGCGGCAAGGCCCTCATCATCGCGGGCATTGCACTCTCCGTCGTGGCGCTCTTCCTCACCAGCTACGCGTTGGACCGAAAGGCCCGGCGAACCGCCACGGATCAGGAGGCCCACACTTCCGCCGGGGCATAGCGCTGAGAGGTCGGAATTCCCGTGGTGTGTTGGTCGATGGCCCCTTGGTCGACCGACCACCACGGGAAGGCCCACGCGGGACGACGACGCTCGCGCCACCGGCAACTGGACCAATTTTTTCTTATAAATCTGGCCCTTTCTTTGGTCCATCGGGGAATGAAAGATGGATCGCATGACCGAAACGCAGACTTCTCAGACTTCCCGTACCGGATCGCCGCTGGTTAAGCGCGGTTTGGCAGACATGCTCAAGGGAGGCGTCATCATGGACGTCGTCACCCCCGAGCAGGCTCGCATCGCCGAAGATGCCGGCGCCGTGGCCGTCATGGCCCTCGAACGCGTACCCGCAGACATCCGTGCCCAGGGCGGCGTCGCCCGTATGTCCGACCCGGATTTGATCGAGCAGATCATCGATACGGTCTCGATTCCTGTGATGGCGAAGGCTCGCATCGGCCATTTCGTGGAAGCCCAGGTTCTGGAAGCGCTGAAGGTTGACTACATTGACGAGTCCGAGGTCCTTTCCCCGGCCGACTACGTCAACCACATCGACAAGCAGAATTTCACCGTGCCGTTTGTGTGCGGAGCCACCAACCTCGGAGAGGCCCTGCGTCGCATCGCCGAGGGCGCGGCCATGATCCGCTCCAAGGGCGAGGCCGGCACCGGCGACGTTTCCGAAGCCACCAAGCACATTCGCACCATCAAGGCACAAATCGCGGAACTCCAAGCGGCCTACGCGTCGTCGCCGGATTCCCTGTTCGTCAAGGCCAAAGAGCTGGCGGCTCCATACGACATCGTTCTGGAAGTCGCACGCACCGGCTCCTTGCCCGTGGTCCTCTTCACCGCGGGCGGCGTGGCCACCCCCGCCGATGCCGCGATGATGATGCAGCTCGGCGCCGACGGCGTCTTCGTGGGCTCCGGGATCTTCAAGTCCGGCAACCCTGCCGAACGTGCGGCCGCGATCGTTAAGGCCACGGCGTACTACGACGACGCCCAAGCCGTCGCAGACGCCTCCCGGGGACTCGGCGAGGCGATGGTGGGCATCAACGTTGGCGACCTGCCCGCGCCGCACCGGTTGGCCGAGCGCGGCTGGTAACGACGATGCGTCGTCCCACAGTAGGGGTCCTGGCTCTCCAGGGAGGGGTGGCCGAGCATGCGGATATGCTCGGCCACCTCGGCGCGTCCGTCACGCTGGTGCGGCGCCCCGAACAACTCACGGAGGTGGATGCGTTGGTTCTCCCCGGGGGAGAGTCTTCGACCATCGACCGCCTGACCAGAATTTTTGGCCTGCGAGACCCCTTAATCGAGGCGATTCGCAACGGCTTGCCAACCCTCGGCACATGCGCCGGCCTCATCATGGTCTCCACGACCATTGACGACCCAGCCCCAGGCCAGCAGTCCTTGGGCGTGCTCGACGTCGGGGTCTCCCGCAATGCCTTTGGCTCGGAGGTCGAATCCGCCGAAGTCACCGTGAAATGGAAGGGATCCGCCGCCGACTCCGTGCGGGCCGCCTTCATTCGGGCCCCGATCGTGACACGCGTGGGGCCGGGAGTAGAAACCCTCGCCGAACACGAGGGCGAAATCGTTGCCGTGCGCCAAGGAAAAATCGTGGGGATTTCCTTCCACCCCGAGCTCACGGGAGACACCACCGTGCACCAAGAGCTCATCGACTCCATCGGCTAACGGCGGAGGCGCTTCCCTTCGCCCCTGGTGCGTGGCCCCCTGCCGCTGTGTACCCTGAAGTTAGCAAGCAAAACGATGTATCTGCATCGAATGTGCTTGCCACACACCGGGGCGAGGAGAATAACGTGGCACTTCAGACGGACGAAACAGCGAGCGAACGAGGCCAACACGACGGACCTTTGAGCCGGGAAAACGCCGGGCGAGACAGCGGTAAGGTCGTCACCACCATCAATCGCAACGGCGAACAGGGCCAGTTCGGCTACGGGCCTCGCACCAAGAGGCCCTACTCCCAGGAGGACTACGAGCACCCGGCCGCCGCATGGGGTGCGGCACGCTCCGTGGCAAACGTTCTCATGACGCAACGTGAGCCGGTCCTCGGCACGCGCGCGATGTTCACCATGAATCAGGAAAATGGTGGATTCGACTGCCCGGGTTGTGCCTGGCCCGACGATCAGCACGGACTCAAGCTGGATCTCTGCGAAAACGGCGTCAAGCACACCACCTGGGAAATGACGCGCAAGCGCACCACCGCGGAATTCTTCGCCCAGCACACCGTCACCGAGTTGGAAGGGTGGACGGACTACGCGCTGGAGAACGTCGGCCGCCTGACTCAGCCGATGGTCTACGACGCCGAGACCGACCACTACGTCCCCATCGAATGGGACGACGCCTTCGCTCTGGTGGGCGAAACGCTCCGTGGCCTCGACTCCCCGGATGAGGCCTCCTTTTACACGTCAGGGCGCCTCAGCAACGAAGCGACGTTCCTCTATCAGTTATGGGCCCGTGAATTCGGCACGAACAACCTGCCGGACTGCTCCAACATGTGCCATGAGGCCTCCGGCCGAGCCCTGCAAGCATCCCTCGGAACCGGCAAAGGGACCTCGGACCTCGAGGACTGGGACAAAGCTGACCTCATCTTCATCATGGGCAATAACGCCGCGTCCAATGCGCCGCGCATGCTCACGGCCCTGGCCGACGCCGAGCGTCGGGGCGCGAAGGTCGTCCACATTAATCCCCTCGTCGAAGCCGCATCCAACGGAACCATCGTGCCCCACGAAATCGGGCAGATGGCGATGAATAAGGTCACCGACACCACTTCGATGAACGTTCAGGTTCGTCCGGGCGGAGACCTCGCGTTGATGCGCGGAATCGCCAAGGCCCTGTTCGAGCGCCTCCCGAATGATGCTCAAGCCATCGATCGGGAGTTCATCGACAAGCACACGCACGGCTTCGAGGAATACCAGCGCATCGTCAATGAAACGTCCTGGGACGAGCTGCAGCGCCAAACGGGACTGTTGAAGGCTCAGATCCTCCAGGTTGCGGAACTGTACCGTAACGCCGAGAAGACGGTCATCTCGTGGTGCCTGGGCGTGACGCAGCATGAACACGGCGTCGACGCCGTCCGCGAGATCGTCAACCTCTTGCTCATGCGCGGCAATATTGGCCGCGAGGGAACGGGCCCCTCACCGGTTCGCGGCCACAGCAACGTGCAAGGTAACCGCACCTGCGGTATCGATCACCGACCCACCGCCGAATTCCTCGATAAGCTCGACGACGTCTGCGGCATCACGTCTCCGCGCGAACACGGCCTGGATACCGTCACCACCATCGAAGGGATGGTCGAGGGCAAGGTCAAGGTGTTCGTCAGCATGGGCGGAAATTTTGTCTTGGCGGCACCGGATACCGAGCTGACCGCGCAGGGCCTGCGCAACACTGATTTGACCGTCCAGGTCAGCACCAAGCTCAACCGTAGCCACATCGTCCACGGCAAGAACGCCCTCATCCTCCCCTGCCTGGGTCGCACCGAGAAGGACATTCAAAAGTCCGGGGAACAGTGTGTCTCGGTCGAGGACGCGATGTCGATGGTTCACCATTCCTTCGGCATGAAACGCCCGGCTTCGCCGTACCTCATGTCGGAGCCGGCCATCCTGTCCGGAATGGCCCGTGCCACGCTCCCCAATTCCGCAACCCCGTGGGAAGAGTACGCGCAAAATTACGACACCATCCGAGACACCATGCAGGAGGTGCTCCCCGGTTTCGAGGACTTCAACCGCCGGGTCCGCCTGCCGCACGGATTCCGCATTCACCAGCCGGCTCGAGAGCTAGATTTCTCCAAGACGTCCACCGGCTACGCGAACTTCTCTCACGCTGAGATGCCCGACGTCGTACCGGATGGCGAATCGCTGATTCTGCAAACCATGCGCTCTCACGATCAGTGGAACACCACGATCTACTCGAATAACGACCGTTACCGAGGCATCAAGAACCTGCGCACGTTGATCTTCATGAACCCCGACGACATGCGCTCGCGGGGTATCCAACAAGGCGACCTTGTGGATATCACCGCGACCTCCAAAACGGGAGTGCACCGGCGGCTCGAAAAGTACCATGCGCTGGCCTACAACCTGCCGCAGGGTAGCGCCGCGGGATACATGCCCGAGATGAATGTGCTGATCGGCATCGAAGACTACAGCACGCAGAGCGAGCAGCCCTTGATGAAGAACATCCGCGTCACCGTGGAGCCGAGCGAGGCCCAGGCGACCGCCTAACATACGCTCATACGGCCGGGTCAGGAGGCTTTCAGAAGCTCCTTGGCCCGGCCGTATTTCACCGCCAACCGTTCTCGCGTTTCCTTGCCGAGCAGGGCGGTGCGTTGAGGGTCGGTGTTGTCTTCCACATCCGACTCCTTAACGACGACGGCTGCGGGCACGGAACGGACCTTGGCGAAGTACTCCTCGGTGGTTTCGCCCGGAAGCTTGGTCACGGCCACGACGGCGTCGACCACGTGCTCCGGGAAAAACTCACGCAGTTGAGCCTCGGTCACGGAAGTATCTTCCACGACGTCGTGGAGCCACGCCGCGGCCACAGCAACGTTGGCCTCATAGCCAAACACGCCCCGCTCCTCGCACCTTCTGGCCACATACCCGGCGACTCTCCGGGGATGATCGATGTACCTATTCCCAGCCTGGTCTTTCTGCCCCTCGTGCGCCGCAGTTGCTAAGGCCTCTGCGCGCGATACGAGAGAAAGATCCTCAATGCGTGCCCAGATGGATTCGTCGACATGGCGTTGGCTCATCATGGTCCAGTCCTCTTGCTCGATGGTCTGTAGGAGGTATTCACCAGCCTAGAAACCTCGACTGACAAGTTAAGGAACCGCGCCCGTTGAGGCGAGTCGTCGTTCTTCTAGCCCGCCAGGTTCCCCCGCAACGTTGAGGCTTGATACACGTCTCGGAACCGGCCACGACGTCGTAATTCCGGAATCACCAGCTCCACGAAATCGTCCAAGCTCTGGGGAAGCTGAGGCGGCATCAGGTTGAATCCATCGGCCGCGCCTTCGTCGAGCCACTGCTCGATTTGATCGGCAATGGTTTCCGGGGTGCCGATCATCGTGCAGTGCCCACCACCGGCCGCCAGCCGCCCCAGAAGTTGGCGTACGGTCGGTTGCTCCACCTCGATAATCCGCAGAATCGTTGCGTAGCGCCCCTGCGGACCGGTGAATTCCTCGAGCGGCGCCAGTTCGGGAACCGGCTCGTCGAGATCCCAGTCGGAGCAATCGCGATGGATGAATCCGCCCAACTGCTGGAGCGAGGCTTCCACCGGTAGAAGTGCGTCGAGACGATCTCGCGTGCGTTCGGCGTCGTCGAGGGTCCGTCCCACGTACGGGACGAGCCCAGGCATCACGACCAGTTCATCAGGGTTCCGCCCCGCGGCCTCGGCTCGAGCGCGCACGTCAGAGCGGTATGCCTTCCCCTGCTCGAGGTCGTAGGCGACGGCGTAGATCCCCTCTGCTCGCCGCGCCGCCAGGTTTCGCCCGGGATCCGAGGATCCCGCCTGAAAGAGCACTGGCCGTTCTTGCGGGGGTTGGGGAACGTTCAGTGGACCGGCCACGGTGAAGTACTCACCGCGGTGGTCAATTGAGTGGATCGCTTCCGAGTCAAGATACTTGCCGTTTCGATCCGCACGAATCGAGGTATGGGGCCACGAATCCCACAGGGCTTGCACGGCATCGATGAACTCTTCGGCCCGGGCATAGCGCTCCGCGTGCTCCGGAAGCCGTTCCTTCCCGTGGTTTCGAGCTTCGGCGTCGAACATGGACGTCACGACGTTCCAACCGACGCGCCCGGAACTGATGTGATCCAGGCTCGCAAGCAACCTGGCGGCGTGAAATGGCTCGTAGAAGGAACTCGAGACGGTGCTGACCAGACCGATGTTCGAGGTAGCCCGCGCCAACGCCGTCAGGGTGGTGAGCGGTTCCAAGAACCACGACGGCGTGCGTTCCGCCGAATCCGCCCGGAGCGACTGACCGTCGGCGAAAAACACCGCGTCCAAGGTGCCTTTTTCGGCAAGTCGTGCAAGCTCCTCGTAGTACTCGATGTCACCGAGCCGTTCCACCGCCGAATCGGGAGTTCTCCACGCTGCGTTGTGGTGACCGCAACCGTAGATGAAGAGGTTTAGGTGCACCTGTTTCTTGGCCACGCTCATCCTTTGACCAAGCCCCCGTCCACCATCAAGTTTTGTCCGGTAACGGCCCGGGCCCACGGGGACGCGAAGAAGAGCACGGCGTCGGCCAGCTCTTCCGGAGTCGTCACGCGTCGCAACGGGGTGCTCTGGGCGATCGCGTCGAAGACCTCCGTCGGTGTTGCCGAACTCGCGTCGGTTTCGCGGAGTAGTCCTCCGGAGACCATGTTGACGGTGATGCCGTCGGGTCCGAGATCGTGTGAGAACGTACGGGTCAGAGAGAGCAACGCCGCCTTGGCCGCGGTGTAGTCATGGTAAGGAACCACAGGGTTCTGGAACAGATTCGTCCCGATATTGACGATGCGGCCCCACCCTCGTTGCGCCATGCCGGGGTACAGGGCTTGAATCATGGCCAGCGGGCCCATCACCGAACCATCCACCTGCGTTTGGACGACGTCGGGAGTGATGTCAATGGCTTGAGGCCGAGCGTCGCCGTTGAAGCTGAAGTCGAGAAGCGCGTTATTGACCAACGTGGTCGGGTCGTCCGAGAAGAGTCCTCGGATCTCCTCGGGAAGGGCAAAAGCTCGCTCACGATCACGCACGTCGAGATGCACCGCTCGCGCGCGTTCCGGGAATTCTTCGGCCAGGCGATGTGCGGCGTCGCCACTTCGGTGATATCCCACGACCACGCGCGCCCCTTCCCGAAGAAAGGCCCTGCTGATCGCGAGGCCGAGGCCCCTGGCCCCTCCCGTGACGACGACGACCTGTTCGTTCAGGGGTATCGACGTACCACGCACGGTCTCGGATGTTTCGGTCATAATGCTCTGCCTCTCGGATCGAGGCGAAGGCCCGCGACATGAACGAGCGCTCATGTCGGGAGTGCAGGGCATCGAATGCCCCACGGACAATCCCTTCGCCAGTGCTAACTGATGCAGGTTCTACGGGTCTTCTCTCAGCCCCGCCGTGGGGGCACCCCGTGTCCTGCGCAACATGCTAGCAGCGCAAGGGGAGTGTTTCGCTAGACCACATCATGCAGATGGTCCACGAATGGACCATCTGACGAGGCAAAAAGCTTCTGCTCGACCATCGCGCCTCCCTGCAGGTCACCGGAGGAGCTGAGCAGAAGATCGTCCTTCGAAGCTGCGGATACCTACTCAGGCAGGAGCTCGCATTTCGTCGACTGGGCGCATTCTTGCGATGACTTGCCCATCCGATCCTCTTATCGAATGACTCCCGCAACGCGAGACATCAACCCGCTGAGCGCATTGATAGCACCGGATAATTCCTTCTGTTCCGCCGTGTAGTCCCCGGGCTGTGGAACCTCACCAGCCTCTTCCTGCACCTCGGCGATCGATCGGTAGTCCACGTACTTCACCTTGCCGTCGGAGGTTGTGCCATCCGTGTGACGCTGGAGAATATCGTTGACAGCCTTGAACCCCTTTTCGACCTGCTCGGCGAGGGTTTTATCCTTCGCCTTAATAATGTCTTCGACGTTCCCGTAGACCACCTCGGCTCCCTCGACGTTGGCTTTGAAGTTGTAGAGGTCCGTGTGCGAGAAGGTTTCCTCCCCACCGACGATCTTGGCGTTGGCTACTTCTTTCAGTAGCTCCGCCGCTCCGGAGGTTATCTCGGTGAGCTCGAGCTTGAACTTGCCGTCACTGCCCTTGATCTTTCCGTACACGAGGTCATAGAGCTTGTGGGTCGAGCCCTCAAGCTGATCCGCCGCAGCCTGGCGCTCCAGCTGGGATCCGAAGCTGAAGGGTGAATTCGGTGCGGAGTAAAGGTCCGCCTCGATGCGGTGCCAGCCGGTCCAACCGTCCAGACGCTGAGGGCTCCAGGGCTTGTCCCCCGGCTGGCTGGGGCGTTCCTGAAGGCGGAGGTCGAGTGCTTGGGCGAGATCTCCGGTCCCGTCTATGCCGAAGGATCCGGCCGTAGGCTCGATCCGTTCGTAGTACTGCCGTGCCAGCGGGTACAGCTCACGGGCACTCTGGATATTGCCGTCCACGTAGGCATCGATAAAGTCCCGAGTCGCTTTCACGAGCTGACCCACCTGGTCTTTGACGTAGGAGGTGTAATTCTGGACGGCCTTCTTCTCTGCGCCCTTCTGGTCTTCGGTCTCCTCTCCGCCTTGGCCAGGGGTCACCTCAAATTTCGTGAGACCCACGAAGTCACCCACCATGTTGGGCTTGCATGCCGTGAAATAGATGCCCTCTTTCAGGCTGGTCGTCAGGCTCGCGAAGCTTCCCGGACCGATGTTTTCCTTCTCGGACTCGATCTTGAGCTTGTCCTCCGAGAGCACCTCAAATTCATTGGGTGTGCTTCCGTCGTTCTTGATCTCGAAGGTCACTTTTCCAGCCGGAATCGAAGCGGAATCGGTCTTACACGAGTCATCTTCCATGGTGACGTGCACCGTTTGACCTGAGTTGTTCCCCAGGTGACCACCGATCAAGTTACTGGAGCAAGAGGCTAAAACCAGTGCGAGAGCAATACCCGTGGGGGCGCCAAGGTATTTCGTGATTTTCATGCTGTCCTCGTGAAAAAAACTGATGGCCGGAACTGGATGATCCGACCCGTGGAAGAAGAGACTGATCTCAACCGAAGAAAATGACGGCTCTAGAGCGGCCCGACCAACGTGCGACGAGCGGCGTCAGCGGCACACCACACGATGGCCCGTCATGCGGTCGGCTGAAGATGACCTTGAGAAACTGTCTGGCCTTCACGACGCCGGCCACCAAAGTGCCGACACCAAGCGACGGTTCCGAACCCTCACGCACTGCGATCAACAGATGGGCAACGAACACGGATGGCCTCCCCGACTGCCCATCCGGTGTTCACCCGCGGGTCTTCGATTCAAATCTGAAGAAAGTATATCCACGACCATTTCATAAGTTAAGAACTATGCATTGGTGATCTCGACGACCCTGACGTCGCCGCGTCAGCGCGTCACGCGCGAATCCACACATCGGTTCGGGAACGCCACCCGAGCGTCAGCGCGCGGAGCCCCATGAACCCGCCGGCATATGCAATCCAGATCCACAGGAAGCCCCACGTGTCCATCGACAGATCAGCATCCGCGCTCGCCCAGTAGACCGCACCGAGGATGGGCGCATACACCACCAAGGAGATCGTCGAGGCCAGAGCAAGGTACCGGGCGTCTTGGGCGCCGATGAGGACGCCGTCGAGAATAAAGACGTACGAAGCCAGAGGTTGCCCGATCGCCACGATGATCATGGCCAGCGCAAAGAGATGCCGCACTTCAAGGTCGGGGGTGAAGGCCCAGCCTAGACCGAAGCCTATGATCGGGCAGATCAACCCGGTGATCACTCCGAATCCGAGGGCCCACCGAATAAGCCGGTTCATCAGATGACGCACCTGCCGCCTGCCGGCTTCTTGCGTCACATCGCGGGCGCCCATCTCCTTGCCCAGGAGCGCCTGAGCGGCAATGGCCAACGCATCCAAGCCGAAGGCCATGAACCCGAACAGCGACATCGTCAGCTGATATGACGCCAGATTCGTCGGCCCCTGGTGGGTCACCACGAAGATGGTCAGCATCATGGCCGCCCTCATCGCAGCCGTTCGGAGCATGAGCCACGAGCCCACGGACAAGATCGAACCGACGCCGGCCCACGACGTGCCCCAGCGGACGCCGTGCTTGCGAGAACCGCCAACGATCATCACCAGATAGACGGCCGCCATTCCCCACTGCACCAGCGAGGTCCCCATCGCGGAACCGGCAACACCCAAACCACCGGGGAAAACGAGCAACCAGTTGAGCACGACGTTGACGGCCGCCCCTACGCCCGCGACGTAGAGCGGCGTCTTGGTGTCCTGGAGTCCACGAAGGACCCCCAGGGACGCCAAGACGATCAGCATTCCCGGTAATCCCGGCATCGACCAGCGCATGTAGTCAATCGCGTGGTCGAGAGTTGCCCCCTCGGCTCCCATTGCGGCCAACACGGTCGGGGCCAGAATCCAACCCACGACGGCGAGGACGATGCCCAGCGCCAAGGCCACCCAGAGCCCATCCCGACCCTTCTCATAAGCCGCGGCGAGCTTCCCGGCCCCGAAAAACCGGGCGACGGCCGGCGTCGTGGAATATGACAGGAAAATCATCAGGCCGATCACGGTCTGAACCACTGTTCCCGCCACGGAAAGGCCAGCAAGTTGATGAGTACCCAAATGGCCCACGATCGCGGTATCCGCGAGGATAAAGAGGGGTTCCGCAATCAAGGCGCCGAAGGCCGGTAGCGCCAGACGCACAATCTGACGATTCAGGCCCGGCCCGGTGCTCGCAGCGGCGGAGGGCTCGGAGGTCGCGTCGGACTGTGGGTGGGAAGGCTCAGGATTCACCTGACTAGTCTAAAGAATCACGCTAGCCGGGTGCCTCCACGGTCCATCTCGCATTACGGTTTGCCCGACGCAGTGCCAAGTAGTTAGCTTGCTTATGCATTTAACTCTTTGACCTCCCACACATCAGGAGAATGAGTGACCACTCCCCAAACGCTTTCCCTAGTTCTCCTGCTCGTGGTGCTGGTGCTGGCCATCTGGAAAAAGGTCAACATTGGGACGCTCTCCTTGGGAGCCGGGCTGATTCTGGTGCTAGCGGCGGGCATCCCGACCAAAGAGATCTATCAGGACTTCCCCGCGAGCCTCGTGGTGCTGATTATCGGCGTCTCCCTGATGTTCAGTCACCTCGAAATCAGCGGGTCGATTCGATGGGTCATCGACGGCGCCTTCCGTGTGGTCGGTGAGCGTAAGGCTCTCATTCCCTGGGTCGGTTTTGTCCTGGGCGGTTTTCTCTCAACGATTGGGATCTTCAGTTCTGGTCCCGTGGCAATTCTGGTGCCGCTGATCGCGTTTATCTCCGTGAAGTATCGGGGAACGTACTTGATCAACGCCTTGGGCGTCATCATCGGTGCCGTCAGCCTGGGAATGTCCCCGCTCAATCCCACAGGGGCCACGGTCCAAAAACTTGCCGCCGACGCCGGGGTGACGTACTCCGGCTGGGGCTTGTGGTTCGTGACCTTGATCGTGACCATCGTGACCCTCGCCGCTCTTCAAGTCATCTTCGGAATCCTCGGTCGCCGGGGAAAGCTGCTGGTGGAACCGCAGGCGTCACATGTGGAGGAGAGAAACGCTACCGGAGGGCGAGTCGAAAATGTTCCGTACGCCGTCGCCTCTCTGGTGGGCTTGGCGGTCTTTATCCTGTGCGTGGTCGTGTTGACGTTCGACGTCGGACTCACCGCCATGGCTGTGGCCGCGCTTCTCCAACTGATCTTCCGACCGTCACAAAAGGCCATGTTCTCCCAGGTCCCGTGGGGCGCGGTGCTCTTGATTGGGGGCCTCCTGACCTATCTGGGCCTGCTCCGCTCCGTCGGGACCCTCGATGCGATTCAATCCGCCATGGACGGAGCCGCCTCTGGCGTTCTCGTCCTTATCGCTCTGGCTTATCTCACGGCCCTTCTCTGCAACGTGGAATCTTCAGCACTGGGGGTGCTCAGCATGACGATGCCGCTCGTCTTTGGTGTCTTTGCGGATTCCCCAGCGATCTTCTGGATCGTTGCGGCGGTCGCGATCCCCTCCGGGCTGATGGTCATGAACCCGATCCACATCGCGGGCACACTGGTGGTCGGTAATGCCGAGGAGGAACGCCAGAACGACGTTTTCCGCGCCTTTCTCGCAACCTCACTGGCCCTGACCGCTGTGGTTCCGGGACTTCTTGCGCTTTTCCCCCTCGTCGTCGGCCTCTAAGGCTTAAGGTATTCCTCCCTATCAGGAGCTCATCCGTCGTGGTTAGATCGACACATGAGCAACGACACTGCCCCGCATCCCGCCGATACCCACGACCTCATCCGCGTGCAGGGTGCGCGCGAAAATAACCTTCGCGACGTCAGCGTCGAACTGCCCAAACGGCGGCTGACCGTGTTCACCGGTGTCTCGGGTTCCGGCAAGAGTTCCCTAGTGTTCGGAACCATCGCCGCCGACTCGCAACGCCTCATCAACGAGACCTATAGCGCCTTCGTTCAAGGATTTCTCCCGACTCAGGCGCGGCCCGAGGTGGACTTCCTGGACGGGCTCACGACGGCGATCATCGTGGATCAGGAACGCATCGGCAGCAACGCGCGATCGACGGTCGGAACGGTCACGGATGCGAATGCCCTTCTCCGCACGCTGTTCAGTCGCATCGCCGAGCCTCATATTGGAGGCCCCAAGGCTTACTCCTTCAATACCCCCACGGTCACGGCGTCGGGAGCCATGAAGGTCGAGAAAGCCAACAGTCGGGCCGTCAAGAAGACCTTTTCCGTGACGGGCGGCATGTGCCCTCGATGCGAAGGCATGGGAAACGTGACCGACGTCGACCTGGCGGAGGTGTTTGACGAGGAAAAGTCTCTCTCCGAAGGAGCCATTAAGGTCCCGGGATACACCGGTGGCGGCTGGAATGTGCGGCTGTTCAGCGGGTCGGGGTTTGTGGATCCGGACAAGCCCATCAAAAAGTATTCCAAGCGCGAGATGCACGATTTCCTCTACCACGAGCCGGAACGCATCAAGGTTGAGGGCATCAACATGACCTATGAAGGCCTGATTCCGCGCATTCAAAAGTCGATGCTCTCGAAAGATAAAGAGTCCATGCAGCCGCACATCCGTGCCTTCGTGGACCGAGCCGTCACCTACGTGACATGCCCGGAATGCCACGGCACTCGCCTGACGCAAGGCGCACTTTCCTCGAAAATTGCGGGAAAGAATATCGCTGACCTCTGCCAAATGCAGATCAGCGACCTGGCCGAGTGGATTCGCGATCTGAAGGAGCCTTCGGTTGAGCCTTTGCTGAAGGCCCTCCGCGACTTGATGGATTCCTTCGTGACGATCGGCCTGGGGTACCTCTCCCTCGATCGCGCCTCGGGCACGCTTTCTGGCGGCGAAGCACAGCGCACCAAGATGATTCGCCACCTCGGATCCTCGCTCACCGACGTGACCTACGTTTTCGATGAGCCCTCGATCGGCCTACACCCGCACGACATCGAAAGGATGAATCAGCTTCTCCTGCAGCTGCGCGACAAGGGCAATACGGTCCTTGTGGTCGAGCACAAACCGGAGATGATCGAGATTGCCGACCACGTGGTGGACCTCGGGCCTGGAGCTGGAACTTCCGGTGGCCAGATTTGCTACGAGGGCGACGTCGCAGGCCTGCGGGCATCAGACACCGTCACCGGACGGCATTTGGACGACCGGGTACGCCTCAAGGAATCCGTACGTAGCTCTACGGGGTCGCTCGAAATCCGTGGGGCCCACCGCAACAATTTGCAGGACGTGGACGTCGATATTCCCTTGGGCGTTCTGACCGTCGTCACGGGCGTGGCCGGTTCGGGGAAATCGTCGCTCCTCGAGGGGTCTTTGCTGACCGGTTCGCGGGTCGAGGAAGAGGGGCTTGTCGCGATCGACCAGACCCCCATCAAGGGATCGCGACGCAGCAATCCGGCAACTTATACCGGGTTGCTGGAGCCCATCCGTAAAGCATTTGCCAAGGAGAATGGCGTCAAGCCGGGCCTGTTCAGCTCCAATTCCGACGGCGCCTGCCCCACCTGCAACGGCGCGGGCGTGATCTTTACCGACCTGGGCATGATGTCCGGAGTGTCCACCACATGCGAAGACTGCGACGGCAAACGCTTCCAACCCGAGGTGCTGGAATATACCTTCGGCGGCAAGAACATCAGCGAGGTGCTGTCCATGTCGGTGGCCCAGGCCGAGGAGTTTTTCGGCGCCGGCGAGGGGAAACTTCCGGCCGCGCACAAGGTGCTACGCCGGTTGGCCGACGTCGGGCTGGGGTATTTGAGCCTCGGCCAACCGCTGAACACCCTTTCCGGAGGTGAACGTCAACGCCTCAAACTCGCCAGCCGAATGGGCGAAAAGGGCGGGGTATACGTCCTGGATGAGCCGACCACGGGTCTGCATCTGGCGGATGTCCAAGAACTGCTGAATCTTTTGGATCAGCTGGTGGACTCCGGCAAGACCGTGATCGTGATCGAACATCATCAGGCCGTCATGGCGCATGCGGACTGGATCATCGACGTCGGGCCAGGTGCCGGGCACGACGGCGGTCGGGTGGTTTTCGAGGGCAGCCCGGCCGAGCTCGTGGCCGCCGAATCAACGGTCACCGGCCGTCACTTGAAGAAATACCTCGAGTCAGGGGCGACGGCGAATTCATAGGGCGGAGCGCGCCGCTTCCGTTTCGCGCCCCTTAGCGTCCGCGAAGCTTTTCGAGTTCGCGCCGTTCCTTCTTGGTCGGTCGGCCAGCGCCCGGTTCACGACGCGGCACCGGCGCGGACAAGGCGCTGGGCTTCGGCGGGGAGTGATCGACGTAGCAGGTGCGCGCGACCGGGGCCCCGACTCGCTTGGTGAGCAATCGGGTGACCTCGAAGACGCGCTCCCACCCGGGCGTCCGAACCTTGACGACGTCGCCCACCCTGATCGACTGCGAGGCCTTAACCGGCTGATCGTTGAGCCGCACGTGACCCGCGCGGCAGGCGGTGGTGGCCAAGGAGCGAGTTTTGTATAACCGGACCGACCAGAGCCACGCGTCGAGACGGACGCTGGACGGCCCTTCGTGCGAGTTCTGGGGTTGGGAATTCATGCGTCCATCCTAGTTTGCGGGGTGGGGGTGGTGCGGGCTCCGCTCGTTGTGGCCCCTTGGTGGGCTCCGCTCGTTGCGGCACTTTGGTGGGCTCCGCTCGTTGTGGCCCCTTGGTGGCGGTTACCCAGTTCGGTAGAGATTACCCGCACCAAACCGCCGTCGGCGACCGTCCTTGCGCGCCAGTTGCGTGGCGGTTTCCGAGTTCTGTGGCGGGTTCCGTAGTTAGGTGGCGTCCAAAGCACCACCTAACTACGGAAACCACCACCAAACACGGTAAACGCGGATTAACACGAGAGCGCCGCTCGTCATGTGCTTGACCTCGGTTCACCGTTATCGGGCCTGATCCATTGCGACGGCCAACCGCATTCGTAGCCCTTCAGGGTCTCGCGTGACTTCGTTCCAATCGGTCCGCAGTATGGTCCAGCCCTCCGCCGCGATCAGTTTCTCCCGATGCCTCTCCTGAAAAACCACCTGCTCCGTGGGTGCGTAGTCGAAATACTTGGCCTTTCCATCGACTTCCAAGCCGATGTTGAATCGCGGCCACCCAAAATCCAGATATTTCATTCCCTCCCTGGTGGGAACCGGCAGTTGCGGAATGGCTCGAGGCAACCCCGGCGCACTCAGAACAAGTCGAGTCAGAGTTTCAGCAACCGATTGACAGCGAGGATCGGCAAGTTCAAGGACTTGTCGAGCCCTCCCAATCCCATGACGACGCCGCCCCTGCGCAACCAACGCCTCAACCGAAGACTTCTCCTCGCCTCGCGCCAGCACCTGGTCCATCACGACGAGCCCTTCCCGGAGCGGAAGGATCAAAGAACACTCGAAGGCCGTCGTCGCCAGCGGCGTTACATGCGGGCCATCTTGGAATCTGACCCAGTCATCCAGGGCATGTGAGCGGGTGTGGGCCAGGATTCGTGGGTTATGAGGATAGGTGCGCCGCGGCGTCGTGATGTGGATTCGGTCCGGCAGACGAAGCAGATTGATGCCATGAAGTAGCGCCGCCGACGCATGGGAGAAAACGAATGGGTACCGCGCCGTCTTCCACACCGCGAAGTGCCGGGCGATGGCCTTTTCGCGCTCGGTCGCGTGTTTCCACCGGTTCGTGATGACGTACACGCCACGTGAGAGCCGGGTGATCTCGCCTGACCGCGCCTTCTGAGTGAGAGACTGCTCCGTCGCGCCCTGCGCCAACAGGGATCGAGTCGTCATGACGTCCGCGGATGTCAGTGGGGGTCTGTATTGGTTCATGCGTCTACTATCGTCACGGCCGTTCGACGACGACGCCGCTCAGGAAAATGTGGACGACGGATGCGGGGCTTTCGCAGTAAGGACAGGCGACGTACGCGGGGCCTCCGCAGGTGGGGCAACGCCAACTAGGCGCCGGTTCCCCAGTCCGGTGGCGGTTTCCGCTGCTACATCGCGGATTTTACCGTCGCTCCGGATCGCGTCAGGAGGCGGTTGCCCAGTTAGGAGCCGGTTCCCGGAGTTAGGTGGCGTCCAAAGCACCACCTAACAGCGGCCGACGCCGCTCAATTGGGTATCCCCCACGCAACAACCGCTAGTCGCCACACCACAACCGCTACTCGCTACACGCCACAGCCACACGCGACAGCCACGACCACCAAGTCCGCCCCGCCCCACCTCGCCCATTAAAAAACCACCGGCCGGGAGTGGAGCTATAGGGAAAACGCTCCACCCCCGGCCGGTGGTCCGAGACGGATTCGCGGTCCGCCTCTTCATCAATCACTCGCACCTTATGAGGTACTTATTAAGTTAGTCAGCCGAACTGAAACACAACCCTATGGAGCCTGAAAGTCTGCTGGTAATTGTGCAACGAAACCGTCACGGAGCGCCGTATACGCCAGCGGCCGGCAGAAACAGGGCCGAGATGGGAAACGTCCCGCTCGGAACCGAGCGGGACGTTGGGCCTTCGCGGATCCCCCTGAGAAGGGTCGCGGCACGAGCCGCACGCCCCTTCGTCGCGAAGGCGACTTCCGGTCCCCATAGCCGACCGGAAGATGTTCGGCGACCAACCCGCAATCCTCTAAATACGGGGTCGCCATGATGGACACAGAAGGAAAACCTCTGTTTCAACGGCCATTTTAGCGAAAATTTGAATGAAATAGACATGATCATCGCGTTAATTTGGTGATATCAGTCACATATCACGAGGCCTCCACCCCCTCGCGCGAGGCGCGTAGTCTCGTACGCATGAGTGATTCGACTTTTTCCTCACCAGACACCGCCACCTTCTCCGAGATTCGCCGCTTGATCACACAAAACCCCGGTCAGCGCGTCATCGTCGTCACCGGCGCATCGGGCGGCATCGGTTCCCAGGTCGCCGAAGACCTCGCCCAGGATTCGCTCGTCGTCGCCGTCGGACGAAATGAGAAGCGCCTCCAGGAGGTCGTGGATCGTTCCCGCCCGGACGGCGTCGTCCCTCTCGTGGCCGACCTCAATTCCACGGAGACCACGGCGGAGATTTTTCAGCAGATCCCCCGTGTGGATGCCCTCATCAACGCGGCCGCCATCGCATCGCGCTTCACCCTCGAAGATGCGCGCCCCCAGGACTGGGACCAGGCCTTCCACACCAACGTGACCGCTCCGGCGGAATTGACCCGAGCACTGCTCCCCCAGCTCCGGGAATCTCGCGGAACCGTGGTGTTCCTAGGGTCGGGCGCCTCGCGCTCATCGAATCAGTACAACGTCGTCTATAGCGCCACGAAACACGCACTCCAGGCGGTCGCGGATGGGTTCCGCCGCCAGGTCGCCAACGACGGCGTCCGAGTCGCAACCGTCGCCCCCGGGCCTACCGACACCACAATGGTGCATTGGGACGACGATTACCCCAAGTCCGAGCCCCCGAAGTTCATCGAACCCTCAACCGTCGCGCGGTCTATCCGACATGTGGTCGATGCGCCCGAAGATACTCAAATTACGGAAGTTTGGGTTCGACCCCGAATTGAGGCCTGAGAACAAATTCACCCGTACTTATTGGAGCACCTGACAATATCGCCCCATGTCCTGGTAGGGTTGTCTATGTACACGTCGAAGAACTGGCGCGGCAATGGAGCCCGTGAGTAACCTCGGCAATTTTCATCGACATTGTCGACCGTTATCTCTTATCGGGTCGGCCATTCCTGGCGGCGATGCATAGGTTCCGCCAACAACCCCACAGATTTTTTGAGTTCTTTAAAGCAGCACCCCTGCGTTCAGCAGCTCAAGAACCGCGTCGGCAGAATCGACGTGGAACACATAGCCGCCGCAGGCGGTGAACACGAAGGAAAGAAATAATAATGGCTAAAGGCACCGTGAAATGGTTCAACTCCGAAAAGGGCTATGGCTTCATTGCCCCGGATGACCAGTCGGACGATCTCTTCGCTCACTACAGCGCCATCGAAGGCACCGGATTCCGCGGACTCGAAGAGGGCCAGACCGTCGAGTTCCAGGCTGAGCAGGGCCCCAAGGGTCTTCAGGCCACGAACATCCGCGTTCTCTAAACGCGATATTCCCGGTAGGGAATAGCCCGAGGGGCCGACGACGAGCGAAAGTTCGTCGTCGGCCCCTCTTTTTTCCCCAGAATTCCGCGGAACTTAAAGGTCGGGCAGGCTTACCTAAAATAAGACGATGCACACCTGAACCAATTCTGAGGAAAGGCTCTGCACTGCTGACAATCCGGCAGTTCCGTCTTATTGTCGGAGACATGAAGATGTCTACAGACCTTGAAAAGAAGTTCCAGGACCAAATTACCCTCGAGTTTGAAGCGTCGATCACGTATCGTCAGCTCGCCATCGAGGCCGACGAGCAGGACCTCCCCGGTATCGCCGCGTGGCTCCGCCATCAGGCCGACGAGGAGATCGTTCACGCCAACAAGTTCATCGATCACCTCTCCGACCGCGGCAATCACGCCGAAATCGGCCAGATTAGCGCCCCTTCGATCTCCGCGGGCCTGTCGGTTCTCGAGATCTTCCAGGCCGCACTGGCCCATGAAGAGAAGGTTTCCGAGTCCATCCGCGATCTCTACCGCGAGGCCGAAGCCGAGGCGGACTTCGACTCCCGTCCGTTGCTCAACTGGTTCGTGGACGAGCAGATCGAGGAGGAGGCCACCGCTTCCGAAATCATCGGTCGCCTCAAGATGATCAACGGCGAAGGCTCCGGCCTGCTCCGCCTCGACGCCGAGCTCGGGCAGCGCCCCGAAGAAGGCACCGAGGACTAATCGCCAACGTTCCGCCGCATCCCGCGACGGAATACTCGACGGGCCACGAACCTCACAAGGTTCGTGGCCCGTCGTCGTGAGTGGGCCTATTCCGCCGCGGCGGCCGGCGGAGTCACGGTCGAGACGGCGTCGTGCTCGTCGCTGTACCGCAAAAAGCCAAGATGGCCTTCAAACCGGTCGAGTACGTCGTCGATAACCTGTTGCTGGCTCAATCCCATGAGGTCGTACCCTTGGGAGCCCGTCTGGGTGAAAACTTCGAGGCGGTAGTACACGTCCGTTTCCCGTGACATGCGGCCGCCAAACATCGGGACCGGCGCCTCGACCACGCCTACGCGATAACGGAAGCTTCGACGATCCGGGATTTCGACGAAGAGATTTTGCTCTTCAATGCCGCTCTCGTCGTCGACAGTGGTCGCGAGGCTTGAAGCGTAGCCCTGTTCCTGGAATTCTTTCTCCACGACGACGAGCGCAGGCCCCACGACCTCCGCCGCAAAACGTGCCACGGAACGCTGCGACGGGTAAGAGCGCATCCTAGCCAACCGCTGGCGCCACGTCTTCTCCGGGGCGCCACCGCCGTCGGCCGCTGCCAAGGACCGGCTCAAGAGCCGGCCTTCGCGTTCGGCGCGTTCCATGCGAAGGACCTTCGAGAAGGAAGCCATCACAAGGTAGGCCACGACCGTAACGGGCAGCGCGAAGATCAAGGTCGCATACTCCATGGTGGTGACGCCACCGGCAACGAGCATTGCGATGGTGAGCAACGCCGTCAAGATTGCCCAGAAGATGCGCAACCATTTGGCCCCGTCTTGGGACGGATCCGGAATTGTGGACGAGAAATTAGACATGACCATCGCCCCGGAGTTAGCGCTGGTCAGGTAAAACAACAGCCCCGAGAGGGTAGCTAGGCCGATCAAGAATGCCGCTCCGGGAAAGTTCTCGAGCAAGGCGTACCAGCCCGCCTCCGGAGAATCCATGGCCAGTTGGGCAAATTCGTGGTCACCGCTCATCACTCGGGACAGTGCGCTATTGCCGAAGATCGTCACGATGATGAAGTCGCACAGCACCGGAGCCGTGATCGCCGCGATGACAAACTCCCTCAGGGTTCGCCCTCGAGAAATGCGCGCGAGGAACAGACCAACGAACGGCCCCCAGGCTAACCAAAAGGCCCAGAAGAACAGGGTCCACGTGGACATCCAGCCCGAGCCGCCGTCGTCGTAGGCCATGGTTTCCATGGTCCGTTCAGGCAGAGACCAGATAAACCGACCGATGTTTTCGACCATGGCGTTCAGCAAGAAGGCAGTCTTACCTGTGACGAGGATGTAGACCATCATCGCACCGGCCGACCACAAGTTGAGTTCGGAGATCCAGCGGATCCCCTTGTCCACACCCGAGGTGCACGCGGCGATCGTCATGATCACGGCCACGAGCACCAAAGCAATCTGTAGGGCTAGCCCTTCGGGCAGGCCGAAGAGCCAGGCGAAGCCCACGTTCAACAATACGACGCCAATTCCCATGGAGGTCGCGACGCCGAACACTGTTCCCACCAGCGCAAAGATGTCAATGACATCGCCCGTCGCGCCACGGACACGCTTTCCGAGCAAGGGGTACAACACCGCGCGGATCGATAGCGGCATCCCCCATCGGTACGCAAAGTACCCCATGGCCATGCCCAGCAAGGAATACATGGACCAGCCGGTGACGCCATAGTGGAACATCGTCCACACCACGGATTCCTTGGCGGCTTCGGTGCTCTCCGGCGTTCCGTCGAGCGGCTGCAAGTACTGAGTTACCGGGCCTGTGACGGAGTAGAACAACATGTCGATACCCACGCCCGCGGCAAAAAGCATGGAGACCCAGGTGAAGAGCTTATATTGCGGCCTCGAGTGGTCCGGGCCGAGCCGAACGCTACCTTGCTTGGAGAATGCCACCCAGAGTACAAAAAGGATCACGCAGGTCACGGTCACCACGTAGAACCACCCGAGGTTTTCGGCAATCCACGCGACCACGGTCTCCATAGTCGACGCGGCGCTGTCCGGAACGATCATGGCCCACAGCGAGAAGGCGACGACGATGGCCGAGGAGACCCCCAGCACCTTCCAGTTCACCTGGGGCCCCGGAGCCTTTTGGAGGTCTTCAGGGCCACGGCTCATCTCGTCGCTCGAGCGGGGCGGGCGGTTTTCGCGCTGAGCCGTTGCTTCGGCAGCGGTCCGATTGGATCCGCCAAAGCGTTCACGCTGGACCTGCCAGGGAACCGCCTTCGTCGGCCTACTAGCTTCCTCGGATTCGTTCATTCGCTCTCCTCGTCTCGACCACTCGCGTTCAGTCCATCGGAACGACGACGCTCCCCTTTGGGCACGCATTGCCCAGATCTGCCGGGGATTCCGGGAATACACGCCGAGTTCGGGGCGCACTCATTAAGGCTGATGAGGATTAGACCGCGCCCTTCGGCGGAAGCGCCCACAGTAACGGGCACCGGCGTCGTGACCTGACGCGTCTTACCGATGGAGTCGTGGGGCTCGCCAACTTGCCTCGTCGTCGCACTTCATTCGGGACACATCCGCCCTGTGCGCGAGCCCACGCTGCCCATTCACCCTAGCCGACTGGGAATTTCCTGGCAATTTCCAGGGCCTCGGCAGGGACAATCGAAGCCTAGTCCAGGGCCGGTTCACGCCCTTGAAAAACCAGCCTCCCGCTGGTCGTCGCCCCAGGTTCGAACCACCATGTCGGATGGGTCGAACCCCGGCTCCAAACCGCAAACCTCAATAGTTCGGCTATCTCCCGGCGCGAGGTCGAAGTACGCAGCGTCGAATCGGTTGTCGGGGCTGAGCGGTTGCACACGAACCGCATACGCGAACGATTCACCGGCCCGAACAGTGACGTACGCACGCCCCGCTGCGATATCGGCGGATTCCGCCCGGACGTCCCAGGTCACAGTTCCCTCGATGGGCAGGTTCTTCAGGTGGTCGAGAAAGAGCCGCGCCGTAGGTATGTTCCCCTTTTCGTCTCTCACCTCGGCATAGACCGTTTGTGGGTCTTCGGGAACGGCCAGTTCAGCAACCTTCCAGGACCCTCCTGCCGGGATCTGGACCTCCACTTCCCGTTCGCTGTCCGTTTCGCCCGAAAATTTCCGGAGCCTCGCCGTCAACGTGCCGGCCCATTCTCGAACAGCCGAGTTGGTGACCCACACTTCCACCGGAGCGCCGGAGCTCTCTTGACGGAGCGACGCGACCACTGGTGCGAATGCATCACGAACCGCGTACCACGCCGGCTTCGGGAGGCCCTCGAAGTCGATCAGCGACCAGCTCAGGCCCGGCCACGGCTCATTGAGTTGCCACACCAAGGTTCCGGAGCAGATCGGTTGACGACGTCGATAATGTGCAATGCCGTACGCCAGACCCTCCGCTTGGACCATCTGAGAAGCGATGGTCTGAGCGGCCATCCCATCCTGCGACGTCGTTCCGGCTTCGAAGGACAGCAACCCCATGATCTTGTCCTTCGGGTTGTCCTTGACTCGGTGGAGGAACTGCTGGTCCCACGGTTGGATCGGCTCGGTGACCCACCGATCCAGGGTCACCATCTCGGGGATCGAACAAATTCCGAATTCGCTGATGAAACGGCCCTGATCCTGGCTGTAGCGCCAAAAATGATTCTTGCCAGCCTCTCCCAGTTCTTCCGGAGCCGGGCCCGCGCCGATGTCCTCTCCGTGCCAGACTTCCCACGCGTGCCGGTCGCCGTCGAGCACTCCATTCGTCGAATCGATCGATCCATCCGGGCTACCGCGACGGTAAGGTACGCCGGCGCCATGTTCGTTGACGGTCCTGGGCAATAAGTCGTCGTAGAAGTATCCGCCCCAACCGGACCTCTCTTCCCCCTGCCAGATCATGTCGTGCATCGCGTGTGCTTCGTTATTGCCAGCCCATACTGCCAGGCTCGGGTGGCTGCTCAAGCGCTTGACTTGATACGAAGCCTCCGCCTCGACTTCGGCTCGAAGATCGGGGTCGTCGTCGGGGTATTCGACCGAGGTGAACATGAAGTCCTGCCAGACGAGCAGGCCCAGCTGGTCACAGAGTTCGTAGAACTCGTCCGGCTCGTAGTATCCGCCGCCCCACACGCGGATCATCGTCATCCCGGCGTCTCGGGCGAGGGTCAACAGGTTTTCGCGGATCTCCCGGGTGACGGAGCCCGTGAGCATGTCGGCCGGGACCCAGTTGGCACCGCGGGCGAAGGTTGGCTGGCCGTTAAGGACGAATTGGAACCGGCGGCCGCCTTCTTCATCAGGGGTTTCGTCGATGCGGATGGTTCGGATGCCCACGGTCAAGGATCGGGTATCGGCGGTTTTGCCGGAGTGTTCAAGTTCGACGTCGAGCTGGTAAAGCGCCGGGGTGCCAAGATCGTGAGTCCACCAGAGGTCGGGGTCCGGAACCTCGACATCCGCGACGATCTCACCCGACCCGTTGGCCTTCGCCGCCCCCTCTGCCGCGACCGACCCGGCGGGTGACGTCAGGCGATAGCACACTCGGTCCTCCGCACCGAGCCCTTCGCCTTCAACCGTGAGGCGACAACTCGCGGAGTCTTCAGTCAGGGAAAGGGTTTGCCAGGAGGCATGGTCCAGGCGAGGTGCGGGCCGGACTGTCAGAAACACCTCTCCCGTGAGGCCGATGGAAGGAACGCGCGGAGCGAAGTCCCAGCCCCAGGAATCAAAGGCCTTGCGGCGGAGCGTCATCGAAAGATCCTCGGGAAGGGTGTCGCTGATGCTTTCACCGTCTTCCCGATCGCCGCCTGTCATCTGCTGGAACTTTCGAGCAGCCTCGACGGTGACCTCTGGCTGCGGCAGGCCGTGGAGGGGCGGGTCACAACGGACCAGGATCTCGACGACGCCACCCGTTGACGCCAGCGGAACCTCGAGGGGGCGAAACTGTGAGGCATGCTCGGCGACTTGACGCCCGTTGATCCACACGGTCGCCACGGTGTCGACGCCGGTGAAATCGAGAACGACGTCGCCGTTTGCGGAGGGCTCGGGAGCTTCACACTTCGCCCGGTACCACCAAGACCTCTCCTCGACCCACGCACAGTCCTTCTCGTGGAGGTCGCGGTAAGGATGGTCCAGCTTGCCAGCGGCTATGAGGCTTTCATGGACGCCACCGGGAACCACGGCTGGTATCCAGTCGGCATCATCCGGCGGAGACGCCGCACCGATGGGGCTGTCCACGAGGTCGAATTCGGCAATATTCCAGCGACGCCGTTGCGTCTGATCGAAACCTGATGGTGCTGACATGGCAAATTCCCTTCGGCGAGATTCGGGAGTGCGAGTCCAAGGCCGACCCTATACCTAGCGTCACCAGGTTTCTACTCGCCGGTACGCCTTCGAAGTGAAGATATGGTGAAAGGTAAACACACAGAGGCCCCCTCATCCGCCGGACGAGGGGGCCTCTATAGAGTTCTTACGATGCACCTAATTCGTATACTTCACCTGGTAGGTGTCCATTTCCGCGCTATACGCCTTGAACTCGAATGAAACGTCGGACGTATTTTCAACTTCGTATCCCAGATTGAGCACTAGATCCTGGCCGGGATGTATATCACTAGGGATATAGTTCGAAAGATGTTGCTGATCGTCAACAATGGGCAAAGCGTTACTGGAGCCGGAGCGAGCCTTAAGGTGCACCTGTTGAGATAAAATCGTCTGATCCGTCCCATTATGAATTGTCACGGTCATTTTCACCGGTGTGCCACCCTCAACGAAAGCATCCTCTGAAGGTTTGAATTTTGTGGGCTTGGTGGCCGTGACAGATAAACCGTCATCCCAGGTCTGCTTGTCGCCGTAATGGGCCGTTGCATTCACGGCTTTGCTACTCGAGGAAGAGGATGACGAAGCGCTTTGCTCTTCTTCACCCACGGCATGTCCAATTAGGGCAACGAGGATAATCACGCCGACGAGTGTCCCGATAACCGCCAACGCAATGCTCACGATGCCCATCCACTTGAACTTCACCTTCTGGAACAGCGAGATGATGCCGAGAACAAATGCCGCGAGCAAAAGAATCCAGACGAAGAAAATGACGCCGGGAATGCAGGCCAAGATAAATCCAATCGCACCCAGTGCCAATCCGATAATGCCCAGGATGTTGGTCTTCTTTTCCTGAGTCTGCTGCCCATATTGGCCGCCCGGATACTGCTGGTTATAGGCGGGCCATCCCTGGCTTTGCTCGGAACCAGACTGCGGATACTGCTGCTGCTCATCCTGATGCTGTTTGTTCTCAGGATCGTGGCGATTCGGTTCCTGAGGATCGGGAGTGGAATTCCCGGCGGCGTGGCTCATGAAGTCTCCAAATATAGTGCAAGCATTGAATACCCTGATCGTATCCTTGGAATTCCGTCATCGCGAGGCTTGCGAAGAACTTTTGCGTAGCAAATTAACTCAAAATCGAGCTATGGAGCTTCGGAAGGGTCGCTAAGGTAAACACTTAACGTCTCTTGGGGTTGGATTTTACGTTCGCATCGTTCCGAACACGCTCGCGTGTGCCACGATGGGCTCCAAGGCGGCACATCACCCCGCCACAACTTCGAGGAGCCACATGGAATCGCCGCACTCACTCACGAATCATCGAGTTCGCCGCCACCCAGGCACCCCGGCGAAACTCACTGTCGGGCCGGCCGACCGGCCGGTGGTCCGCGATGCACGGTCAGACACCCAAGCCCTACCAGGTGACCTCACGAGCGTCCTCAAGGTCATCCACATCACCGATTTCCAGCACGGCGACCTGGCCTCCCCCACGCGCAACGACTTCTTGCAGAAATACGCGGGCCAGGATTATTGGGCGCGTCTGCTTCCTGCGTATCGCCCCCAGGAATTCCTTCAGTGGCATGCACTGGCCTCCATCATTCGGACTATCAATGCGGCGCAAGATGATCCGAGCCTCCAGGCCGACGTCCTTTTGTGCACCGGTGACGCGACGGATTCTTCCCAGGTCAACGAGCTGAAGGATTACCTCACGCTCATGGACGGAGGGACGGTCGAGCCCGGTCGCCATACGGCCGACCTCACCGAGGCGCCCAGCTTTGGATCCGATTCCTCGTTCTGGCTGCCTGAGTCGGTCCAGCCGGACGCATGGAAAGAGTCCTGTGGGTTGCCTCGAGTTTCTGGAATCCGCTCCGTCGCGGCGTCGTCGTTCGCTCATGAAGGCCTCAGCATCCCGTGGCTTGCCTGTTTCGGCAATCACGACCAGCTCATTCAGGGACGCCACACGATCCTCGACCCGGCGACCAACCGCGACGTCGATGCGTTGCTCACCGCCTCGGAGAAACCCTGCGGTACCCGCGAGCCGTCCGCCGAGCCCGGAGATGCGATGGACCAATACCTCCAGGACCCGTTGGTTCACACCGCCGGCGCTCAACAGGCCATCACGGCAGACACTGAGCGACGAATCGTGTCACGACGCGACTACATGCAGGCTCACCTCGATGCCCCCGGGGTCCCGACGTCGATTCCGGGTCGCGGATTTACCCCGGAAAACGTCCGCACCGATACGGCCTACTACGTGTATGACGGTTTCCCCGGGATCCGATTCATCACCCTAGACACCACCAACACCCGTGGTGACGTGGACGGATGCCTCGGCGAAGAGCAGTTCCTCTGGTTCAGAGAACGCCTCGAGGAAGTCCATTCCACGTATCGGCTCCCCGACGGATCGGAAGCACGGCAGGATGTTGAAAATCGCTTGGTCGTGCTGGTTTCACACCACGGGAGCCGCAAACTGACGAACGACTTCGGTCAAGAGCGCGTCTACCTGCGCGACGACGTGCTGGACCTCCTGTCCCGTTTCGACAACGTCGTGTTGTGGCTGAATGGGCATACTCACGTCAACGAGGTCGAGGCTCGTGGCGCTGCAGGTCATGCGTTCTGGGAAGTCACCACCTCCGCCGTCGCGGAATGGCCGGTCCAACTTCGCCACCTCGAGATCGCCTGTTCTCCCGAGGGCAGCGTGGAGATTCGCACCCGGATGGTCGACTCCGCGGTCCCAGCGGAACCGGAGCTCCCCCTTCCGGAAGACCTCGACGATCCCGTGGCCTACTGCGCGAGCCTTCACCGATGGGTCGGCGCCAACGACGCCGGCTCGGTCGGCGGCCTCTCGGCGGACGGCGATGTGCCACACCGCACCGCACGTCTGCTCACCACTGTCCCCTCCGAGACGGCCAGAGACGTTTTGACGAGCTAAGCCGGTTGCCGTCCGGCGCTCGACTCGTCAGTTGGTGTTGAGCACGGCCATCCATCCGCCGAGCACAATGCCGGCGATCATCAGAACGACCAAGACCACCCAGATGGCCAAGCAAATACCATTGAGCGCGATGCCCCAGGCGGCTCGCCCCTGAGCCATAGGCTCACGGCGGCGCGACTTAACGCCCAAGACCAAACCGGCTCTTCACAGATGAGGGTGTAGCTGTGGTGCGACCTGGGGCGGCGCGTCGGTGTCGGGGTGAGGGTCGAGGTCTTCCGATGATGGGAGTTCTCACACAACCCGTCCGGAAGACCTCGACGTGCCT
>NZ_RBLM01000008.1:0-108611 GCF_003989425.1 Kocuria sp. HSID16901 | reverse complement strand
AGGCACGTCGAGGTCTTCCGGACGGGTTGTGTGAGAACTCCCATCATCGGAAGACCTCGACCCTCACCCCGACACCGACGCGCCGCCCCAGGTCGCACCACAGCTACACCCTCATCTGTGAAGAGCCCGAAAACCTGAACATGTTTTTCGCCCAGTTCTTCATGGCGGTTCCGAAACCTACGTGAGGTCGCGGTCGAGCCTGACTGTATTCCATTGAGGTCATCTCTAGTTCTCCTAATGATTGATTATTCGGTCGTCATATCGTCCGGACTCATTGCCTGAACGAGGCTCATGTCGCCACCAGCAAAGGCATAGCCGCGGCCCTTAGTCAGCGCTACCGGAGCGCGGCGGGGAAGGGCCCCTCCGAAGAAGTCGCCGTCGAGATCGACGTTCGGTTGCAGGACGATACCGCTGCGAGACTTCCTCACGGTGCGGGTCCAGTGGCTGTACATGGTCCGCAGATCACTGGACCGACCCGCGGCGATGATGCAAAGCCCCGGATGATCCGTCTCCACGAGGGAGCTGATGGATTTATCGGTGTCGTCGAAGCGTTCGGCGTCATCGATCAGCAGCAGAACCGGGCGCCGTTCAATACGCAAAGATGCGATCAGGGGCGGTACCTCGTCCGGGCCGACCGCCACCTTGTCCAATTCCGCGTCCACGAGTGGAGACCTCCTGGAACACACGCCCCACACGGCGGGAACATGATCGCCACCGCCATCGAGCTTGCGCACGGACTCAGCAATGGCCAACAGGAGCGTGGACTTCCCCGACCGCGCCGGTCCCACGATGAGTCCGTGCTCGCCGTCGTAGAACTCGAGTTCCGACGTCGCCAGATCGTGTTCGCGGACGCCGATCGGAATCTTCCACGGCATCCCCGAGAAACTAGGTTCTCCCGCAACCGAAGAGACCGGCAAGACGTCGGGGAGCTGGCCGATCACGTCTTCCTTGGCCTTCGCGTCCGGCCACTGATCGACGACGCGGTCGATCGCCTCAAAAATTCCGCACTGCGGCGTCGCCACATGCATCTGAGAGAGCACGTTGACGTCCACGCAACGCCCCGAAACCGACGCCGGGATGTTGGTTCCCTTAATCCCGAGCGAGGCGTAGTCGTAGTGATCAGCAAGTTGATAGACCCAACGCTGAAGAGACACCTCTTCCATGGCCGAGGGCGTTCCCTTGGCGCGCGAGGTCGACACCACGAAATAGAGCCCCAGGCTCGGACCTTCGGCGTAGGCGCGATAGAAAAAGCTCAGCAGATCTGCGCCCACAAAGTCGGAAAATTCGTCCTTGAGCGTCGCGAACCCGTCCAGGAACACGACCGCTTTGGGGTACCGCCCCGGATGGGTTCGGCGCCGCTGGATCTCCTCCATGAGATGCCGGAGGAATCGCGCCTGTTTTTCTTTGGCCCCGGTGCCCGTTCCCACGTATGCCACCGTGTGAGGCATCCGTTCGAGAGGTTCGAGATCCCGGGAACCCATATCGAGGACCAACAGCTCGAGCTCCTCGGGTGATGCCGAAGACGCAAGCGTCAGGGCGATCGACATCATGGTCGTGGTGGTACCGCTACCGGGAATACCGATGAGCATCAGGTTGCCTTGGCTCATGTCCCATCCGGCGGGTATCTGTCGCTGCCGGTCCGGTTCGTCGGCCAGAGCCACCGAGACCATCGTCCCCTCCACGGAACCCACCTCCGGAGCGAGACCCTCAACCTCATCGGTCGCAAAGCCACGCAATGGGACGCGGCTGCCGAGGGCCTCGGGCCATACCTTGAGAGGATCGGAGTATCCCAGGTCGTCGGATGCCTCCGTGATCGCGTCGATCAACACCTCCAGGTCGTTCGACTCGCCCATACTCTGTTTCCTCGGGGCCTCAGGCAACGCCGGAACACCAAATTCACTGACGTCGCGGATACCCACGGAAGTCTTCTCCGTCGCTTCGGTCCTCCCGGTCACCAGGGCGGTCTGAACTGGCGTGATGTCGTCCTGCCCCAGCTTCACGTAGGCGCGGCCCAGCTGCGAGCGCGAGATCGCCGCAGCCTCGGGAACACCGATGACGTTCGTGGAGTCTTCCTTCGATTGAACGCGCAGGGCTACCCGCATGTTGGTGTTGGCCAAGATGTCGTCATTGACCACACCGGCGGGGCGCTGCGTCGCGAGGATCATGTGCACGCCGAGGGTACGACCGACCGCTGCGACGCTCACGAGCGAGTCCAACACGTCCGGGAAGTCCTTGGCGAGCATCGCAAATTCGTCCACGACCAAGAGGAGCCGAGGCATCGGTTCTTCCGGATTCGTCGCGAGGTAAGCCGGGAGATTATCGATGCCTTCCCCGGCGGCAGCGAAAACTCGCTGGCGACGTTCCATCTCGGCCTCGAGCGAGCGCAACGCACGATCGGCCAGCTGTTCGTCCAGGTTGCTGATCGTTCCGATGGTGTGCGGGAGACGCTCACACGCGGTGAAGGCGGCGCCTCCCTTGAAGTCAATGAGGATGAAGTTCAGCCGCGTCGGATCGTGGCGTGCGGCCAGACCGGCGACCAATGACCTCAAGAATTCGCTCTTGCCCGAACCGGTCGTTCCGCCGACGAGCCCGTGAGGCCCATCTTTGACCAGGTCAATCGAGTAGGTTCCATCGTCGCCCACGCCGATCTCGGTTGCGAAGCCGCGGGCGTTGGCCCACGTCTGGCGGATATCCGCCGCGGTGGGGTGGGCCAAGTCCATGAGTTCCGGCAGGCGTACAAGCGAGGGCAGCGACGCTCCGGGGATCACGAGCTCCGGGTCGTCGTAGTGGGCGAGATTCATCGCCGCCCGACGCGCGGCCTCGAGGTCGATTCCGGACAGCACCAGCTCGTCGACGGTCTTGCGGTCTCCTGGCTCGGTCATGGTCGCGGATGCGTCGTCGTCAACGTGAACCACGTAATTACACGAGGCTGGGAGCTGCTCTTCGGAGGTCGCGATGACTATGCCGGGGACCCTGTGTTTGCGCTCCTCCGGACGCAATGTCCGGGCCTGCGTCATCGACCGTCCGTATCCCAGCAATGAACGCGCAGGTGCATCACGCCCCTCGGTGAGAACCTCGGAGTCGATCACGACCATGACGGACGGAGTCAGAAATGAGTCGATTCCCTGTCTGATCTGCCGCAACATCGCGGAGCTGGTCTCCTGGTCGTCCGAGATCCATCGTTGCCCGATCGGTGATCCCGCTTGTCGAGTGTGAGGCAACCACGAGGTCCAGGACCAGTCATCGGAGCGACCCTTATCGAAGAACACGCCCAACGTCATGTCGGCCGGCCCGCAATGCACAGCGGCCTGAACTACGAGGTTCCTCGCGAGAGCGAGCGCGCCGTCACGTTGTCCCACGATTCCGATGACGCCGGCATCCGTCAGGTCCGCCATCACGGGAACCTGCGGCAGACGACTCTCGGAAAGAGCATCTTTAACCTCGTCGGGAACCGTCGAAATTCCCGATGTGTTGATCGCGGGGCTCCAGGGGATGTCTCCCGTACCGACGTAAAGGGCCATGAAATCTTCGGCGGCCTCGCGACGTTGCCACATTTCAGTGCTCGGCAGGGCCGGTCGGCGAAGCACCAATGAAGGATCAGGGATGATTTCCCGGCGCCGTTCGGCTTCCTTAACTCCCGCGGCCAGAATCTTTTCGCGGAACTCCTGGAGCGCCTTCTTAAAACGTTCCGCTTCTTCCTCGAGACCTTTCTTGCGACGATGCCGCTGTTCGACCCACATACCGACGGCCATCACGGGGCTCAGGAGGGCAAACAGGGCGAATTTCGCGTTTCCCATCACGAAGACCATAGCCACCGCCAAAATCAGCGGGGCGATCACGGTTGCCCAGCTGAATTTGCTGGCGTTGGGAACGTCCTTGTGAACCGGGGGTTTGACCGGTTCCGGCCCCTTCGGCGCCCCGGGACGCGGGGGCCTGTTGAAGGGTGCGGTCCGTGCCGGAGTGAGGTTGGGCAGGGTTCCGGCAGCGGGCGCGGGAGGCTCATTCATACTCGGTCGGAAGACGACGGCGCAGCCCCCGGCTTGGACGGAGGTCGCTTCGGTGATCTCCCGGCCTTCCTCTGGGACCTTCGATCCGCCCACCAAAGTCCCGTTGGTAGACCCAGAGTCCAGAATTCTGAGCCCTTTGCCCGTGCGTTCGACGCGGAAGTGCTCCCACGAAGCGCTATCCGTGGGCAGGACGACGTCCGCCTGCGGGGATCGACCGATGATCATCTGGCGGTGATTCGGTACCGCAACCACGGCTCCCGTGGTGAGTCCGTCGCTGACCCCCGCGGTCCAGTCTTTGATCCTGGATGGCTTGGCCGTCGGCGTCAGGGAAATTCGTGAACCTTCCAGAAGGTTCAGTTCCGATAGACGCGATGTGGGGGAAATGGGCTCGTGATCCAGGTACGCGGTCTGCGCCTCATCGATTGCAGGGGCGCCAGCCTCGCGGAGTAGTTCAGAGACCGTGGTGGTTTCGCGCCAGTGATCGACCTCCACGCTTCGGTGAAAATCGGCCAATTCGATGAGTAATCGCATGGTGGGGTTACCTTCTCTTCATCCAACGCCGAGGGGTCACGTGGTACTACCGAGTCGTTCCGGAGAACCAGGTGAGGGTCTGGTCGGACGATTCAGCGGGGCGAAGGCCGAGTTGCTGGGTCGAGGAATGCACGGGAAGTACCGGATCGGTCGCGGCATCCTTGCGGGAGAAGTCCAAGGAAGATCCGGCGAGCCCATCGGATGGCCCGAGGGTTAAGGTGCGCAGGTTGTCGGCGACATCCTGCGGAGCGGCGCTACCGCCCCGAGAGATGCCCTTCACGAGAGCCACCACGGCGTCATGACTTCGGGAATCCGCCTGCTGGGCGACCTTGGAAAATTCCTGGTCCTCCGTAAGGTTCTTGGCCTGAGGATCCTGGGACAGCACACGGACGCCGTTGAGGAACGCCGACATCGCCCTTCCGTGGCCATCACTGGCTAATGCGGCGGAGTCGAAAGAATTCGTGCCGATGGTCATCAAGTCACCCGACGGACTGCCGTCCTTCTCCTTCAGACTCTTCTGAAATTCCGGGCTAGTGGCCTCGGGTGTCATCACTATCGGCGCGTTGACCTTGGCCTGCTGCAATGCGGCGACGAAAGCGGCCTCAGTGGAGGCATTGGCACTAATGACCACCGAATCAGCTGAGGATTGCGCCTGGTCCTTCGGATTGGTCTTGTCGGCAACCCTCCGGGCGATCTGTTGGACGTCGTCCCCCGCCTTGTACGAGATCGTGTCCGCGTAGTTGATCCCTCCGGGTGCGTGACCGTCCCCGTCGATCAATACGGGTTTGCTGTGTGAGCCGAGGGCTTTCTGCACACCCTGAGTGGCATCGGAGGCGGACGGTGCCAACGACCAGACGTTATCGCGTGAGCCATCGGTCGAGGAATATGGCTGGATCACCGGGATACCGCTATCACGGGCCGCGTCGAGCCCCGACGCCGTGTGATCACCACTGGTGGCCATCACGATGCCAGAAACCCCTTGCTCGGAGAGCTTGTGAACCGCGTCCTTGGCGCCATCGGAGGTACCGTTATCGTTTTCGGTGACGAGCTCGACCGTGGTGCCGCCCATCTGGAAGCGGTGTTGGGCGACGCGGGCGCCCTGTGCGGCGTCGGCCCATTCCGAACCTTCCGCCGCATTGCTACCGAGGGTCTCGACCACACCGATCTTTGCCTTCTGGGAGACCTTTTCGGCAGACAACGCCACCGGCACGGTCACGGCTACCGCTTGGTCCTGCTCCTGGTCTTGATTGTTCTTGACCAACACGAGCGTCGTGGCGATACCGACAACCAACACCAGGGCGACGGCGGAAATCCAGATCAGCGCTTTCTTGCTCATTTCTCCACCTCACCGATGTGGAAGCTGTAGAGCGACTTGACCGTCACACCGTTGGATTCATCAAGATGGAATCCCTTCATCGTGGAGAGCTTGTCCAACGACGCCTTGAATTGAGCCTGCCGCAACCGAAGCCCGTCGATGTCCTGGCTACGCACGTTGGCGAAGCCTTCGGCGTTCTGTTCTGCGAGCGCCAACTGGTAATCCGCGGACCCAGCCCTCGCCGAGCTCGTGGCCATCGCGCCCAGGAGTCCAGATCCATTGACGCGTCGATCGCCGAGGTCGAGAAGGAGGTCATTCATGTCATTGGCCAACAACATTGAAGATCCCGCAAGGTCGCGAGTCGCGGCCGAGGTGCGCTGATTCAGACCCTGAAGGGAGCCTTGGGTCTTCTGATCCACGGTGGTTTGCAGTGCGTCTCCCTGCCCGGCAAGCTGCTGACGTTGTTCCTTCACGGTTCCGTTCGCCGTGTTGACCACCGAAGTGGCTGTATTGGACAGGCCCGCTACCGAGTTACCGAAGGAGTTCACCACCGCTTGGCTGCCCTCTTGACCCTGCTTCGAGATCACTCGCGCCTGATCGTCCATCATGGAGGAAATCTGTTGGGCCGTTTTGTCGGATGTGTCCTTATAAGCCTTCTTGACGGCCTCGTTGACCTCGGTCTGTTTCGTACCGATATCGTCGAGGTTCCCTTGAAGGGTTCCCGTCTGTTCCTTCAATCCCTTGACGGCTTCATGCAGGTCGCTCAGGTGGTCGTCGACGTCGCCCCTATTGGACAGCAACGGTTCTAACTCGGCCTGACTAGTCTTGAGGTCTTGAGCCCCATCCTTGACGGCATCAACCGACTTCTTCATTGACGCGATCTTGCCGCCAATGAATTCGGCGTTATTGGGGTCCGTCTTGTTGATGATCTGATCCCACTGATCGGATTGGTCCTGAAGCCGCTTGTTCATCGGCGTCATCGACGGATTGGGTTGAGCGTCGACCATCGGCTTAACCTCGACGGCCTTGTCCTGGGCCTGTGGGGTCGGCGTTGCCGGAGCTGCCGGCTTCGGAGTTCCCGGTGCCGATCCGTCCGAGGATTGCTCGGTGCTCGGCTGAGGCGTTGCACTCGTTGGGGCCGGCGATGGGCTCTTCGTCGGGGAAGGTGTTGCCGTCGGTTCCGGAGACTCAGGTGCCGGCGGGGCTCCATCGCAGGTGCCATTGTTCACGTACTTCAGAAGTTGATCGACCTGGTCTTGGTCCAATTTGCCGTTCTGGGCAGTCCCACCGTCCCGGAGCGCGCAGATCCTTTCCGCCAGTGCCTTATTTTGGGCCTGCATCGAACCGTTGTCCTTAGCACCGTCACCGGACGACCCGATCTGCTCTTTGGCCTTAACGGCCATAGTGTGAATTTCGTCCAAGTTCTCCTTGAGACCATCTACGTCGCCGGACAGCCCAGCTACCGAGTCCATCAATCGATCATTGGTCTCTTCGAAGTTGTCTAGAGCTTTGGCGAGATCGGGATTGATCGGTCCCGTCGGTATTTCATCGAGTGCGGTGTCCAGCGATGTGATGTTGGCGTTGACCTTCCCGAGGCTTTCCTGGGCCTTACCAATTCCTTCCGGCTGGAGAGAATCGATGACCTTCGTGCTTTCGTTCATCGTTCCCAGCAGTGAGGCCGTGACCACCGAGGAGGAGTTATAGAGCGAGCAGGTCAGGGAACCCACCTTGCAGGCCTCCGCGTTGGGCTTCTCCGGCCCGACCATAGCCTTCAACGAGGAGGAAAGCTCTTTCTGGCATCCCTCGTTGGCTTTGGCATATCCCTTTAAGAAGCCCGAGAGCTGGGTCAGGGACGAATACACCGTTGAACCGCCCTGGGGTTGCGGAATCTTCGCGTTGCAAGTGTCCCCGCTGAAATCCATCGCGGGCGCCGAACCCGAGGTGTCCCCGAGCATCGAATCCAGAGCCTTGACGGTCTGACTCAGCTGCTCCGTCATGGCGGACTTGTTGTCCTTGGCGGCTTGGTCCAGGTCCCCGCTCAGGGTGTCGACCTGCTCCGATAAGCCCTTCATCGTGTCGGTCAGTCGCTCATTGCTCTTGGACAGATTCTCGAAGGCAGTCTTACCCAGGGTCTCGGAGTTCGCATCCAAGTTGTTCCGGACGTCGCTGATCTGTGTTCCCGCGTCATTGAGCGTCTGCTGCGTCTCGGAGGCAAGTTTCATGGTGCGCTGCAACAGCGCCATCTCGGTGGAATCGTTGTTGTTGAACGCCGAGGTCAGTACGCCATCGGTCGAGAGATTGTTCGAGAATCCGGGTTGAACGCCCACGTCAAAGTTGGGGGCGTGAAAATCCTTGGCATCCAGATTCAGTTGCATGGTTGTGCTCGCGCCCGAGGATGGCGGGGCCAGGATCGACGCCCATTGCACCACGGTTTTGCCGTCCTGGGTCGAGCTCACGATGCCGTTGGTTCCGTCGGTCTTGTTATCCGGGTTGGTGGCGTCGCCGACCACCTGATTGGGTGAAACACCATCCAGTTCGGTCGAGCCGGAGACGCTCATCGGAATCCCCACGAGCGCCTGTTGGCTGTGTTTGGTGCCCCCGGCGTCGTAGCTCACTTCTTCCGGAGCAACGCTCAGGTTCTCGACCGTGAGGTTGATGTGGATTTTCCCGGAGTATCCGTCCAAGTCTTTGAGGTTCGACCCCGACTGATCGTCGCCGGTCGTGTAATTGGTCGTGATGCGCACGGGAAGATCATTGACGACGTCGCGGGTCTCGTATCGTGAATCTTTACTTTCGGACTTCCCGGAGTCGGAGTTGGCGAAAATATTATTGCTCGCCACGGAAGATACCGATGCATCGCTTCCCAATTGAACATTCACGGATTGCAAAACGTTCGTGGGGTCGTCGACGGCGTTCTGCCCGCCAGAGCAAGAAGTGAGCAGAAAGGCGGCGATCATTCCGCCGCTCATCGCCGCAAATACCCGGCGGGGATAGCGGCGCTTCAAGGACGAACGTGGGTGCGCTGACGATGATTCGGTCATGGTGGTTCCTCGACGATGCAGGGTGAGAGCCAAACTAGTCTAAGGCCCCGCAGCAGAAAAACGTGAGTAAAGCAATATATTTCAATAGTCCACATTTGAATAAACTGACACGCAGAATGCATTCCCCTGCAAATAAAAGGGAGCGCCCAAAAATTGCTTTACTTATAAAGTATTCAATTCTTTATTATGAAGTTCAGCTACGCCATGCGTGCCATTCCAGCGACGGTTCCGCGCAGCCCACACGGACCCACATCAAGCTGTCGCCAGCCATAACCACGAGGCGGTCCGCTGTCTCAGAGACCCATCCCGAGGGGAATCACAAGAATCGCCATCCGATCCACATCCCCACTCATCCCCAGTAGTGCACAAAGTTATCCACAGGAGTGGATAAGTAGTTCTCTCCCCGAGCGCCTCCGGCGGCGTCGGCCCCGTGTTTCCACGGAATACCGTCATCCACAGGGTTATTAACAGGTGTGAAGTTACAGGCCTGTAGTTATTAACAGCTGTGGGTAACTCCTGTGGATAACTGCGATCCGACGCGAGAATCGTGTAATCACAAAAATCCGGAACCCTACTGGCTCGGCTTCTTCCCCTGACGCTTTCGGGACCGCCGGTGCGTGGTGAGGTCAAACAGCAACGCGATGACCGCACCCACAACCAGTCCTCCGACGTGTGCTTGCCATGCGATGCCGGGAACCACGAACCCAAAGACCAAGTTGATCCCCACCAGGACCAAGAGTCCTCGGGTATCTCCCCCGCGGAATCGCGTCCACGCGAAGAGCGCTCCGAATAGCCCGAAGACTCCGCCCGAAGCACCCACGACCAATGTGTACGGGCTCGCCAACAGGTACACGGCCGCGGAACCGCCGATGATCGACAGCAGATACACCGCCAAGAACCGCCACTTACCCATCCTGGGTTCCAAGGCCGCACCAAAGATGTACAGCGTGTACATATTCAAGGCGATGTGTAAGAGATTTCCCGGAGAATGGACGAAACCGCTGGTAAGCATCCGCCAAGGCTGTACCTCGGTCAAAATTGGCGCATAGGCCAGGTGATTCAGAACCAGCTGCCGGGGCAAAACCCACTGCGCCACGAATACCAGGACCGTCACCGCGATGAGCGTCCACGTCACGGCGAGCCCTGCCCCACCCGGAAGCAACGGGTTGCGCCCGCTGCGATGTTCCTGAACCTCCCTGACACAATCAACACATTGCACGCCGACTGGGACCTGAACCTGACATTCCGGGCACGCTGGACGCTGGCATCGAGCACACGTCACGTACGAGACCCGATCCGGATGCCGTGGGCACACGGGCCTACCGTTCGGGTCTCCCTCGAGGGACTCGTCCCGCTGGCCGTAGCGGGGTGGTTCGTGATCCATGAGTGGTGTCCTCTTCTTTTGACGCAGAGTATTCAGGTTAAAAATGAGGCCCCACCGCTGTGCGGAAGGGCCTCATACATGCGGAACCAACGGGGTGCCGCGGAAATATTGGGAGTCTTAGAGATTCTCGATGTCGATGCTCTTCATGACGACGTCCTCCACCGGACGATCCATCATGCCGGTCGCAACGCCTTCAATCTCATCGACGACCTTCTTGGAATCTTCGTCCGCAACCTCACCAAAGATGGTGTGCTTGCCCTGAAGCCACGTGGTGGGAACGGTGGTGATGAAGAACTGGGAACCGTTGGTTCCGCGGCCGTTCTGGATTCCGGCGTTGGCCATGGCCAACATGTACGGCTCGTTGAAGTTCAGGTCCGGGCTGATCTCGTCATCGAACTGGTAACCCGGTCCGCCAATGCCCTGACCCAGCGGATCGCCGCCCTGGATCATGAAGTCGCGGATGATGCGGTGGAAGATCACGCCGTCGTACAGAGGGGTGTTCTTCTTTTCGCCCGTCTTGGGGTCGGTCCACTCCTGGGAACCGTCGGCCAGACCGATGAAGTTCTTGACGGTCTTCGGCGCATGGTTGCCAAACAGATTAACCACAATGTCACCGTGGTTGGTGTGAATGGTCGCTTTTGCAGTGGGAATCGCAGTCATGCCAGCCATTTTTCCATGCACTCCCTGAGCTCCCAATAGTGTTCCGCCTTCAGTGAAAACACGGGGGCAACTCGCCGATGAGGTGGGGACACCGTACTCCTCATTATCTATCCTGGGAGAGGACTAAAACTGACTCGGTAAAAACTGCCCGTCCCAAGTGACGGGTGGCGTTGGCAGAGATGCTGTCTGCGCACCGGTCCACGAGGAGGTAACTCATGGGATGCCAGAAGAAGGCTGAAAAGAAGGCCAAGCAGGCCGCAAAGCAGGCCCGTAAGTCGGCAAACGCTCGTTACTCCGAGGGTGTCGACAAGGTCAACGACCTGACGACGAAGCTGCAGAAGCGCGCCGACCAGGCTAACGACTGGGCACAGAAGGAGGTCGCTCCCCGTCTTCAGGAGCAGATCGACCGTGCCACCCCGGCCGTTGAGAACGCAGTGTCCAACGCTCGCGCAAAGGCTGGCGAAGCGGCAGGCGTTTTGGCCGATAAGTTGAACTCCGCCGAGGTCAACCCGCAGGTTGAGGCCTTGGCTGCCAAGGTCACCGGCAACAAGAAGAACTTCAAGAAGGCTCAGAAGGCCGCTGCCAAGCGCGCCCAGGAATTCGCGAAGCAGCAGAAGAAGGCCAACAAGAAGTCCCACAAGGGCCTTCTCGTCTTCGGTCTGTTGGCTGCGGCAACCGCCGCGGGTGTCGCCGCTTGGCGCGCATCCCGTCCGGTGGAGGATCCCTGGAAGACTCCGGCGGATGCCAACCAGAAGCCGGACCCGGCCAAGAACGATCAGCCCGGCGTTGCCGCACAGGCCAATTCCGCTGATCAGAAGGTCACCAAGCCCTCTTCGGCACCGGCTCCGGCCAACCAAGAGGTCAAGTCGCTGAATGACCCGAAGAACACCAGCCACCCGGCTCCGGGTGCCCCGATGGATAAGCCGGCCAAGCCGGTCGCGGGCACTCCCGACGCCAAGGATGCCGAGGCCAAGGGTCAGGCCGAGAAGCCTGCTCGCCCCGGCAAGCACGAGGCTCCGAAGACCGATCAGGACGGCAAGAACTAAGGTTCTTCCCCACTGACCAACGACGCCGCCGCGCTGAATTCAGCGCGGCGGCGTCGTTTTTTATTTCTTAAGGTCGCGATCAGTACGCCTTAGGTTCAGTCTCCGAATTCCAAGACCGTGCATGGTGCGACGTCGTCCAGGGAAGAGGCCCTTACCGAATCACATCTGCCCAATCAGGCTTAGAGATCCCATCCACCGTGACGTAGGCGTTCTTCCACACGCACGACGTCCTCGGGCAACGGCATTTCATCGGTGACCTTAGTGATCTCAACGCCAATGTCCACGGTTTCTGCGGGAATGACGCCTTCGGCCTTCAGTTGCCGACAAATGTCCACCACTTCATCATCGCCGAGACGACGACGTAAAACGGCAACCAGCGGAATGTAATCCTGTGAAGGCATTCCATTCGGATATCCGGCCCTAAGCCATCTGAGCACGGAGGCAGCGATATTGCGCATCTACGCCTCCTTTCTGAGAGCTCTGGAGAGAAACCCTACTTTTTGGCGAGGCCCAGGAAGTTAAATCCGGTCAAATGAAAGAGGAAATCTTTCGCGATCCACAGAATCCCCGCAAGGATCGCAGCGATAATCAGCGCGAAAATGATGAATCCAAGAATTCGCATCGGCGCCGCGGCCGGGCGAATCTGAACCACAGAACCGTCCTCCTGGACCTGGGTCCGACCCGCGGTCAGACGCATTCCGAAGGCGAAGAGTGCGGGGAGCCCGGCACCCAAGATGATGCCCGCAATGGTCACGGGGATCAGATTCGACAGCAAGTGGAGAAAATTCATGAGGTTCCTTCGTGTCTATCGATTCGAGGATCCGGCCTGGTGCGAGCTGCTCGTGGCATCTTGCCCGATCATCTCGCCAACCTTCTGGGGAACCAGGGGTCCGTTCAAGGAACTTTCCGGGTCGCCAGGGTTGGGGGTGGCAGCGTCGAGAGAGGCCGCTTCACCCTGCCATTCGTCGTTGACGTTGTCGTGAGTGACGGGAGTCTTGCGGGAACGAAGCCACATGTATCCGGAGAGCGCGATCAGCAGGGCGAACACCACGAGCGCGCCGACGAGTTCGTTGGAAACCATAGCGACGAGGTGTCCGATAAACCAGGTGATGGCACCGACGATGGCCGCTGCGGGGATCGTGATGACCCAGGCAGCAACCATGCGACCAGCCACACCCCAGCGAACTTGAGCACCCTTGCGGCCCAGGCCCGTACCGAGAATTGAACCGGTCGCGACGTGCGTCGTCGACAGAGCCATACCGAAGTGTGAAGAGGTCAAGATGATGGCGGCGGAAGCACCCTCGGCGGCCATACCCTGCGGGGAATCGATTTCGACGAGCCCTTTTCCAAGGGTTCGAATGATGCGCCAACCACCGAGATAGGTACCCAAGGCGATAGCCCCGGCACACGTGAGCTTGACCCAGAACGGGATATCCGCGCTCGGATCGATCGAGGACGAGGCAACGAGGGCCAAGAAGATGACACCCATCGTCTTCTGGGCGTCGTTGGTTCCGTGTGCCAACGAAACCAGCGAAGCGGTGCCCACCTGTCCCCAGCGGAAGCCACGTTCCTTTTCCGTGTCTCCCACCTTGCGGGTCAAGCGGTAAATCAACGCCGTACCAATAGTGGAAATGATCCCGGCAACAATAGGGGCGGCGACGGCGGGGATGATGACCTTGGCAACGATTCCGGTCCACAAGACACCGCTGACACCGAGGCCGGCGATGGTGGCACCAATCAAACCGCCAAAGAGTGCGTGGGAGGAACTCGAGGGAAGACCCAGGAGCCAAGTCAGAAGGTTCCACGTGATACCGCCGACCAGGCCGGTGAACACGATAATCATCAGGTCGCTGCCAGAAGTGAGCTGAAGGTTGACGACTTCCTTGCCGACCGTCTTGGCAACCTCAATAGAGAGGAATGCACCGACGAGGTTCAGGACGGCAGAAAGTGCAACCGCGACCTTGGGCTTGAGAGCACCGGTAGCGATGGATGTGGCCATGGCATTGCCGGTGTCGTGAAAGCCATTGGTGAAGTCGAAGACCAATGCCGTAACGATGACAATTGCGAGGATGATGAGTTCAGGTGTCACACGAAAATTATGCCGACGTGTATCTAAAGTCCAACCCTGACTTAGGTGAACAGCAGGTTAACTCGGTGCCGTGTACCTGTGATTTTAACAATGTTGTCCGTAGAGTAGACAGTTTGCCCTAGTGAGGTGGCACTCGGGTCGGTGCTTCTGGTCCCGATATATGGTTTCGGATACAGCAATGGCCCCTCCCTGTTGGGAGAGGCCATTGTGCTTTCTTCGGTGGAGGCGAAAGGACTCGAACCTCTAGCTTCTGCCCGAAGGCAGCTGCGCTACCAGTTGCGCCACACCCCCGAAGTTGTCCCCGCTTCCGTGGATCTCCCCACGTCAACAGGACCTCGTACAGCCTACAGCATGTCATGGATCGAACGCGAGTTTCGATCGTCGAACCGTGATGTACTCACAAAAAACCCGGAACATCGTCCGTACGATGCCCCGGGTTTTTCCGTGGTGGAGGCGAGGGGACTCGAACCCCTAACCCTCTGCTTGCAAAGCAGATGCGCTACCAATTGCGCCACGCCCCCAAAGTCAGATGACCGTGTCCGTGGATTCCTTCCACGTCCTCTTGGTCTCCTGAGAATCTTTTACTCGCTTGGTCACCACGAAGGCAACCGTACCGGCCGCGAGGGCCGCCAGGATCTTCCGCATGGGAACCTCCTTAGAGAAAGACTCTGTGGGCGTACCAGGAATTGAACCTGGGACCTCTTCGTTATCAGCGAAGCGCTCTAACCGTCTGAGCTATACGCCCTCATGGCCTTGGGCCGAAATAAAACACTACAGGACGACCAGCCAACCGCCAAATCGTTTCCCGGTGACCTCACCCACAGAGCGGGTCACCGGGACACGATACTGGAGAGGATTAGTCGTCCGTCAGGGTGACCCCGATGCCACCCACGAGCTTGGCTGCGATGTTGTACAGGAAGGCCGAAATCACGCCGAGAAGCGTCATCAAGACGACGTTCACAATCGACAAGATCGTTGCGTACAAGGCCACCTGACCGAGGGAGAGGTAGTCCGTAATCGACACCGCGTTGCCCTGGCTCGAGAGCATCGAGAGAACCGAATCCACGCCGCCGAAGATTCCCGTGATGTCGAAAACGAGCCACAGGATCACGGTCGCCACCACGACGACGATGCCCACGGCCACCGACAACAGGAAGACCAGCTTGGCGATCGACCACAGGTCCACCTTCGCGACGGTCAGGTGCGCACGACGAACCTTCGACCGAGGCGCCGGACGCACCAACGGGCGGGAGCTCGACGCCGGACGCCGATTGGCACCGTTTGCCGGTCCATTAGCGGGAGCCTTCGAAGGACCATTCGGGGATGCCTTCTTCGTGGCGGTCACCGATTCCCCGCGGGACGAACCACCCGCTGCGGGTTGCCGGCGGTTGTCGGCCGGCTTGCGCGCGGAGGAGCCGGGGGCGGCGGAAGACCTGCCTGCCGCATTCCCAGGTTTATTAGTGCTCACTCATTACCTCCGTGTGATGAAGATTCCGACTCGGCCGGAGTATCGGTCTGTTCACTACTGTTGTCCAACGGTACTGCATTTTCGGCATCCAACACTTCAACCGAACCATCTTCGGCAATCTGTTGTCCCTCGCCGACGCCCTTATCTTGGTTCCGAGCGATCGAAATGATGCGGTCGTTCTTGGCCGGCTTGGCAAAGATGACGCCCATGGTGTCGCGGCCCTTGGCGGGAACTTCCGAGACGTGAGAACGAGCCACCTTGCCGGACTGCATGACCACCAGGACTTCGTCGTCTTCCCCAACAATCAGACCGCCAACAAGGTCTCCTCGGTCCTCGACGAGCTTGGCCACCTTGATGCCCAAACCACCGCGGCCCTGAACACGGTACTCCTGAACCTTGGTCCTCTTGGCGTAGCCACCCTCGGTCACCACAAACACGTAGGAGTCATCGCTCACCACGTTCGCGGCCAACAGCTCATCGCCATCTCGGAATTTCATGCCAGTGACGCCACTGGTGGCGCGACCCATCGGGCGCAGGGCCTCATCGCTGGCCGTGAAGCGCAACGATTGTCCCTTACGGGAAATCAGCATGAGATCGTCGTCTGAGTGGGCGAGCTGTGCGGAGATGAGTTCGTCATCCTCACGCAGGTTCACAGCGATGACACCGGCGGTGCGATTGGTGTCGTAGTCGCTGAGTCGCGACTTCTTCACCAGACCGTGCTTGGTGGCCAACACCAGGTACGGTGCATCCTCGTACGTCCGCAAGGCCATCACACGGGCGATGGTTTCGCCCGGTTGGAAGGCCAACAGATTCGCGACGTGCTGACCCTTGGCATCACGACCGGCCTCAATGAGTTCGTAGGCCTTGGTGCGATACACCCGCCCGAAATTGGTAAAGAACAGAATCCAATTATGTGTGGTGGTGACGACGAGGTGCTCGACGAGGTCATCCCCGCGTAGCTGAGCACCTCGAATGCCCTTACCGCCACGATGTTGCGAACGGTACTGGTCGATTCGAGTGCGCTTGACGTAGCCGCCTCGGGTGATCGTGACGACCATGTCTTCCTCGGGGATGAGGTCCTCGACGGACATGTCGCCGTCGTACCCCATGAGGATTTGCGTGCGGCGGTCATCGCCGTAGCGGTTCACGATGTCGCCGAGTTCTTCCGAAATCAGCTCACGCTGGCGCTGTTCCGAAGCAATAATCGACTTGTATTCCTCGATCAGGCGCATGAGCTCGTCGTGACGATCCTGGATCTTCTTCCGTTCCAGGGCGGCCAGACGGCGCAGCTGCATGTTCAGGATGGCCTGAGCCTGGGCCTCGTCAATGTCGAGGAATTCCATCAACCCGGTGCGGGCGTCGTCCGCCGTGGGCGAGCGACGAATCAGGGCAATGACCTCATCCAACGCGTCGAGCGCCTTGAGCAAGCCGCGGAGAATATGGGCTTCTTCCTCGGCCTGACGCAGGCGGAATTGAGTCCGACGCACGATGACGTCCATCTGGTGGTGGACCCAATGCCGAATGAAGGCGTCGAGCGACAGCGTGCGAGGCACGCCGTCGACAATCGCGAGCATGTTGGCGGAGAAATTCTCCTGGAGCTGGGTGTGCTTGTAGAGGTTGTTCAACACGACCTTGGCGACGGCGTCGCGCTTGAGCACAATCACCAGGCGCTGACCGGTGCGGCCCGAGGTTTCATCCCGGATATCCGCAATGCCAGAGATTTTTCCGTCCTTGATGAGGTCGGCAATCTTGATGGCCAGGTTGTCCGGGTTGGCCTGGTACGGAAGTTCCGTCACCACCAGGCAGGTGCGCCCGTGAATTTCCTCCACATTGACGACGGCGCGCATGGTGATCGAACCGCGTCCCGTGCGGTAAGCATCCTCAATGCCCTTATGGCCGAGAATCTGCGCGCCGGTGGGGAAATCGGGCCCCTTGATGCGCTGGAGGAGTGCCTCGAGGAGTTCCTCGTTACCGGCTTCCGGATGGTCCAAGTACCACTGCACGCCGTCGGCGACCTCGCGGAGGTTATGCGGCGGAATGTTGGTGGCCATACCCACGGCAATGCCGGAAGAACCATTGACCAGAAGATTCGGGAAGCGAGCGGGAAGAACTACGGGCTCTTGGTTCTTGCCGTCGTAGTTGTCCTGGAAATCCACCGTGTTTTCTTGGATGTCCCGGACCATCTCCATGGCCAGCGGCGCCATCTTGCACTCGGTGTAACGGGGTGCGGCCGCGCCGTCGTTGCCTGGGGAACCAAAGTTTCCCTGTCCTAGGGCGAGGGGATACCGCATGATCCACTTCTGAATCAGGCGAACCAAGGTGTCGTAAATCGCGGTGTCGCCGTGGGGGTGGTACTGCCCCATGACCTCGCCGACGACGCGCGCGCACTTATTGAACGAACGGTCCGGCCGGTAGCCGCCGTCGTACATCGCGTAGATCACGCGGCGGTGAACGGGCTTGAGCCCATCGCGCACATCGGGGAGTGCACGGCCCACGATCACGGCCATCGCGTAGTCGAGATAGGACCGCTGCATCTCGGTTTGGAGATCGATGCGTTCGACGCGATCGGTCATCGTCGGGGTGCCTTCGAGGTCACCACCGAGGACCTCGCCCTCGATAGGTTCCCCGCCCTGGGGGTCATTCGTCGAACCGTTGTCTTCGGTACTCATGCTGTCTTCGTTCCGTCCTGGTGAATGTCGTCCATCGCGCGATATCGGCTATCCCGAGGCAATAAATGCCTCAAGGGGAATATTCAATGTCGGCTAAATATCGAGGAATCGAATGTCTTTGGCGTTCTTCTGAATGAACTCACGGCGGGACTCGACGTCCTCACCCATGAGCACCGAGAACACCTGGTCGGCGGCGGCTGCGTCTTCCATGGTGACCTGCAATAGCGTGCGGTGTTCGGGATCCATGGTGGTTTCCCACAGCTCGGTGTAGTCCATCTCGCCCAGACCCTTGTAGCGCTGAATTCCGTTGTCCTTCGGTAGGCGCTGATTATTCGCCAGACCACGGGCAACGACTTCGTCACGCTCGGCATCCGAGAACACGTAGTCGTGTGGGGCATTCGACCACTTGATGCGGTACAGCGGCGGTTGCGCGAGGTAAACGTAACCGGCATCGATCAGCGGCCGCATGAAGCGGAAGAGCAACGTCAACAACAAGGTGGTGATGTGCTGACCGTCGACATCGGCATCGGCCATCAGCACGATCTTGTGATAGCGGGCCTTCTCGATTTTGAAGTCGTCACCGATTCCGGCGCCGAAGGCCGTGATCATCGACTGAACTTCGGCGTTGGAGAGGGCCCGGTCCAGGCGGGCACGCTCCACATTGAGGATCTTGCCGCGCAACGGCAGGATCGCCTGACGCTCAGGATCGCGGCCCTGCACGGCCGAACCGCCTGCGGAGTCACCCTCCACAATGTAGATCTCGGAAATTTCCGGGTCTTTAGACGAGCAGTCCTTGAGCTTTCCGGGCATTCCACCGGATTCGAGGAGCCCTTTACGGCGGGTGGTTTCGCGAGCCTTACGGGCGGCGAGGCGCGCCTGGGCCGCGGTAATGGAACGACGAACGATGTCTTTGGCTTCATTCGGATTCCGCTCGAACCAATCCCCCAGTTGGTCCCAGACCTCACGCTGGACGAAGGTCTTGACCTCGGAATTACCGAGTTTGGTCTTGGTCTGGCCCTCGAACTGCGGTTCGGCGATCTTGACCGAAATAACGGCGGTCAGACCTTCACGGACGTCGTCGCCGGTGAGGTTGTCGTCCTTTTCCCGGAGAAGTTTGTTGTCGCGCGCATACCGGTTGATCAACGAGGTCAACGCCGTGCGGAAACCTTCTTCGTGGGTGCCGCCTTCATGGGTGTTGATCGTGTTGGCGTAGGTATGCACCGATTCTTTATAGGACTCGGTCCACTGCATCGCGAGTTCCAGGGACAGCTTCTTTTCGGTGTCCTCCACCTCGAGGGAGATGACGTCCTCGTGGATGACATTGACCCTTTGGCTCGAATTGAGGAACTTGACGTAGTCGAGCAGACCTTCGTCGTACTGATAGACGACGGTGCGGAAACCCTGGGAATTGGTCCCCTCTTGATTGACTTTGGCTTCGGTTTTCTTCTCGGTCGCGACTTCGTCGTCGAAATCTGCCGATTCGCGCTCATCGGTCAAGGTGATGCGCAATCCCTTATTGAGGAAAGCCATCTGCTGGAACCGTGCACGGAGGGTCTCGTAGTCGAAATCAACCGTTTCGAAGATTTCCGGGTCCGGATAGAAAACCTGCTGCGTGCCGGTTTCGGCGGTCTCTGCACCGCGCTGGAGTTCCTGGTTGGTCTTTCCGCCGTCGTGGAAGCTCATGGTCCACTCATAACCCTGCTGGCGCACGGTCGTTTCCACGCGGGTGGACAACGCATTCACCACGGAAATGCCGACGCCGTGCAAACCACCAGAAACCGCGTATCCGCCGCCGCCGAATTTACCGCCGGCGTGCAGCACGGTCATGACGACCTCAACCGTGGGCTTTCCTTCGGTGGGGTGCATGTCCACGGGGATGCCGCGGCCGTTGTCCACGACCTTGACGCCGCCGTCGGCCAAGAGGTTGATCTCAATGTGATCGCAGTACCCGGCCAGGGCCTCATCCACGGAGTTGTCGACGACTTCGTACACCAAGTGGTGCAATCCGCGTTCACCGGTTGACCCGATGTACATGCCCGGCCGCTTGCGGACGGCTTCGAGTCCCTTGAGGACGGTGATGTCGCTTGCGCCGTATTCGTGCTTTTCCTCGGCTGCCACTGTAGGGATTCAGCTCCTTGTATCCAGGCACCTCGAAGGGCCCGGTCCGGGTATCGGAAGCCGACGCATAACTTAGATAACATAACAATGTATCTGGGGGTACACGCCGACCGCCTCATGATCTTCCTTCGATTCTACCGGACTTTGGCGTTGTCAGCTCCGATTTCGAAGGTTCTTCGGGACTCTTAATGGCCGTCACAAGCATCTCAGCGGCCTTTGGCGAGCCTGACCCCTGGCACATGGGGGTTCACCCGCTCAAGGCCTTCATGACTAGAGAATCCCTGTGAGCCGTTTTCCGGTTCCTGGGTCGCATGTTTCCCTGGCTGGTCCATGCAGGACCGACTGACGGAGATTCCGCCAGACCATCAACGTCGAAAGGCACGTGATGACCGAAAATTCACTACCTCAACTCCAAGAGTGGTTGAACCGAGTTGCCGAGGAACTCGAGATCCCCAACGACGTCGTGATTCCGGGCCCGATTCTTGCCATGACCAAGGACGTCGCTCACGGGGTCATCCGCCCCGGAGCGCCCACCAGCTCGTATTTGGTGGGGGTGGCTTTGGGCCTGAGCATGGCCGAACATGCCGACGACGGAAAGGCTTCGACCACCGAACGACTGCAAGACCTCACGCATCGAGTCTCTGAACTGGTCACAACGGTTCGGCGTGAAGCGGGGCTAGAAGACGAGGCCGATTCAGAATGAGCCGTAGCGAAAAACGCACCCGAGTCATCCGTGTCACCGACGACGGCACCCGCGACGCCCGCGCCGACATGCTTGCCACGGAAGAACCTCTGGAAATACGGGTCAACGGTCGACGCCTCGCCGTCACCATGCGGACCCCTAGCGAAGATTTTTCCCTAGCCGCGGGCTTCCTGCTGAGCGAAGGAGTGGTGACCGACGGCGAGCAGATTTCCTCGATTCGGTACTGCCGCAAGGACTTTGGTCCCGGAGCGGAAGATGGCGACAACACGATCGACGTCGTCCTACAGCCATGGGTCTTGCCCCCTCTCCCCTTCCAGGAGCGGAACGTCATGATGTCCAGCGCGTGTGGCATGTGTGGCCGCACCAGCATCGATCAGGTGCACCAAAAATCGCAGTTCTCCACCTCGGAGGATCCTTTGCGCTTGTCAGAGGAGTTTGTCCTCCGAATGCCTCAGGTGCTGCGCGACCGTCAAAAGGTCTTCGACCACACCGGTGGCCTGCACGCCGCCGGGCTTTTCGATGGTCGAACAGGTGAACTGGTGGCGGTGCGCGAAGATGTCGGCCGACATAATGCGGTCGACAAAGTGCTGGGTTGGGCACTACTCGAGGGCAAACTTCCCTTGCGCCAGCATGTGCTCATGGTGTCCGGTCGAGCGAGTTTCGAACTCACACAGAAATGTGCCATGGCGGGCGTACCGATGTTGGCCTCCGTGTCGGCGCCGTCCTCCCTCGCCGTGGAGCTCGCGAAGGACGCCGGCATGACCCTTGCGGGCTTCGTCCGGGACCACCGATTCGTGATCTACAGCGGCGATGAGCGGATTGCCTCCGACATCGATGCGACGGAAGCCAACATCGCCTAACCGTAGGTGTCTCGAGGGCCTCGTCCGCCGGGAGCGACCCTGCGCCCCTTCCGCCACGAGGGCACATTGGGCCCGAGAACGCTAATCTTGGTGACGATTCCCCGGCCCAGTTCCTCCTCGAATGTCCTCATGAGCTGCGGGATCATGGTGCGCAAAGTAGTCGCGTAATTCGTGGAATCACACCGAATCACCACCACGGTGTCCTCGTAACTCTCGGGGCGGGAATGCGCCGCGATCGAGGGACCAACGAGGTCCGTCCACCGAGCCAAGACGCTGCTGACCGCGACGGGTTCCTTCCATCCCCGGGAAGAAATCATATGGGTCAAGACCGACCCCAGATTCTGCGGATCTCGCGAGGATTTACCCGGTCCCGTGTACCCGCCCAGAGTGCGCGGGTCCCAGCCTTCCTCACGCCACCGCCGCACCTTCGACTGGCCCGGTTCGGCAGAGACCACCTCACCGAAATCGCGAATAATCTTTTTGGCGGCGTGGCCGGTCAACCTTCCTTCACCCCGTGCTAAAGCGGCGGTTCGGAGCCGTTGCAGCAACGCGGCCGGCGCATCGACCTGGTTTCGTTCCAGGTCGCGGCGCACCTCCTCACCAGCGACATCGTCTCCCGGGGTCATGCTCATTCCGCCTCTTCGCCTCTCGACGACGCCGGAGGGTCACCGGGGAGTTCTCCAGCAGGATCTTCGGGAGCTGAGTTGTTGAGCGTCTCGTCGTCGACGACGACCGCCTGCCCCGGTGATACTCGAACGATACGGCGCGAATGATCCAGCTCGTCCGGGAGGTCTTCTTCCACCGCGCACGTCACAAGCACTTGTTCCGCCCCGGAAACGATCCGTGCCAAACGGGAACGTCGCGTCGCGTCGAGTTCGGCAAAGACATCGTCGAGGATCAGGATCGGGCAGGCCGCGGCGTCGTCGTGATCTGCCTGGTGCAGATACCAAGAGCCCAACCGCAGGGCCAGGGCGTATGACCATGTTTCCCCGTGCGAAGCATATCCTCGAGCGGGAATATCTCCCAGGATCAAGCTGATTTCATCACGATGTGGGCCTACGAGGCTCATGCCACGTTCCACCTCGTCGGAGGCCCGCTCTTCGAGTGCTGACTCCAACATCGCGCCCAATTCCTGAAGCGGAATACGCGAGAGCTCCGCGACGTTGGCGCCGGACCGTCGACCGAGGGCCGCCGATTCGTACACAAAACCGAGGGTCTTTCCTCCGTCGGTGAGTTGGTCATATGCGCGATCCGCGTGAGGCAAGAGGCCGGCCAGCACCTGAAATCGTGCCTGCATCATGCGCGCGCCAAGATTCACGAGCTGCCCATTCCAGACCTCGAGGGTCGCCCGGTCGTCGTCGCCCAAGGACTTCCCCGCACCTCGTTTGCGCAAAGACTTGAGCAGGGCGTTGCGCTGACGCAGCACCTTCTCATAGTCGGCCCGGTATCCACCGATAATGGGCCGCAGCGATACCGCAAGGTCATCAATAAAACGACGCCGCCCAGCAGGTTCACCCTTGATGAGCTCGAGGTCTTCCGGGGAGAACAAGACCGTCTGGCAGATGCCGAGGGCTTCGCGAACGCGAACCGGTGCGGCCCGGTTGATTCTGACTCTGTTGGCTTTACCGGGCGCGAGTTCGAGTTCCATGACGGTCTGTTGACCGCCGCGAATGACTCGGGAACGAATATAGGAACGCTCGGATCCCACGCGAATCAGCGGCGCATCGTTGCTGACCCGGTGTGACGACAGGTTAGCGGTGTAGTCGATGGCCTCGACAATATTGGTTTTGCCCACGCCATTCGGCCCCACCATGACGGTCAGTCCGGTGGTCAGCGGAAGATCCAGGAACCCGTAGGTTCTGAAATCCATGAGCGAGAGGTGATCTATATACACCTCGCGGCCCCTTTATTGATTCGGGAGGCGAACGGGCATCAGAAGGTAACGGTAATCCTTGCCATCTTCGCCGTCGAGATCGTCTTGAGCTGACAACACCGCGGGTTTGGGCGGCGTCGTGAACGAGAAACGTACGTAATCGCTTCCGAAGACGTGGAGCCCTTCGCTCAGGTACACAGGATTGAAGGCAACCGTGATGTCGTCGCCGTCGAGACGGGCATCGAGCACCTCGTTGGCTTGGGCGTCCTCGCCGGTGCCCGCATCCAAGGTGAGTTGGCCTTGAGTGAAGGCGAGGCGAACCGGGGTGTTCCGCTCTGCAACGAGCGAGACACGGCGAACGGCCTCGACCAGCTCCGAAGTTTTGACGACGGCGTGAATCGGGGTCTGATCCGGGAAGAGCGAGCGGATCTTGGGGTATTCGCCGTCGACGAGCAGGCTAGTGGTGCGACGACCGCCCGATTCGAAACCGACGAGTTCGTGAGAATCAGAGAGGGCGATCTTCAACAGACCGGCATTGCCCAAGGTTTTAGCCACTTCATTGAGGGTTTTTGCCTTGATCAGAGCGGCCGTGGAGATCTCCGGGTTGGTGGGTTCCCAGGTGAGCTCGCGCATGGCCAGGCGGTAACGGTCCGTTGCCAAGAGGGTCATGGTGGAACCTTCGATCTCGACGCGGACGCCGGTCAGGATCGGAAGGGTGTCGTCGCGGCTAGCGGCAATGATGACCTGAGAGATCGCGTGTGCGAAGGCCGCTCCGTCGACCGTTCCTGAAATTTCAGGAAGTCCGGGAAGTTCTGGGTACTCAGAAACGGGCATGGCCGCGAGGTTGAACTTGGAGGAACGGCAGTTCAGGTAGACCTTCGAATCGTGCGTCTCGATTTCGACGGGTGCCGAAGGCAAAGAGCGGCAGATATCTGCGAGGAGTCGGCCTGATACGAGAGTTTCGCCTTCTTCCATGACCTCAGCGGCGATGTTGAGCTTTGCCGAGGTTTCGTAATCGAAGCTGGCGATCGACACTTCGTTGCCGGAGGCCTTGATGAGAAGACCGGAAAGCACGGGTACCGGAGGGCGGGGAGAGAGGGAACGAGCTGTCCAAGTGACAGCTTCGGCGAGTACGTCTCGATCAACTGAGAATTTCACGTGCGCGAAGTCCCTCTCTGGAAGGTGGTTGGTCTCTAGGTTGAGCCTACCGGAGAGAAGGCATCCGTAGGATTCTTGTAATTTCAGAACTCCAGAGATCCTGGAGGCCCTGCCGGCGGGTTTCGGATCGGAGATTTGTTATTTGGAATGATCTCTTTAAAGGATCAGTAGTGTTAATAACGCATGTGGATTCTGTGGATAACCCCTTACATCACTGCCGGCAGTAGGGTCGAGGCTGTAGATAGATTGTGGGTGAAGAAGATCGTCATCGTGGATGGTCTGTGCAGGAATTTTGGGTCCTCAGCGTCGTTTCCACAGAGGCCGGCAGGTTGTCCCCTTAAGGTCCACAGTTCCTCGGGTGAAATCCACACTCTCATCCACAGGTGTTAATAAACAGGTTTTCCACCGATTCTTGGGACCTGTGGATAACTTAGCCCTCGCGTTGTTGCTGCTTGATCCTGTTGGTCAGCTCGGTGACCTGGTTGAAGATCTGGCGTCGTTCAGCCATCAACTTCCGAATCTTGCGATCTGCGTGCATCACGGTCGTGTGGTCTCGTCCCCCGAATTCTTGGCCGATCTTCGGAAGAGACATGTCCGTGAGTTCCCGCAACAGGTACATGGCGATCTGACGGGCGGTGACAAGTGTTCGGTTACGGGATTTGCTGCGGAGCTCATCCAGAGAAATCTCGAAGTAGTTGGCGGTTTGTCCGAGAATGGCCGATGAGGTGATCTCCGGGACGCCGTCGTCGGTAATGAGATCTTTGAGCACCAGTTCGGCCAAGGGAAGGTCCACCCGCTGCTTATTGAGCGAAGCGAACGCCGTAACCCGGATCAGGGCGCCTTCCAGCTCACGGATATTCGTCGTGATGTTGGAAGCGATGTATTCCATGACGTCGTCGGGGGCATCGAGATCCTCGTTCTGAGCCTTCTTGCGAAGGATCGCGATGCGAGTTTCCAACTCTGGGGGTTGGACGTCGGTGATGAGTCCCCACTCGAATCGCGAACGCATGCGTTCGGCGAAGCCGGAGAGTTGTTTCGGAGGAAGATCCGAGGTGATGACGATCTGTTTTTTGTGATTGTGCAGGGCATTGAACGTATGGAAGAACTCTTCTTGCGTGTGTTCCTTGCCTGCCAGGAACTGGATGTCATCGATCAGCAGCAGGTCAACATTGCGGTAGATCTGCTTGAAGCTGGAGCCTTCGTCGTCGCGAATCGAGTTAATGAAGTCGTTGGTGAATTCTTCTGAATTGACGTACCGAACGCGGTGGTTGGGGTAAAAACGCTTGGCGTAGTGACCGATCGCGTGCAACAGGTGAGTCTTGCCCAGTCCGGAGTCACCGTAGATGAACAGCGGGTTATACGCACTGGCCGGGTTTTCGGCGACGGCGAGGGCGGCAGCATGGGCAAAACGGTTCGACTGACCGATCACAAACGTGTCGAACATGTATTTGTCGTTCAGACGAGCCGAGCTGTCCCACACGATCTCTTCTTGGCCACGATCGTATGCGTCACGAGGAATATCTTCACCGCGATCCGGTCCATTCACGCGCGGTGCGGGAAGATCGACTCCGGCGCTTTGGATTCGTGAGGGACTCTCCTCATCCATGCGCGGAACGTCCACGGGCGAAGAGTGAGACGCCGCATGGCCGCGCTCGGCTTCCAATTCGCTGATGGGCGGCATCGAGGAACCGGATACGGTCACGGAATTCTCGTGTCGCAAAGATGGCTCAGGCGGGAGATCGCGGTTGGAATCCGCGGTTTGGGGCTCGGCGTCGCCCCAAGATGATGAGGATTGCCGCTGTGAGGACGGGGCGGGCGTGGTCGACGACTGCGGAACGCTGCTATCGAGCTCCGGATCGATGACGAATGCCTCGGTGATGTCTTGGCCGAAAGAGGCCGCGATGGACTCTTTAAAGGCCTGATGCATTTCCGTCTGGAAGATATCGCGGGTGTACTCGTTGGGAACCGCGATGATCAGGGTGTTTCCAAAGAGACCTTGAGGCTGAGCGAGTGGTAGGAAGGCTCGAAGGCGCCGGGCCAGATTCACATTCGCGCGAAGTTCGGAGATGCACGCATCCCAACGGGTTTGAACCTCGTCGTTGCCCTGAATGCTCACTGTTCTCCTAGGTCTCGGGACGGCTTCCGGTACGAAACGTGGCCTCCCTTGAATTTCCGTCCTTTCTCGGGCCCTGAGGGGCTCAAGAACGATCGGACATCGAAGGGGTGCCGGCGGTGTTCCACGTGCTCTACCCAGGTTCTCCACACGTTTGTCCACACCTGTGGATATTGTGGAAAACCTCGGACGACTCTAGATAGCTTAGGGCATGAGAAGGCCCCTCAGGCCCTCAAATTCGGGGAATTCTGTAATCACAACTTTGTAGTTCCGCGGCATATCGCGCTTGGGGAGGGTAAAATTTTTTTCGGATTATCCACAGCTGTGCACACTTGGATACACACAGGTTGGGGATGTTGACAGTTGGTCTTCAGAAGTGTCACGTCTCCCAGTCGAATATGGGTGTGGCGTGCGTCTATTGTGCGAGTTTTCGCCTCAGATGACTTGACCGTTTCACGCGCTGGCTCGTAGAGTTTGTTAGTCAACTGCGCGTTGGACTATGTCCACCTGCCCGAAACCGCCCCTGCAAGGTGCGGGGAAATGGGCTGGATGAACCGACAGCGCGGCTGAACCGACAGCGCCCATCTTCTGTTCCTGATCGGGATGTGGTCCTCGCGGACCCACAGCAGGGTAGGCCCAACCAACAGTCTTTGGAGTTATTACAGTGAGCAAGCGGACTTTTCAGCCGAATAACCGCCGTCGTGCCAAGAAGCACGGCTTCCGTCTTCGTATGCGCACCCGCGCCGGTCGTGCCATCTTGGCTAACCGTCGCGCCAAGGGTCGCGCTTCGGTTTCGGCGTAACTGACTCCCTCTTTGAGGGGATCTCTTCTGGTCGGAGGCTTCTTCTCGGAGCTTCGATGCCAGACGCCATACCGGTCTGCGTAGAAGGAGCCTTGACGTGCTGGCACAACAGCACCGGATGAGGACTTCTCAACAGTTCTCAGCAACTACACGTTCCGGCGTCCGCAGTGGACGCCGGAACTTAGTTCTATATGCGCGCCTTCTGCCTGAGGAAACAACCCCCACCGTATGTGGCTTCGTGGTGTCAAAGGCGGTGGGCAATGCCGTGACGCGAAACCTCGTCAAGAGGCGGTTGCGTGAACTCGTGGCCGTCACCATCAAAGGCTTTCCTTCCGGTCTGAGCATCGTCGTCCGGGCTCTCCCTCCTGCGGCGGAAGCCTCCTGGGAGGAACTGTCGAAGGACTACGACGCCGCTTGGTCGAGTGTGTCCCGAAAGATCGATGTGGATGTGTCTTCTGACCCCACCCTGGAGAAGGCGCAATGACCGATCACACCGGACATCTTTCCGCCGGACACCCGGCTTCAGATCCCCTCGATGACCGCCTGCAGGCGGCGCCTAGGGAATACGTCCGACCGCGGAGTCTGGGAGAAGCCGTGTGGACACTCCCCCAAAACCTGGTGATCGGATTTCTCCGCTTATACCGACGGTTGATCTCGCCGCTGTATGGCGACGTCTGCCGCTTTTTCCCTACGTGCTCGGCCTATGGGTTGGAATCCGTGACGGTTCACGGGACGGTCCGCGGTATCGGGCTGACCGTGAGACGATTGATTCGGTGCCACCCCTGGGCGACCGGTGGTGTGGATCCCGTACCTCCTGGCCGGCGAACTTTCACGCCGGGCACCGAGCCCAAGATTTTGCTGTTGAACCATCCGCCGATGGCGGAGTACACGACGCCCCACAAGCCTCGGGGCTAGGAGTCAATTCCTGATGAATCCAATCGACATCATTCTGTGGCCCTTCAAATGGATTGTTTCGGCCGTCCTCTGGGTCTTCCACAGTCTGTTCACTGCCATCGGCATGGATCCGGCAAACGGCTGGACCTGGGTGCTGGCCATCGTGTTCATGACCTTCGTGATGCGTATCCTCACGGTTCCGCTCTTCATGAAGCAGATCAAATCTATGCGCGGGATGCAGGAACTTCAGCCCGAAATGGCCAAGATTCAGGCCAAGTACAAGGGTAAAAAGGACCAGCTGTCTCGTCAGGCCATGGCTCAGGAGCAGATGGCCCTCTACAAGTCCAAGGGCGCGAACCCGCTGTCCTCGTGCTTCCCGATCATCGTTCAGATGCCGATCTTCTTCGGTCTGTTGCAGGTGCTCCGAGGCGTCCCGGCGGCGTCGCAGAACCATGAAGGAATTCTCGTTCTCTCCGCGGACATGGTGCACCAGTTCAATGACGCGTACATCTTGGGCGCGCCCTTGTTCTCGACGCTCATGCAGCCGGGCAACGGCAATCACGTCGCCACCGTCACGATGGCGATCGTCATGATCATCGCGATGTCGTTGACGCAGTTCTTCACTCAGCGACAGCTCACCGCGAAGAACATGAGCGCACAGGCCAAAGAATCGCCGATGTACCGTCAGCAGCAGATGCTGATGTACCTGTTCCCGATCATCTTCGCTATCGGTGGCATCAACTTCCCGCTCGGTGTGTTGGTCTACTGGACCGTGTCGAACTTCTGGGCCATGGGCCAGCAGTGGTGGGTCATTCGCAACAACCCGACTCCCGGTTCCGAAGCCGAAAAGGAGCTCAACCGTCGTCGTGCGGAGAAGGGCCTCCCCCCGGTTGGTAAGACTAAGGAACAGCACGAGGCGGAACTCGAAGAGCAGCGTGAGCGTGCCAAAGGCGGGCAGCGGAAGCAGCCGGTCAGTAAGAATAGGCAGAAAAAGAAGAAGTAGTGCAACGTGGTCCGGCCCAGCAGGATGGGGCCGGACACCGTTGTCTTGAGTCCCTTGTGGGCGCGTCAGGTGCCCAAACGGATAGCTGCGCCGGAGCACCGGCCGCGGAAGCAGGAGATGTACATGGTTGATCATCACGAAGATCGCGCAGAGACCACCGAGGATGCGGGAGAGGCCACGGGCCCCGTCGCGGATCAACAGGCCGGAGGTACCCAGGAGAATTCTGCCTCGTCGGAGAACGACATCGTCGACGAGACGTCCGCCGATGAGGTTCTTGCCGATGAAGCCGAAGATGAGAGCGAAATCGCCGCCGACTACTTGGAAGAGCTCCTCGACATTGCGGATCTGGATGGCGACATCGACATCGAGGTTCACCAGAACCGGACTTACCTTTCGGTCGTGACGGACGAGAACGAAGAAGACCTTGAGCTCCTGGTGGGACGCCGTGGCGAAGTCCTGGACGCCCTTCAAGAGCTCGTGAGGCTTTCCGTTTTGGCTGCGACCGGTGAACGTACCCGCTTGATTCTCGACGTAGCAGGCTACCGAGATCGTCGAGGGAAAGAACTCCGGGATATGGCCGTGAATGCCATTGAATCTGTGAAGGATACCGGTGAACCTTGCCATCTCAAGCCGCTGAGCCCTTATGAGCGCAAACTGGTGCACGACGTCGTGGCCGAACACGGGTTCCATTCGGAGTCGGAGGGTGAAGGCTCACGTCGACACATCGTTATTACGTCTCCGCAGTCCAATGGAGTCTCCGAATGAATTCGGAAACCGAGTTGGTCGGTGCTGAACGCGAGGCCTCGGAAGCGGTATTCGGGGACAATCTGGACCTTGCGGAGCGCTACGTCGAACACCTGGCCACCAGCGGGATTGAACGCGGGCTGATTGGCCCGCGGGAGGTCCCCCGGCTGTGGTCGCGCCATGTGCTGAACTGCGCCGTGGTGGAGGGTCTCATTGAGCGCGAGGCACGTGTTGCTGACGTTGGTTCTGGGGCCGGGTTGCCTGGCCTCTGTTTGGCCATCGCCCGGCCAGACCTGGAAATTTCGTTGATTGAGCCCCTCGAGCGTCGGATTATCTGGCTGGAGGAAGTCGTCGACGACTTGGGTCTCGACAATGTGGAATTGCTGCGCGGTCGCGCGGAACAATTTGTGGGCGATCTCGAGGTCGACGTCGTCACGGCTCGTGCGGTCTCCGCTTTGGTGGGCCTGGTGGATATGACGCTGCCGCTTCTGCGCGGTACCGGCAAACTACTGGCCCTCAAGGGAAAGACCGCTGACGAAGAAATTTTGAAGGCGCAGAAGAAGCTGAACAAGTATGGCGCCCGGTCAACGGAAATCCTGACGGTTGGTGAGTCGATTCTGGAGCAACCGACGACGGTCGTACGCGTCGAGCTGTAGTTCCTGCTGTGATTCCCTCGTCGGATTGCCCGAACTGGGTCAGGCGATCCGTCGAGTTCTCCGTATCGTTTGGCGACCGGTGATCCACATCTGAAGGGAATGGCTGTATATCAATTCGAGGTTGCGGGTACTCTGGTGTGATGTGGAATCTATTCTCGGATCGTGAAAGGGACATAACTGGTGGCAGGACGACATAGGGCTCCCGATCCAACAGATGCGGGTATGCCGCCCAACCCTCAGGACCAATCTGATCCGGTTGTGCCAGATCAAGGTCGTCATGTTTCACGTGAAACGGTCGATTCCCTGACGTCCAAAATCAAAATTACGGATCGCCTGAAGTACCCCGTTGCGAGAGAGCTGATGAACGAAAAGAAGCGATGGAAGAAGTTGGCGAAACAACCGGTTCCTCGGCCCGCCGAGACCCGAGTCTTCACCATCAGCAATCAAAAGGGCGGTGTTGGGAAAACCAGCACGGCCGTTAACCTGGCGGCCGCAATGGCTGATCGGGGCTTAGAGACCTTGGTGGTAGATATCGATCCCCAGGGGAACGCCTCGACGGCGCTCAATATTGAGCATGGAGTCGAGGTGGATTCCACCTATGACGTCCTCATTGATGCGGCACCCATGAGCGACGTCGTCAAACAGTGCCCAGAGTATCCGAACCTCTATTGCCTTCCTTCCAACATTGATTTGGCTGGCGCGGAGATCGAGTTGGTGTCACTGGTTGCCAGGGAGCAACGCTTGGACAGGGCGCTCCAGGAGTATGCAAAGTATAGGGAAGAGCAGGGACTCCCCCGCTTGGACTACATCTTTATTGATTGCCCGCCGTCGCTCGGCCTCCTCACCATCAACGCCTTTGTGGCCGCCAAAGAGGTTCTTATACCGATTCAGTGCGAATACTATGCACTGGAAGGGCTTAGCCAGCTCCTTAAGAACATCGAGTTGGTACAGAAGCACCTCAACCCGACGCTGAGTGTCAGTACCATTTTGCTGACAATGTACGACGGACGCACCAACCTGGCCTCCCAGGTCGCTTCCGAGGTGCGGGAACATTTCCCGAAGCAGGTTCTGGACGCGGTAATTCCGCGGTCTGTCAGGATCTCAGAGGCGCCAAGTTACCAACAGACCGTTCTCTCGTACGACCCACAGTCCACTGGCGCGTTGTCCTATCTGGAAGCGGCAGTTGAGATCGCGCACAAGGGAGCCCAATAGATCAAGATTGAGGGCCCGATACCGAAAGGTATCGGGCCCTTTTTTTATTCCCTAATCCTCCTTGTGGCCGAATGATCGGGGTGCGACGTGTAACTACATGGTCTATGCGATCGTGGAACCCGAACCCGGCACTACTCCCCTGCCCGGGCAATGTTTCACATGAAACATTGCCCGTTCCTGAGTGAAGAAGTCAGTGGATCGGGTTCCCCTTCAAGTGGCACTCCCCTGTGAAGCGGGATCGAACTTCTAAGTGCCACGACCAAATTGACGTCACGTAACTAAAACGACTAGAAAATTCCGCCTTCGGGAGTCATTGGGAGGCGACTGTTCCGTTTCACGTGAAACACCGACGTGGGATGGAAAGGCGGAAAGTCAGCGGCAACGCACGAGATCGTTCCGGAGTTGCTTTTCGTCTCCGTATCGCGTGCGGCCACGTAGTACTCACTAAGCGCCACGTTTCACGTGAAACGCCACAAAATGGCAGCTTGTAGCCGCAAAATCCAGTTGAATGTGGAAATCTGCCGACTACACGCACGGGGCCGGATAGACTGTTGGTAGTCAGCACAATTTAGAGGAGCATCGTGGCAGAACGACGTCGTGGACTTGGAAGAGGGTTGGGATCTCTGATCCCGACAGCACCCGAGCAAGAGGCCAAAAGTAGACAAGCCAACGAACAACAAGTCGTAGACACCTATGGCAAGAGCGGATCGAATCAAGGCGTTTCACGTGAAACGCCCGAACAGAGCTCTTCTCAGAAGACCACCCGGAAGGGTCAAGCTGCTAAGAATGCCACAGCTGAGAAGAGTTCTTCTTCTGAGCAAGCGACGAGTGAGTCGAAGAACTCCGCCACAAAGGCAAAAGTGACCTCGACTAAGACAACGTCCAAATCCACTGCGAAATCAAAGAAGTCATCGGCTTCAGGCGGTGCTGCCAAGGCTACTAACGCTGGTGGCAACGAGAAGGCTTCTCCCGTTTCACGTGAAACATCGGCAGCACGCACCGAAGACACTGATGAAGTGACGTCAAAGGCCAGTGGCCGCAAATCTGGCAATGCCAGGGCTGATATGGGTGCCGCATTGCGTAAGAGCTCCGGTGGTAGGCGTCCGGTGGACTTCTTCTTCCAACCCTCGACAGCAGCACAGGAATCCGTCAAGGCTTCGTCTGATCAAGCGTCAGAGAGTCAAGAGGCAACTCCTTGGGCTGGCCGTGACGAGGTTTCACGTGAAACGACGCCCACGAATGAGGACGGCGCGGCATCGAAGGCAAATGCTCATGCTGCAGCCTCGGACGGGCAGAGTGAAAGTAGCACCGACGGAACCAAGCTGGTAAATGTTCCTGGTGCGAAATTTGGCGAAATCCCGGTAGGGGACATCCACCCCAATCGGAAGCAACCGCGTCAGGAATTCGATGAAGATGAGATGGAAGAGCTCGTCCATTCGATTCGAGAGATTGGGTTGCTTCAACCCATCGTGGTGCGGCCTAGCGCCGAGCAGGGACCCGAATCGTACGAGCTGGTGATGGGTGAGCGTCGTTGGAGGGCGACCCAACGTGCCGGTCTCGACACGATTCCGGCTATTGTTCGAAATACCCAGGATGTAGACCTACTTCGTGATGCACTTCTAGAGAATTTGCACCGGAGTCAGTTGAATCCGCTGGAAGAGGCCGCCGCCTACCAGCAGCTGCTGAACGAATTTGGGACGACGCAGGATGAACTGGCTCAGCGCATTGGTCGTTCCCGTCCACAGATCTCCAACACCATTCGACTCTTGCGGTTGCCGGCTCTGGTCCAAAGGCGGGTAGCTGCGGGAATTCTTTCGGCGGGTCATGCTCGGGCACTCCTAAGCCTCAGTGACCCGGCATCGATGGAGAGGCTCGCGCAGCGGATCGTGGCAGAAGGTCTTTCCGTTCGGTCTGTGGAAGAAATTATCCAGTCAGGTTCTGCTGAAAAGTCCGCGAAGCCGGCACGTAAGCCTGTCGCCCCGCATCGCCATCACGAGCGGTTGGACTACATCGCTGACGCTTTTGCCGACAAACTTGATACGAGCGTCAAGATCAATCTCGGAGCCCGTAAAGGAAAGATGACCATTGAATTTGCCTCGGTTGACGACCTGAATCGGATTATTTCCGTTCTTGATCCGCAGATTGAGAAGGACCAGTAGGGGAGTGGAGGCTGGTTCTCTGAGCGAACCTGCTCCTGTCTGAAGGCTGATCCGTGCGTTGAGTGCGAGGGCGTCTCGACGTCACGGATGGGGCCTAGATGACAAAAAAGTCCCGGTGTGTTTCACGTGAAACGCACCGGGACTTTTTAGTTGATTTGGGTTACGCGAGGAAGTCCGCGAATTCCTTCTCGAGAATTGCCTTGGGCTTGGCTCCCACGGAGGTCTTGGCAACCTCTCCGTCCTTGAAGACGTAGATGGCGGGGATAGAGGTGATGCCATACTTGGCAGCGGTTTCTCCATTGTCGTCGACGTTGAGCTTGACGACGTCTACCTTGTCAGCGTGCTCCTCGGCGATCTGGTCCAGAACGGGTCCAACCTGGCGGCAGGGACCGCACCATTCGGCCCAGAAATCTACGATGACCGGACGGTCGCTCTTGAGGACATCCTCTTCGAATGAAGCGTCAGATACTGCTTTAGCGTTGCTCATGGAATTTCCTTTCAGATGAATTCTGTCGTGATCGTGGAGTTACAGGGATTCGAGGTAATGCTGGGCGTCAATGGCGGCCACACAACCGGAACCGGCTGCTGTGATCGCTTGTCGGTAGGTCGGATCGATGACATCGCCGGCCGCGAAGACGCCAGGCAGGTTGGTCTTGGATGAACGACCCTGAACCGCAATCGTTCCCTCCGCAGTGAGGTCCAGCTGTCCTTTGACAAGGTCTGTACGGGGGTCCGACCCAATAGCCACGAACAGGCCGTCGACCTCGAGGCGCTGGGAGAGACCGGACTTGAGGTTCTCCACCTGGAGAGCCTCCGTCTTGTTCTCACCTTCGATGCCTACCACGGCAGAATCCCACACAAAGGTGATTTTCGGGTGGTTGAGGGCCCGATCCTGCATGATTTCGGAAGCCCTGAGAGTATCGCGGCGGTGAATAATCGTGACGTTGGAGGCGAAGTTGGTGAGGAACAGGGCTTCTTCGAGGGCTGAGTCGCCGCCACCCACCACGGCGATGGGCTTTTCCTTGAAGAAGAAGCCGTCACAGGTTGCGCACCAGCTCACTCCGTGGCCCGAAAGGCGTGATTCGTCGTCGAGGCCGAGCTTGCGGTATTCGGATCCGGTCGAGATGATGACGGTTTTGGCGTGGTGGACCGTGCCATCTTGAAGAACGATCTTCTTGAGGTCGCCTGTGAGATTGACGCTTTCAACGTCCTCGTACCGGATATCGGCCCCAAAGCGCTCGGCCTGTTGCTGCATATTCGCCATGAGCTCAGGTCCCTGGATTCCCTCGATGAATCCCGGGTAGTTTTCAACCTCTGTGGTGGTCATGAGGTCACCACCGGCCGCGACGGAACTCGCGAAGACGACGGGCTTGAGGTTGGCCCGCGCCGTATATACGGCAGCGGTATATCCTGCAGGTCCGGATCCGATGATGGCGACGTCGTGCACGTTATTCTCCTCAGAACCGGACTGATGCGGAGTCTCCGCTTCCTTACCGGAGAGGTTGATCAACGGAGCGGCACCTTGTGAAAAGACGCTATCGGTCACTGAGTTCCTTTCATGACGGCCATGAACTGGCGGCTACCAAGAGTCGAAGACTGTGTGATGACTCGACTCGTTGAAGATCTGATGGTGAAACCTACGGGACCCTCGGAATATTCCGCAGTAGAAGCCAGAGGGCTCCCAGCGCATGGAATCAGGGTAAGACGACGCCCATAAGGCACACGTGGCCACCTAAGCCGCGCAGCGCCCTTCCGAGAGACCACTCAGCGTCCCGCCACGTGAGAGGGCTACTTCAACCCGATTTCGCCAATGTGGACACCGTTGTTGTATCCGCCAATGGGTGACGACACCTGAGGAAGCTTCGTGATGTACAACATGACGTACTGGCTCGACTTGGACTTGGCTTCATCCGAGAGATCAACCGTCGTCTTCCCGTTCTCGAATGTTCCCTGCCCGGCATTGGTGGCTCCATCCAAGCTGGGGGAGTCGTTGGTGAAAACGGTGAATTGCCCACCTGTGCTCTTCGGCGCATCAACGGTCAGCTGAGAGACTTTAGTCGGTTCCTGAAGCTTGATGGCCAACCCGATGCCCGAGACCAGGCCCCCAAAGTCGGGGGAAGAGAAACCGTAGCTCGTCCAATATGAGGAAGCGTTGCCATCAAAGGTTTTGGTGAGCGTGGCATCTTGGTCCGCCATAAAATCGGGGCGGTCGGGCACGAGGCGAGAGACCGAGGCGATCGTAGGTGAGGCTCCTGACGAGTTACTGGACGAATCGGAGGCCTCCGACGCTGATTGGCTTGATGCAGAGGTCACCGTTCCACTAGGAACCGATTCCGACCCTGAAACTAATTTGCCGAGGCGGCTAAAACCGAACACCACCAAGAGCAACAGCAAAATGATGATGACAATGGCCGTGATCCACAGTCCGATGGAGCTACCGCGACGACGGTTGTCTTCAGAGTCGTCGTAGTAGTCGTCATCGTCGTAGTACTGGCCATCATCCTCGGGGTACTCGCCCTCATAGGGCTCGTCCTCGTAGGTGTCGTGCTCAGGGGAATCGTACTCGTCGTGGGCGTCATGGGAGCCGCTGAAGTCGTCGTCAAAGTCGTAGCGGCTGTCATCGTTGTAGCTCGAATCCGCATCACGCCATGACGCGGCCGAGGCACCGGCGGCTCCACCTGCGACGTCGGTAGCGGCCCGATCAAAGAGTGAACCACCCCTCGAAGACCCTCGAGACGAACGGCGGGCCGGAGGTTCCTCGCCGAAAGCCTCGTAGTCGGCGTCGGTCCACTCGGTAACACCTGGAGAATCCTGGTTCCGCTCGTCGAGCTTGGCCTGCGGCGAAGTTTCCGTGCCAACCTGCTCATAATCGGAGGAAGGCGCCGTCGGAGCATCAGAGCCTCCGAAAATTTCGCCGCCCAGCTCCTCATTCTCGGACGAGGTGTTGTCCTGATGATCGGTCAGGAGGAGGTCAAGGAGGTCATTCGCCTGGGTGTGAGACGTGATCAGGTAGGTGATGTCGTCCGACTGACCAAGGTCGAGCACCTGGAGGGATCCGGACCGAGACCCTGTGGCGACGTCGCGAGCATTCTCGATCAGGAGGTCACTGTGCTCGGGGCTGGCGACGAGGATCGAGACCTTGCGCTCAAGGACTTGATCCTTGCCATCGAGAACCTGGTCTTGCGCGGCGGTCGTGATGATCTGACCGGTCACCTTATAGCGGCCGCCCAGAACGGAGCCGAGTTGGATAGCCTGCGTCAAAAGAAACCCCCGCGCTGTTTGGGTCGAAGTAACAGTTCGATGATACCGGCGGACCGGCCGAGTGGCTCTATCTAGCGTCCAAATCGTGCCAAGACAGGACGAAGTATTCCGTCAAGTTCCCTCACACGGAACATTCGCAGGGCGCCGAGATACACCACGCCCATGACCAATCCGCCAACAATCACCGTGATGAACGCGGTGATTTGGCTGTGCCACGCGAAGCCCTCGAAGGAACCTCCGCCCATGAGCCGAAGGGCGATATATCCAAAAACGCCAGCAAAAATCGCCGATATGGATACCCGGAGGTGAGTCTTGACGATATTCGCCAGGTCGTAATCTCCGAGCCACTTCTTCAAGCCTCGGTGGAACAGAAGCGTTGCCAGAATGTTTTGCCCCGCGTAGAGCCCAGCGAGGCAGAAAACAATGTATTGGGGCTGAATACGCCCAACCAGGAATCCGAGGACGATCACCAAAACTGCGGAGATGGCTTGATTGACCAGCGGAGTTTTGGCGTCCTCGTGAGCGTAGAACGCGCGTCCCATCATGAAGGCGATGGTCAGGAAGGGACCGCCGAGGGCGATCACCGAAATCACCTGCCCCACCACGGCACCTTGAGCGGGGGAGCCGCCGCCAAAGAGCATTCCGACCGGGCCGGCGAAGACCACGAGGGCCACCGCGCAAAATATGGTCGCCACGGAGCTGATGCGCAGGCCCTGGGACAGTGTTTGGACGAGCGAGGCGTCGTCATTGTTGTCCGCGTGACGAGACATTTGATTGAACAGCACGGTTGCGATGGACAAACCAATGACGCCGTGGGGCAACTGATACAGCATGGTCGATTGATCGAGCATGTTGTTGCCCGCAATCGGATGGTTGAACTGTTCCTGGAAACCTTCGGGCGTCGTAGCGATGTGTGCAAGGAAAAGGAAGGACAAGTTGGCAACGACGCCGGTCGCGAGGGTCCAGCTACCGAGCCGGGCAGCGGTGCCGAGACCGATGCCACGCCACCCCAGCTTGAGACCCAATCCGAGCTTCAATGCCTTGAGAGGAATAAACAGGATGACTGCCTGAGCCGCCACTCCGATCGTTGCCATTCCGGCGAGCCAGAACGTCTTGTCGGTGGTCCAATGCGAGGGGTCGTGTTGACCGGTCTGCCAGGTGCCGAACAGTGCGATGAATACCAGCAACGAGGCGATGGCGACGACGTTATTGAGTACCGGAGCCCACATATACGCACCAAAGGCACCGCGAGCATTCAGGATCTGGCCGACTACGGTGTACAGGCCGTAGAAGAAGATTTGGGGGAAACACCAAAGAGCGAATGTGGTGCCCATATCCAGCTTTTCCGGGGACCAATCGCTGGCCATGACCGAAATGATGGGTCGGGCACACAGCACCACCAGGAGGGTGATGACAGCCAACCCAATCACCGCCAACGAGAGCAAACGCGAGATATAGTCCGCGCCTCCGTCGGGCTTTTTGGATGCCTTGATGATTTGCGGAACTAACACCGCATTGAACATGCCCGCAGCCACGAGGACATAGATGAGGTTCGGCAAGGTGTTGGCCAGGGCGAATACGTTACCGGTGGTGGTGGAAGCGCCAATGGCCACCGCCAGGAGCATCGTCTTCACGAAGCCCAGAACGCGGGAGACCATGGTTCCCGCGGCCATAATGGCGCTGGAACGTGCACCGGTACGTGCCATATCTGTTCTGCCTAACGATGGAGGAATGGGAGTGACCTTTGCTGGGCCATCACCCACACGGTTCTACAGCTGATGGATGATGTATTCCCTGGCGATGTCTGCGATACGCCGTTCATTGGGGAACGATAATTTTCGACCGAGGTCATCGATATTGGACCAGGCGACGTCAATGGCCTCGTGATCAGGGTCTTTTTCGGTGGTTAGGTAACCACCGGTTGCTTGAAGGAGGAAGTGGTGAACCGTCTTGTGGACACGGTGTCCGGCGACGGTGAACCAGTAGTCGATGGATCCGAGGGGTGCGAGGACGCGTCCGGCAATGCCCGTTTCTTCCTCGATCTCACGACACGCGGCTTCCTCATTAGTCTCTTCGCCTTCTGGATGACCCTTGGGAAGACACCATTCGAGCCTGCCGCCGCGATTGATGCGCGCGATGATGGCGACGGGATGATCCGTGGTCTCAAGATCGACGACGATACCCCCGGCAGAGACTTCTTCCACCGTGGGCAAGGGCGAAGGCGGGGTGAATGCCCGCTTCTTCGGCGCCCGGGGAACTGGAAAAGTCATACGTCCACCTTACAGAGTTCGACCTTGACACGTGCGGGAACGGCACCCGTGTGAAGGTGCCCTTGTCTCGGACGGTGACAGAGGCGCGCACCGTCGTCGTGGATTTCTGGCACGATTTAAGCACTATGGCAAACCTCTTTGACAGCTCATCGATCCACCCCGTCGCTCTAGAACTCGGCAAGCTCTTTGAGCAGCGAGGATTCGAGCTGTCCCTGGTGGGTGGCCCCGTCCGCGACCTTTTCCTCGGTGAAACTGCCTTGGATCTGGATTTCACGACGAATGCCACACCTGACGAAACCCTTGATGTGGCGAGCGATTGGGCCGACGCCCACTGGGAGATTGGCCGAGACTTCGGAACCATTGGCTTGCGCAAGGGTGATGCCATGATCGAGGTGACGACGTATCGCGCTGAGGCCTACGACGCGGACTCGAGGAAGCCAACCGTTGCTTTCGGGCGAAAATTGGAGGACGACCTTTTCCGCCGGGACTTCACGATTAATTCGATGGCGTTGAGGCTACCGAGCCTCGAGTTGGTCGATCCGTACGGCGGTGTGAAAGATCTCTCCGCTGCCGTGCTCCGCACGCCGGGGACGCCCGAAGACTCGTTCTCGGATGACCCGCTGCGCATGATGCGAGCCGCGAGATTCGTTTCTCGCCTGGACATCACCCCCGCACCGGAACTTGTGCAAGCCATGAACGACATGGCGGAGCGCATCACCATCATCTCCGCGGAACGGGTGCGCGACGAACTCGTCAAACTCATCATCGGGAAGAACCCGCGGCGAGGCATAGAGTTGCTGGTCAACACCGGGCTCGCTGCACATGTTCTGCCCGAAATCCCGGCGCTTCAAATGGAAACGGACGAGCACCATCACCATAAGGATGTCTATGAACATTCCTTGACGGTCATGATGCAAGCCGTGGATCTCGAAACGGGACCTGATGGTGCCGTGCCTGCACCAGATTTCACGTTGCGCTTTGCCGCCCTCATGCACGACGTCGGCAAGCCCGCCACCCGAAAGATCGACACCAATGGCGCAGTGAGCTTCCGTCATCACGACGTCGTCGGGGCCAAACTCGTGAAGAAGAGAATGCGGGCGCTTCGATTCGACAATGAAACCATCAAGAACGTGGCCAGGCTCGTTGAATTGCACATGAGGTTCTACGGATATGGCGACGCCGGATGGACCGACTCGGCAGTACGCCGGTACGTGAGAGACGCCGGCGATCAACTGGAACGACTCCACCGACTGACTCGATCGGATGTCACGACCCGCAATCGCCGCAAAGTGCAACGCCTCCGAAAGGCGTATGACGACCTGGAGCGCCGGGTCGCCGAATTGGCGGAGCAAGAAGAACTTAACTCGATGCGGCCTGATCTTGATGGCCAGCAGATCATGAGCATTCTGGGAATCGAACCTGGACCTATGGTCGGCAAGGCATATAACTATCTGCTCAATCTTCGCTTGGATGAAGGAAGCTTAGGGCCCGAAGAAGCGGAACGGCGCTTGAAGCAATGGTGGGCCGAATCCAACACGGTGAATTAACGGTTCTTGGGTCGTCACAGAATGTCCACACAGCGAAGAGAATCCGCTTGAGGTAGTGCTAGGCACCAGTGCGAACTCATACCCAGGTATGAAATATGCTCCGGTCCGTGAATTGCCAGGGAATGTCAAGGACTTAGCCCTTAGGCTGGTTACGGACGACATTTACCCCGGTCAGTGCCGGGCAAGGAAGGAGCCACCATGATCGAGGTCTCTGGCCTCACCAAGCAGTATGGGTCCAAACGTGCCGTCGACAATATTTCCTTTGCCGTCCAGCCGGGTAAGGTCACCGGATTCCTGGGACCGAACGGCGCCGGCAAGTCGACGACGATGCGCATGATCCTGGGCTTGGAGAAACCGACGGCGGGCGAGGCGCTCGTCGATGGAAAGCGATACAGCGAACTTTCCTCGCCTCTGACGAGTGTTGGAGCGTTGCTCGAAGCGCGAGCCGTACATCCTCGTCGTAGCGGTGTGAATCATCTCCGGGCCATGGCCCTCACACACGGCATCCCCAAGTCCCGCGTGGACGAGGTCATCGAGATCACCGGGTTGAGCAGCGCGGCTAATAAGAAGGTCGGCGGCTACTCCTTGGGAATGGGGCAACGACTGGGCATCGCCACCGCGATCCTCGGCGATCCGACCACCGTGATTCTGGATGAGCCGGTCAACGGCCTCGATCCCGAGGGCGTCATTTGGGTTCGTCAGATGGCCCGGTATTTGGCTTCGGAAGGCAAGACGGTCTTCTTGTCGTCGCACCTCATGTCGGAAATGTCGCAGACCGCAGATCACTTGATTGTGATCGGTCAGGGCAAGGTTCTGGCGGATCAGCCGTTGAATGAATTCCTGAATCAAGCTGGAGACGACCGAGTGTTGGTTCGTACCGACGATCCCAACGCTTTGGCCGAGGCTTTGCGGCAGGATCAAGTTGGCGTGACGCAGCAGAGCGACGGCTCCTTGTTGGTCAACGGCACCGGTCGCGAGGTGGCCCAACGGGCGCAGTCGCATGGTGCGTTGCTGTGGGAAATTACCCCGCAACAGGCCAGCCTCGAGCAGGTCTACATGTCGATGACGAAGGATTCCGTCGAGTACCGCTCGTCGGACCCGAACCAGGGCCTCAGCTCCGGAGGTGCACAGCCCGGCCAGAATCCTGGGGGTGCGCACGCACCGGATCAGGTACAGGCGAATAACGAACCACAGTCTTCCGGCTACACCCCGGAGCACTCCACCGAACAGGCCACCCCCTGGAATCAGGAGGAGAAGTAAGCAATGAGCACAACCGTAGATTCACGTGAGCGGCAGGGATCCCAACCTGCCCACTCCAACGAAGCGAAGCACAAATTGTCGTTCTTTGGCGTTCTCCGTTCTGAGTCGTTGAAATTCCGCACTTTGGTGTCCAGCTGGGTCATGTTGGCCATCACCATCGTGCTGATGGCGGGGTTCTCCGCCTTGACGGCAGCTCAGGCCCGTACGGTCAAGAAGGCTCTGGACGACGCCATCCAAAACGGGAAACAGCCCGACCCCTACCTCATGCAGGTGGGTAACCCTGCCGACGTGGCACGGCAAGCCGTCGATTCGGGATATATCTTCGCCTATATCATTTTGGCTTCGATGGCCGTGGTTTTCATCGCCTCGGAATTTGCCAATAAGTCGGTCATCTCGACGCTCACCTCAACGCCTCGTCGCGGCATGGTGTACGTCGCCAAGACCGTGCAGATCACCATCGTGGCGATCATCGCCGCCATCATCTCCGGGGTCCTCGCCTGGCTCATGGCTCAGTTGGTGCTTTCCCCGGTGGATCTCACCTTCGGCCTCTTTGAGGAACAAACCCTGATGAACATCGTGGGTCTGATCGTGGTATTCGTGCTGACGGCATGGATGGGCATTGGTCTGGGCGCGATCATCCGGAATAACGCGGGCGCCATCGTGATTTTGGTGGTCCTGCTGTTTATCCTGCCCCTGTTGTTGATGCCCTTCCAGTGGGAGTGGGTCCGGGACTTCCAGGGCTACATTCCTCAGCAGTTGAGTGGCATCCTCACCAACCCCTTCGAGCCGCAGAGCGACCCGAAGTACGTGGAGGCAGGCCTCTGGTATGCCCTGTGGGCTGTCGTTCCGCTGATTCTTGGATACTTCTCCTTCACTCAGCGCGACCCCAAGTAATGTGAGCGCCCCTTTGCGGTAGCAAGCGAACGATGGCGGCGGTGTTGCACCGTCGCCATCGGTGTCTCCAGGTGCCGAAGCGGAGCGAATCGTCCACGCATCGCGAAAATCAAGCGCCAGGATCCCACCCCAACCATGCCGACCGATAATCTAGTAATCCCGTAGCCTGCGGGGATATTGGACCGAATTGAGGAGTAGCCATGAGCCACCCGCAGCCCGAGCACCATTCGCCGCAGTACATCAATTCCGACGGCAGTGCGCGGCCGGTATATGTGGTGAGGAAGAGTCTGGTGCTCTCTTACGTGCTCTGGTTCTTCTTGGGCATTTTCGGTATCCACAAGTTCTACCTACGCGCACCCTTCATGGGAGTCTTCTACCTGATCCTTCACGGACTGGGATGGCTCCTTGCGCCGATCCTTATCGGCTACATATTCTTCGGAATCTTGGGGCTCTTGATGTTCATCGACCTCTTCACAATGCCCTTCCGTGTGGGCCTTATTAACGCGGGGGAGACGGCCCGTCTGAACAACCGCCGCTTCTAGGGCCCGACGACGCCGCGCGCCCTGGCGGGTGACATGGCTCCCAGAGGGGTGCTCTTTAGATAGCAGGTGCTGTAAAGTCGTGTAGGTCTGTGTCGACTCGGTCAATCCCCGAGTGATCAGGCAACGCACATGCGAACCTCCTGCTACGGAAATACCGTAGCCGCCAAAGACCAAAGGAGGTGGGTTCAAACATGCGTGAATACGAACTCATGGCCATCATTAACCCCGAGGTTGACGATCGCGCCGTTGAGACGACCCTCAACAAGTTCCTCGATGTGGTCCGTAAGAACAACGGCACCATCGAGAACATCGACATCTGGGGCCGTCGCCGTCTGGCATACGAAATCCAGAAGAAGACCGAAGGCATTTACGCCGTCGTCAACTTCACGTCCGAGCCGGACGTCGCCAAGGAACTGGACCGCGTTCTTAACTTGAACGAGTCCATCATGCGCACCAAGATCATCCGCCCGGAAGAGCAGAAGATCTCCTAGTTTCCACAATTGCGCCGGAACCGTCCCATGGGGCAGGAACCGGTGGTTGACTGGAAGCACTATTCAATACGACTCAGGAGGTCATGATGGCTGGAGAAACCATCATCACGGTTGTCGGAAACCTCACCGGCGACCCTGAACTGCGGTTCACCCCCTCGGGTGCCGCGGTCGCGAACTTCACGATCGCCTCGACTCCGCGAACTTTCGACCGTCAGAGCGGCGAGTGGAAGGACCAAGAAGCCTTGTTCCTTCGTTGCTCGATCTGGCGCGAGGCTGCGGAGAACGTCGCCGAGTCCCTCACCAAGGGACAGCGTGTGATCGCACAGGGTCGTCTCAAAGCACGGTCGTATGAAACCAAGGAGGGCGAGCGCCGCACCTCGATGGAGCTGGATGTCGATGAAATCGGCCCCTCGCTCCGCTTCGCCACCGCGTCGGTCAACCGTAACCAGCGCTCCGGAGGAGGAAACTTCGGGGGCAGCCAGGGCGGATTCGGTGGGAACACCGGTCAAGGCCAAGCTGCGGGTGGTGCCCAGGGAGGTACCGGAGGAAACTTCGGCGGCTCCAACGGGTACGGCGGCAACGGTTTTAACCAGGGTGGAAACCAGCGGGGTGGCCAGCAGGCTCCCGCGGCGGATCCCTGGGGTCAGAATTCCGGTGGAAACTACGACTGGAGTGCTGGCCAGGACGACGAACCGCCGTTCTAAACCGAGGCGCAACCTTCCGATCCATGTATTAACCCATCCCGCGGTGTGAAATCCGCGGGCTCCACAACACTGAAGGAGCACCACGATGGCTAAGGCTGAAATCCGTAAGCCCAAACCAAAGCAGAACCCGCTCAAGGCTGCTGAAGTCACCGAGATCGACTACAAAGATGTCGCTCTCCTGCGTAAATTCATCTCCGACCGCGGCAAGATCCGTGCGCGTCGCGTCACCGGCGTGACCGTTCAGGAGCAGCGCAAGATCGCTCAGGCCATTAAGAACGCCCGCGAAGTTGCCCTGTTGCCCTACTCCGGCGCTGGCCGCTAAAGAGAAGGAGAGTAGAAGAACATGGCAAAGATTATTCTGACTCAGGAAGTCAGCGGCCTCGGTGCCGCTGGCGACGTCGTTGAGGTCAAGAACGGCTACGCTCGCAACTACCTCATGCCCCGCGGCCTCGCGACCGTGTGGTCCAAGGGCGGCGAACGCCAGATCGAGTCGATCCGTAAGGCCCGCGAGGCTCGTGCGCAGCACAACCTCGAGGACGCCCAGGCTCAGGCCGAGAAGCTCTCGGCCGCAACGGTCACGGTTCCGGTGAACGCCGGTGCCGAGGGTCGTCTCTTCGGTACGGTCAAGCCGGCCGCTATCGCCGACGCCATCCAGGCCGCAGGCCTTGGCTCGGTCGACAAGCGCGCCGTGACCATCGAGAAGAACATCAAGCGGACCGGACGCCACACCGTGGCCGTTCGCCTCCACGAAGATGTCGTTGCCAGCATCGAGATCGACGTCGTCGCATCCTAAATGCTGGTGACCACGCCGTGGAACACCTTGTGTGAGACCGTAGCGTGAGCATCGAACGAAGCCCGGTGTCTCTCCCCTTGGGAGGGGTACCGGGCTTCGTTGTATGTCACGAACTGACGATTCAGAACACGGTCAGATTCCCGTGGAAGGATGAAGGAATGGCCCCAACGAGTAAGCAGTCCGAATGGGAAGCGATGTGGGAAGACGCCGACGAGACCGGCGCTTCACAGACCCCGGGTCGATTCAAAAGGATCGGACGGAAGAGCAATCGCTTTCCGTTGTTGCCCAGCACGAAATTGCTAGTTATCGCCACAGGCTTCTGGGTCGCTTCCATCGTCTTGATCGTTCTCGGATTCCTCGCGGGGAACACTGGATCGACGTCCACTGTCCTCGGGTTCTTCCTGGTGTGCCTGGTCGTATCGGCCATTGCTGCAGCCTTCGCGAGCTTCTTGGCCCTCTTTGGCCTCTTTAAATATCGACGCCGCAAGGCCCTGAACATCATCCTGCTGCTGATCTCCGTGGCCACTAACCCGTTGGTTCTCCTGATGGTCGCGATGAACGGCGTGGCGTAGGAAACCGACGCTCACCACAAAGTGAAGTCGTCATGCCCAAACACCAAGCCTTACGGGCTACTGGATGAGCCGTGTGATGACTTCGAAGCCCACAATGTTATCAACAGGTGGACCTCCCGCCTGTGGATAACTCGGCGAAAATCACTCGAAACCAAACCTTCAACCCTCACGTGAGGGGTGAATCTTCGAAAAATTAGGGCAGTTATCCACAGCCTGTGCATGGGATAATCCCTGATATTTCGCGGTTTTCGGTACTACAAATTTGTTTATCCACACCGATATCCCCAGAGGGTCCACAAGAGGGATTCGCTTTTGCACAAGTTATCCACAAGATGAGTTGTGTCAGGCCGGAAACCGGACAGTCGGACGGCTTCCACGGCGTACAAGAGTCAGTAGGCTGGGGTAGCAGCGGTGAAGAAAAGGAGTCACGAATCGATGTCTGAAGCGGTCCAAGAACACGACGGCGGGCGGACCCCACCCCAGGACAACGTGGCCGAACAATCTGTGCTCGGCGGCATGATGTTGTCCAAGGACGCCATCGCAGACGTCGTCGAGGTTCTCATGGGCGTCGACTTCTACCGCCCCGCGCACGAGTCCATTTACGACGCGATCATCGATCTCTATGGCAAAGGCGAACCCGCTGACGCGATTACCGTCGCGGATGAGCTGACAAAGCGGGGAGAGCTCAGTCGAGTCGGCGGTGCGGCGTATCTGCACACGCTAATTTCGTCCGTTCCCACGGCCGCCAATGCCGGTTTCTATGCGGAAATCGTCCGCGAACGCGCCGTTTTGCGTCGTCTGGTGGAGGCCGGCACCAAGATCGTCCAACTGGGCTATTCGCAGGACGGCGAGGTCGACGACGTCGTGAACCAGGCGCAGGCCGAGGTGTACCAGGTCGCTGAACGCCGAACGTCTGAGGACTACGTCATCCTCAAAGAGATCATCGGCGAAACCGTCGAAGAGATCGAAGCCAACGGGGACAAGACCGACGGCATGCAGGGTGTTCCGACGGGATTCTATGAGTTGGACGAGCTAACTCATGGACTCATGGGTGGACAGATGATCGTCGTGGCCGCCCGTCCGGCCGTGGGTAAGTCGACGCTAGCGTTGGATATCGCTCGATCCGCCGCAATTCACCACAATCAGGCCGCGGTGATCTTCTCCCTGGAGATGTCCCGCAACGAAATCGCCATGAGGCTCCTTTCCGCCGAGGCCTCCCTGAACCTATCCGACCTGCGCCGAGGCTCGCTGGAGGATAGCCAGTGGTCCAAGATCGCCGAAGTGATGGGCCGGATGGACAAATCGCCCCTGTTCATCGACGATTCCCCGAATATGTCCATGATGGAGATCCGGGCCAAGTGCCGGCGTCTCAAGCAGAAGAATAATTTGCAGCTGGTGGTGCTCGACTACCTGCAGCTCATGTCCTCCGGTAAGCGCGTGGAATCGCGTCAGCAGGAAGTCTCCGAGTTTTCGCGTTCGTTGAAGCTCTTGGCCAAGGAGCTCGAAGTCCCGGTCATTGCGCTGTCGCAGCTTAACCGTGGTTCAGAGCAGCGAAATGACAAGAAGCCGATGGTTTCTGACCTGCGTGAGAGTGGTTCCATCGAGCAGGACGCCGACATGGTGATCCTGCTTCACCGTGAGGATATCTACGACAAGGAATCGCCGCGTGCCGGTGAGGCAGACGTGATCGTGGCGAAACACCGTAACGGTCCGACCAAAACGATTACCGTCGCATTCCAGGGCCATTATTCACGCTTTGCCAACATGGCCAACGACGGCGGATTCTAAGCAACGTAATGTGGGGCGCTCGCCTGCAGGTGAGCGCCCCACGTTCCGGCATCACCGGTTTATGCTGGCGTGACGGAGAAGTGGCCGCCCTTCATGGTGTATTTCTGGGCCACTCCGTTTTCGTCTATGGCGACAATTGAGGCCACGCCGTCTTCGTTAATATTCAGTTCGAGGGCGTCGGTGAACAATTCATTGACGTCGTTCGGCAGGGTCTGATTCGCCGTATATCCATCGTCCGTGGGGCGCAGGACGACGACGGACGCTCCCGACGTGAAATAGACATTGCCCTCACGGTCCACGTTGGTGTCCGCGAAGTTGACGGCCGTGACACTGTCCGGCTGTCCATCGGTCAGCGGCACGGAACTCGTGCCATTGTCTTGGGAGAAGCCCACGGCACGACCGTTTTGGTACACCGCATATCCCACTGCGCCTTGTGCCAGGGAAGTGTCCGTTGGTGGGGTACCCAAGAAGTAGGTGCGAATCTCGAGCTCGCCAAACTTCGGATGGTTAACGACTTGGCGTGTCGTTTCGTTCCACGTTCCGCTCCAGGTGTCCTCAATCGTGGGCAACTGGGGTTGTGCTTCTTGTTGAGTCGAAGCCTGTGGAGCATCTGTGCCTTCTGCCAGGGCTGGGGTTCCGGCGGCGAGCGTGACTGCCAGGAGGCAGGCGCCGCCACCCGCGGCTAGGGCTGATGTGAAGTGGTGTGATTTCGTTGTCCTCATGGTGGTCCATTCCTCTCATCTCGGTCCGCCGAATCTAGAAAAGACTCGACTGTGGTTCCGAGTCGTTGGTGTTTCCCATCATTTGTGGATGACACTATGTACCCTCCCGAATCGTGAGGCACAAAACAAGGAATTCTTGAAATTATTATCAAACTGATGCTGTGGTCACGGATAAGTAACGGGTGAAAAAATCCTGGCCGCGAAAGGTGGCCACGAAAGAAATCTCTGACACTGCACTGCTGGCGATCCAGGGCCATGATGAATACGAATCGTTTTCGGAATGCGGCGAGTTTTATATTTGAAGTTTAATAATTTCGTGACGACGGCATGAAGGCCTTTAGGAATGGGTGACCTATTAAACCCTTGTCCGGTGCCCCATCAGATGGAAAGGGTCGGCTCGTCGTTTCCGTTGTCGCCATTCCCGCTCGTGAACTCGGCCCGAATGAGCACAACGCACGATGACGCCGGGTTACCGTCCCTTAGGTGCCTCCGGCCGTCCACGAGTAGCTTCGTCGGTACGCATCACTGCACCGACTGAGAAAGTACCGAACCGCATGATATTCACTGGCCTGATCGTGGGAGCCCTCTTGGGTGTCGTCTTGCAGCGTGGACGATTCTGCGTGACGGGGATGCTCCGAGACATTTTCCTGTTGCGGTCTTGGCGCACGTTCACCGCTTTGATGATCGTGATCGCGGTGCACGCCGTCGGTATTGCGGTGCTCACTGGCGTCGGCGTAATTTCGCCCGAATATCCGACCTTTGCACCTGCAGCCGTGGTGGTCGGTGGGCTGCTCTTCGGCATGGGGATCATCCTCGCGGGAGGGTGTGCCTCGGGGACGTGGTACCGCGCGGCCGAAGGTCTCGTGGGGTCGTGGCTTGCGCTGGCAATGTATGCGCTGTCTTCGGCAGCGATGAAGAAGGGCGCCCTCGGCGATCTCAATACCAGTTTGAAGTCGTGGGATACGGGACTCACGACGATTCCTGCAGCCCTCGGAATCTCACCGTGGCCCTTCGTGATTATTTTGGTGGCCGTCACGGTGCTGATGGTGCGTCATTTCCTCAAACGGGAGCGACAGTCCGTACGCCCCGCGAGCCTTGGCGGACGTGCACGGTGGAAGCGGCCCCTCCACTTTTACGTCGCCGCCGTGCTGGTGGGAATTCTCGGCGTCGTTGCGTGGCCCCTATCCGCGGCTGCCGGACGCAACGACGGATTGGGAATTACCTCGCCGTCGTCGAACGTGGTGAAGTTCATCGCCACGGGTGACGGGTCGTCGATCGACTGGGGCGTGATGTTGGTGCTCGGTCTGTTCGGTGGTGCCCTCGTGGCCGCCAAGGCTACCGGTGAATTCCGGGTTCGCGTTCCCGACGCCGTGACAGCCACCCGATCCGTGGTCGGCGGCGTGATGATGGGCGTCGGTGCGTCGTGGGCTGGGGGCTGCACCGTTGGTAACGGCATGGTGCAAACCAGCCTGTTCAGTTTTCAAGGGTGGGTGGCCCTGGTCTTCATCGCGTTAGGTGTGGGCCTGGGCGCCAAATTGTGGCTCAAGCCCTCCACAGCTGGATCCAAGGCATCGCAACCGGCTACGGCAGATGCGTACTCCACCGATCAGAGTCTCGGTGGGGCGGCAGGATCCGACGACATCGAAAACCAGCCCACTTCAGGTGGCACGGCGCCCTTCGCGGGATTCGCGACGGCGCCTGGTGCGCTCGCGGTCAAGGCGCCGCAGGTCTCGACGAAGGCGCGTGACCTTGGCGGTGGTTACTTCGCGCTCGACTCCTTGGGTGCCGTATGCCCGTTCCCCCTCATCGAGGCGAAGGATGTGATGGCGACGCTGTCTAGCGGGGACCACTTGGTCATCGATTTCGATTGCACGCAGGCGACCGAGGCTATACCGCATTGGGCCGCCGAAGATGGCCACGAGGTCACGGACTTCCAGGAGCGGGGAGAGGCCAGCTGGCAGATTACCCTTCGAAAAGGGTAATCGGCGGGTTTCACATGGCCCCTCCCCGCCATGAGGATTCTTAGGCGAAAGTCGCCGACGCCGCGTCGAGTTTCTGCACTTCCTCTTGCTCGATCTTCAGATCGGCCGCTGCAAGCACGTCTGCGAGCTGCTCGGTGTTTCGCGCGGAAGCAATGGGCGCCGTGACGCCCTTCGCTAGCAGGTAGGCGAGGGCAACCGAGGTGATCTTCGCATCGTGATGCTGCGCGACGTCGTTGAGAGCGTCGACCACGGCCAACCCCTCGTCGATGCTCGCTTCAGAGAAATAGTCGTCGATCATGCTCTTGCGGGCCGCGCCGTCCAAGTCTTGCGCGGAGCGGTATTTGCCCGTCAGGAACCCTGAGGCGAGAGCAAAGTAAGGAAATACCGCCGTATCGAACTTCCTCGCGATCGGAGCATAATCCTGCTCGAAGCTTCGCCGCTTCAACAGGTTGTAATGCGGCTGAATTGCCACCGGAACGCTCAGGCCTTCGGCGGTTGCGAATTCAAACCACCGGGTCATGCGCTCCGGAGAATAATTCGAGAGGCCGATATTCCGGGCCTTCCCGGAGCGGACAATCTCGTCGTAAGTTTTTGCCTGATCCTCGATGGCGACCGATTCGTCGTCGAAATGCGCGTAGTACACATCGATGTGATCGGTCTGCAGGCGGCGTAGGGAATCATCCACGGCGGCGTGCACGGTATCCCGTGCTTGCCCCGAATGTTCGGGATGCTGGCCGGCCTTGGTCGCAATGATGACGTCGTCACGTCGACCGCGAGAGGTCAGCCACTCGCCGAGAACGGTTTCGGACTCACCGCCGGTATGGCCTTCGGCCCACGCGGAGTACACGTCCGCGGTGTCGATAAAGTTGCCGCCGGCTTCGGTGAAGGCGTTCAGGACGGCGAAGGATTCCTCTCGGTTGGAGGTCCAACCGAACGTGTTGCCGCCCAGATTGATAGGGAACACCGAAAGATCGGTGCGGGGGATGCGTCGTAGGTCTGCCATGATTGCTCCTTCGTTGTTGGGCCGGAAGCGTGGATGCGACCGCCACACATTCCTCACAACACCCCCGCGCGTGGTGGATATTCCGGGCGACAGGCGCTCGCTCAACCTCTTGTCACAACATTGCATGGCAAACTTGCTTGGGTAAGGTAAAACACAAACTTGGGAGACGCACCTCATATGCGGGGTGCGTTTTCTGTTCTTCAACTCGTCGTCTTTGTGAGGAATGGCCGCCGCATTATGTCGAAAGTGACCGAAGTGATCTCGTCCGCTGTGTCCGAGCACGCCGCCGAAATGGTGGCGTTGAGGCGGGAACTTCATCAGATCCCGGAGCCCGGCCTCCACTTGCCGCAGACCACGGCACGGGTGCGCCAGGAATTTGAGGCGCTCGACATGGAGATCACGGACGCCAACGAGGTCTCCGGGTTTGTGGCAGTGCTTCGGGGCGGACGGGGTGCGGCCACGCCCTTGGCCGAGCGTCCGATCGTTCTGCTCCGGGCCGACATGGACGCCCTGCCCGTCACCGAGGAAACCGGGCTGAGCTGGGCTTCCCGCAACGGCGCGATGCACGGATGCGGCCACGACATGCACATGGCGGGGATCGTGGGCGCGGCCCGGGCACTGCATGCCGTTCGCGAAGAATTGGCCGGCGACGTCGTCTTCTTCCTGCAACCCGGTGAAGAGGGTTGGGATGGCGCTCAGCACCTGATCGACGAGGGCCTCCTGGAAGCCGCCGGCCGACTTCCCGATCACGCGTATGGATTGCACGTGTGGTCAGCCCAGTACCCCGCCGGAACCATCACCGCACGCCCCGGCCCCCTCATGGCCTCCTCCGACACGATGATCGTGCGGGTGCATGGTCGCGGTGGTCACGGATCGGCTCCTCACAAGGCTCTGGACCCGGTGCCGATCGCCGCGGAAATGGTCACCCAATCCCACGTGCTGGTGACCCGCGAATTCGACATCTTCGAGCCCGTCGTGGCGACGTGCGGCAGCGTGGTTGCAGGTTCGGCCGCCAACGTGATTCCAGATCACGCCACGGCCAAGTTCACGCTACGCGCCTTCACCCCGGAAACCCGTGATCGTCTCATGGACAGCCTCACCCGATTGTTCAACGGCATCGCGGCAGCACACGGCACGACTTGCGAGATCGAATCCCGCAAGCTCTACCCCGTGACGATGAATCACGACGACGAATCCGCTTATCTTGCCGACGTCAGCGAGCGGTCCTTCCCGGGGCGCTGGACCGAGCTGGACCGCCCCGTCGGCGCCTCGGAAGACTTCTCCAAGATCCTGGAACGCATCCCGGGGGCCTTCGCGTTCGTCGCGGCCGTCGACCCGGAGAAGGACTATCAGACAGCGCCCTTCAATCACTCTCCGTTCGCGACCTACGACGATTCCGTTCTAGGGGATTGTTCCCGCCTCCTGGCGGACCTCGCCCTGGGCCGACTCACCTCATGACCTCCCTGGCCACTTGAGGTCGACGACGTCCGACATCACCGCACCCGAGCCCTCGCGAAAGGATCCCACCGTGAGCTCAGCAAGTCCCGCCGAGACGGCGACCCGACCCACCACCGGTGGTCAATCCAACCTCAAGACCTTGTTCGGCACCGGCATCGGCAACGCCTTGGAATGGTTCGACTGGAACATTTACGCGAGTTTTGCCGTGTACTTTTCCACGCAGGTCTTCAATAGCGAAAACCCGCAGTCGGCCTTCCTCGAAACGATGGCCATCTTCGCCGTGGGCTTCGTGGCCCGCCCCTTCGGCGGCGTCCTCTTCGGGTTTCTCGGTGACCGGTGGGGGAGGAAGCGTTCTCTGACCCTTGCCGTGGTCAGCGCGTCGGTCGGCTCGCTGATCGTCGCGGCCTGCCCCACCTACGACCAGGTGGGATGGCTGGCTTCGGCGTTGTTGCTGGTCGGACGCCTGATTCAGGGGCTCTCCCACGGAGGCGAATTGCCTGCGGCCCAAACGTATTTGGCCGAGCACGCCCCGCGGGACAAACGCGGCCTCTTCGCGAGTTCGATTTACGTGACCGGTACGCTCGGTTTGCTTTGCGGCCTGGGGTTGGGTCTCCTGCTCCAAGGGCTGCTCACGGAAGAGCAGATGGGCGCATGGGGTTGGCGCATTCCGTTCCTGGTCGGTGCGTTGTTGGGCGTCGTCGCCATTTGGATTCGTTCTTCGCTCCAGGAGTCCGAGGTGTTCACCGAACACATGGAAGCGGTCGAACGTCAGGAAGTGCGGAAACAGAACATCGTGGTCGCCGTCTTCAAAAATTGGCGCACCGGACTTCAGGTGATCGGGGTGACCGCGGGGCTCACGGTGGCCTACTACATCTGGTCCGTGACTATGGCTTCCCTGGCGACGACGACCTTCGGCTATACACCGCAGGATGCCTTCACGGCGTCGCTGATCGGCAACGTCGTCTTCATTCTGGCCCTGCCGGTGTGGGGTTGGGCCTCGGACAAGATCGGACGTAAGCCGTGCATCGTGGCCGGCATGGCGGGGTGCTTCCTGTTCTACATACCGCTCATCAAGCTCGTCTCCGGCGGGGAACTTTGGCAGTTGGTTCTCGCGATTTGCGTACAGCTGATCTTCCTGGCCGCATTCCTGGGCCACGCGCCGGCGACCTACGCCGAGATGTTTTCGACGGATCAGCGCACCGCAGGTTTCGGTGTGCCGTATTCGGTGGCTATCGCGGTGTTCGGCGGGACCGCAGGATACGTTCTGACGTGGATCGGGGACCCCTACAAGTTCGCGATCTACTCGATGATCCTGCTGATCATTTCCGCGCTGACGGTTCTGACTCTTCCCGAGACCAAGGGCAAGGATCTCCGAGGGTAATTCCTCGAGCCCCGCGCCCTTGCACGGGGCGGATCTCATTCGAAGCGCTCGCGGACCGTGACCCATGCAGGGAAGGGGTCGGGGAGAAGGTGCCATTCGTCAGGGTCGGTCATGAGCTCGCTATCGGACAGCACCGCGTCGTCGAGGGCCTGCGTCAGCTCGGTAGGCCGGAGATCGAATCCTGTGAAGACGATGTCCTGACCGAAACTCAGGGGTTCTCCTGGAGTGGCCTCGTCTCGAGCCAAGGGATCGATCGCCATGACCGAACCGGTGTGCGACCACGCCGCGGTGATGCCCGGGCGGCTCGCTAGGCGGCAGAAACCGCAGGAGCGAACGATCTTGCCCGCGGCACCCGGTTCAAGGTGCTCGTCCAAGGCCCGCTGTAGTCGCATCGGGTGGAACGGCCGCGGGTTGGTGTACCGCATGGAGGCGACGCGCGGGTGGCGGTACTGGGCGGTGTGCAGACCGTTCAGGTAGGCGATCCACCCGGGTCGGATCTGGACGGCGTCGTAGTACCCGGCGGGATCTTGCGCCTTGGGAATGGGATTTTCGCGGGTGCGGGAAGGTTGCCAGGTGCCGTCGTCGAGAACGACCTGTGCCCACGGCGCCAACTCCGCGATGATCGCCCGGATGATCTCCACGTCCTGTTCCGGCAATTGTTCCGCGTTGACCAACAGGGCCGTGGAGCAATACTCGATCTGTTCCACGGTTAAGAGCGCGCGGGCGGAGCTCGCCGTGAAGGGCGTGCCGTGGTGGAATTCCAGGTATTCGACCTGGTCGGTGCGCTCTAGCTCGCTGAAGAAATGTACGGCGTCGAGCACACACACGACCTCGGCCAACTGGGTGGGCTCTTCCGGGTCGACGAGCGAGCCGATGACCGACCGAATCGGGGCCTGCATCGGGTATTCGACCACCACGTCCTGAGGCGTGATCCAGGGGATGAGAGACGTAGCCTCACGCACCGGATCCTTCGCTACCGCCAATCGTTCCGCATGAATGATCTCGCTTCCGGTGGCCCGGGCCAGTCGGTGTGCGATGCCGCCACGTTCCGGCACGCAGGAACCCACGACGACGGTAACGGTCGATTCCATGCCATGACTCCTTTGATGTCGGGTGTTTCGACTACTGTACTATGTGAATGCGAATCATTATCAACAAGGAGCATCATGAAGGTTAGAGCATCCGTCCGGTCCCTCAAGAACCAGCCCGGAGCCAAGGTGGTAAGGCGCAAGGGACGCGTCTACGTGATTAATAAGCAGAATCCGCGCATGAAGGGACGCCAGAAATAACGGCAGAAATTCCGTTGCCGTGGTCGTGACTCGCCCCCGTGTAGGGCGCAGAATGAGAGAGGTGCCGGAACACCCAGGCACCTCTGGCAACGGAAGGAACCACATGTCCACGACCCTCATCACCGGTGCGTCCTCCGGGATCGGCGCGGAACTTGCTCGTCGTTTTGCGCGGCAAGGTGACCAATTGATCTTGGTCGCACGACGACGGGAGCGGCTAGAGGCGCTCGCCGAGGAGCTTGAGAGAGAACACCACGTCGGCGTCGAGATCGTGGAGATGGACCTGTCCGAGTCCTCCGCCGCCGGGGAGCTGTGGGAGAGGCTGTCGACCCGGCGCGTGGACACCCTCGTGAATAATGCCGGGTTCGGAAACGGCGGCACGGTGGTCGACGCGGACCCCGAGCTTCTCGAACAAGAAATACGCCTGAATTGCCTGACCTTGGTCGGCTTAACGCGGCGTTTTCTGGAGCCCATGATCGAGCGGGGGAGCGGGATGATCATTAACATCGCCTCCACCGCGGCGTGGCAACCAGTGCCCAATCTTGCGGTCTACGCCGCGACGAAGGCCTTCGTGCTCTCCTTTACCGAGGCTCTGTGGGCCGAGGCGAGGCCGCATGGCGTTAGGGCAATCGCGGCCTGCCCCGGGCCGACACGGACGGAATTCTTTGATCATGCCGGGACCGAGGCGCAGGTCGGGCGGCTACGCACCACGGGCCAATTTGCGGACGCGCTCTTTGAACACCTCGACGGAAAGAACCCGAGCTTTATCGACGGGTTCGCTAATCGGATGGTGGCCAAGGGCGCCGCGTTTATCCCGAAAAAACTCGTGTTGAAGATTGCCGGTATCGCGACACAATCACGTCGGCCGAAATAAGCCGAAAGTCGCCCGTTGCCACCTTTTCGATCACCCCGCTCATAAGAAATGGCCACCCGGGGTGCCGGAGATGGAACGGTGGCCACGCCGTGGGCAAGTGCGGGGTCCCAGGGCGCGGAGTTCTGGGTCGGTTTGTGGTTTGGTGTGGAGCGACCGACGTGATGTAATGTCAATCACTTACTCCGCGGTTTCCATTCCCCTGAAGAGGTTGACCATGAGCGATCCCTCGACCGCTGCACCCACCGAAAACCTGTCACGCGGCCTCAAGAACAGGCACCTCCAGCTCATCGCCATTGGCGGAGCGATTGGCACCGGCCTGTTCTTTGGCTCCGGAAAACTCACCCACGTCGTCGGACCGGGCCTGTTGGTGGTCTACGCGGTGATCGGTTTCTTCCTCTTTTTCGTGATGCGCGCCCTCGGGGAATTGCTCCTCTCGAATCTCAATTACAAGACATTCGGAGACATCGCCAAAGACAACATTGGGCCGTGGGCTGGCTTCATGGTCTCGTGGAATTACTGGTTTTCCTGGGTGGTCGGTTGTGTGGCCGACCTCGTCGCAATCACCGCGTACGTTCAATACTTTTGGCCGAGCGTTCCCGTGTGGTTGCCCGCGCTGTTGACCGCGGTAGGGCTCATCGCTCTCAACCTGCAGCCGGTCAAGGCCTTCGGGGAAACGGAATTTTGGTTTGCCATCATCAAGATCGTCGCGATCCTGGCCCTCATCCTCGTGGGCATCGTGCTGATTCTTCGCGGCTACGAGAACGGTGATGGAACCAAAGCCGCAGTATCAAACTTGTGGAGCCATGGCGGAATTTTCCCGACCGGGCTCACTGGTTTCATGCTGGGTTTCCAGCTGGCGATTTTCTCCTTCATCGGCATGGAGCTTGTAGGGACAACCGCCGCTGAAACGGAAAACCCTCACCGGAATCTACCGCGGGCCATCAACTCGATTCTTCTACGCATCGTGATCTTCTATCTCGGTTCGCTGTCCGTCATCATGATGGTCACACCGTGGGATCACATCGACCCGGAGCAGAGCCCTTTCACCACGATGTTCGGCAACGCGGGATTTGCGGGGGCAGCCTTCGTGGTCAACCTCGTGGTGCTGACTTCCGCGGCGTCGAGCGCGAATTCTGGCGTATATTCCGCTACACGCATGGCTTTCGGGCTCTCGAAGGATGGGCACGCGCCCAGCGCCCTCAACATGACGACCCGTCGCGGCGTGCCCATGAAGGCCGTTTTCTTCACCACGGTGTTTCTCTTCGCCGCGATTCCTCTTTTGCTCGGTGGGGACGCTCTGACCCAGGCCTTTACCGTCGTCAGCTCGATTTGTTCCGCGGATATCCTCTTCACGTGGGGATCCATCGTGGTCAGCTACATCCTGTATCGACGTCGGCATCCAGACGTGCACCGAGCTTCGGGATTCAAGATGCCGCTCTCGAGGATTGCGCCCTGGTTTGTCTTGGCCTTCTTCGTGTTCATCGCATTCACGCTGACGCTTAGCGAGGACACCCGGATTGCGGCGTATTTGAGCCCGTTGTGGTTCATTTTCTTGGCCGTGGCGTGGCAGTTCGTCAAGCGACGTCTGATTCGGCAGAAGCGCCCCCTGACTGCGGAGATCCCCCAGGTTTCACCCCACGAAGTCCGCACTCACTTCGAGAACAAGGAACAAGACTGAGCGAAGCGCGCCTTCGGGGCCGGGGTATGGCGGTCCCAAAGGCGCGCGACGCTATGCCGAACTCAGGCCTGAGCGACTCGACGTAGCGTGGGTTTCGTCGCGGACGTCGCCACCCGCACCACGACGACGCCGAGGCCCAATGTCACGAGGATCGTCAGCATCGTCAGGGGGTTGATGAGAATTGCGGCACCGATAATGGGTGCCATGGTGACGCCGGCAGTGCCGATGGAAATCAGCACCACCGCCCACAGGGACCTCATCACTGAAACCTGACGGATTTGGCTCAGATCTTCCACGGGCATGCCGATACGCGAGAGCCCCAGGTAAAGCTCCTTGCGGTCCAAGACCTGAGCGGTCTGATTGATGCAGACCGACGCCGCCACCATCACGAAGGAAATGGTGAGGGCCACGATTACTCCGGTCTGAAGGTCTCGCATGAAGATGACTTCTTCCGCCGGGACATTTCCGGTGTCGCCCATATTGAGGAGGGCCACGCCGGAGCCGGCAACCACGGCCAGGTAGACGCTGAACGCGATGCCGCCGACTTGCCGCCACATCTCCTGTGGAGACTCCAGCACGTTCCGCGCGGCCATGAGCTTGACCGCGGTGGGAGCGCGTTTGGCTTGGGACGACGCGACCCACTTGAGCACCAACGGGCCCAGGAAGTGCACTCCCACCAGAGGAACGGAAATCACCAGGAGCAAACCCACCAAGAGGAAGGCGCCACCGATCCCGCCGCTGAGGGCCCCAAAAATGATTTGGGCCAGGAGGAACAGACCAACGCCAATCATGAGCCGCATCCAGCGAACCGACCGAGGCACGGTTCGAGCGCGAACACCGAGCGGGCTGACGTGAATACGACTCAAGCCCATCAGAGCGCTGCCGAGGGCCAAACCCATCAGCACGAGAATTCCCAGGATCAACAACGGGAATCCCATCCACATGCCGCCAGCGCCGATGGCGCGTCCGCCGAAATGGATGAGTCCCACGAGCGGGCAGAGAAGCAGGTATGCGATCAGTCCGAGGAACACCCCCGTTCCAGAGAAAACTGCTGCCTCCGTGAGCGCAATGCCTCGAATCTTTCGACGCGAGGCGCCCAACAGACGCAGGGTCGAGAGGCGTCGATCCCGTTGCCGCGCCATGAGTCGGCCGGCCGAGGACATCAGCGCCGCCATGGGGACCAAGAGCAAAATGAGGGCCAGTGCGGCAAAGAACCCGTAGCCCAGACCGTAGGTATCGGGCATCGTCATGAGATGGTGTGCTCCGCCGAGCACGGTGAACCAGATGGCGCTGGTCGCCATGAAGGCACCTACCGGCAGCGCCCACGTTCCACGGTCGTCAAAGGTCTTACGGAGAAAAAGGCGGTTCATCGCGGATCCCCCTGGTGGTCGGTGGCGATGTGGCCGTCGTGCAATCGAATGGTGCGGGAGCATCTGGCGGCGACGGCGGGGTCGTGAGTCACGATCACCAGGCTGGCTCCTCGTGACGCCGTGGACTCGAGGAGGGCGGACAAGACATGCCGTGAGGTTTCACTGTCCAGTGCTCCGGTGGGTTCATCGGCGAAGACGACGTCGGGCCGTGTGACCTGAGCGCGGGCAATGGCGACTCGCTGTGCCTGCCCGCCGGAAAGCTGACCGGGGCGGCGGTTTTCCATGCCCTGCAGGCCCAACGCTCCGAGCCATTGCCAGGCCGCGTGTTCCGCTTCGTGCCGCGACGCTCCCGAAACCATGAGCGCCATCGCGACGTTTTCGAGGGCCGTGAGCTCTGGTAACAGCATTCCTTCCTGGAATACGAAGCCGATGCGGTCCCGACGAAGCGCGGCCCGTTGCTCGGAAGACATCCGTGAGACATCCATCGGCCCCTGGCCCGAACCGAGATTCAGGTGCACGGATCCGTGGTCGGGCGTGATGATTCCGGAAAGGACGTGCATCAAGGTGGACTTGCCCGATCCGGACGGTCCCATGATGGCCACGGACTCTCCGGGAAGGATCGTCACCGAAACGTTGTCGAGAGCACGGGTCGAAGAAAAGGCCTTAAAGAGGCCCTGGGCATTGAGGCGAGGAGCAAGTTGTGTGGTCATGCTTCAATGCTCGCCGCCCGGCCTCACGAAAGCAGCGGATCTGCCGATGATTCCGGGGGGTACACGAATGTACCGGTCTGGGTAGAGAGGGCTTTACCCGGCGTCGGGCACCGTGAGCCATCGACCAGTCGCCGACTCGACGCACGCGGCGATCTCGGCAGGCGTCCCGGAGGCCAACACTCGCCCGCCTCGCTCACCGGCACCCGGCCCCAGATCGATCACGTGGTCCACGCCCGCCACCACGCGGAGGTCGTGCTCGGCCATCACCACGGTATTTCCCTGGTCCACAAGCCGGTTCAGCTCGGCGACCAAAAGGTCGACGTCGGCAGGGTGAAGGCCGGTGGTGGGCTCGTCGAGCAAATACATGGTGTGACCCCGCGGGGAACGCTGAAGCTCGGTCGCCAGCTTGATGCGCTGCGCCTCACCGCCGGAAAGTTCCGTGGCGGGCTGACCGAGGGTCAGGTACCCCAAACCAATCGCGTCGAGCGCTCGCAAGGACCGCGTCACCTGAGGATCCTCGGCAAAGAACTCGAGCGCGTCCCGAACCGTCAATTCGAGAACCTCGGAGATATTTCGGCCATTCCAGGTGACCTGGAGGGTCTCCGGATTGTAGCGGGCACCGTGGCAGGTGGGGCATGGGGAGTAACTGCCCGGCAGGAAGACGAGTTCCACCTCGATCTGACCCTCGCCCTGACACGTGGGGCAACGACCCTCGGTCACGTTGAAGGAGAACCGGCCGATGCCCCAACCACGCTCGGAGGCTTCTGGGGTTGCGGCAAAGAGCTTGCGGACCCGATCAAAGAGGCCGGTGTAGGTGGCCAGGCAGGAACGGGGGCTGCGGCCGATCGGTTTTTGGGTGATTTGCACCAATCGGTCGATGGCCTCTTCGCCCTTCACCTGGTGCACTTCGGCCTCGGCGAGTTCTTCGTCGTCCAGGACGCTGGTCCGGACGCTTCGGCGCAACACCGGTGCGAGGACGTCGCCCAGCAACGTGGACTTTCCTGAACCCGAGACTCCGGTGAGGGCGGTCAACACACCCAGAGGGATCGTGACGTCCGCTCCACGAATCGTGCGCATCGAAATTCCGTGTAATTCCAAAGAACCGGAAGGCTTCCGGGCCTCAGAGGCGTCGCGCGGAGTGGGGTGTTTCGCGTACAAGTAGGGTGCGGTCTTCGAAGCCGCGACCTCCGCCAGACCCGGCACCGAACCGGAGTGCAGAATGCGTCCGCCCTCCACGCCGGCCGCCGGCCCGACATCGACCACCCAGTCGGCGTGCTCCACGAGTCGCATGTCGTGCTCGACCAGCAGAACCGAATTGCCCTCGTCGAGGAACCGCTGGAAGAGATCCAGCAGAATCCCCTTCTCGCTAGGGTGCAATCCCGCCGAAGGCTCGTCGAGCACGTAGGCCACCCCAAAGAGTCCGGAACGCAACTGGGCAGCCAATCTCAGGCGCTGCATCTCACCCGTGGACAGCGTCTGGGCCGGACGATCGAGGCTGAGGTGTCCCAGACCGAGGCCAACCATCGTTTCCAGGACGGGAACCACGTTGGGTAGGAGCAGGCGTTCAGCTTCAATTTCGGGACTCTCCGGGAGCTCTTGAACCTCGCTCCACCGCCCGGACAACGTTTCGAGGATCTCCTCCGCGGAATGCGCATTCAGTTCGTAAATCGGTTGACCCAGGTACGTCACGCGCAGGGCATCCGGGTTGAGGCGGTGTCCGTGGCACGTAGGGCACGTAAAGGTGTCCAGGTACCGCAACGCTCGGGCCCGGGTTTTCTCGGATTTCGCGTGGTCCACGGACTTGAGGAGATATCGGTTAACCGACTGCCACCGGCCCTTATACGTTCCGTGGGCCTGATCGACGCCGCGAACCGGATGCACTTCGACCACAGGTTGTTCATCGGTGAACAGGATCCAGTCGCGCGTTTCGCGAGGGAGATCTCGCCACGGCGCGTCCATGTCAGCGAGCCCCAAGGTGCGCACGATGTCGTGAAAATTCTTCCCCAGCCAAGCACCGGGCCAGGCCTGAATCGCCCCCTCATTGATCGAGAGGCTGGGGTCGGGAACCATCGAACGTTCGGTGGGCTCGTGAATGGTTCCGGCCCCGTGACACTGAGGGCACATACCCTCCGGAGTGTTAGGGCTGAAGGCTTCCGCCAACAGACGACCCCCGTGCAAGGGCGATCCGTGCTTCAAGACTTCTTCGGGATGGTTTCCCGCGCGGGAATACAGCAGACGAATTCCGTTGGACAGCGTGGTGATGGTTCCGACGCTCGATCGCGCCCCACCACCGCTGGTGCGTTGCTCGAGCGCGACCGTGGGTGGAAGCCCGGTGAGCGCTTCGACCCGCGGGTCCATCGTGCTCCCGATCAACCGCCGGGCAAAGGGGGCGATGGACTCGAGGTACCGTCGCTGCGATTCGCCGTGGATGGTCCCGAAGGCGAGGGAAGATTTCCCCGACCCCGAAACGCCCGTGAACGCCACCAATGCGCCGCGGGGAAAGGTCGTGGAGACGTGCCTCAGGTTATGTAGATGGGCGTCGCGGACGGTGACGACGTCGTCGGCTGGAGTGCTGCTTTCACCTGCGCGAATGTTCGTGGCATGTGGTTCGGAAAGGGGCATGCTTCGACACTACCGCCGGGTCCTCTACCGACGTCGAGAGGGGCGTTGCTTGACACCCTTGGGTAGCTTCACGGTGGAAGCGAACAAGCCCATCCAGGCTGCGCCCGCAATGGTCAGTGCACCCGTCGTCACGATCGCAACGGGCAGGCTCGCCAGAGCGAGCAGACCGGCCACGAGCGCCGGTCCGCCGAGTTTGCCCGAATTGTTGAAGATCGCCCAGATTCCGAGGAACTTGGCGCGCCCGACGGCAGGGCTGAGGTCCGCGCCGATGGTCATGTTCACCCCGGCACCGAGACCATTTCCAACGGCCATGACGACGACGGCGATGACGGCCCACAACAGGGTCGGCTGGATCGACATCAGGAGGAAACCGGCGCCGAAGATGACCAAACAGGCCATGAGGACGGCGGAACGTCCGAGCCAATCCTTGATATAGCCGCCGGGGAACATCAGGATCAGCTCCAAGGCGGCCCCGAGCGCCACAAGCAGGGAGATTCCAGATTCGTGGAGGTGAATGTGCACGCCCCACAGCTGAATCATCATGGGTTGAACGGCTCGAGCCACGGAGAGAATCGTGATCGAGACTCCCGCGAGGAGGACCGCATGCCACCGAACGTCGAGTTTCTTGGGTGCCGTCGGGTCCGCGAGCGCGATCCGGGACGTCGTCGTCGATGGGGCTTCATCGAACCCACGGTTGAGCGCCGGGATGCACAGCACCACCACTGCCAGTACCGCGCAGAATGCGCTGAAGATATAGACCGACCACAGCGGGAACCAGAGGAGCAGCATGGCGCTGATCATCGGTCCCGCAAGGTTGCCGACGCGTTGCGTCCCGCCGAGGGCGGTCATGGCGCGCCCCATGTGCATGGCCGGCATTTTCTCTGCGACGATCGCTTGCCGGGCCAGCCCCCAAATATCTTGAACCGGCGCGAGCATCATGAGCAGAACGATGTACAGCACCAGTGAATAGGGGCGGGCGACGACGCCTGAGAGGGCGAGCACCAACAGGGCCGTGATGGTGACTGCGGCGCTCGTGCCGAAAATCATCGCTTTTCGGTCACCGATTTTGTCGATCAAAATGCCCACGGGAACCGTGAACAAGAGGCTGGCCGCACCCATCAGAGAGACCACGGCGCTGGATAACGCGTCGCCCGCACCGAGGCTCAGGGCGGAGAGGACCAGCACGGGCACGGTGGACCCCACCCCGACGGCGAACAACAGGGACGGTACGATGACCGGCCAAAAGATGGGGCGAAGCATGCTGGATACCCTACTCCGACAAGGTCTTCTACTCCGAGATGTGAAGAAGGGCCGTTCCCGCGGCTTATGCCACGGAAACGGCCCTTAGTGTGGTTCGGGTGTGGTTCTAGCTAGTGGGCTTCGCCGACCCAAGTGATGCTGATGTAGGGGTCGAAGCGAGCCGTTTGCAGGATATGGGAATCCTTGAGATCCACGACGCCGTCCTTAACCTCCACGCGGTGCTGCTCATACTGGCCACCGGAGGAGATGGAAACGTCATAGATACCGTGCGGAGCCGGCAGCTCACCCGGACCGTTGGTGTTGGGAACCTTCAGGAAGTACGTGGTGGGGTGCTCCGTGGAGCGCACCAGTGCCGCCTGTTCAACGCCCTGAGGAGCGGAATCCGCGCTGCTCGCCTTCGTCTCGGCGGTCGGCGCGGCGGTTGCCTGAGCCGGCCCCATCGAAGCGACGCCGGCACCGAGTGCCAGCGCAACACCGGCGGCGGCCATGGATGCCTTACGGGTGAAGTGCTGGGTGCGGAACATGAGATAACTCCTTGGTTGAAGGTCGTTCCCGAAACTCATCGGCGATATCGGGTGGTTCCACGCTAACGCCCCAAAAATGGGGGTAGATGTGTCCGTGATCCGGTGCCTGAAGGGTCACGGGATGGTTAAAACCCTGAAATTTCGGGCGATCCGAGCTGTGAGACGTGAACGTATTCCCACAGGGGAATTGGATGCGTGACCCCCTCGTGACTGAATCCTGAGCAAATTCCCAGGTGGGGTGGGGTAAAGGCAGATTGTGGAGGGTCCACATATACCTGACCTTTGCGCCCGATGGTGGGGAACACGAGCAAATTGCCATGAAGTGCGGGTAAAGTACCGCGTCTTCTCGGCGTATCCTCGCGGACACCCGCACTCGATACCTTGATGTCGTCCATCACACACAGACGCACGAACTATTCAGTGAGGTATTCGCCGTGCAGCACGCATCGTCCGGTCAGCAATCTGGTCTCAATCGTCGGAAGCTTCTTCAACTCAGTGGCGTCTCTGCCACGGCCTTGGCTTTGGGAATCAATGTTCCCGGGGCACGTGCGGCCTCGGAATCGAACTCATCTTCCGAGCCCGATCTGAAGAACGTTTTTGGCTTGGGTATTGCCTCGGGTGCTCCTCGACCGGACGGGGTGGTGTTGTGGACCCGCCTGGCCCCGCAGCCGTTGGCGGAAGACGGTCGCGGCGGCATGCCCCAGCGGACCGTGACCGTGAACTGGCAGGTCGCACGGGATGAAGGCTTCGTCGGTATCGAGAAAGAAGGCAACGCTCTGGCCCAGCCGGAGCTGTCTCACTCGGTGCATCCTCGCGTTGAGGGATTACGCGCCGGAACCGAATACTTTTACCGCTTCCGCGTAGGTCGCGAGGTAAGCCGCGTCGGTCGCTTCAAGACCCTTCCGGCGGCGAACACCGGCCTCTCCTCCTTCTCCTTCGGATTCGTCAGTTGCCAGGCTTGGTACCACGGCCATTTCACGGCTCATAAGCACCTGGCTCAAGAGAAGGATCTGGATTTGGTCCTGTTCCTGGGGGACTACATCTACGAGTACGGCATCACGGAGAAAAACCTCACCCGCCAGGGTGCCGAGGTCGGGCCCGCCCATAGGGTTGAGGTGAAGTCGCTCGCGCAGTATCGCTTGCGGTATTCGCTGTTCAAGACCGATCAGCATCTTCAGGATGTCCACGCCAGGGCCGCGTGTGCCGTGATCTGGGACGACCACGAGGTGCAGAACAACTACACCGGTAAGCTCCCCGCGGCGTCGACCCCAGACCCCAATTTCCGGGAACGCATCGCCTCGGCCTACCGGGCGTTCTACGAGAACATGCCGTTGGACGTCGAGGCTCTTCCCCATGGAGATTCCAGCGACATCACGGCCACCATCGACGTCGGCAACTTGATTCGATTCTCGTTGCTCGACAGCCGCCAGTTCCGCGACGCCGAACCGAAGGACGAGGCGGACCGGACGCGCAAGGACCGCACGATTTTGGGATCCGACCAAGAGGCGTGGGTCGCCAACGCGCTCAAGACCAGCCCCGCGACGTGGAACATCCTGGCTAACGGCGTGGTGCTGACCCCCATCACCCCCGATCGCACGGATCAGTGGGACGGATACCCGGCGGCGCGCGAGCGGATGCTGAAGGCGATGAACCGATCCTCCAATCCGGTGATGCTTTCCGGAGACATCCACAAGCACAGTGCGGCCGAGCTCAAGCAGAACTTTGACAACGAGAACAGCCGAACCCTCGGTGTCGAGCTGGTGTGCACCTCCGTGGCGTCTGATGGCGACGGCGCCAAGACGGACAAGAACACCGGCGACTGGCTGGGCCACCCGTACGTCAAGCACTACGACGGCCGCCGCGGCTACGTCCACGTGACGGTAACGCCCAAGGACATGGTCTCGAGTTTCTACTGCGTGGACTGGATCGAACGTGACGACACCGCTCCCAAGCAGCTGTCGGCTCGGTTCTACACCAAGGCCGGGCAGATGTCGCTTTCGCCGATGTAATTTCACGTTCGTGCGGGGCCGCAGGCCGGAAATATCGGAGCGGTGAGACTCACAGTGTGGGTCTCACCGCTCACGTTTTTACATCGTTGATGTAGCCAGGATCAGACGATCGGGTTCTCCAAGGTCCCGGTGTAAATCAAAGATCCCGAAGCATCCTGAAGATCCACCATTTCCAAGGTGTTCCGCAGCTGGAGCCGGTTCAGGCACGAGTGCCGGAATTCGGGCACGTCCAGGTCCAGCGCGCGCCGTCGCGGTAGCCCCTCGGCCCGGTACGCGTCGATGACTTCGCGGACGATCCGCCAGAAGTCTTCCTGGCCGAGCACGCCGTCCGCGTGGAGGATCCCCACCAGATGCCGAAGCACCCCGCCGAAGACGTCGGTAAAGATCAGCTGGGCAGCCTCGGCGTCGTCGATCACGTGGCGCATTCGAGAGATCTCCTCCGGCAGTTCGCGCTCGCCGATGATCGCAGCCTCTTCACCGATGTCCTTCATGAAAGCACCAGTCACCCGGCCTTCCCTCACGCGAAGAATGAGATTCTCGCCGTGAGGCATGAACGCGAGGTCGTGAACCTCGAGACAGTGGAGTACCGGCACCAGGTAGGCCTGAAGGTATTCGCGAATCCATGCGGCGGGCTGGAGCCCGGATGCTTTCATCAACTCCACGACGACCGGCCGACCCTGTGCATCCCGGTGCAACAGGGAAGCCATAGTGATGATCCGTTCACCCTCCGTCAGCTTGGGCAAGGGGCTCTCGCGCCAGAGGGCGGCCAACATCTTCTGCTGGTCGGACTTGGTTTCGGTGCGGTGGTAGGCATCCCCGGTATAGCCAACGGAAGCGTGCTCGCGCAGAACATCAAAGTTCGCGTTGCGAAGCGTCGGGTCACCGCGCACGAGATCGGCCACCCAATCGTTGATCGCCGGAGTCGCCCGCATGTACGCCGGGGATAGTCCACGCAAAAAGCCCATGTTCTGGATGGACAGCGCCGTCTTGATGTAGGAACGCTCGGGATGGCTCCTGTTAAAGGCGGTGCGGATCGATTGTTGCGGTTGGTACCAGTCGGGTGCCTCACCCAGAACCACGAGTCGATGCGCGGCGATATCCGGGGCAAAGCTAATGGCGATGCGATGCTGGAATTGCCACGGGTGCACGGGGATCCACACATACTCCTCGGGGTTAAGGCCGAGGTTCTCGAGTCGGGTGCGGAACTCCCGGCGAGTCTGCTCGGTCAGCTCCTCGGACCAGTGCTCATCCGCCGTGCTCGACGCCGAAACCTCCAGGACCGCGTGCACCTTCTGGGCTGCGACCCAAACGTAGCGGAAACGGGCGCCCGCTTCTGGGGCGAAGCTTCGGAAATCTTCCAATCCAAACCCGATACGGCCATTGGTTGCCACGAAACACGGGTGACCCTCCGTCATCGCCGCCTCGACCTGCTGAAAATCCGCGGCGACGTCGTCCCGCCGGCCTTGGGCCAGCTGGCGGGAATTCGGTCCGCCCCGGTAGTTCTTGAAAGCCGCGCTCGCGAGAGTCGAGGCGAGCTCTTCCAGGTAGGTGCCGAGGAGTCGGTCCGGAACGCCGAGTTCGCTGTGAAGCTGGGCGATGAATTCTTGGGCATCGAGGGAGAGCCGCTCCGACGTCGCCGGGTTGAGATGAACGAGTGAGGCTTCGTCAATCACCCAGTGATGGAGCTTCAAAATGTCGGCACGGTATTGGTACACGGTCCCGTCCGGCATTGGGGTCTCCCACAGCCCCTCCGAAATTTCACGCGACTCGATCAAGTGCTCGTGGTTAAACTCCTGGAGTGCCTTGGCCAGAATGTGCCGTTGGGCCGGTTCCATCATGGCCGGAGAGAGGTGCGGCGTGGGGTCGTTCGGGGCCGGGTGGCCGGCGTCGGCGGCATCGAGAATGCTGAGGGCCGCGACCTTGCCCGGCAGATCCACCTCCCGCAGGAACCGGAACCCTACCTCTTGGTTCTTTCGGGCGATGGCCTCATTGCGGGCATCCGGCTCGACGACGATGCGCCGCGCCCCCAGCTCCTGTACGCACCACTCCACGACCCGGCTCATGACGGCGCTGGTCAGCCCGTTGCGCCGTTCCGCGGGGTTCGCCGGAGGTGGAGCGACGAGCAGGTGCATGCCCAGGTCGCCCGGTTCGGCGTCGAAAACGTCCGTGAGGAGCACGCGCGCCGGATCGTAGGTTTCTGCGTAAGCAAGCGGCTGATCGCGTTCGCACACGATCCAAGCGTCTTGGGCATCATCGGAGACTATCTGAGCGAGATACTCCTCGGCCTGGCTAGGGGTGATGTCTTGCATCTCCCAGTAGTGAGAGGCCGGATGGGTGAGCCACCGTGCGAGGAACCCTGCGTCGTTGGCCGGTCGGGCCGCACGAAGGGTCAGTTCCAGGGTTTTGGATGCGTGCCCAGTCTGGGGCGTCTCGGTCTGAATGCTCGTGGTCACTTGATCTCCTCCGTCGCGGCGGTGAGGCCGAAGGTTTGGAATGCGATGTCGTGTTCGATGGGGTAAACCTCGCGTCCCAAGATGTTCTTCAGAATGATCGCGTTGCGCCAGGGGCCCATGCCGAGGTCCGGTGCGGTGAGGCCATGCGTGTGTTCCTCGGCGTTCTGCACGAACAAGCGACCACCGAGGGTATCGACGTGGAATTCGAGGTCGACGTCGAAGCGTCCGGCCTCGTCACGGCGGATCAGGTGCTCCACTGGACGAAGGAACTCCGGGTCACGTGGGGCGTAGCCGGTGGCCATGATGACCTGTTGTGCGCCGCGCTGCGTCGTCGTTCCGAGCTCCTCATGGTGCAGGGACAGCACGATCTCGTCTCCGTCCGCGGAGGGCTCTGCCCCGATGACGGCGGTGTTGGTGAGCAGGGTCGTCGGGAGATCGCGCTCAAAGGACTCGCGGTAAAGGGCTTCGTAGACGTCGTCGATGGTCGTCATGCTGATGCCCTTGTAGAGCCCACGCTGCTCGCGGCCGAGCCGGTCGCGCCGAGACTCCGGGAGGGAATGGAAATGGCGAACGTATTCCGGAGAGGTGAGTTCGAGGGTGAGCTTGGTGTCCTCCATCGGGAAGAACCGGGGAGAGCGCGTGATCCAATCCAGCTGGTAGCCGTGGTTGCGCTGGTCAGAAAGGAGATCCAGGTAGATTTCTGCGGCCGACTGCCCGCTACCGACCACCGCAATCGACTCGGCGGTGACGATCTCCTCGCGTTCGTAGAGGTACCGCGAGGAATGCCGTGCGCCGGATTCGAGTCCGGAAAAGACCTCGGGAATGCGCGGTCCGGTTCCGATGCCGGTGACGACGTTCCGAGCCAGGTGCTTTTCCACGCCCTGCGCGGAGAGCGAGGTGACCAGGAAGAGATCCTCGGCTTCCACGTATTCGACCGATTCCACGCGATGTTGCCACCGGAGGTTCGGCAGCTGCCCGGCGACCCAACGGCAGTAGGCGTCATACTCGCGCCGCAGAGGGTGGAAATCCTCACGGATGTAAAAGGAATACAAGCGGCCGGTTTGCTTGAGCCAGTTGAGGAAAGAGTATGGAGAAGCAGGATCCGCCATCGTCACCATGTCGGCCATGAAGGGAACCTGAATGGTGGCGTCGTCGAACATCACCCCGTGATGCCAAGCGAATCCGTCGTTCTCGTCCAGGAACAGGGCCTCGACGTCGTCGAGCGGCTCGGAGAGGCAGGCCAGGCCCAGGTTGAACGGTCCGATGCCAATGCCAATGAGGTCGTAGACGTGGTGTTCCGTAGGTGCGGGGTTCATGCGTGGCTCTCCTCGGTGGGGTGGGGGAATGGGCGCGTGGTTCCGAGGCCGGTGTTGCCGCCCAGGGAAGCGCGTTCGTGTAGGTCGGCCGCCAGATCGGCGACGACGTTCAGGCGATCCATCAGGTGGTCGATCCGGACGTCGGGGTTGAGCAGGGTCAGTTTGAGGGCGGGCCTCCCGTCGAGCACGGTCTTCGCAACGAAAAGCCGTCCGGATTCCAGGAAGTGGCGGCGGATCGGGGCCACGAGAGCGTCGGCGTCCGCGTCACTCACTCCATCCGGTTGCCAACGGAAGATCACGGTGGAGAGGTCGCTTCCCGAGAGTAGGCGCAGCGTCTCGTGACACTCCAGAAATTCGCGGGTTTCACGGGCCACATCGATGACCTGATCTATGGACTCCCCGATGGCGCGCGAGCCGGTGCCACGGAGCGTCGCGAAGAGCTTGAGGGCGTCGAATCGGCGGGTGGTTTGGAGCGACTTATCCACTTGGTTGGGTTCGTCGGACTCCTCCGGGTTGAGGTAGTCGGCGTGCCAGGTCCCGAGCCGGAAATCTTGGCGATCTCGCAGGATCAGTGCCGAGGATGAGACGGGCTGGAAGAAGCCCTTGTGGAAGTCGATGGTGACGCTGCGGGCCCGTTCGATGCCCGCCAGCAACCCGCGTCGTGTCGGCGAGACCAGCAGGGCCCCGCCATAAGCGGCGTCCGCGTGTAGCCACACATCGTGGCGCTCCGCGATATCCGCGATGCGGGGCAAGGGGTCGATCCGGCCGCGGTCGGTGGTGCCCGCCGTCGCGCAGATGGCCATGGGGACTCTGCCCTCGGCGAGTGCGGCGGTCAGTCGGTGCTCGAGGGATTCGGGGTCCATGCGGCCCTCCGAATCGGAAGCCACGGTCACGACGGCGTCGTCGGCCAGGCCCAACAGCAAGGCCGACTTGTCGACGCTGAAGTGGCTTTCTTCGGTGGTGAGGACGACGAGACCCGCTTGTCTCTCGCTACGCTCCCGGCCGCTGAACCCCGCGAGGGCGGCCTGACGCGCGAGAAACAGGGCTTGAAGGTTCGACTGGGTGCCTCCAGACGTGAAGATTCCGTCGCCCTGAGTGAAGCCAATCTTTTCGGCCGCCCACGCGAGGACATGGCGCTCGATGAGGGTCGCCACGCGGGACTGGTCGTAGGTGTCGACGGAGGTGTTAACCGAAGCCAGAGCCGTTTCAGCGGCGACGGCGTTGACGTCGACGGGGCAGTTCAAATGCGCCAGATAGTCGGGGTGGTGGAACCAGACGGCTTCCTGAAGATAGAGGGAGTCGATTTCCTCGATGGCTCCGGCTCCACCGACGGGCTCGGCATCGAGGTCCACGGCATCCACGCGCCGTCGCAGTTCGTCGAGGGGGGTTCCCGTGGCTGGGCTACTCACGTTTCGGAAATGCTCGGCCACGCGCTCGGCCATGTCGGTGACGCGGTCACGGTATTCGGTAGCCGAACCCATGCCTAAAAGGGTTCGTTGCCCCGCGAGCAAAGTCTGTGCAGAAGTCAATTTTAGGTAAGCCTATCCATAGCGAATCGGTCAACTATGAAGCTAGCAGAGGGGTGGAAGCCGAATCTAGTGGGCGTCGTGCCTGATGAGATTGGCATTCGAGGCTCGAATAATGGTTGTCGAGCCGGTGGATATTAAGGGAATAAATGTGTCAGTAAATCGGTGGAGTGTGGTCCGGGAGGGTTGGGTATTTGGGGGTCGCTTCGATTCTGGAATTCAGTGGGGCTGATAACGGTTTGATCAAGAATTTCGGGAGTTATTTACGCCCCAGAAGAGCCCCCGTAGATTGAAAGAGATATCCATGTCGACGGTCACGATGCGCGCGAAAGGAAACGATGCTGTGAGTCAGCAGAAGTTGGGTCAGGGCATGGCGTATGCCGCGGCGGTTCTGCTGCTCGGAGTGGTCTCGGCATTGCCGGCCGTGCTCGTGGGTCTCCTCCCGTGGATCGCCGGTATGTCAACGCTTTTGAGGCCCCTAGGGGCCGTTGTGGTCTCCGTGGTGATCTACTGGGTTGCCTATGCCGTGGAGAGTCCGGTTGAAGGAATCGTACGAGCCTACTCAGGGCATAAATTTTTGGGGACCATCGTTTCTGCGGCAATAGCCTTGTGCATTTATTGCGTGGGATACTCCATGATTTCCGGGTCCTTCTTGTACGCATTGTTGCAGGCCATCATCGTTCATCTCGTCTATGTATTGCTCTGGCGATGGATTCGCTCCCGCCACCAGGGGAGTGATCGGCGTCGGGTAACGCCTCCCGCGGATTCCGGAGACAGGACCTCCGAGGGGTTCCCTAGTGGCACTTGACCGCAGTGTCACAATGGAAATGTGACTTGGATAAACACTTATGCCTCCGGGCGTCAGGAGGGCGTCGGCGGTCTGACCGCCGACACTAGATAGCTCTGCTCCGAGCCGGCTGCGCGATGTCGCTGACCGGCCAGTAACTCGCGCCTGAAAGCTTGAGGCCGGGCGAGGCTCGTGAGGCCTGCCCTTCGTCGCATCAGTGCGCTTTCCCCGGAGCTTTCCGCGTTGGGCGAAGCTCTACACACCACGTCACAAAGGTTTATATAGCTATGTATCACCCCACCGAATCCGAGATCCGCAAGAGCTTTTTCAACTGCACCAAGGGCGTCGCGAGTCGGCTGAACCTTCCCCAGAACCTCTCCGCAACGGATTGGGAGCGGGAAATTTTCCTCGGCTGGGTCGATCCGAAGGCCCCGCAGACTGGGTACATCGTCGTCGAAACCGAGCACGGTCTTCGAGGGATTGTTCTGCAGAAAAACACGCGCAAGCCCAAAGGTGGAGCCCAAATGTGCCAGCTGTGCATGACGTTGCACCCGAACAGTGGGGTTGCGATGTACTCCATTCAGAGCAGCAAATCCGCCAAGGACCGCTACAGCTCCGTGGGTACCTATATCTGCGATGACCTGCGGTGTAGCGATTACACCTGGGGCATCAAGAGGCCCGCCGGTGTTCGGCAGATGGAGGAAACCCTCACCCCAGAGGATCGTGCCGACCGAACTCGCCGGAATGCCATTGGGCTGATTGAACGGGTTGCGGACAAGATGTCCTAGGCCTCAGCGGTGTTTGACCCCGAGCATTCTTAGCTCGGGGTCGAACACAGTAAACTCGTGGGCATGCCCATCCAACAGCCTTCCACGCAGCACGGTTCACGGATCACAGGCCTGGGTCACTACCAGCCTGAAAAGATCCTGACGAACTTCGACATCGCCAAGATGGTCGACACCAACGACGAATGGATCCAGACCCGAACCGGGATCGTCGAACGCCATATTGCCGCTGAGGACGAAACCGTTGCGGACATGGCCGTCGCTGCGGCGCGCATGGCCTTGGAAGACGCCGGCATTGACGACGTCGATATGGTCGTCGTCGCGAGCACCACGTCCACCGAACGCAGCCCCAATACGGCGGGACGCGTGAGCCAGCGTCTCGGGTTCTCGTCGCCGGCCATCATGGATATCAACACTGCCTGCTCCGGTTTTGAATATGCCGTGGGCATCGCCGACCAGGCTATTCGCGCCGGTTCGGCAGAGAGCGCCGTCGTGATCGGCTCGGAGACGTTAAGCAAGGTGACGGATTGGACAGATCGTCGCACGTGCATCTTGACCGCTGATGGCGCCGGCGCCGTCGTCCTCCAGAAGTCCGAGGAACCCAAGGTCAGTCAAACTCTGTGGGGCTCGGTGCCTTCCATGGCCGACGCCGTCATCATCGCCGGCGACCCCTCAACGTTCACCCAAGACGGACGCCAGGTCATGCGTTGGGCCTTCACCGACGCCGCGAAGCAGGCGCGGAAGGTCGTCGACGCCGCCGGCATGACGATCGACGAAATCGACGTCTTCGCCTTCCATCAAGCAAACCTGCGATTGATCGAACCGCTTGCCAAGGCGCTGAAAGTCACGGACGAGCAGGTATTGATTCAGGATGTCGTCGAGTCGGGGAATACCTCCGCGGCCAGTGTGCCCTTGGGGCTCTCCAAGTACTGGCACCGCGGTGATTTGCCGCGCGGAGGCATGGCGCTACTGCTGGGCTTTGGCGGTGGATTTACCTACGCGGGCCAGGTCGTTCAGCTCCCCGAGTAACCGACACGCTCTCCGGCAGATCTATTCGTAGAGATCAGTCTCGCTGGGTGGCTTGCGACGGCTCGACATGGTGGAAAAGTGGTCGCCGCCCCATAGGGTCATGGCGGCGCCGACCGGAAGAACTGCCAACCCTGGCACCCAATGCCCTACCAAGAGCAGGATGACGGGAATCACCAGGAGAAGGATTCCGATAATGCGAACGGTATTTGCCATGGTGGATCGCGTTTCCTTCAGGGTTAATCAGTTGTTGCGGGACTGCTTATTGCGCATGAGGTCGAGCGCGACCATCCCTCCGATCAGGCCGAGCCGGTCGAGGGGGCGAACGTCTGGGCGGATTTCCAGGGCGTAACGACTATGGCCCAGGAGTCCCCGGCCGAACCCCGCCCATTTGCGGGTCGCGCGGGCGATTTCGACGCTGTCGACGTCGGCGGCAAACTCCATCGAGAATGGCTTGCCGGAAAGTGTGATGGTCGAGGCGCCGGAGATTTCGACCGTCGCCCTCAGCGCCATGACCGTGAATCGCTTTCTGATGAGGGCAAATTGCTGGCCGCTGGGATCAGCGAGCTGATATGAATCCCGCATGAAGTCCATGGGATCGGTGATGCCCATGAGGAACTGACCCGCGGCATCGACGACCGTAAAGGACCGGCTTCCGACGAGCCAGCGAGGCCCGGCGTCGTTGGTTGTACTCACGGTGGCCAGGGAGGCTCCGGACTCGTCCAAAATGTCGAAGTCGTTGGACATGAATCCGGTGACCTGTTGCATCACCAGGGTGTTTCGTTCGAGGAGTGGTGACCGCGGAGGCCCACCAGGCTGTGGCATGTGTTGTGGTTCCATGCCTTAGATTATGGGTTATTTCTTCTGTTCATGGGGGTATGATCCATGAATCTACTGAGGGCCTCAAAGTATCCGGTCTGCGTGGTCCTTCCGGTGCGGTTGCCCCTTTCCGTGCAGGAAGAATGTCGCGACGTCGCACGTCAGGTTGTGAGCAGACGTTGCGTCGGCCATCGTCACTCCTCCCCGGAAACAGCCGGCTCTCGTAGTATTGAACCCGCGGGTACGCCGAGCCCATCGTGCCGAGACGCGTGAACCATAACCGGACGAACAGAGGAACACCCATGGCACAAGCATCTCGCGAGGTCGAAAGGCCACAGGGCGGATCCACTGCCGACTACGGCCTCGAGCCTCCTGCGCCGAAGCAGTTGTGGAAAGATTCTTTTGGTCGCGCCGCGATTCGCGGACTCCAGATCTTGATCGTGGCAGGCACGGTGGCCCTGGGGATTTGGCTGGTGGTCACCCTGAAATTGGTGACCCTCCCTCTGCTGCTCGCGCTCATTATCGCCAGCGCCATGCACCCGATCATTCGGATTCTCCGTCGGGCGCGATTCAACCGTGTTTGGGCCGCTATTACCGCATTGCTGGCAATCATCTTGGCTCTTGCGGCCGTGATTTCTTCGGTGGTTATGACGGTCATTTACGAATGGTCCGACCTGGCCGTGCAGGCACAACAAGGCGTGGACAAGCTGTTCACGATTCTTGAGGGTTGGGGTATTCCCCTGGATAACACGCACATTCAGGAATATCTCCACAAGGCGACCGGGTACCTCCAGACGCACGACGCCAGCACCAGCGCCGTCGAAGGCTTCACCGTGGTCACCGAGCTGATCACTGGGGCGTTGCTCATGGTCGTGATGCTGTTCTTCTTCCTCTTGGACGGCCCCCGAATGTGGCAGTTTATTCTGAGCTTTGTTCCGGCTCGTCTGACGCACCGGGTCGACGCCGCAGGTCACGCCAGCGTGCATGTGCTTGGCCGGTACATCCGAGGAACGGTCATCATTGCCGGATTCGCGGCTATCGTCGATCTCATCGCCATGCTCGTCATGAAAGTGCCCCTGGCATTCCCCCTGGCTGCGATGATTTTCCTGAGTGCATTCATCCCCATCGTCGGTGCGTTGGTCACGGGAATTGCGGCAGCTCTGGTGGCCTTGGTGGCGGCGGGTCCGGCCGCTGCGATCGTGTTGGTGTGCGTGGTGGTCGTGGTCAACCAGGTGGAGCATCACGTTCTACAACCCAAGGTCATGGGTTCTGCGTTGAGCTTGCACGGAATTGTGATCATCAGCGCCTTGGCTATTGGTGCTCACCAGGGTGGCGTTGCAGGTGCTCTGCTATCGGTCCCGTTGAGCGCGGTGATCTGGGCTAGTTTCAAGGCATTCCGAAGCACCCGTGGAATGGTTCCGCAAGAGTCCAACGCCGAACCATCCTCAGATGCGGGAGCGCCTGAGGAGCTGGAGGCCGAATAACCGAGCACGACGTCGCATTGCTCGGGCGGCATCTGTATTCGCCGTGTGAATAGTGTGCGGTGCATCAACCGGAAATAATTAGAATTTTGAGTACCATGTGTTTCGCGGATCCTCAGTAGGGGGATCCGCCCACGGTAGATGTCGGTGCTATCCATGCCCGATGCGTACCGGGGTTCATTCTGTCGCCTATTTGAAGCACCTTTTGAACGAAACATGACAACATTGAATAAACCATCCCCCGAGTCCTCGGGGATTAGTCGACGTACCGTTGCTCTCGGCGCCGCATGGTCCTTGCCCTTGATGACCGCGGCTGCATCGGTTCCTGCGCAGGCTGCGAGCTCACACTGCAATCCAATCGTCATTTACGACGGCGACATTCGCTATCACTGGGGCGACGTCGGCAACTATGGAACAACCACGCAGGTTTTGCGTACCAGCGGCGGAAACGTGACCATCGTGAATCTGCCGCACGATGTCACCGTCGAAATGGTCGTTATCGACAATTACATCCAGCGTCGCGCATCTGAATACTCCCCAGGTCCGGGAGCCTTGGAGCCAGACCATCGGTTGGCAACGTTCAGCGGAGAGCATGCCGGAACCAGGCCGGGAAATTCTTGGGAAGCACGTCAGAACAACACCACGAATAACAGTTATGAGTTTGACGTCACCGCCATGTATCCAACCCGCGCGAGTGGATTCGATCCGTACGTCGTCCTGTCGAATCCCCGCGACGGGGTGCCCGTCAGGTTCAGTGACGGAAACGTCACCAGGGCGTGGAAAATGAGGTACACCTGGAACGCATGGCGCAATAGGCTCCCCGTGTATTCGCCAGGACAAGGCGGGTGTAAGAATTTCTCTACGGGATGGTCGGGGCACTTCAACGTGACCTATCGGGACTTGCCCCGAACGTATAGGTATCAGGGCTCGGCACCCTTGGCCCGGGCGGAAATAACCGCAACCCTGAGCAATGGTCAGAAAGTCTACGGATCGGTTTCCAGTTAATGACCCCACGCGGTCGAGGCCTCTACGGCGCTTTCGAGATGTGGGTGGAGGTCTCGACCGCTTGTTTGCGACGCAGATCCTTGCGCGGATTCGGCCTCAGATCATGAGGCTGACAGGCTCCATGGGCGACCCACCCCTTGGTGTTGCTCGATCCTCGGCGGAATGTGGCGAGAGATTCGGGAAAGAAACAAAAACTCCTTTAGTTTCAAGGGTTTTCCACAGATTTTGGTGTTTTGGGGAAATTAAAAACTTGGTGTCATGAACGCGAAAACGATATGTCGTGGCATAGATTATTCTGTGATCATTCCTGATCTCAAAAACTCGCACTCAAGAATCACAGAGGACCCCCATGCGTCATCGCATTAACACCGCCCTAACGACGGCTTTGGCCGTCTCCGCCCTGTCCCTCGGGACGCTGACCGCGCCGGCCCAGGCGGCAGAGGCTTACCCGGTGCACGGAGCCATCGCCAGCGCTTACCAAGACCCAGAGGTCAAGGCCGAGATGGGAGCCGCGGCCGGAGCCGAGGACAGTCAGCCTAACGGTGACACCTCCCAGGACTTTGACGGCGGAACCATCTACTGGATCGACAACGCACCGGCCATCGCGGTCAAGAACGGTGCAATTCTCTCGTTCTATAAGCAGAATGGCGCACTGGGCTCCAAGTATGGCCGTCCCATGACCCCGGAAGAGCCTTATCAGGCCGGCCAGCGCGTGAAGACCTATAACAAAGATACCGGTCAATGGTATTGGCTGACGTGGTCCCCGAACACGGGCGTCGTCCCGGTGCTGACCACCGGAGGCATCGGTGGCTACTGGGAGCGCAATATCGCGCGCCTCGGCTCCCCAGTCTCCCCCGAGACTTGCACCGACAACGGTCAAGCATGCTCCCAGACCTTCTCTCGCGGAACCGTGACCTGGTCGGTTAAGACGCCAACCAGCGAGGTGCGCGGCGGGTTTAACGTCTACTACGTGAACTCGGGTGCGGCCCGTGGCCCTCTCGGGGCAGCGCTCGGGAACGAGACGCCGATGTCCAACGGCGGTGCGGAGCAAAAATTCGTGTCCGTGGATGGCCGGTCCCAGTCCCTCATCTGGAACCCCAAGAGGGCGAAGGCAAGTGCGGTGCTGACCAACGGTGGGATCAACGGGGTGTGGCGCGAATTCGGTCGTGAGCGCGGAGGCCTGGGCTTCCCGACCTCGGATGAAATTTCCCTGACGGCTCAGAATGGCGTGTACCAAGATTTCGACGGCGGCAAAATCTACTGGTCCCCCGCGACCGGCGCCCAAAAGATTCAGTGGGGTGGAATCTACGACGAGTGGGCCGTGAAGGGCTGGGAGAACGGTAGCTGGGGATATCCGACGTCGGGATCCTGGCTGGAGAACGGCAAGTGGATCCAGAATTTTCAGGGCGGCCAGGCCGTGCAGAATTCGGATAACAAGGTGACCTTCACCGCGTGGGCGCGAAAATAGGCGGTAGTGCGAAGGGCATCCCGATGCTCCACGTGAGGTGGAGGGGAATCGGGGAGGCCATGTGGGCGGGGCGTCGCGCCTTCTAGTGCGCGACGTTCCCCGATGGGGCCTTGGCCGCCCGGAACTGAGGGCTCGACGCGCTGCGATCGTGTGTCTCGGGGCCTTTGGGTCGGCGGGCGGTGAGCCGATGCCAAGTAGAGCTCCTCCTGCTCCATTTCGCCTCCACCACGGAGGTGAGGGCGAGGGCCATTCCGATGCCGATCATGGTTCCGGCCAGGGTGTCGGTGAACCAGTGCACGCCGAGGTAGAGCCGCGATCCACAGACCACAGCGACCACGCAGGCTGCGATCCCCCAGGTCAGCGACTTGGACCTTGCCCGTTGCTGTAGCTCGTGGGTGATCACCCATGCCGCCGCGAAGGCCAGGGCAGCGGTGCCCGTGGCGTGCCCGGAGGGGAAGCTGAAGTCCACCTCGTTGACCAGGTGGTCGATAAGCGGTGGCCGGGATCGTTGGAAAAGCAGTTTAAGCACGTAGGTAACGAGAGCCGAGGCCGCCACCGAGCAGAAAATGTAGGCCGCCGACTTCCACATTCCCGTGCGCCACCACAGCACCAGCGCAACGACAACCGAGATCGCGATCGTGCCGACCGGGCTGAAGACGTTGGTGACCATGGTCATCCATGCTGTGAAAGCCGGCGTGCGGTTCTCGATGAACTCGTCCAGGATCTTGATGTCCCCCGCGGTAACGTCCGTCGTGTGGACGATGGTACCGATGGTCGCGGCGAGGATAACCATGACGGCTCCGACCAGCGCACGCTTAGCCGGAGACAAGGTGATTGTGTGCATGGATTGATTGGACCACGGGTTGCTATCAAACAGCTGTGATTATTCGTGAAGGTAGCCAGTAATCCAGGGGAGTGAGCACTGGACCCGTTCACGACGGCTTGAGTCTGACCTTCTTTGGGCGCCATGCAGCGGGTGTGGAAGTGTTGGTGGTTCGCATTGCGAACGCGTGTTCGACTTGTGTTCTCCGCCACGTTTAGGCTGATGCGAGTTCTATCACCACCGGTCTAAAGGTCAGGTTCATGTCTACGTCTTCCGCTGCCGACACCGCTGTCCAGCCGGGCAAATCCCCTGGGCGCGCCGCGTTCGCTGGGTGGATCGGTTCCGCGCTCGAATATTACGATTTCGCGGTCTACGCGACCGCCGCCGCGGTCGTGCTCAACCACATCTTCTTCCCCGAGGGGAACGCCGCCGCTGCCGTCCTCCAATCGATGGGCGTCGCCGGCGTCGCCTACGTGGTGCGACCGTTCGGCGCGCTGATCATGGGGCCGCTCTCGGACAAGCTCGGACGCAAGTTCGTGCTCATGATGACCTTGTTCCTCATCGGCGGGGCGACCTTCGGCATTGGGTGCCTGCCAACCTACGGGTCCGTCGGAATGCTCGCGCCGATCCTGCTGATCCTGTGCCGGGTCGTTCAGGGTCTGTCGGCGGCCGGCGAGCAAGCCTCAGCCATCTCGATGTCCCTCGAGCACGCCCGCGATGACCAGCGAGGGCTCATCACCAGCTGGTCCCTTCAAGGCACCCAGGCGGGGTCTCTGCTGGCCACCGCGGTGTTTATCCCTTTCACCTCTTTTCTGTCCGAGGAGCAGCTCTTCGCGTGGGGATGGCGCGTGCCGTTCTGGCTGTCGGCGTTCGTGGTCCTTGCGGCGTATCTGATCCGGCGCAAGCTCGAAGAACCCCCGGCCTTCGAGAAGATGGACAAAGAGGAATCCGTTCTGGACAACGCGGCGCCCCTATCCATCGCGTTTCGGTACCATAAGTCCGCGATTCTTCGCGTGGCGATCTGTGCCCTGGTGAATACCCTCAACGTCGCATTTACGGTCTGGGCGATCTCTTACGCGACCAACGGCGTCGGGATCCCGCGCTCGACGATGCTGTGGGTTCCCGTGGTGTCCAACGCGGTGGGGCTCGCGGTCATCCCGCTCTCGGCCATGGTCTCTGACAGGGTGGGGCGAAAGCCCGTGTTCGTGGCCGGGGCGTTGCTCTCCGGGGCGACGATGTTCCCGTTCCTATCGGCCGTCTCTCACGGGAACATCCCGCTGATCTTCGTCTTCGGCGCCCTGATGCACGGTGGCTTCTACTCCTTCTCGAACGCCACCTGGCCGTCTTTCTATGCCGAGATGTTCCCGACCAACGTCCGATCGACCGGTCTGGCCTTGGGAACCCAAGTGGGCTTCGCTCTGTCGGGAGGTTTCGTCCCCGTCATTGCTGCGGCCCTGAATGGCCAGAACATGGATAACTGGGTCTTGCCTGCGATCTTCGTCTTCGTGGTGGGTCTGTGCGTGGCCGCCGTCGCGATGACGGCCAAGGAAACCGCGCGTCGCCCGTTGGCCGACATCGACAGTCTGCACATGTCTCGCACCGAAGCCCTCGAAGTGGTGCGGCTTGATCAGAAGGTCAAGGTCACGGTTCAGGAAGCTCCCCGCGACTGAACGAGATCGGCACGAACAAGGCCGGTTCGGCGAATGAATGATTCGTCGAACCGGCCTTTTTTATGCCCGGACCCGTGAACGCCTAGAGCGAGTGGGTGTACTGGGCGGACATGCGAACGGGGGCGTTCGGTGCGCCGTACCCGGTGTAACCGTTGATCCGCTGCACTACCTCGAAGAACAGGCTCCCGACCGTCTGCGTGTAGAAGTGCAGGAATTCTCCGCGCTCGTCACGGTCATAGAGCAGATCCAGCTCCTCGAGCTCGCGAATCTTTTCCTCAGGAAGACCGAAACGCGCTCGCAGATCCTCGTAGTAATTGTGGGGGATGCGGAGGAAACGCAGCCCCGAGGCCTGGGCCCTCCGGGCGAGGCCGACGACGTCGCGGCAGGAGAAGGCGACGTGTTCGACGTCGGGATCCTTCCGCAGATCCGGTGCCACATTCAGGGGAAGCCGTACCGAGCCGGCGTCGTTGCGGACCACTTGCGAGCTGACTAGCCCATTGGGCCCCGGGACGTCCTGGGACGGTTGGACGCTCAGGCCAAGGGCCGCGCGGTAGAACAGCACGGATTCGGGGTAGTGATGCTTGGGCTGTGCCAGGTTCACGTGGTCGATCCCGGTGATCAGCGGTTCGCCGATAGCGGGACCGGCCGTGGTTGCGGCATCACGATGGTCTGGCCAGGAGAACTCCTCAATCCAGCGGTCGCCGCCGTCCGAAGCAGGTGGGCAGAAGAAGACTTCGGTTCCGTCCGGGGCCAGATACGCCGGGAAGTGCTGTTCACCCTCGCGCGTGACGCGTGGAACCTCCGGAACTTTGAGGGCGGTTGCGTGCGCCGCGGCCGCGGTCGGGTGCTGAACCTCGAAACCTAGCGAGGCCATCGTGGGTTCGTCGGAGGCTCCCGGTTCTTCGTTAATGACCACGCGTGCCCCGCCCTGTTCCCAGAGCTGCACCGGCTTACTGGTGTGACGCCCCCGATGTTCGAAGCCTAGGTGCATCAGGAGGATTTCGATCTGTTCGGTTTCTTGGCCACGTACCTCGGCCCAAGTCAGGCCCTGGGGGATGGCGGCACCGGGCAGCCGGGTCAGTTCCCCGACGCGGGCCGCAGCCCGGGTCGTCACGGCGTTCGTTCCGGTCGAAGCCTCCAGCGCGCGTGCCGTCTGATCTTGGAGCCACACCAAGGAACGCAACGCGTCCACGGCCGTGCGATGCACGCGGGTCTGACGGAACGAGTCGTTGAAGATCTCGAGGGAGAGCGGTCCCGAATAGCCACCGGCGAGTAGCTTGACCATAAAGTCGACGAGTGCGAACCCGCCCTCACCAGGGAAAACGCGGAAATGGCGCGACCAAGAGAGCACGTCCAGGGACATGAGCGGGGCGTCCGCGAGTTGGAGGAAAAAGACCTTGTCTCCCGGGATGTCCGGGATCGAGTCGGTGGGCCATGCCCGGGAGAGAATGTGAAAGGTATCCAGGCAAATGCCCAAGTTGTCGCGGTCGGCCGCTTCGACCAGACGCCACGAGTGCTCGAAGTCGTTGACGAACCTGCCCCACGCGAGAGCCTCGTAGGCCAGGCGAATGCCATAGCCAGCGGCCAGATCCGCCAAGCGCCCGAGCTGCTCGGCGACGACGGCGTCGTCGTCCACGGTGGCGGTTCCCGCGTTGGAGGGAATGAGCATGAGATCCATGCCCAGGCGGTTCATGAGCCGGAATTTCTCCTCGATGCGGCGAAGGGTGTCCTCAAATACCGGTTCGGCAGTCCCTTCGGCGTCGCGGAAGGGCTGGTAGAGGTCTAAGCTCAGACCCAGCCTGTTGGCGTAGTCGCGGATCTGCTCGGGGGATTCCGGTGCAACCACGAGGTCTTGCTCAAAGATCTCGACGCCGTCGAATCCGGCCGCGGATGCGGCCCGCAGCTTCTGCCGGAGGGTCCCGGATAGGCACACGGTGGCTATGGAGGTCTTCACGGTGTTTCTCCTTGTTGGTCGGCGACCAGGCGTTCAAAGTAGGTGCGCAGTTCCGCGTAGTCAGGACGCGAACCGGTGATCAGCTCGAAGGCATCGACCGCCTGCCCTACGGCCATGTAGCCGCCCGGGAGCACGCGACAGCCAAGCTGACGGCCTCGTTTAATGAGGGCCGTTTCCTGTGGGAGGTAGATGACGTCCGCGACCCAGAGCTCCGGATGGAGCAGATCCAAGTCCAGCGGGGCACCGGGATGGTGGTGCATACCGATCGGCGTCGCGTTGATCAGGCCGGATGCTTCTGCGAGGGCCTGCGGCAGGTCATCGGCGGTCAGCGCGACGACGCTTGCATCCGGGAACTGGCCGCTCAATTCGGTGGCGCGCTCGGCCGAACGCTGCGGATCGACGTCAAAGAGGGACAACTTGACGGCCCCGCGGGACAGGACGGCGTAGGCGGTTGCCGACCCCGCACCGCCGGTTCCCAACTGCACTACCGATGTGAGGTCGGCTCCGGGAAGGCCGGCATCTAAGGCGCTCGCGAACCCGGAGAAGTCGGTGTTGTGGCCGATCAACCGACCGTCATCGACCACCACGGTGTTGACGGCGCCAAGGCGCGCGGCATCCGGGGCGACCTCGTCGAGGTACTCGATAATCGTCTGTTTGCAGGGGAACGTGATGTTGAATGCGCTGAAGCCCACGTCAACGGCGGTTTTCAATAATTCGGGTGCCCGCTCGACGCCGTCGGGGATGGTGTCGAGATCGATGGGCCGGTAGATGTATCGCAACCCAAGCGTGTCAGCGGCTTTCTCGTGCATCGGGGCACTGAGGGTTGCGGTGATCCCGCTACCGATCAGACCAACCACATATGACTCGCCGACGAGGCTCATGAAACTCCACTTCTCGGGTAGGTTACTTGCCTCTCACGGTACTCAACCCTCCCGACGCAGAGCGCACCGATGTTCGGATCGCGCACTTTTTGTGGATGGGTGCGGCTAGTGAAACGGTGTTCCACAGGTGCGCGGGGTCCTCCCGGGGTACGTGGAACGGGACCAAAAATCCCTCGCCCCGCCGGCTAAACTTCGAGGTCCGATTATTGCGAGTCGTAGCGCCTGACGGCCTCGCGGATCTGCTCGGCATGCGAATAGATGTCTTCGATATCCTCCAGCAGGTACCGGGTTTCCTTCCTGTCCTCGTCGAAGAGCCCTAGGTGCTTCTTAGTCTTCCCGTTGAAGTGCAAGCGGGCGATCGGGCGACGGTTGTTGTCGTCTAAAAGAATCGCGAAATAGGATTTGCTATCTCGTTGGGTGATGCGGTTTGGCTTGACTTCGCTGCAAGAGATTGCCTTCACAATGTGGTATCCGGCGAGTTCTTCTTCCGTGGTTTCCACATCCGGTCTCGCTTCCGTTCCCTGGTCGTTTTCGGACGGCTGGACGGATTGGTCCGGGGCTATATCCGTCAACGATGAGGCTTGGTCGTTGTCGCCAAGGGCGGCGGAAAGCCGGTCATTGACCATGCCCTTTAGAAATTGCTTTTCCGCCTTGACAACCAGGGTATTGAACAGTTTGAGGTTATCGACGGTGCCCCGTCGTTCAGATACTCGGCCCATGAAGAGTCGGACGAATTCCGGGGACGGGTCCTTGAACTCTGCAGCCAACTCCCGCTTTAGGGCTCCGACGTATTTGAGTTCTTCTGCGGAATTTATGACGGAGTCCAAATTGAAGGTTTCTTTGGTGTGGCTCTTGAGCGCCGGAAGGACGGTCTCGTCGATGTTCAGTAGGTCTAGAACGAGAAACGGCTGCGAATCCATGATGTTCGGACTGTCCAGGTCAGTGTAGAAATTGAATATACGCCCGTTTGTAAGTATTCCGATCCTGGCATTGGTCACCGAAAAGTACCGAAAAAGTTGTGAAGCATGGTTGAGACTGAGCTGATCACCGAGTTGTTTGCATTCAATGAGAATTTGTACTTCTTTGTCCCTCATGATTGCGTAGTCGACCTTTTCACCCTTTTTGGTGCCATGGTCTGCGGTGAACTCCGGAACCACCTCGAGGGGGTTGAAGACGTCGTAGCCGAGAACCCTGGAGATGAACGGCATGATGAAGGCATTTTTGGTGGCTTCTTCGGTTTGAATAGAGCCTTGTTGGGAGCGGAGCTTAGCAGCGAGGTCTTGTAGACCTTCTTCAAATGTCATGGTTTTTCCTCGTGATGGGTGTGGTTCCAGATAAACGTGGTTGCGTAAAAGCATCCTATGACACTGTGAATTTAATTACTACGGCAGTTTCGGTCGGGAGGGACGCATTGGTGCCGGCCGTCTGTTGAAATCGTGGTTCTTGACTTATGGCCTGGTACATCACATGATCTTGCCGCCGTCCATCTATTTTCAAGTAGTTCGGGGCGAGGCTGTACGGCCGAAACCCGTTGCAGAGCAGAACCTCTTGAGGCGCAGAGTTCCATGTCAGGGTTTCGGCCTGAACACGGTGAAGCCTGAAGTCGATGAATGCGGCTTGTAGCGCGGAGCTGACGGCACGCGTTGCGTGGCCTTGGCGCCGGCGATCGCTTCGAATCCAGTAGCTGATGGCGCAGGATTGCAGGGCCCCCGCGTAATTCCGTTAAGTTGAAAGCGGCCAACGATCTCGCCGCGAGACTCTATGACAAACGGTGCCTCAGTGCCGGCTTCGTAGTTGGCCAGTGACTCATGGAGGAGCCGCGATTGTTCTTCCTGGGTGAAGTAAGAGTCACGACGAGTGGGCTCGAATGGCTTGAGGGCAGCACGATCCATGCGAAGGATGGCTGCGAGCTCAGGGGCATCACTGGTTGAGGCGATACGAATGGTCGTTTGCTGGCGGGATTGTGTCATGTGCATTTTCAGGCCGCTTGGTGGGGCCCGCTTGGGTAGGCCATGCCCCGTTCCCAGTCAGCATAGCTTGCAACTGCTGGTAGCGGTTGGTGCCCGATGTCTTCGTTCGGATGGGTGTGGCGGTTCCGTGTGTTCAAGCGAAGGGGCTTAGCCGAGGCGAAGGAGCACACCCCACGATCTGAAAACTCATTGCATAAGTATGTATATAAATGTCGCAGTCTGATTTCTATTCGGAAAATTCTAAGCGGCGCTAAGTCGCAGGTCGTGCATGAAGTTTGCCGAACCGGAATCTTCGCGTCGTGATGCGCGATCGCTGGAACGACGCTGATCCATGGGGTTGAGATCGTGAAAAATTGAGGAATCACGAAATCGCTTGGCGGGGGATAATTTCTTGTTGCCGGGGAGGGGGAATGGGCTTATGTTTATTCAGGCTTATTTATTTTCATCGTTTCGATGACCTCCCCTGAGGAATCACTCGTGTCCCCTAAAAGGTTCATTTCGCCTGCCCTCGTGGCCCTCCTTGCCTTTATTGCATTGTTAGCTGGGCCCGTCGCGGGGTCCGCCCAAGCAGCTACGCCGCCGGTCAAAGGCGCCATCGGCGGCCTCTATTACGGAAACTCCGCCGCCCGGTCCACTCTCGGGCAACCGGTCAGCGGCGAGATCGGTGGACCCAACGGGGCCGTGTATCAGGAATTCGCCAACGGGAGGATCTACTGGTCCCCGAAAACACCGGCCATGTGGGTTCGCAACGGCGGTGTGCACGAATATTACAAGGGGCGTGGCGCGGTCGCTTCCGAGTTCGGAATGCCCATGACGCCGGTGACTTCCTACAGTCAGGGCACCAACGGCTGGTATCTGAAGACCTATAACCCGAATACTCGCGCGTGGCACTGGATCACCTGGTCGAACGAGGCCGGGGCGGTTCCCGTGAAGACCACCGGCGCCATCGGCTCCTATTGGGAGTCGCATCTGAGCCAACTCGGGTATCCGTTGTCGGTCGAGGCCTGCAATGGCCCCATCTGCTCCCAGAAATTCTCGCGCGGCCAGGTCACGTGGTCATCGGCTGCTGGAACCCATGTGGTCAAGAACGGCTTCAACGCCTACTACGACCGCCAGGGTGGTGTGGGCGGGGTCCTCGGTGGAGCCACTGTCGAAGAGTCGCCGCTCACGGCTGGTGGTGCCCAGCAGACCTTCCTCGGTGCCGACGGCGCCCGTCGCACAACGATCTGGCATCCCCGTCAGGGTCGAGTGGTGCTGATGAAGTCCGACGGGGCGATCTATAGCCTGTGGCGGCAACTCGGCGCCGAAAACAGTGGTCTCGGATACCCGACGTCATCGGAAATCTCGGGCCTGCCCTCGGGAGGCGTGTACGAAGACTTCGACGGCGGCAAGATCTATTGGTCCCCGGCTACCGGAACGCAACCGATTCAATGGGGGCCGATTTTCGACGAATGGGCGCGCAATGGATACGAGCGCGGTTCATGGGGTTACCCCACCAGCCCCTCGTGGCAGGTCAACGGCACGTGGAACCAAAACTTCCAGGGCGGTAGGGCTTCGCAAGCCCCGAATGGAACGGTCACGTGGACCCCTCGCGGGGCGAACGACGACGCCGACCTCGATAAGGCGATGGACCAGCTGGCGTCCGATGATGGGTTTGGTTCGTCCGGTTCGGCGTTGTCACAGGTGTTTAGCGGTAGCACGAGCGCGCAATACCGCCGGTACCCGGGCGGCGTCGTCGTCACGACGGCGCAATACGGTCCCGTGGCCATGGATAACCACGTTTTCGAGCTGTGGCGATCCAACGCTGGGCCGGAAGGGCTACCTCGTTCCGCGAAGCTCACTTACGGAAAGGTCTACACGACCTTCGAGAAGAACGCCCTGGCTTACTTCCCTGAGCGGGGTGACCTCGTGATGCGGACGGACACCGCGCTGAGCTCCGGGGATTCGTTCATTATCGGCGACTCCCAGACCGCCAAGGGCGGATACAACTCTTGGGTGGTCGCCGGGATAAGGCAGGCCGGGTATCGGACCAACGCGGTGTATGCGATGGGCGGTATTGGCTTCACGGGAGACTTCAGCGGTGTTGGATACGGCACGTACCGGGCCGGCGTTGTGGACAACTTCTGGCAGCTGCCCGCGGGCGACCCGTCGGTCGTATATATCGGTGGCTCTGGAAACGACCAGTGGGTTTACAACAATCCGGCCGTCATCGCGGATATCCACACGACGCTCAAGAAAATCAAGCAGGCATACCCCAATTCGAAGATTGTGATGGCCTGCCCGATCACCAAACGCACGCCGGACCATAACGACCGTAATGCACTCGCAGCCCTTGAACTTCAAGCCGCCCGAGAGGAAGGCGTGCGCACAGTTGACACCCGATACTGGATCACGGATTTCCACGTGGAGAATCTGCTCTCTGATGGGATCCACATGACCCCGGCGGGAGACGCCGCGCTTGCACCACACATGCGTGACGCATTCGCCGCGGCGACGAGGTAGGCCCGTCTCGAGGCCACCACAATCCCAGCGTGTGAGGGGAATTGTCCGTTCCTCGTGGCCCCATGGCAAAGACCGGCCCCCGAGCGTCCGTTAGAAACTGAGCTCGGGGCCGGTCTTCATGAAAATTGCGGCGTGAAAGAGCCTCCGCGCGGTTAAAGGATGGCGGCTACCCCGTCCCGAATCGCCTGAATGTCCACCGTGCCTGGGCAATCGGTGGAGACCACAAAGTTGTGGGGGACAATCTGAGACTGCGGGTCCAAACCATACGTGCGGCAGATCGTTGCACACAGGTTGATGGACTGGTTGTAAGTGTCTTGGGTGGGGGCCCGGTTGGGATCGGCTGAATGCTCGATGCCGATGCTCCGCAGATTGAAATTCCAATCTCCGGCGTGCCAGGCGGTATCGGTCTCGGCGACGAACTGATGGACCTCGCCTTCGCCGATCCCATAGTGGGCGCTCACGCCCGAGTTCGGATCCGTGAACGTGGTGTCAGCGGCGGCCAAGGTCCCGACGATGTAGTGGATGACGATGCGATCGATGGCGGTGCCTTCTCGACCGGGGGTGTAATTCGGTGACGCGATCTGAACTGCCATGGTTTATTTCCCCTTACCCATCGGGCAACTCAAGGGCCGCTTCTTGGTACTGGTGTTTTGCGGAGTTGCCTCTGCGGCAGAGGCTGCGGGCGCGGTGATGATGGCTGCCCCGGAGGCGGCCGTAGCGACCGCACCCCACGAGAGCGCATTTCTTCTCGAAATTTCCATACGGGCAAATTACTGACGAGCCGTGGGGCGTCTCAACATTGACATACGAATGTGACGACACCGCATGTGTATTTATCCACAAACCCTCGACTTGGCGCCGAGAATTCATATTATTCAGCTAAGTTCTTGATCTCTTTCAGAGTTTGAGGAATCCCGTATTCTGCTGCTTCCCGGCGAATAGATACCTGGTATTCAGCATCCTCCCCGAATCTTTCCGAGAAGACCTTTTCGGCTGTCTCTCCGAATTTCGTGTACTGAGTAACTCTGGTTCCGTCCCCTTCGGGCTCGAGCCGGTATCCCCAGCGAACTCGTGCCGGGATGACCTCCCACGCAAAGTGTTGGCCCGGCTCGGCGGCGACGACTTCGGACGTCGTGCTCCATTCTCTGCTGGGCGTTCGGTTGTGTCCGATGAAAGTTGATCCGACACCTTGATGGCCCGGTTCCGTCCATTCGCAGAGGTAGCACTGTTGGCTCCACTCGCCGGTTCGAGTGACATCGGAGAGGAGGTTGTACAGAGTGTCGGGCTGCGCAGAGATATGGATGGAATGTGAGATCTCGTAGGTCATGGTTATCAGCGTAGTTTCTCCGTAAGCGACGGCGGGTAACTCGGTAGTTCGTCGAAATATTTCGAAAACGCGCCGTATCCGCCAGATGAATTTTGATGATTATCCCTGGTGTTTCAAATTCCCCAAAAATGCCGGAATTGCAGGGGACAAGAGGTGCCTCGTGACCAATACGCGGGCTTCTTCAAATATAAATACAACGGTGTGTTTCTGGACATACTGCGTGATACTCCTCTAGCGTCGTGACCCGGCGTCCGCACGTCTTCCCCGGCGACCCCTTGGAGCGTTTTTGGCGCCCTACCGGTGAAGATCGGTGGTCTTCCCGGTATGTCACGAACGCACAAGACATCGCACTGCGAGGTATAGAAATGGTCGATCCAGGAATGCAACGCTCACGCCCGATCTCTGGGGCCCGGTTTCGAGGTAACCGCATCGCGACGATAGCTGCGGCCGCAACCGCTTTAGTCGGCCTCTCCGCCATGTTTTCCCCCGCTCAGGCGGCGTCGACCGCTCATGCCACCGATGGAATTCAGGGCCGAGATATCTCGGTCAATCAGGGCACCAACTATGACTGGCAAGGTGTTGCTGAGGCCGGCGTAAAATTCGGTCAGGCGCAGGCCACGGACGGTTTGGACTGGACCTCCCCCGCCTTCAAGCAGCAGTACAAGGCGATTGGTGATGCCGGAATGTACAAGGGCGCTTATCATTTTGCGCGTCCTCACCAGAGTGGCGGGGCCGAGCAGGCCCAGCACTTCGTCAAGAACGGAGGCGGTTGGACCGCCGACGGAAAGACGTTGCCCGGCATGCTCGATCTTGAGCCCACGCCGAGTGCCAAGACCGCCGAAGAGCAGTGCTATCACCAGTCGAAAGCTCAAATGATTCGATGGATCGATGACTTCCGCACCGAATACCAGGCCGAAACCGGCCGGCTGCCGATGATCTACACGACCACGGCGTGGTGGAATCAGTGCGTCGGAGACACCCCCGAATTCGCTGATAGCCCGTTGATGATCGCTCAATGGGGTAGCAAAACCTCAGGACAAGTCCCTCAGGCGTGGGGAGACTACGACTTCTGGCAGCACACCGAAGGCGGCGCCGGTAAGTCGAGCGTCGCGGACCGCAGCCGATTTAATGCCTCATCGGAGAAACTTGCCGACTTGGCAAGCAACCCTCAGTACGTCCCCGTGGGGCGGGCCAACGCTCAGGCATACCTGGGCTACTAGGCCACGATGAGAGGATGGCCCTAGCCATTCTCCCGGCCTTCGATGCCATCGGCCTCGTCGTTGAGCTGAAAAGCGCCCTTGCCGTCGATGGCTTCCCGGATGATGTCGGCGTGACCGCAATGCCGTGCCACTTCGGTGGCAATGTGGGTGAGCATCCATCGAACTTGCCACTGCGTCACGTCCCTGGGGATCCACGGAGATTCCGGGGTCGGTACGAACGCATCAAGATCCTCGATGGCATCAAAGTTCCTCGAAGAATAGTCAACCGCTTCATCGAATGCGCGGAGGGCCTCCTCGAGCGTGACGTCCGGCGCTTCACCCGTTGCCGCTCCCTGTTGGTCCAAGAACCGTTGGTCGATGGACGGTTGAGCCGCAAGCTGTGTGGACACGGTGGTCCACCACGCGGCGACACCGCCGCAGTGAAGGAGTAAACGCACGAGGCTCAGATCGGATGAGGTGGGCGTTGAGCGTGCCTGTTCATCCGTCAGTCCATGGACCGTGGTTCTGACCTGCGCCAACTGCTGGAAGATGAAGGTCTTGAGGACATCTCGTTCCCCCTGGGCTGATGGAGTAAGGAATGCCATGATGCCGGCCTTTCGTGAGTGATGTTTTCGATTGATTCCAGTATCTGTGGATAGAGGACAGTAACTGTCCGCAAAGTTGAGAGACTGGGACCGTGAACGATCCGACGACCCGTGCGCTGAAGCTCCTCGGCCTATTTCGCCAAACCCCCATGTGGGAAGGGCGGCAACTCGCCGAGGAGCTTGGCGTGACCCCGCGAACGCTCCGTCGTGACATCGAAAGGCTTCGTGGGGCCGGTTATCGGATCAGCTCGGAGTCGGGTCATGGAGGGGGCTACGGGTTGGATCGGGGGCAACTATTGCCCAGCCTGGCTTTGGACCAAGAAGAGGCCCTGGCTCTCACCTTGGCCCTCGAGGTCGCCTCTACCTCGGTTGCGGACAAATCCGTCATCGAGCGGGCGAAGAGCAAAGTGGAAGACCTCCTCCCCGAATCCGCGCGACGTACCGTGAGGGGATTCCGCGCGTCGTTGGACGTCGAGGCACCCGTCGACGCGGTGTTGTCTGGCAACCTTCAGCATTGCGCGGAGGGAGCTCGCCGTCATCGTCGCCTGAGATTCCGATACGTGGATCGACGAAGAGCTCAATCAGAACGATGGGTCGAGCCATACAGTCTGATGTGGCATGGAAACTTCTGGTACCTGGGGGCTTTCGACGTCGAGAAAGAACAGTGGCGCCAGTTTCGGGTCGATCGAATGCGTGAGGTCGACGTCGGACAATGGACGTTCAGGCCGCGCCGGGACTCAGGACAAGCGCTGGATCAGTTGCGAGAACCGATGCCTTTGGCAGCCTTTGCACACATCATTGACGTCGAAATTCACTGCGGGCCGCGGGATGTTCCGTCGGAATTTCTGTGGGGTAGCGCCGAAGTACGGGAAATTGCCCCGGATCGGTGCCGGTATCGGGCAGGAACGGACGATCCAGCACGCGCCGCGTCGTATCTGGCCCGGCTCGAGCACCCGTTTGTTGTCGTGGGGGATGAGGCAGTGCGTCGCTCGGTTGTCGAGCTGGCCCAGTCACTGGAACGGTCCGTTGAAGCGGACGCTTCCACCGGACTAGGAAGCGAGACACCGTGAACGAGCAGCGAATTGCCGAAGCATATTCCTTGCGGGCCGCCGAGTATGCCGAACTGCTCGGCGCGATGAGTGCCGTGGCCGCGCCAGACATCGATCTCGTGAATCGGTGGTCGGCGGGCGTCTCAGGGAAAATTCTTGATCTCGGATGCGGTCCCGGGCATTGGACGGCGCACCTTGCCAGCCAAGGGAAAGCGGTCCTCGGGGTGGATCCGTCTGAGGAGTTCATTCGGCATGCGCGGAACAAGCACCCCCATCTTGATGTTCACGAGGGCGGGACCACCTGGCTGGAGCTCTCTGGCGAACAGTTTGGGGGAATCTTGGCCTGGTATTCGCTAATTCACGTCGTTCCCGAGCGCCGGGAGGGCGAATTGCGTCGGGTAGCGCATGCGTTGCGGCCCGGCGGGAGCCTTCTGATGGGGTATTTCGACGGTGACGAGAGTGTAGCTTTCGATCACGCGATCACCACCGCCTATTGGTGGCCCCGAGGCGAATTGGCAACGCTGATGCGCACGGTGGGATTACGGGTGGAGGAGATTCATCATCGTCATGACCCAGGAGCGCGACCCCACGGGGCGATCGTCGCCACGCGGGCAGGTCCGCAGAGCTGATCCTCCGCGAGGCCGCACCCTTCCGGGGTTAGACCAGTTCGCTGTCTTCGAGGACGTCCGTGACCAGGTCGGCAATTTCCGATCGTTCGGATCTGGTGAGCGTCATGTGAGCGAAGAGGGGATGGCCCTTGAGGCGGTCGATGACGGCGGTCACGCCGTCGTGGCGACCCACCCGCAAATTGTCTCGCTGGGCGACGTCGTGGGTGAGCACAACCCGTGAATTCTCGCCGAGACGCGACAGAACGGTCAGCAGCACCGTGCGTTCAAGAGACTGTGCCTCATCGACGATCACGAACGTATCGTGCAACGACCGGCCCCGGATGTGCGTCAAGGGAAGAACTTCGAGCATCTCCCGCTCGATGACCTCGTCGAGGACATTCTTGCTGACGAGCGCGCCCAGGGTGTCATAAACGGCTTCGGCCCACGGATTCATCTTGTCTCCCTCGGACCCGGGAAGGTACCCCAGGTTCTGCCCGCCCACCGCATAAAGCGGACGGAAGACCGTGATCTTTTGATGCGTCCCCTTCTCGAGGACCGCTTCGAGACCGGCCATCAGCGCCAGGGCGGACTTACCGGTGCCCGCCCGGCCCCCGAGGCTCACGATGCCCACGGATTCGTCAAGGAGCATATCGATGGCGATCCGTTGTTCCGCGGAACGTCCGCCGACGCCGAACGCCTGCTGGTCGCCGTGGATGAGCTTGATGTGGTCGGAGCCCACCACACGGCCCAGAGCGGAGCCGCCGGGCGACGAGAGAATCAATCCCGTGTTGATGACCTCCTCCACGGCCGCATCGGTGGTCAGATGCCCGTTCTTGTACAACTCATCCATTTCATTCTGATTGAGGAATACTTCCGAGAGGCCCGTGAATCCGGAGTCCACGGCCTGTTCGGCGAGGTATTGTTCGGCTGCCAAACCGATGGATGCGGCTTTCACGCGCATCGGAACGTCTTTGGTCACGACGACGACGTTCGCGCCTTCAGCCTTAAGATTTCGTGCCACAGCGATGATGCGAGTGTCATTTTCGGAACGGTCGAAAGCCAGGGGCAATTGAGAAGAATCGATGTGGTTGAGCTCGACTCTGAGGGTTCCGCCGCTATCGCCCACCGGAATCTCGCGATCGAGGCGTCCAAATTCGTCACGAAGGTCGTCCAAGATGCGCAGCGCCTTCCGTGCCGTATACCCGAGCTCCGGATGATGGCGTTTGCCTTCCAGCTCGGAGACGACCACCAGCGGGAGAACCACTTCGTGTTCGTCGAATCGCAACATGGCTCTCGGATCTGACAGAAGGACCGAGGTGTCGAGGACGTATGTAGTGACGGACGAGCTCACGATGAGTTCCCCTTCGGCGGTGCGGACGGAGCGCCTCGCGGCATTCGGCCTCTCCCTTTCCACGTCGAGGCCGTAACCCCGAGTCGGCGTGTGCCAACTACTCCCAACCTAGGATCGAGCTCCAGCGACGTGTCCTGCAACACTCGATTCCGTCATGACGTTTGTGTGAATGATCGGTTAATCCCCAGGCGCTTGAACCTCGGCGAGACCTCATTGAGGGTTGAGACGTCGCTGACAAGGGCCGTCAACATTATGATCTGGATCTCCTTGGGCGTAGCCTGGACCGGTCTATCACACCCGGCGGGGAGGCTCGCCATACGCAGGAGGGAACGCATCATGGCGTCTCAACCGGAGCAGACCACCCGCGGGGTGCCAGAGAAATCGACGTGGCAAACGGTCAAGTCGATCCTGGCCGCCTCGAGCGGAAACCTCGTCGAGTGGTTCGACTTCTACGTTTACTCATTTTTCAGCGTCTACTTTGCCCAGCACTTCTTCTCGGGTACGGGCCAAACGGGTGCCTTCATGAGTACGGCCGGCGTCTTTTTCGTCGGCTTTCTCATGCGACCCGTCGGCGGATATATATTCGGGCGCGTTTCCGACCGCTACGGACGCAAAGCATCCATGCTCTCGTCGATTCTGCTGATGTGTGCCGGCTCGTTGGCCATGGCAGTCCTCCCCACAGCGGACTCCGTTGGCGTCCTCGCGCCGATCCTTCTCACCATCGTGCGGTGTATTCAGGGGATCTCGGTAGGCGGAGAATACGGTTCGACAGCCACGTTCATGTCAGAGGTGGCGACCTCCGGAAAGCGAGGATTTTTCTCGTCCTTCCAATACGTCACGTTGGTCGGTGGGCAGTTGCTGGCTAGTCTTCTGGCCGTGATTATGACGCACACTCTGGGGGATGAGCAGATCAGCGCAGGCTGGTGGCGTCTTCCCTTCGTCATCGGAGCCGTGGCCGCGATCGTTTCGTTGTGGTTGCGTTCCGGACTCACGGAGACGACGTCGCACATTGACCGCAACGCCGCAGGCTCGGGAAGCCTCCGAGAGGTCTTCCGCCACCAGCGGGCCTTCTGGGTGGTCTTTGGAATCACGGCTATTGGTTCCCTCGTGTTCTACGTCTTTACGACCTACATGCAGAAATACCTCATCAACACGGCCGGGTTCCCCAAAGGCCAGACCGCGGATGCCATGACGATCTGCCTCCTGATCTTCATTCTCATGCAACCGCTTGCGGGTGCCCTCTCGGATAAGATCGGGCGCAAAAACAACATGCTGATTTTCGTGATCGGCATGGTCGTTCTTCCGGTGCCGTTGCTGGCACTCATCGGCTCACAATCGTCCATCGTGGTCTCGGGGCTATTCATCGTGATCGCTATGGTCTTCGTCAGCCTGTACACCTCGATCTCCGGCGTCGTGAAGGCCGAGATGTTCCCCGCACACATTCGTGGCCTGGGAGTGGGTTTCACGTACGCCATTGCCAACTCCCTGTTTGGCGGGTCTGCAGAATACGTCGCCCTGTTCCTCAAGAACCAGGGTGTCGGAGGAATCTTCCCCTGGTACGTGGTCGTCATGTCCGTTTTGGGTCTGATTGCCGTACTCGCGATGCATGACAATCGCAAGCATTCGACGCTGGACAACCCCGAAAATAGCGCCTACCGAGTCAAGGACCCGAACGCATAGGCTCCCCGGAATGCTGAAGGGCCCCGGAGCGCGCCGATTGGCGTGCTCCGGGGCCCTTTGTAGCAGGCTGTTCGGGATTACGATTCGGACTTAGCCAACTCGTATTCGCGGTTCAGCTCCTCCACGTGCTCCTTGGCTTCTGGTTTCGACTCTGCTGCTGGCGATGAGCCCCACAGCGGTCGACCGTTGCTTTCCGGGGTGTAGAACACGGCGATCAAGCCGATCACGCCGGCCGCGATGAGGTAGTACGCCGGCCACATGAGATCGCCGGTCCACCCGATCAGCGTGCTCATAACGGTGGACGTCGTGCCACCGAAGAGCGAGATTGAAATATTGAAAGCGATCGAAAGAGCGCCTGCGCGGACCAGGGTCGGGAATAGTGACGGCAACGTTGACGGCATCGTCGAGCTAAAGCAGATCAGGCTCAGGCCCATGATGAGCAGGCCAATCAGCACCGTAATGTCGCTATGCCCCCGGATCAGCAGGACCGACGGGACCGACAGGACGATCAAGGCGATCGACCCTGTTGTAATGACGGCCTTGCGGCCAACGCGGTCGGAGAGGCGACCCAGCAATGGGATGGTGACAAGGCAGACTGCCATCACGATGATCTGCAAAATCGAGGATGTCAGGTCGGAAACGCCGCCTGAGCCTTGGATCTTATTGACCGTGGTGAAGTAGCCCGGGATGTAAGAGGTCAGCATGTAGTTGGTGACGTTCCATGCCAGCACCAAGCCCACGCAGATCAGCATCGACGGCCAGTGCTTGAAGATGGTGGCAAACTCGCCCTTCTTCTTCTCTCCCTTTTCGCTGGACCGCGAATTCTTCTCATTCGCGTCAGCTTCCTTCTCAAGGGCGAGGTAAGCCGGGGTATCTGCGAGCTTCGTTCGCAGGTAGACGCCGACGAGGCCGAGGGGGAGTGCCACGAAGAACGGAAGGCGCCAGCCCCAGCTGAGCATCTGCTCGTCGGTCAAGACTCCTGCCATGACGGTGGCAATGGTGGCGCCGAAGAGGTATCCGGTGAAGGTTCCGACCTCAAGTAGGGATCCGAAGAACCCGCGGCGACGGTCCGGTGCGTACTCTGCGATGAAGGTCATCGCGTTGCCATACTCGCCGCCAGTGGAGAATCCCTGCAGGAGGCGGCAGGCCAAAAGGAGGAACGGAGCCCAGAGACCGACCGTTTGGTATCCGGGGAGGATGCCGATGGCGAAAGTGCCCAGCGCCATCATGATCATGGTCATCGACAAGACTTTGTTGCGTCCGATCTTGTCGGACAGGGGGCCGAAGACCAAGCCACCGATGGGGCGGACGAGGAAGGCGACGGCAAAGAGAGCCGCGGTGATGATAGCGCCCAAAGCGCCGCCGAGGTCAGGTAGGAACACTTTCTCGATGGTCACCTGGAGATATGCGTAGACACCAAAGTCGTACTACTCGGTGATGTTGCCGATGGCGGCAGCGCCGATGGCACGCTTGATAACGCTCGGCTTGGTGACCGTGACGTCGTCGACCTTCCAGCGTCGACGAACATTTTCGGGTCCAAACATTGCTTTCAACCTTCCATAAAGGGGAAGAGCCCCAACTCAAGGTGCGGGCAGGGCATGGGTACACGGCAGGATTTCGACGATACAACTCTTCGCCTCCCGATGTTTTGGCGAAAAATTGCGTCCTCGACCCGCCCGGACCAGGTACATAGAGTGCCTAAGTATTGAGGCTACAACGAATAAGCACCCTTATGTGTGGTGTTCGCCGCTGATCAGGGTACTTCTTATCTGTGGGCAACATCATCTTCAATCCGTAATTTTCGTCGTTGAGGTACCGAGATCTTCCCAAAAGTTTCCGCGATGTATTCCCTGAAAATGTGATGTGGGTCTAGTGTCAGAGGGGTCAACGATATGATTCCGTTAGGAGCCCGTCATGGCAGGAAAATTTGAAATTTACGAGGATAAAGCAGGCAAATTCCGTTTCCGTCTGAAGGCCGGTAACGGTGAGGTTGTCGCCAGTGGGCAAGGATACGAGTCCCTCGCCTCTGCTAAGAAGGGCGTCGCCGCTGTGCAGCGCGCTGCCGAAGGAGCAGAGGTCAAGCACCTCGAAGAGCAAGACTGATCCCTTGCTGACGATTGCGAAGCCCCGACGCCGCGCCTCCTCTCCCGGGGCCGGGCCGTCGGGGCCGCAGCGATCCCATTCATCGTCCACAGTCTGACTTCGCTTCTGCCAGAGGAAGGGTCCGTCATTAGGATCGTTCTATCAACGCGACATGCGAGGTGTCGCGGGTGCATGAGTCGGGGGTGAGTCGGTAAACGAGTGGGATCCGGGAGTCTGGTTTCGCGTCGTCGACATTGGAGCCGTCGTCGCCAATGGTCTATTGGGCGGCGCGGTAGCCCGCAATTTCCGGTTCGACGTCGTGGGCTTCGTGATGCTCGCGATCGTTTCTGGTGCGGGCGGTGGCCTCATTCGAGACATCCTTCTCAACACCGGTTTCCCCATCGCCCTGACGGATAGCGGCTATTGGGTCGGCGTGGCGGTTTCGGCATTACTCGCGTACATGCTTGACCTTGGAGCACCGTGGGCGCAGCGTTTCCTGATGGCCGTAGATTTCGTCGGCATGGGTTGTTGGGTCGCTACCGGAACCTTGAAGAGCCTTGGTCTGGGTCTTCACTGGGTACCGTCTATCCTTCTGGGTGTTACGACGGCTGTTGGGGGCGGAGTCCTTCGCGACATCATGGTCAACCGCATTCCGTCCGTATTGGGTGGAAGCTCGCTTTACGCCACCGTCGGTGTCATCGGAGGCGCCGAGATGGCCTTCTTCACCCTGGTCCTCAAAGAAGAAAACCTGGGGATGATCGTTTCCATCGTGACCTGCGGCGTCGTTGGGATCCTGGCCAGATGGCGGAACTGGAGGCTTCCCGAACCCGTCACCCTGAAAGTCAGCGTTCCACGTCCGAGCTTTGATTTTCGGCGTCGCCCACGATTCCTTCCGCGAGGTTCAGCCCGCGGGGGCGCGCAAGACTCTCGCTCTGGAGCTTCGGCCCTCGCCGGCAACCTCGACGAAGTTACCGAAGAACAGGTTCGTGCTCATCGCAACCAGAAGAGACGGCATTTTCGCAAAGACCGGTGAACCTTCCATGCGGTGATGTGCACCGTTGATCGTGGCTCTACTTGGCTACGAAGACCCCGCGGGAACGATCCTTGGCCACCGATCCTGCTTCGAAGATGCGACCGCTCATGGAGATGTAGACGCCAGGTTCCAGGAGTTGGGCGGCGGCCACGGCTGCCCCGAGATTGAACGGGGCATCGGTCAGACGCATGCAGGAAGGCTGCATCGCGCCCGTGAGCACGATGGTCTTCCCCTTAATGGCCTCGGGGCGCTCGCGGAGGAATTCTGAAGTCTCGGGCATGGTGTCGGTGCCGTGAGTAATGACGACGCGGCGCGCATCGGTTTCTTCCAAAGCCTCCGCGATCTGGGCGCGATGCTCGTCCGTCATGTCCAAGCTGTCGATTGCGACGACGGAACGAACCTCGGTATCCAGGTTGGTGGCCGCCAGATCCAGAATGGGGCCAACCGTCGGCTCGTCGATTTCCATCTCACCGGCGACGGAATAGTACTTGTCGAACGTTCCGCCCGTGGTCAGAATGGCGACTTTTTCTGCGGCGCTGGGGGCGGGCACGGTACTCCTCGGTTGATGAACAGGGGATGACTCAGGGTTTAACCCCGCGAACGATAACAGCTTAGCCCGGTGACGACGCGTCGTATACGCGCCCGGATTTGATGTATTGCATCACAATAGGCCTAGGCAATCATGGGCAATTCTGTACCCTGCTGGTAGAGTCACAGACTGTCTATGGGGACCTTGACTCGTACTTGCGTCGACCACCAACACGGAAGAGCTGGATGCGAGTCGGTCGTCTGGGGATTCGGACGGCGCTCGCCGAGTGCCTTCGAAGGGGTCAGCAGGAGACTGCGCGGTTGCACCCCTGAATCAAGCGAGTACAGTGGCACGCGTTTGTCGAAATAGAAAGCGTACTTATGAGTGGTTCTCGATCAGCACCATCCGCATCACCTTCACCTTCACTGACGACTGATGACATTCACGTCGTCGACCAGTCCGAGATGAAGAAGGCGCTCCGCGCGACCCTCTTGGGTAACTTCATGGAATGGTTCGACATCGGCGTCTTCGCCTATGTCATGACCTACATTGCCATGGTCTTCTTCCCGCTCCCGGAACCGTGGGACAAGCTCGCGACCTTCGCGACCTTGGCAGTCACCTTCCTGGTCCGTCCGTTGGGTGGTTTGATCCTCGGGCCGATTGGCGACAAGATCGGACGCCGTAAGGTTCTGGCCTTCACGATCATCATGATGTCCTTCGGCACCTTCCTCATCGGTTGCTTGCCCGGATACAACACGTGGGGCATCTTCGCTCCGATCCTCTTGATCCTGTTGAAGTTCGTTCAGGGATTCTCCACCGGTGGCGAGTACGCCGGTGCAGCAACGTTCATCGCCGAGTACGCCTCGGACCGTCGTCGTGGATTCTGGGGTTCCTTCCTGGACCTGGGCTCCTACCTCGGCTTCGCGGCTGCCGCGACCCTCGCCACCGTTCTCGAAGTTGCCGGCGGCGAACAGTTCATGACCGAGTGGGGCTGGCGCATCTGCTTCTGGGTTGCGTTGCCCCTCGGCATCGTGGGTGTCTACATGCGTAGCCACATCCAGGAATCCCACGCCTTCGAGGCTCAGAACGAAGCCAACGAAAAGGAGTCGACGAAGGCAGGCCGCAAGTCCATCATGGACGAGCTCAAGGCAGTGGTCCGCGATCACTGGCACCACCTGCTCATCGGTTCTGCGATGGTCATGTGCGCTCAGGTTGTGGGTTACGCCGTGACCACCTACATGCCGGAATACCTCTCCGACGTGCTCGGATACGACACTCTTCACGGCAACGCTTTGCTGGTGCCGGTGTTGATCATCGTCTCGGTTGGTCTGCCGATCTTCGGCGCCGTTTCGGACCGCGTTGGTCGTCGTCCCGTCATGTTCGCGGGTTGCGTCGTCGGCATTATTGGCGCCATCCCCGCCTTCATGCTGATGATGATGGGCCACACGTGGTCCACGTTCCTGGGCTTGCTGATCATGGGCATCATCATGATGTTCCAGGTCTCGGTGCAGGCTTCCGCACTGCCGTCGCTCTTCCCGACGAACGTTCGGTACACGGCAATGGGCATCATGTTCAACATCGCCGTCGCCCTCTTCGGCGGTACCACGGGCTTCGTGATCACCGCGTTGGCGAACCTGTTCAACACGGACATGATGGGCGCGTTCTACATCATGCTCGCGTGCATCGTGGGTGCCATCGGCGTGTACTTCATGAAGGAGTCTTCCGGTCGGAACCTGCACGGTTCCATGCCGGCCGTCGAAAATGAAGACGAGGCCGAGGAAGTCGTCGAGTCTCTCGAAGAGAACGAGAAGTACGACCTCTCGACCATGCCGATCGACATCGTCCAGGATCCCCGAGTCAATAAGGGTTCCTAATTGCGGGGGCGCGGCAGCGTAGAAGGGGTTTTCCACGCCGCCGCGTTCTGACATGAAAAGCGCGCCATCCCTGCTGGGGTGGCGCGCTTTTTATGGTGAGGCGTCGAGGGTATTCGCGCCGGTCACGATCCAGACGTTTGGCGCTGGCTCTCTTTGTGAAGGGCCTCGACCAATTCATCCTTGGTCATGTGTGACCGCCCTTCAATGCCCAGCTCTTGGGCCTGCTGGTAAAGGTGTTCCTTTGAGGCGTTGGCATTGACCCCACCGGCGGTGCTGCCGCGGCCGCGTTCCGAGGATTCGGCCCGTTCGTCGGAATCGCCGTATTCTTCTTTTTCTTCCCAATGATCACCCACTTTTTCATGCGTGTGCTTGAGCTGCGCATAGGCGGTCTGCGAGGCGCGTTGGGCATCGCCGTACTGTTCCATGGCGGAGTCGTAGGTCTTGGCAAAGGTGTCTTGTGCCTTGCGGTCGGATTTTTTGAGAGTTTCAGGTAGCTCGTCTGAGATCGGTTCATCGTGGCTGTTCGTTTTAGGCATGGTTCAGCTCCTATTGGTGGTTGACGCGCGATTCAGAGTGTTGAGTTCCAGAATCCCGGGTAGGTCTCGGACGGCTGGCGAGCCGAAGCCGTCGCGGACAAAGCCAGCCCACATGGCCCGCAGGGCGCGTCCGGAGGCCTCAACGGTTTCGGGGTCGTAGGTTTCCATGATTCGGTGGCCCGGGACGCCACCTCCGGCGTTGTCTTCTGTATCGGTCCACGCGGGATTGGGGAAGAGGAGCGGCAACTCTGCGATGTGGCAGCAGGACAGGGCATCATCGGGCTTGCCGTAGACGAATCGATACAGTCCCACCGATCCACCGGCATTCGCAAGGCGTTGCGCCCAGATGGCGTTGTCGGCCGTGTAGATCAGGTTCGTCGTAGCCCGGACGAGGGGCTCGACGACGCCGCGTCGGCCCCAGCGTTTCCCCACGAGCCTTTCGAGTAGTTTCACCCGACCTGTAAACAGGGCCGATTCGCGCGCCGTCGTGCCCATCAGCACTTCCACGTTGCGGCCCACGCTCTTCCACGCGGTTTTGAGTTTGCGTTCGTCGGGTAGCGGACGTTGTCCATATTGAGGAGAGAATGGCATGAGCGACGCCCGAAGATGGAGTGCCGCCTTGCGGTTGATCACGGATTCAGCCTCGGCAAGTTCCGTGGTGGTTGCTTGCCTCATCCGCCCCGTTTTCTCAGGTCCAGGTGTGACAGCTTTCCACGCGCGACGTCGACCGTGGACGATGCCCAGGGGAGCGCTTTGGGGAATGGCTCGCCGCACCATCCCCTTGATGTCGGGGACGAGCAGCAGATCCCAGCAGGAATGGCCCCCGGCAGATTGGCCTGCGATCGTGATTCTTTCGGGGTCCCCGCCAAAGGCCTCGATGTTCTTGTAAACCCATTTCACGGCTTCAACCTGGTCCAGGAGTCCCGGATTGGATTCCCTCGTGTGGCCATCCCCGAGATAGCCAAAGAGGCCGAGTCGGTAGGTCACGTTGACCACAATGATGTTCTCGTCTCGCACGAGCGCGGTGGGGTCATAATGCGGGAGATCGCCCGCGCCGCCGATGTATGAGCCACCGTGAATCCACACCATCACGGGCAGTCCGGACCGCCGATCTGCGGGGCGCGTGATGCTCAGTCGTTGGCAATGTTCGTCGAAACCGAGGCGTTGAATCTGCTCATCGTGTTCCTCGTAGCGTTGCGGGCATGCTGGCGCGGGAGTGTCCGCGGTGAAGGGGTCCTTATAGACGTGAGGTACCGGGGCACCGAAGCGCTCGGCTCGTGCGTACCGAATCCCGAGGGCGCGGACGACGTCGTCGTTCTGCACGGTATGAAAGGTTCCTGCCGGAGCCGTAATGGTCGACCAGGGCCCGGGGTTCTGGCGACCGCGCCGGCTCTCGGGGGAGTGCGGCTCGGAAAGGGCCTGAAGTTGTGCGCTGCCATTGCTCGTTTCCGTCATGGTCTCGAGTCTACGAGCAGAGTCTTTGAATGAACCCGGAGAACCTGGATACTTGCCGGAGTTTCGAGGGTCGCCAACTTCTTCAAAAAAATACTGAACGAACGTTCTATAAATTCAAACTGTCAGGTAGTGTCGACCCACATGAGTCATACATCACACTCCCCTGAAGGTGCCACAAGCGCCCGTCTCAACGCACCGTCGAGTAACAGCCTCAAGTCACGTCACCTCGTGATGATGGCTCTCGGCTCGGCCATCGGAACCGGTCTATTCGTCGGAACCGGTTCCGCCATTAAAGCTGCGGGACCGGCCGTGATCATTTCCTACTTTGCCGGTTGTCTCCTCCTGGTTCTCGTGATGAGAGCCCTTGGCGAGATGTCTGCCGCCGACCCCGCTCCGGGATCGTTTTCCACGTACGCAGGTAAGGCCATGGGGCCTACCGCAGGTCGAGCCCTCGGTTGGCTCTGGTGGATACAAATTGTCATCGTCATCGCGGCCGAATCCACGGCGGCGGCCCAAATCATTAATGAGGCCTGGCCCGTGATCCCACAGTGGGTCCTGGCCCTCATTTTCATGTGTGTCTTCACCGCCGTGAATCTGCTCCACGTGGAAACGCTGGGGGAGACGGAATTCTGGTTCGCCATGTTGAAGGTCCTCGCGGTCCTTGGCTTCCTTGTCGTCGGCGTACTTCTGCTCATCAACGTGCTGCCAGCGCCGTCACCAGGACTGGCGAACCTCACCGATCACCACGGCTTCATGCCCAATGGTCTGTCAGGTGTCGCGGGAGCACTGTTGGTGGTGGTCTTCGCGTTTGGAGGCACCGAGTTGGCCACCATCGCAGCGGCTGAGACCGACGAGCCGGCGAAGAATGTTTCCCGAGCCATTCGAACGATCCTGATCCGCGTGTTGGTTTTCTACGTGGGTGCCGTGGCGGTGATGGTCCTGGCGATGCCGTGGGACGACGAAACTCTTTCGGCCAGTCCGTTTGTTGCCGTCCTCAACGTGGCAGGACTACCTGCTGCCGAAGGGGTCATGACCATCATCATTGTGTTGGCGATGCTCTCGGCCCTGAATGCCAACATGTACGGCGGCTCGCGCATGTTGTATTCCCTGGCCCGGCGCGGTTCGGCTCCGAAGGGGCTCGCAACCATCAACGCGAAGGGTGTGCCCTACCTTTCGGTGATTCTCTCGGTGCTGGGTGGCTTTGTGGCCGTGGTCCTCAACTATTTGTGGCCCGAGGTGATTCTGAACATCATGTTGAACGTGGTCGGCTCCACGATTCTCGCGGTGTGGACCTTCGCGCTCATTTCGCAGATTATTCTTCGTCGACGGGCAGACCGTGAAGGGCGAACCTTGCCCCTCAAGATGTGGGCGTTTCCCGGTTTGTCCTACTTTGCTCTCGCGTTGGTGGCCGCGATCGTCGTGCTTGGTATGACGGACCCAGCCATCCGCGTCCAGCTCTTGGCCACGGCCGCACTGATTGTGGTTCTTGCCGTCCTGAGCAAGGTCATGGTGAGGAATAAGGACGCCTCCGAGTTCAATGACCTTCCGCCGAATACCGCGGCGATCCAGAAGGTTGAAGAAGGACGCGTCGACTAGCCCTTGGCACACCAAAGGCGGCCCACAAAGCAGTGGGCCGCCTTTGACGGAACTTCCGTGAATTTAGGACGCGGCGAGTCCCCAGGCATCGGCCAGAATTTCCATCGATCGGGCAGATTCTTCGGTCGACGGCGACTGCAACGAGATCATCAGCTCATCGGCTTGCGAGAGTTGAGCGAACCGTTCGAGGTAGTCCTTGACCTCCGAACCCGTGCCCTGGGCCGTGAAGCGAAGCATCTCCAGAACCTGCTGACCTGCGGGTGAATCCACGAGCATGTCGAGTTCCGCTTCGGTGAACTGGCGACCGCGCCCCAGCATGGCTTCCACGCGCTTGCGGCGGACCTTCCGACCCTGTTCTTCGGCTTCCTCCCCCGTGTCCGCCGCGGTGACGTTGACGGCGGCGACGACGTACGGCTCGGCCAGATGCTCAGACGGTCGGAAGTTCTCCCGGTACGTTGAGGTGGCCTGTTCGAGAGCTGCCGGGGCGAAATGGGAGGCGAAAGAATAGGGCAAGCCCAGTTGCGCCGCGAGCTGTGCGCCAAAAAGGGACGAGCCCAGAATGTAGAGGGGAACGCGGGTGTTGCGCCCCGGTATGGCCTGGACTCCCTCAATCCGGGAGGCACCGTCAAGGTACCCCTGGAGCTCGACGACGTCGCTCGGGAAGCGCTCCGCATCTTGGGGGTCGCGACGCAACGCCTGGAGAGTCCGCATGTCCGTTCCGGGAGCGCGACCCAGGCCGAGGTCGATCCGATGGGGATACAGCTCCGCCAAGGTGCCAAACTGCTCGGCGATGACCAGCGGTGAATGGTTTGGCAACATGACCCCGCCCGCGCCCAAGCGAATGGTTTCGGTGTGAGCAGCGATGTGAGAGATCAGAACCGCCGGAGCCGCCGAGGCAATATGTGGCATGTTGTGGTGCTCGGCGTACCAGATGCGTGAAAATCCGAGGCCCTCCGCCTGTCTGGCCATGTCGACGGAGCGCCGGTAGCTCTCGTGGGGCGTTTCGCCGTCGTAAATGGTGGCGAAGTCAATGAGGGATAGTGGGAGCACGGAGACGACCTTTCGGCGAGGAGTCATGGGATCTACCACCTATAACGCTCTGGGAGGTGGCAGGTATTCCGGCGAACGCCCTAGTAGACGACGTCGAGTGTTCCCTTTTCGAGGCGCTCGGCCGTTCATCTGGTGTCTAGTTGTGGTTCAGGTGACCGCGGGAGGCGCCGGGCAGGCAAGATCCCCGGAATACCGGGCTTGTTGGGGGTGTGGTGTGTTTCACGTGGTTTCGAGTTGCTGTGGTTGTTCACGTGTGTGTAAAGTCTTTTCTTGTCGCCGCGAGGTGCGGGGGACTTGTTCTGACAGGTTCTGCTGTTGATTCGATTCTGGTGCGGCCGTTTTTCCTTCTCTGGTGAAGATTGCTGGGTTGTGTCTTGCTGTGTGTGAGGTGCTTCTGGTGGTTGTTCGGGGTTGGGGTTGCGGGCTGGTTTCGGGTCTGGTAGGTTAGAGAAGTTGCCGCTTTTTCGTGGTGATGGTTGATGTGACCGGCGTTGGCTGGGGTCATGATGGTTTGTTGTGATTCTGGTGGGCGTGTGGTTCGTTGTTTGAGAACTCAATAGTGTGCTTTGTTTATAGAATGTTGTACCAATGTTTTTTGTAGAAATTCTTGTTGGTTTCAGCATGACCTGATGAACGTTTGATCATCACCCCGTGATGGTTGTTTG
>NZ_RBLM01000007.1:0-120669 GCF_003989425.1 Kocuria sp. HSID16901 | reverse complement strand
GCATAAACATTCGGCACATGCATAAATACCCAGGGGGTTACCCCTCCCGGCCCCCTACTTCACCCCTACGGGTTTACGAAGATCCGCCCAGAAGGTTTTCTACCGTGTCTCACGTGTGTGACGTGAGGTTTTTCTGCATGATTATGCGGGTTGTGGTGCATGTCGGTGAGCGTTCAGTGTGTGACTGTAAGGATTTCTGGTGGGGCGTAGGCTTGTGAGACGTAAGACGTCAAGCTGGAGGTTATTATGAAGTGTCCTGATTGTCAGGCTGAGGGTCGTGCACAGGTAATTGAATTTGAACCTGCTGAGGTCTATCAGATGAAAATTCCTACCTGGGGCGGATCACAATATCGCAAAAATTCCATCCCTGGACATGTTGAACTACTACTTGAAGCTTGTGGCCATACGCACTTCGAACCAACTGACGAGTCGACGCCGCGGATGAAACCCGGAATGTATATAGACTGACACTTTTCGCCGAATGTCTGCATGTTCTTATGTAGGTCGCGCCCTTTGGTCTTGCGTAGGTAGCTTTTGTTGCTCACACTTGGAGTATGAACAGTAATAATATTGAAACAGTCCACGAACGCTTGCGAGACTACATTATCGGTGCGCACCCGGATTCTCATAAGATCATACCGGGAAACAAGCCTTACTTCTTGGGGAGCCGTTGCGCTGACGCCGTTCTTGCACTAGTTCGACTGGAAAAAGTGCCGATGGGTGGTTATTCGACCTACAAGAACGAATGTTTCATTTCTGTACTTTTGTCGGATAGTGGGTTTCTTTTGGCAGAAGCTGTTTCCGGAGAGGATGCTCAATCGTGCACAGCTTCGGTCAGCGCATACTCGTTTAGTGATCCTCGTGTGCAGGTGCGAATCTTGGATGTCGAGAGTCCGGCGATTGCGCAAGTGGATGAATGGTCCGAGTGGCCTACCAAGATTGAATTTGAATTCATGCTCAACGATGAGTCTTTGGTTCGCGGGGTGCTGATGCGTAGTCGTCCTGCGATGCGGGATGCCATGCAGATTGTTCTCGATCAGGTAGGGCAAGCGGCAGGTGTAGCGGGGTGGGAGTGAGTCCACGGAACACGTGTCAAACACGGTGATGAAATAGGGGGATCACCCCCGTTTCTACCCCCGGCGTGACTCAAAAACTAACCATTTTGCCCTAAGTCAGACAATCAACCAACGTCTCTTATACCCGCCAAGACAAAGGGATACAGCACTCCCCTATCAATTAGACGGGCTTCCAGCTCTATTACGGAGTCTAAAAGTCTCTCAAGTCTGGCAAGACTGAGGGGGTAGGGCACTGCGCCCTACCCCCTATTTGTCATGTCGCCCACAGATCATGAGAGCGCCACTCAGCAAGAGTTAGTGACGACCGAGCAATATACTGAGGCACTTCCCAACGTCACGACTCCCTTGGCGCAAAGGAGAACGATACGGCATATTGTTTATATTCGGGGTCGTATCCATGAACATCGTTATCAGCAATAAAATTCCCACTATCACCGACGGTATCGTCCCTCAGGTGAATGGTGGATCGCCCGGGAAGGTTGTCCGAGTCCATACTGAACGTGCCTGATTTGTCCTCGGATCGCATGATGTAGGTGTCGGTAACGGGCTCCCACCCCCAGAATTCGTTGACGGTAGTTGATTCTATTTTAATCCTGTCGTTAATAGAGATTTTCTCACCGTCCTTCGCACCTTGAGCCGTGATCTTGAAATACGGGTCCACGCCCGGGCAAATTCCCCCAAGAGTCCACATGTGGAAGAAATCATTCTGAAAACAAACGTCCGTCTTACGGCTATTGTCGTAAACCTTGTAGTAGTTTCCCGAAATGAGAGGATTCCCCTTGCTATCAAGAACATCGGAGGAATTACCGGGAGCGGCCTGACGATTTCCACCATTGAGGGCATGAGCCGGAGCAATCGCACCAGAGAGAGTCAGAATACTCACGACCATGGTGAGGATGATTTTCCGCCGAACAGCTCGAGACGTCGGCTCCTTGGTCATAGTCAAATCGTTCATTGTTACTCCTTAAAACTTTGAACGAGTGTGCGAATTTGACCGTATCCACTCATTCTGGAAAGTTCCGGAGAAATATGGGTAACGAACCTGTTAGCCAACGCTCGCGGACGGCGCCTCGCCAACTGACTCTCCTCAAGGGCGCTTCATGTGCCACGAAAAGCATTGCGGCCCACCACCGGGCTGGTGCGGTTCCTCTGCTGAGGCAGAGTTAGTCGAAGACGAATGCGGTCCGCAGCCGTTCCGATTCGTCGAAAAAGCGATGAATTCTACGACGGTCGGCGTCGGTCAGCACTTCCCCCTCCGTCGAGTCAAAGCGGAATTCGAGGGGAACACCCGGGGTATAAAACAACACGATGGTTCCCCCATGATTGGGAGCTTTGATCGTGATCAGCTCCGAAGATACTTTGGCCAGGTGCAGCACCTGTTCCCGGAGTTGCGCCAAATGACGGTCCCCCATGATGATCGTCGTGGTGTTGTAGATCAATGTGCCCATGATCTCATCCAAACACAATCCGACGACGGAGCAACCGTGTGACGAGGCTACCCATTGGTTGACGTCACGGATGATCCCTCGACGAAACCGTGAGCGGTCATCCAATCGTCGTTATATATCTTGCTCAAGTAACCTCGTCCGTGATCCGGCAGGAGAACCACCACGACGTCGTCCTCCCCCAGGCCTTGCGCGACTCGGAGCGCCGCGACCACAGCCATTCCGCTCGAGCCTCCCACCAAAAGGCCTTCCTCCCGTGCAAGCCGGCGAGTCATCGCGAAAGATTCCGCGTCTGAAACCCGCTCGTATCGATCCACCGACGCCGGGTCGAAACTGTCGGGAAAATAATCCTCGCCGACGCCTTCGACCAAGAAGCCATGGGGTGATTCCCCGTCCACCGCCGAATAAATGGATCCTTCGGGGTCGGCTCCCACCACCATCGTTGTACCGTTCGAGACCTCGTGAAGGTAGCGTCCGGTGCCGGAGATGGTGCCTCCCGTACCAATACCTGCGACGAATTGCGTGACCCGGCCATCGGTATCGCGCCAAATCTCCGGCCCAGTCGTTTCGTAATGAGCTCTGGGACCGTTGAGGTTGGCAAATTGATTGGGTTTGAAGGCTCCCGGTATTTCAGCGGCCAGCCGATCAGAAACCTTGTAATAGGATCGGGGGTCCTCCGGTGGAACGTCCGCCGGTGTCATGATGACCTCGGCTCCGTAGGCACGCAAGACGTCGACCTTCTCTCCGGCGAATTTGTCGGGCACGACGAAGATCATGCGGTACCCACGCTGTTGGGCGATCAACGCGAGGCCAACTCCCGTATTGCCGCTCGTGGGCTCGACGATGGTTCCACCTGGACGCAGTCGCCCTTCGCGTTCGGCCGTTTCAATGATTCGGCGAGCTATGCGGTCCTTGACCGATCCTCCTGGGTTCAGATACTCGATTTTGGCGAGGACCGTTGGGGATAATCCCTCGGTCACGCTCTGCAGCTGGACCAAGGGTGTCTCGCCAACGAGTGACGAGATATGGGATGCGAAACGCACGAGGTTCTTCTCGCTTTCAATGGTTCATCATCGGTCCGAGGAAGACGGATCGTCGTCTAGTCCAGGGGCCGGTAAAAGAGTTTTTCAAAGACGGCGCGGGCATGCCGGGTAATCCGAAGGTAGTCCTCTTCCAACTCGGTAGCGCTTCCTGGTTCATATCCGCACCACCTGGCCGTGGCCTCAAGGTCCTTCCGAGAGCCGGGAAGGGAATCCGAGGCCCTGCCGTTTCGGAGGACGTTAGCGCCACGAATACGCGTCGCCAATTTCCACGCGGATTCGAGAGTGCCGGCGTCTTCTGCGTCCATCAACCCGAGTTTCACTGCTTCCTCGAGGGCACGCAATGTGCTCGTCGTCTTCAGCGAAGGATTCTCGTGGGCGTGAAGCAGTTGGATCAGTTGAACCAACCATTCGACGTCGCTCAGACCGCCGCGTCCAAGCTTGACCTGGCGTGCAGGATCCGCGCCCCGAGGCATGCGTTCTGACTCGACCCGGGCCTTGACCCGCTGGATCTGACGTACCCGTTCCTCTGGGAAGTCTTCGGGATACCGGTACGGATCAACCAGCCGAATGAATCGCTCCCCCACATCCGCGGAGCCGCCCAAGGGCCGTGCGCGCAAGAGTGCCTGGAACTCCCACGTATCCGCCCAACGCTCGTAGTATTCCGCGAAGGAATCGAGGGTCCTTACCATCGGCCCCGACTTGCCTTCGGGCCGTAAATCGGCATCGATTTCTAAGGCTTTCTCGGCTCGTATCGCAGGTTTCATCGGCATCTTCAGCAATTGCATGCTTCGATTGATCAGTGCATTGGCTTGCGTCACGGCACGGGTCTCATCGACGCCCTCTCGGGGCTGGTGTACGTACATGACATCCGCATCGGATCCGTAACCGATCTCGCGGCCGCCCTGTCTGCCCATCCCGATGATCGCCACATCGGTGAGAACTTCTTCGCCCTTTTCTTCGTAGAGCTCCCTCTCAGATGCGTGAAGGGCGCCCAGGATGGTGGCCTGATCGATGTCGGCCAAGCCACTCATGATGTCCTCTAGCCCGATCACTCCCGAGGCCTCTCCGAGCGCGATCCGGAGAATTTCCCGGCGTCGGCTCAGCCTGATCATTCGAATCGCTGACGGAGCATCCGGATGCCTGGACATTTTGGACTGGATTTCGGCCCACAGGTCTTCGAATCCCACGGGACGCAACTTCTCATCATGGTCCAGCCACGAAATAGACTCCGGTTCATCTTCCAGAAGATCGGTGATGTACCGCGAACTCGACAGGATCGCGCACAGCCTTTCCGCAGCGGCCTGAGAATCCCGCAGCATGCGCAAATACCACTGGGTTTGCCCCAACGACTCGGACACCCGACGAAAGCCCAAAAGACCGGCATCCGGATCCACCCCGGCAGCGAACCAGCCAAGCAGAACGGGCAAGATCGTCCGTTGAATCTCGGCGCGCCGGGAAATACCCTTCGTCAGCGCTTCGATGTGGCGCATGGACCCGCGCGGATCGAGATAACCCAAGGCCGCAAGCCGGTCTTGTGCCGCCTGAGGAGTGAGGGCAACGTCGTCGGGAGATAGCTGGGACACCGCGGCCAGCAAAGGTCGGAAGAATAGTCGTTCATGGAGACCCCGGATGGTCCGCTGCGAGCGCTTCCACCGGGATAGGAGATCCGCTGGAGAAGCCTTACTGCGGTCGGAAACTCCGCGCATTCCACGCATCACGGTCGCCTGTTCGGCTTCCTTCGTCGGCATCAGGTGTGTCCGGCGAAGGTGAAGCAGCTGGATTCTGTGCTCCAGTGTACGTAACCACCGATACTCGTGGTCCAGTTGGGCAGCAGGCTCTCGGCCGACATAAGAACGTTCCCTCAGGGACGCAAGCGCAGCGGTGGTCGAACGATCGCGAACGTTTTCATCAGTTCGTCCATGCACCAATTGCAAGAGTTGAACGGTGAATTCGACGTCGCGAAGCCCGCCAGGTCCCAACTTAATCTGTCGCTCACGTTCGGCCTGCGGAATATTGTTGGTCACTCGACGGCGCATGCTCTGCACGGAGTCCACGAAGTTTTCTCGCCCCGAAGCCTCCCAGATGCGCGGCGAGATGGCTTCCAGGTATTCGGCTCCGATGGTCGGAGATCCTGCGATGGGACGGGCCTTCAAGAGCGCCTGAAACTCCCAGTTTTCCGCCCATCGCTCGTAATATCTGCGGTGTGAATCAACGGTTCGCACCAAGGGGCCGTCTTTGCCCTCGGGACGAAGGTTCGCGTCGATTTCCCACAGTCCAGGTTCCGGCCCGACACCGTAGATCACAGGCGTCATGGCTTTCACCATCTCGGTGCCGAGACGCATCATGGTCTCTTCGTCGGGCGCCGTCGATTCACCTTGGGCGACGTACTCGGAGGGTCCGACGGCGTACATGACGTCGACGTCGGAAATATAGTTCAGCTCCCTAGCTCCGCACTTGCCCATGCCGATCACGGAGATGTCCACATTTTTCGATTCTGGATCCTGGGAAAGGCATTCGGCACGCGCCACGGCCAAGGCGCCGTCGATGGCGGCGCCGGCGAGATCCGCAAGAGCTGCGCCCACCTTCGGCATATCGGACACGGGATCGTCGGAGGTGAGGTCGGCCAGCGCAATTCGCGTCAAACGATCGCGATACGTCACGCGAACCGCCGACTTGGCGTCCTCCCCGGTGACCTGGGCGACCGGCCAGGGCGAGTCAGGGTCAGCACCCACGCTGGTCAGAAAAATGCGCCGCAAAGACTCGGCGAGGCCCGATTCCTCGGGTTCCGGCAAGGGGGCAGGATTCTCATCGAAAATCTCGACATGTTGTGTGTGCCTCCGGAGGAACTCACCAAGGGCTTCGGAGGCACCAAGGACACGGTAGAAACCTTCGGCATCAGCTCCCCGTTCCACATACCGGGCGATGTTCGGGTCCTCGGCCAACATCCACACGATCGATTTCAAGGCCACGTCAGGGGACGGACTGAGCCGGAGCCCCTCGAGGAGACGACGCTGGTCCACGCCTTCAAGTTCACGCGATTCTAGCCACCGACTGGCGCCGGTGAGGTCATTGAAACCGACCGCAGCGAGGTGTCTCTTTGCTTCGGGAATCACGGGGTGGGGACGGTCCGAATTTTCCGACATCATCTCAGAGCAGGCCGAGGTTGTACTTCAGCTCGTACGGCGTCACTTCCATGCGATAAGCGGTCCAGTCGTCTTGCTTATTGCGCAGGAACTGGTGGAAAACCGTCTCCCCCAACGTTTCTGCCATGAATTCGGAGTCTTCGGTTTGACGAATTGCGTCGTGCAGGGAGGAAGGCAAAGGATCGTGCCCCAGGCTACGGCGCTCCGCCGCGGTCATCGACGCGACGTCGTAGTCCTCGGCGTCAGGTAAGGGGTATTCATTCTCGATGCCTTTAAGACCTGCCGCCAAAATGACTGCATATCCGAGGTACGGGTTGACCGCGGAATCGACGCCCCGGTATTCGATGCGAGCCGATTGCATTTTGTTGGGCTTATACAGGGGCACCCGGACGAGTGCGGAACGGTTATTGTGTCCCCACGAAAGGTAGCTGGGAGCTTCTCCGCCACCCCAGAGGCGCTTATAGGAATTCACAAACTGGTTCGTCACAGAGGTGAATTCCGGAGCATGGCGCAAGACTCCGGCGATGAAGTGACGCGCCGTCTGAGACAGCTGGTATTCGGCCCCTGCTTCGAAGAAGGCATTGGTATCGCCTTCAAAAAGCGAGAAATGCGTGTGCATGCCCGACCCCGGAAATTCGGTGAAGGGTTTGGGCATGAAGGTCGCGTAGATTCCTTGAGAAAATGCGACCTCCTTGATGACGGAACGGAAAGTCATGATGTTGTCGGCCGTTTGAAGCGCGTCTGCGTGTCGCAGATCAATTTCATTTTGTCCGGGCCCACCCTCATGGTGGCTAAACTCCACGGAGATTCCGACGGACTCCAACATCGTGACTGCCCGACGACGGAAGTCTTGAACGACGCCGCCGTAGACGTGGTCGAAGTAGCCTTCACGATCTACGGGTTCGGGATGCCCCTCAGAATTCAGCTCTTGGGACTTGAGCAGGTAAAACTCGATTTCCGGGGAGGTGTAGCAGGTGAAACCCATGTCCCCCGCCTTAGCCAGGATGCGCTTCAGAACTCCGCGAGGATCGGCCGTGCTGGGTTCGCCGTCGGGGGTCAAGATGTCGCAAAACATCCGCGACGTCGGTTCCGTCTCTCCACGCCACGGAAGCAGCTGAAAGGTGGAGGGGTCGGGCTGCAACAACATGTCCGATTCATGGACGCGAGACAGTCCTTCAATCGATGAACCGTCAAAACCGAGCCCCTCTTCGAAGACGGTCTCCACCTCGGCCGGAGCAAGGGCAACCGACTTCAAGGTGCCGACGACGTCCGTAAACCACATCCGGACAAACCGCACGTCGCGTTCCTCGATGGTACGAAGGACAAATTCTTGTTGACGGTCCATGACTCTCCTTGGCGGTCGGTGACCTCGATCGAATCCGTTTCTCACTCTATCCCGAGACGACGAGCTCCTTACGGAAAATTGCCGACTTGTGGATAGCAGACCGCGAAGAGTGGCGGGATACGTATCATGAGGGACATGGCTTCATACTTGCAGGACCGCGACGACCAGACTCCCCACGCCGATGACTGGCTCAGCGCGGTTCGCCGGGTCAGAACCACTCATCTCCAGCGATGCAAAGACCTCGGTCACCGATTCTCGATGTTGACTTCGTATGACGCCTTGACCGCGGAGATTTTCGACGCCGCTGGCATCGAGGTCCTCCTCATCGGAGATTCGGCGGGAAACACCGTCTTCGGTTATGAATCCACGCTTCCCGTGACCCTCGATGAGCTCATCCCCCTGACGCGAGCGGTATCCCGAGCGGCTCAACGTGCCCTTGTCATCGTGGATCTTCCGTTTGGGACCTACGAGGAATCGCCAGCCCAGGCCGTGGCTAGCGCCGTTCGCCTCATGAAAGAAGGCGAAGCCCACGCGGTGAAGATGGAAGGTGGGGCCTACTACGCCGAACACGTTCGGGCCATGGTGCAGGCGGGCATTCCCGTGATGGCTCACGTGGGATTCACCCCGCAGTCCACCAACGCCCTCGGCGGATTCCGGGTTCAGGGCCGGGCTGAAGCGGCTTCACGGCTCATCGAGGATGCCACCGCCCTGGAGGCCGCCGGTGCCTTCGCGGTATTGGCCGAAATGAGTGCGGAAGACGCCGTTCGTGCCATGGACGAGGCACTCACCGTCCCAACCGTAGGTATCGGCGCGGGTCGTTCGACCACCGGCCAGGTCCTCGTCTGGCAGGACATGGCCGGATTGACCACGGGCAAAACGCCCCGGTTCGTCAAGAAATATGCCGACGTACGATCGGTCATCACCGACGCCGCCTCGTCCTACCGAAAAGACGTGCTCGACGGCAGTTTTCCTGCCGAAGCGCACGTCTTTCGTGAGTGAAATGTCACCCGGGGCTAGGCGTCGCCTCGCCACTCGGCGTCGGAGCGGTCCCAGTCTTCATTGCGTTCTTGGGCTCGTTCTAGTGCGTGCTCTGCTTCTGCCCTGGTGGCGTACGGACCAATTAACTGGCGGTAGTCGGACTGGGCACCTTCTTCGACCTCATGGGTGAAGGTGTTGAACCAGAACTGCGAGTCGGGGTTGCTTCCGCCGCTGTCGTTGACGCTCATGATGTGCCTCCTGAATCGAGCTTGTGTTCTAGAGTTGACTATATGTCCCGCAGCAATACTTCCACGAGATCCCATAACGTTCCGGCCCCGAACGGAGGCGCGCCCATAGGTGCATTGACGCCGGGCGTCGTCGGCCCTACCCGCAAAGTTCCGGCGTCCATCGAGCGCCCCGAATACGTCGGAAAAGCCACCGCACAAGAAGGATCCGGCTCAAACTTCTACACCCCGGAAGAAGTAGAGCTCATCCGTGAAGCGGGAAAGATCGCGGCAGGATCCATTGTCGCGGCCGAAGAATACTGCGTACCCGGGCGAACCACAGACGAGATCGACCGCGTAGTGCACGAATACATGTGCGACCACGGTGCGTACCCGTCGACCCTCGGTTACAAGAATTTTTGGAAATCCGTGTGCACATCTCTCAATGAAGTGATTTGCCACGGAATTCCGGATTCTACGGTTCTTGAAGATGGCGACATCATTAATCTCGATGTCACCGCCTACAAAAATCGGATGCACGGCGACACCAACCGCACCCTCCTCGTCGGCGACGTCGACGAAGAGTCCAGGCTATTGGTGGAGCGCACGGAGGAAAGCCTTCGACGGGCCATGAACGCGGTCAAACCAGGCCGGGAGCTCAACGTCATTGGGCGCGTCATTGAGAAATACGCTTCTCGCTTCGGATACGGCGTCGTTCGCGATTTCACCGGTCACGGCGTCGGCAGGGAGTTCCACTCAGGGCTCATCGTTCCCCACTACGACGCGGCCCCGGCGTATAACACCGTCATCGAGGAAGGCATGGTCTTCACCATCGAGCCGATGCTGAACCTCGGAACCATCGAGTGGGACATGTGGGACGACGACTGGACCGTTGTCACCAAGGACCGCCGCCGTAGCGCACAGTTTGAGCACACGATGCTGGTCACCGCCGACGGCGTCGATATCTTGACCCTCCCGTAACCCCACTAGCCTCTCGCTCAACCTCTTCCAGGAGAACGCATGTCGTCAGTGACCCCCGACCGTCCGGCTGTAGCCATTCAGCAGGACCTCAACTCCGTCTCCACTCTTGCCGATCCGCGACCTCACGAGCTGGCCATTGGCATCGACATTGGCGGAACCGGCATCAAAGGTGGCGTTGTGGACCTGCGAACCGGCTCGCTGGTCAGCGACCGCCACCGCATCGATACGCCACAACCCGCCACCCCGGAAACCGTCCTACCGGTCGTGCAACAAATCGTCGAGGAGCTTCAGTCTCGCGACCTTGCCCCAGACCCAAACACCGCCGTGGGAATCGACTTTCCGGCGATCGTGAAAAATGGTGTGACCTGGTCCGCGGCAAACGTCGACAAGTCCTGGATCGGCGCCGAATTGAAGAAGCTCGCCGAATCTTCGGTCGGACGAACCGTCTACGCGGTCAATGACGCGGACGCGGCAGGTTTGGCCGAAGGAATCTACGGCCAAGGTCGTGACCGAAACGGACTAATCCTTGTGATCACCTTGGGAACGGGGATTGGTTCGGCCATGATCCATAACGGCATTCTCGTGCCCAATAGCGAACTCGGACACCTCGAAATTGACGGCCACGACGCCGAATCAAAGGCCTCCGTTCGTGCCCGCGAGCGTGAGGATCTTTCCTGGGACAAATACGGAGAACGGCTACACCGGTACTTCAGCCGGGTGGAAGCGCTCTTCTCCCCCGACCTCTTCGTGGTGGGCGGCGGCGTGTCCAAGAAACCGGAGAAGTTCATGCCGTATCTCGAGGACATCTCCACACCGATCCGCCCGGCCGCGCTGCAGAACAATGCCGGGATCGTGGGCGCGGCCCTCTGGGCAGCGGGGCAACCTGGGGAAAGGGAATACCACGACCAAGAGCTGGAGGATTAAGAATTACCCGGTTGCTTCTGACGAGTGACCTCAAGAAAAAATCCGTTCGCGGCCTCCGGGCCTCGAACGGATTTTTTCTCCCTCAGAGTGGATCCCTGGGGTGAAACCACGCTGGCCCATGCCGTGAAGGACCGGCATGGAACATCTCGTTTTAAATGGTGAACGCCGGTACCTGACGGCTTCCCCTCCGCAAGTACCGGCGACCAGTCACTATCTAACCATAAGTTTCTCGACGGGTCTAGATCAGAGTCGGCTGATCCGGTTCGTCGGAATCTTTGGCCTTTTTCGCCCGACGACGCGGCTTCGCCTGGGAGGCTTCTCCATCCTTCGAGGTTCCCTCCGCCGGCGTCGTCTTCGGAGCGGCTCCGGCACCGCCGTCGGCTTCGTTAATGCCCCTCAAGGTGCGGATGGCGGTTTCGAAGTCTTCGAGACCATCGAAGGCTTGGTACACACTGGCGAACCTCAGGTAGGCCACCTCATCGAGGCGTTGTAGAGGTTCAAGAATAGCGAGACCGACATCGTTGGCGTCGATTTCGGCAAGCCCCTTAGCCCGGATGGACTCCTCGACCTCTTGGGCTAAGAGCGCCAGGTCGTCTTCACTGACGGGTCGCCCCTGACAGGCCTTGCGCACACCAGAGACGATCTTGGCACGTTGGAACGGCTCGGTGGCCCCGGATCGTTTGATGACGTTCACGGACGTCGTCTCGAGCGTGGAAAATCGCCGTGAACACGACGAGCATTGGCGGCGACGGCGGATGGCGGAACCATCGTCGGCCACGCGGGAATCGACGACCCGGGAGTCCGGATGCCGACAATAGGGACAATGCATTCAGCTCACTCCTGAGGTGGACCGACGATCAGTACGTGCCGCTATGGCGGCCCCGTGCGCGGGAAGGTCCTCCGCCGAGGCCACGGCAATGATGTCGTCCCCCACGGCGGCTAGAGCATCCTCGGTGTACTCAATGATTTGCACGGCCTTCATGAAGGACGTGGTGCAGAGCCCACTGCTGTGGGTAGCTGAGCCGCCGGTGGGCAAAACGTGATTGGATCCAGCAGCGTAATCGCCAAGGGGCACGGGGCTATACGGGCCCAAGAAGATCGCGCCAGAGTTCCGTATGCGAGACGCGACCTCACGGGGATTCTCTGTGTGGATCTCAAGGTGCTCGGGCGCGTACGCGTTGACGACGTCGATGCCACGCTCGAGCGAATCCGTGAGGATCACGCCGGATTGGGGCCCGCCGAGCGCTTCCCTCACCCGGTCACGATGTTTGGTCTCGGACACCCGCCGTTGCAAAGCGGTTTCGACGGCCTCTGCGAGTTCTGGTGAGTCCGTCATCAGCAACGATCCCGCGTGCGGGTCGTGCTCGGCCTGGGACAGCAAATCCGCGGCCACGAATTCGGGATCGGCGGTGTGATCGGCGACGACGGCGATTTCGGTGGTCCCAGCCTCTCCATCGACGCCGACGATCGAACGCAGCTGCCGTTTGGCCATGGCCACAAAAATATTTCCGGGACCGGTAATCGTATTCACGGGTTGAAGGGATTCCTCACCTTCCAGCCCATACGCCATGGCCGCGAGTGCTTGAGCCCCGCCAATGGCCCACACCTCAGTGACTCCCAAAAGACCTGCTGCGGCAAGGGTCGTGGGATGCGGCAATCCGTTGAATTCCTTTTGAGGCGGCGTGCACAAGACGACGGAGTCAACGCCGGCTGCCTGAGCGGGAACGACATTCATGACGACCGACGATGGATACACCGCGAGTCCACCGGGAACGTAGAGACCGACCCTCTGCACGGGTGTCCAGCGATGGATCAAGTGAGCGCCCGGCGCCACCTCAACGGAGGCGTCGTCCGGTCGTTGCACGGCGGCAAAGGCCCGAGTCCGTTCGATAGCGGTCTCCAGGCCGCTTCGAACCTTAGGGTCAAGAGCGTCGACGGCCTCACGTATGGCCGATTCGGGAACCCGGAGGGATTCCTGTGTTACGCCGTCGAAACGCTGGGCAAGTTCGCGCAAGGCCTCGGCGCCCCTATCACGGACGTCGGCCAGGATGGAGGCGACCGATTCCTCGGCCGACGCCAAGAATTCCCCGGTGGGTCGCGGAACCACGGATCGAAGCTGCGAGGGGCTCAGGTGCTGTCCCCGCAGGTCAAGTACGCGCATGAGCGGAGTGGGCACGGTGGTCGAATCAGTCTCAGTCACGTGACCAGTTTAACGTCAACGACCGCGATCAGCAGATTCGGTGGTTCACAGTCCGTTGTCGGAGCCTCCGGAGCGTTCCAAACAGGAGGAACCGAAGAGCACCTTGAGGTCACCGAACAACGCTGGATTCGGGTTGACCCTCAGCCGCGGAGACAGTCTCATGAGAACATCCTTGGTCCGGCAGGCTAGGTTGATCCTCACCTCGGCGTCCCCTCGGTGATTAATCAAGATGTTCTCTAGCTCCCGTAGCGTGGATTCGGTGGCCCGGTGTTCGGGGATCGACAGAATCACCGGTCCCTTTTGTCCATCGGCATCAATGTCTGGAACTTTCAGCTCTTGGGCACTAATCGTGACGGAACCGTCGTCGCGCCGCTGTAGCCGGCCCTTGATCGTGCATATAAGGTCTTCCGCCAACACGCCGGCGATGGGTGCGTAGACCTTTCCAAAGAACATGATCTCCATGGAACCGGTACGGTCCTCGAGTTCAATACGCGCGTATGCATTGCCGCTCGACTTGGCGACCTTCCGCTGCACCGAGGTAATCATGCCCGCCACCGTCACCACAGATCCGTCGGGCTTACCGTCTTCGTCTAGGAGCGACTGCACCGACGAGTCAGACAATTGCCCCAGGACATCGTCGAGCCCCCGAAGCGGATGATCGGACACGTAAAGCCCCAGCATTTCCCGCTCAAAGTTCAGCATGTCGCGACGTTCCCACTCGGGGACGTCCGGAATGGCCACCGTGAGGTCGGTCGCTGGATCGTCGTCGTCCATGCCGAAACCGCCGAAAAGATCGAATTGGCCGGCTGCCTCCTGCCGTTTGACCGAAACGGTTGCGTCGATGGCCTCTTCGTGAATGAGCGAGAGAGCGCGACGCCGGTGACCTAGGTCGTCAAATGCGCCGGCCTTAATCATCGACTCGATGGTGCGCTTATTGCAGACGACCGCCGGCACCTTTTTCAAGAAGTCGTGGAACGAGGTGAACTTTCCCTGGCTTTCGCGGGTTTCGACCAAAGCAGAAACGACGTTGGCCCCAACGTTGCGCACAGCGCCCATTCCGAAGCGAATGTCGTCACCCACTGGAGTGAAGTTCAATGCCGATTCGTTGACGTCCGGTGGGAGCACCGTGATGTTCATGTGTCGACATTCGTTGAGATACAGGGCGAGCTTATCTTTATCGTCGCCGACGGATGTCAGCAAAGCCGCCATGTATTCCTGCGGGAAATGCGCCTTGAGGTACGCGGTCCAGTAGGAAACAAGGCCATAAGCCGCGGTGTGCGCCTTGTTGAATGCATAGTCCGAGAACGGAAGAAGGATGTCCCACAGTGACTTAACCGCACCTTCCGAATACCCGTTATCGATCATGCCCTGGTGGAAGGTCTCGTACTGGCGATCCAGCTCGGCCTTCTTTTTCTTGCCCATGGCACGCCGCAGAATATCCGCTTCACCCAGAGAATATCCCGCCACCTTCTGCGCAATGGCCATGACCTGCTCCTGATAAACAATCAGACCATAGGTCGTATCCAGAATCTCCGCGAGGGGCTCTTCAAGCTCGGGGTGAATGGGCGTGACTTCTTGCAGACCGTTCTTTCGCAAGGCGTAATTGGTATGCGAATTAGCGCCCATTGGTCCCGGTCGATACAGCGCAAGGACCGCGGAAATATGCTCGAAATGATCCGGCTGCATGAGCTTGAGGAGCTGACGCATAGGTCCGCCGTCGAGCTGGAACACACCGAGGGTGTCCCCTCGCGCGAGCAACCGGTAAGACTCTTCGTCGTCGGTCTCGAGGGTCTCCAGGTCGAGGTCGAAATCCCGGTTCGCCTTGATGTTCTCAATGGCATCGGAAATGATCGTCAGGTTTCTCAACCCGAGGAAGTCCATTTTGATGAGGCCGAGGCCTTCACAGGTCGGGTAATCGAACTGCGTGATGACCTGGCCGTCCTGCTCACGACGCATGATCGGAATGACGTCGATGATGTCGTGACTGGACATGATGACGCCAGCGGCGTGGACGCCCCATTGACGCTTCAGTCCCTCGAGGCCTTCCGCGGTCTCAAAGACCTTACGGGCTTCTTCGTCGCTGGACAGGAGCTCACGAAGTTCGTCGGCTTCCCCGTATCGCTTCGCGTCCTTGTTGTAGACGTCTTTCAGCGAGATGCCTTTACCCATCACGTCCGGCGGCATCGCCTTGGTGAGCTTCTCCCCCATCGAGAAGGGATATCCGAGCACCCGAGAGGAGTCCTTGAGCGCTTGTTTCGCCTTGATGGTGCCGTACGTGACGATCTGCGCGACCTTGTCTTCGCCGTACTTTTCCGTCACATAGTGGATGACCTCGGAACGACGACGATCATCGAAGTCCACATCGAAGTCAGGCATGGACACACGGTCCGGGTTGAGGAACCGCTCGAAAATCAGGTCATGCTCGAGCGGATTCAGTTCCGTAATACGCATCGCGTAAGCGACCATCGAACCGGCGCCAGATCCACGGCCCGGCCCCACCCGGATCCCGTTGTCCTTCGCCCAGTTGATGAAGTCGGCCACCACGAGGAAGTATCCAGGAAAGCCCATCTGGGTGATGATGCCGACCTCATACTCGGCCTGTTTACGGACATCGTCCGGAATGCCGTTCGGGAAACGGTAGTGCAGACCGTTTTCGACTTCTTTGACGAACCACGATTCCTCGTTTTCCCCGGGAGGGCACGGGAAATTCGGCATGTAGTTGGCGCTCGTATCGAACTCGACATTGCACCGTTCCGCAATTTCGAGGGTGTTATCGCAGGCTTCCGGAAAGTCTCGGAAGAGCTCCCGCATTTCGGCGGCCGATTTCAGATAGAACTCGTCGGCATCGAATTTGAACCGCTTGGGGTCTTGGAGCGTCGATCCCGATTGCACGCACAGGAGGGCTGCGTGCGCTTTGGCGTCCTCGGCGTGGGTGTAGTGGAGGTCGTTGGTGGCGACCAACGGCAATTGCAGATCTTTGCCCAGGCGCAGCAGGTCGCTCGTCACCTGTTTCTCGATGCCGAGGCCGTGGTCCATCAGCTCGAGATAGTAGTTTTCCTTGCCGAAGATGTCGCGGAATTCCGCCGCGGCGTCCCGAGCTTCTTGGTATTGGCCCAGACGAAGGCGAGTCTGGACTTCTCCGGAAGGACAACCTGTGGTCGCGATCAGGCCTTTGCCGTAGGTATTCAGCAGTTCCCGGTCCATGCGGGGCTTATAGAAATGCCCTTCCAAAGACGCCTTCGACGAGGCCCGGAACAGGTTGTGCATGCCCTGGGTCGTCTCGGCCAAAAGCGTCATGTGGGTGTACGCGCCACCGCCGGAGACGTCGTTGCGCCCGCCATCGCCAAATTTAACGCGCGTGCGATCCTGCCGGGCCGTACCGGGCGTCACATACGCTTCCACGCCAATGATGGGCTTGATGCCAGCGTTTCTGGCCCGGTTCCAAAAATCGAAGGCGCCGAAAAGGAATCCGTGGTCGGTCGTCGCCATGGAATCCATACCGAGTTCGTGCGCGTGCTCGAAGAGGTCATCAAGACGCGCCGCGCCATCCAGCATCGAATATTCGGTGTGGACGTGCAGATGGGTAAAACCTTTGCCGGAGGATGGAGCCGCGGAAGTCACCACTCCACTTTAGGTGCTCGACGCCGTGAGAGCATCTCCGTTGCGCATGGCGTCCACCGCAAAACTCAGGTCGGGCGAATATTCGCTCGTGAATTCCACCACCTGGCCCGTGCCGGGGTGCTCAAAACCGAGCCGATGAGCGTGCAACCACTGACGAGTCAGCCCCCAACGGGCCGAGAGTGCCGGGTCCGCCCCGTACGTAAGGTCACCACAGCATGGATGATGCAGAGCAGAAAAATGGACCCTGATCTGGTGAGTACGTCCGGTTTCCAAGTGAACTTCCACCAGGCTCGCCGGGCCGAAGGCCTCCAGAACTTCGTAATGCGTGATTGCCTCGCGGCCGTCCTCGACGACAGCGAAACGCCACTCGTGCCCGGGATGGCGTCCGATTGGCGCGTCGATGGTCCCACGCAGGGGATCCGGAATTCCTTGAACCAGTGCGTGGTAGACCTTGGTCACGGTTCGCTCTTTGAATGCCTTCTTCAAGACCGAGTACGAATGTTCGTTTTTGGCGACAACCATCAAACCCGACGTTCCAACGTCCAGCCGATGCACGATACCTTGACGCTCTGCCGCACCGGATGTGGAAATTGCCACCCCCACTGCGGTCAGCGCGCCCACCACGGTGGGACCATGCCAGCCCGGGGAAGGATGGGCCGCCACCCCTGCCGGTTTGTTGACGACGACGATGTCGTCGTCTTCGTGCACAATGTCAAACCCATCCACGGTTTCTGGCACTACGCGGATCTTGGCATCGGGATCCGGAACCTCCGCCGTAACCTGAGCGCCCACCGGAACCTTCAGCGACTTCGTGGGCTTGAGCGGCTTTCCCCCGACCTCGACGGACACCCTGTCTTCGGCACACCACTGACTGGCCGCCGATCGGGAACGGCCGGTGACCTCGGCCAAGTATGCGTCCAAACGCAACCCCGAGTGGTCGGCATCAACGGTCCACGTCGTCACGTCGTTCGTATCCTTCATGAACGGTCCTCTTCAGCAGGTTGAGCGGGCTCGGAAGTGCGCCCGTCGAGCGGAACTCCTCGAAGCATCACAATGGCTAGCACCACAATGCTCACCGTGATGCAGGAGTCCGCGACATTGAAAATCGCGAAGTGCGGAACGGAGATGAAATCAACGACATGTCCGCGCCCAAAACCGGGTTCACGGAAAAGCCGGTCGGTGAGGTTGCCCAGCACACCCGCGAGCAGCCCAAAAAGACCAAGAATCCAGGCACGAGAACGGGCCTTCGGGAGATAGAACAGCACCACGCATGCGACGACTGCCATCACGATCGTGAAAATCCAAGTGATGGATTCCCCCATCGAAAATGCCGCACCCGGGTTCCGGATGAAACGCCACCACAGCACGCCGTCCACGACGGGGATGACCTGCCCTTCCGTCATATTCGACACGACCATGTGTTTGGAGACTTGGTCGAGCGTGTACAGCACGATCAGCATCACCACGCCGCCCATGACATAGGGGCGACGAATTCGATCCGACGAAACGGTGTCGGCGCGCTGGCTCACGGTCGAAATTCTCCTCATAGATAGACTGCGGGGCTAACACACCGGTAGTGCTCGAAGCATCCGGTATGCCTTTAACAGAGTACCGGGGCCAGCGCCACTGGGACGCTGACCCCGGTATCGGGCCGAGACTCGACGGTCTCCGTTCCGACTTACTTGGAGTCGGTCGGCTCGACGCGCGGCGAATTCTCCAAGTCGGTGAGCTTGCCCTCGAGGTAGGACTTCAGCTCGCGACGGTACTTCGATTCAAAGGTGCGGAGGGTTTCCACATCAGACTCGAGATTGGTCTTCGACTCCTCGAGAGAGGCAAGAATCGACGAGCGCTTGGCTTCCGCATCGCTCAAGAGCGATTGAGCCGTGGTTTGGCCTTCCTCGATGAGGCGGGCCTTTTCGGACTCGCCCTGCGAGACGTAATCATCGTGCAGACGCTGTGCCATGGCGATGACGGCCGCCGCCGACGCGGCAGACTCGCTCTGGCCTCCCTGAGCGGATCCGGCATTTGTGGAATCCGACGCCTGAGCGGTCTCGCTCGTCGTGGCGCCCTCGGCCGCCGTGGGAACCTGCTCCTCGGTCGGGTGAATCTCAGAGTTGAGGTTTTCGGTCTTCAGATCGGACGAAGAGTCAGACTCGACGTTCAACGCTGCCACGGAATCGGACGAGCCTTCACCGTTCGATGTGGAGTTCTTCGACGTCGCGTTCTGAGTCGGGGCCTCAGCGTTGCTCACGCCGACCGTCGAGACGGAATCCGACTCGGGATCGACGCCGGCCTCGCGAAGCTTCTGCGTCAACTCGTCGTTTTCCTTGTGGAGACGGCGGAGTTCGGTCACGACCTCATCGAGGAAAAGGTCGACCTCTTCCTGGTCGTATCCCTCACGGAATTTGGTGGGTTGGAAGGTCTTGTTAATGACCTGTTCCGGGGTCAATGTCATGAAATACACCTCTTGTCGTTGAGATGCGGCGGCTGTCGCATCGAAGTTGTGTTGGGGGCAAGCCGGCCGCTGCCTCACGGTTCACACGAGAGCTTATGGGAAAAGTCTGACGAAAACCTTGATGTCGAGCGGAGCGCCGACGATTCGGCTAGGACACGCCCGAGGCTAACGAGGCTCTCACGATGCTCTGCGCGATGCTGAGAACGACCAACAACACTAGGAAGCCCATGTCAAGCGAAACGGTTCCGATACGCAATGGCGGAATCCACTTACGCATCAACCGCATCGGCGGATCGGTCATGGTGTAGACCGTCGACGCAAAAATGAGCGCAACACCTTGAGGCTTCCAGAACCTCGCGAATGTTTGCACCCAGTCCAGAATCAGCCGAAACATCAGCACGAGAAACGCCAAATACAAGGCGAAATGGATGATGGCCAAAGCCGAGATCAACGGACGAATCCTTCCTATGACGAACCAAGCACCGACGCGCTATTAGCTGTGGTTGAACAGTGAATCGTCAGATTCGTTTGGTGCCGACGAGACGTCCTCGGACGCGAGGACCTCCAAGTTGGAGGGCGTCAGCAAGAACACCTGCTCGGTCACACGTTCAATGCTGCCGTTCAGAGCGAACGTCAGTCCCGACGAAAAATCTACCAGTCGCTTTGCCTCAGCAACGTCCATATCCGTGACGTTCATGATCACGGGAATGTTGTTCCGGAAGGATTCGCCGATCACCTTCGCGTCGTTGTAGGAGCGCGGGTGAATGGTGGTAATGCGTCGCAATTCGTTTTCGCTTTCGGTTTGTGCCGCAGCACGGTTAATCGGGGTCACGGGAGCGCGGTACTCATCTTCCGCATCCGTCGCTTCCTGGCTGTTACGCCGGGAAGTAGTCGTTTGAGCAGCATCGGCTCGACGCACGGCCGAGGAGGACGAACGAGATTCGCGGCGAGGCTGAGAGCGTCGTTCCACGGGACGACGCTCGTCCTGATCGTCAAGCTCGTACTCATAGTCTTCGTGCTGTTCGACTCGGGGGCGAGTCGCCAGTGCCGTGGAGCCTTCGATGGATTCGCGCGGGGCACGCTCCATCGAATCGGCATACGACTGTTCATTTGCTTCCGGCTCAACCCGACGCCGTTGCGCCGCGGGCTGGGCCTCGTACCCGTCGTCGGCGAGGCCAAGAAAGACCATCGCCTGGCGCAGTGTTCCGGCCATGTGAACTCCTCGAGAATCGTTCGTTAAACGGGCGCTACCCGCCAATGGGACCATTATTCCCACTGACTAGGGAAATCAGGTGGGTCAACACGCCACAATCGGGGAATCATCACGCGTTATTGCGTGGTCGATTCCCCATGATGGCACTTCCAACTCGGACGCTGGTCGATCCCCATCGTATCGCTTCAGCCATATCACCGCTCATACCGGCAGAGATCTTCCAGGCATCGGGATGGCTTTCCCTCAGACGACGGCTGAGCGTGTGAAGCTTCTCAAAGGCACGATCGGGTTCAGCACCAAGCGGTGCTACGGCCATTAGCCCACCGAGCTTCAGGCCTTCTGCCTCGGAAATGAGATCGGCCAGGTGCTCGATGTCCTGGGGATCCGCTCCTCCCCGGGTCCCCTGTGCAGCCGCTCCGGGAGTTACCTTGGCGTCGTCCAAGCCCACCTGGATGAAACATTCCAGGCCACCATGACTCGCCGCCGCCGGCTCAGAGGCTTCGCCAGCTTCAGCGCGAGAAATCGCCGCGGAATAGGCTTTGCTCAATGCTTTGACGATCGAGGCCCGATCAACAGATTGGACGCTCGTCGCGTATCGGACCACTGATTTGGCCTTATTCGACTGCAATTGACCGATGTAATGCCATGACACCGGCTCATCGATGAATGGGCTGAGGTCATGTGCCTTCTGCGAGGCTTCCTGGTCGCGGTTCTCTCCGTAGGTGCGAATTCCGAGGTCGTACAGGGCCTTGACGTCAGAGGCGGGAAAAAACTTGGTGACGGTTATTAATTCAACGCCGACGTGAGGATCCCTCACATCGGCCGGCGTCATCGCGGCCATCTGCTCAATTTCCTTCAGGACGCGCTCATGTCGCACGGACAATTCTCGTGCCCGCTCCGCCTCATACTCGATTGCCGTCATGTCAGTACATCTCCTTCGTCGGTCATCGATTCAGTCCGTGAGGACGCTGATTGATGACCCCGCCGCCACACGAGACCGGCGATCCTCCCTTGTCCAGGTGCTCGCCGATGCGAAAAAAGGTCGTCCTGTTCAAAGGTGCATTCGTTGATGACTTTGCGGTGAACCTCCACGCCGAGGCTCCGCAGTTGCTTTTCGGCGGCAGCTGGAAGATCGAGACCAGGGCTACCCCAGCGTGTTTTAACGGCGATACCCGGAAGCTTGGCCTCGGCGTCGTGCGCCATATCCGGAGGCACCTCATAGCACCGTCCACAAATCGACGGCCCTATCCAGGCTTGCAGATCAGTTCCTCCAGCGGCACGAAGGGATTCGATGGCATTCGGCAAGACTCCGTGAAGGAGCCCTTGACGCCCAGCATGGGCCACCGCATAGATCAGGGGATTCGACGACGTCACAATCACCGGAAGACAGTCGGCCGTCATGATGGCCAGAGGGCGCCCGTGCTTCGTCAACGCCGCGTCGGCCACAGGTGCCAAGGCGCGCTCTTCCTCCGCAGAAGAGTTCATGGGAATGAGCGGAGCTTCGTCGGCAAGCACGACGTCCGTCCCATGCACCTGCTCCAAAAACAACAAGCTACCCGGATCGAGGCCGATTCCACGTTCGATGCGTCGTCGGTGCTCCTGAGGGTCCGACGTTCCAAGCACGTGCAAACCGAGGTTTCCGGTAGCAGATGCGGTAAAAGCGACCGACACCCCCGACGGCAGATCCGCTCTATGCCTCAGATGAACACGCGTATCGCTTGTCGATCCTCCACCCTCGTGCATTGCACCGTCCACCGCCTCGAAATCGGCCCCTTCAATGAGCCTGATGGCAAAACTACTTACGGGGCATCACGCCCCGAGGGACGCGCCGTGGATGAGATGCGACGGGCGGGACGGCATAGCCGTCCCGCCCGTCGGCTTCACACGCGCGTTTTCAGTTGGTTACTTCAGGAAGTCAGGAACGTCCAGCGAATCCTTACCGGATTTCTTGGCGCCCGACTCACCGTTCGGATCAACGGCCGGGGGTAGATCAACGTCGAACCCGGCGTTCGCCGGAACGTCCGAGTCATCCTGCCACTGCGAGGAGCTACCACCGGAGAATGAGGAGTTCCCGGAATAGCTGTTGCCGCCGCGCTGCGGGTTGCTGGCAACCTTGGCCGGCTGCGAAGATCCGCCACCGTAGGTCTGCTGCGTGCGCTGCGCCTGGTTGGCCGCCGCATTGTTGTTATTGCTGTTCGTCTCGGGGTTCAGGGAATCGAATCCCGCGGCAATCACGGTGACCCGCGCTTCATCGCCCAAGGCGTCGTCGATCACGGCACCGAAGATGATGTTGGCATCGGGGTGAGCCACTTCCTGAACCAACCGAGCGGCTTCGTTGATCTCGAACAAGCCAAGATCCGAGCCGCCCTGGATGGACAGCAGGACACCGTGAGCACCGTCGATGGATGCCTCGAGAAGCGGTGAAGCGATGGCAAGCTCCGCAGCCTTGACGGCACGGTCCTCTCCCTGCGCCGAACCAATTCCCATGAGAGCCGATCCCGCGCCCTGCATCACGGACTTGACGTCGGCGAAGTCCAAGTTGATGAGGCCCGGGGTGGTGATGAGGTCGGTAATTCCCTGAACACCGGAGAGCAAGACCTGGTCCGCAGACTTGAATGCGTCGAGCATCGACACATTGCGGTCTGAGATGGAGAGCAAGCGGTCATTCGGGATCACGATCAAGGTGTCGACCTCGTCGCGCAGAGACTCGATGCCGGTTTCGGCCTGGTTCGAACGACGGCGCCCCTCGAAGGTGAACGGGCGAGTCACGACGCCGATAGTCAAGGCACCGAGCGAGCGAGCGATTCGAGCCACGACGGGTGCGCCACCCGTACCGGTTCCGCCACCCTCGCCGGCGGTCACGAAGACCATGTCGGCGCCCTTCAGGACTTCCTCGATCTCTTCTTCGTGATCTTCGGCGGCCTGACGACCAACTTCGGGGTTCGCGCCGGCACCAAGTCCGCGAGTCATCTCGCGACCCACATCCAGCTTGACGTCGGCATCCGACATCAGCAACGCCTGAGCGTCGGTGTTAATGGCAATAAATTCGACGCCACGTAGGCCGACTTCGATCATGCGGTTGACCGCGTTGACGCCGCCGCCGCCGATGCCGACGACCTTAATGACGGCGAGGTAATTCTGGGGAGTTGTAACGTCCATGGGTTTCCTCGTTTGAGCGTGTGAAGCCAACATTCCGGAACCCGAGTCCTGAACCTAAGCTTGAAGGTTTAGATTATGGACCGGATTTCGACTATCAGCCGGTTCCTATACCGCAACTAGAGTATCAATCACCGGTAGGCGTGTCGCACCGATTCGGCGTTTCGCGCCTAAGAATTTCCGGGAAATCTCCTCAGTCTGTTGGTGATATTCAACCTTGACGTTAAGGTTTAGATCGCCGAGAACGCGCGATGCGTTACTTGGTGACCGGGTGATCAGGGCTCGAAACGTCGTAGACCGACGCGCCACCTTGATCTTTGAGGGCCTTGACCAGGCTATTCAATACTTGAGCTTTAAATTCGCTCTGGTCGCTGGTCCCCCAAATCACTTGTGAACCGTCCTTCATGTCCAAACGAATATTGGACGGGGAATCCGCCTCAACCTTGTTCAGCTGAGACAACAAGGACTGCGGAAGAGTCTGCAACGCCGCCACCGCCGAGGTGAAGGATTCGCTCTTGACCGCATCCGGACCGCCATCCAATAACGGCACGCCGGCTTCATTCACCGACTTCTTCGAGCCCACAGCGACGCCGTTTTTATCCACCAAGATGTATTGGTCACCGGACTTCACGGTTGCCACAGGAATTCGCTCGTGAACGGTAACTTCCAAGTCGTGGGGCGGCTTCGCTTCGATGCTGACGCCTTCGACGACGACGTCGTTACCGATCATGCCCTGAACCTCGTCCGAGCTGATGCGCGTCAACGGCCGTCCTTTGAGGGGATCGAGGGCTTTTTGCACCTTTGCTTGGTCGGAAAGGTTTGCCCCCTTGATCGTGATGTTGTGGACCGCCAACAAGGGCGAATAGAACACCACGCCGAAAAACAAAAGGGCCGCCAGGAGTAGCACCCCGATACCAGCGATCCAGCGGGTTCGTCGGGGCAGCTTCCCCCACCAACGCGCGCTTCTCTGGCGATTTTGGGCACTTCGCGAGGGCTGGTTGCCCTGCCTCTTTCGGCGCCGGTCCTCCGCCTGAGGGAAGCTCAGGATGTTATCCGGACGCTCTTCGGCCCCAGTCTGAGTGGGCTTCGACGACGGTTCCGGGCGGTCGTCCTGCGCAGTCCTTCCGGGCTGCCCCTCCGGCACACGTTCGACCCGAACCTTAGCTTCGTCATTGACGCGCACTGCGGCAGGGCGGTGTTCGTCGACTCGCTGGGTGCTCCCGATGGCTTCGATGCGTTGTCCTCGGGTACCGGCGTCGCCCCGAGCCGTCGCTTCGGCCAACTGATCGCGGGGGTTACGTGGCGCTCGGTTCGGCCGTTCGGAGTCTTCCGTGGTCGAGACCCTGGGTGCTTCGCCCGAGGAAGAGACATCCGCAGGACGCACAGAACCGGTCGTCGCGTCTTCTCCTTGCTTCGACGACGGCGACGGCTGCTCCTGGTGACGGGGCATGCGTGGACGATGGAGTGGGCTCATGCCGAATCCCGGGCGTTAACGGGCCCTTCCTCACGCAGCTCGTTCAAGACGATCTCGCCGTACGTTGTGACGTCGCCGGCGCCGATCGTCATGACGATATCTCCATCATTCGCCGACGAAGCAATCTGCTGGGCTGCTTCCTCGGGGCTCGCGGCGTACCGCACCTCGGTGAACCCGGCGTCTGTGATCAGGTGGCTGGTCACGCCGGCCATCGGTTCCTCGCGAGCGGGGAAGATGTCGACCACATACGCACGGTCCGCCAACGAGAGGGCCTCAGCAAATTCTCGGGCAAATTCCTGAGTTCGCGAGAAGAGATGCGGTTGGAAAATCGCGTAAACGGTGTGCCCATCGGCAACGGTACGAGCGGCTTCTAGCGCTGCGGCCACCTCGGTTGGGTGGTGGGCGTAGTCGTCGTACACGGAGATTCCGCGCTCACGACCTCGCAACTCAAATCGGCGAGCAGAACCGGTGAATGCGGACAACGCTTGAGCCGCCCGATCCATATCGAATCCGGCGTACAGAGCACAGCACAGGGCAGCTGCCGCATTCCGAACGTTATGCGCGCCAGGGACCGAAAGCCTCAGCCGCGTGGACCCCGAGTGGGAGTTCCCCCTCAGGTCTACGTCCCAGGTCACCTCGGCGGTACTGGTCGTACCTTCCCCGTTGATGTCGCGAATCACGACGTCGGCACCGTCCGTGGTGCCATAGGTCAACACAGTTCCGCCCCGGTTCCGGTGCCCCGTCGCCAGACGCCGTGCGCCGGGGTCATCCCAGCAGGCCACCAGGACCCCGGGGTCGGCCAGGGAATCAACAAATTGATCGAAGGCATCGGTGACAGCCTCGGAGCTTCCATAGAAGTCCAGGTGGTCAGGCTCGACGTTGGTCACGACGGCGATAGTCGGCCTGTACTTGACAAAGGAGCCATCCGATTCATCGGCTTCGGCGATGAACCATGAGTCAGGTCCCGTCGCGCCAAGGGCCGCGTTGGACCCCAGAGCCGCAATCCGGGCTCCTACAGCGAATGACGGCTGCGCTCCCACGCCGTCGTACATGACCGAAATCATGGAGCTCGTGGTGGTTTTGCCGTGCGTTCCGGCGACAGCCACCGATTGCGACTGGTCCATCGAGGCGGCAAGGGCATCCGACCGGTGCACTACCCGCAATCCTGCGGCCCGGGCTGCGGCGAGTTCCGGGTTCGTCGGCTTAATGGCTGTGGAGACGACAACGGTGTCCACGTTCTCGACATTCGAGGCGTCCTGCGGAATATGGACCGTGGCGCCCTTCGCCCGGAGGACGTCGAGCGCGGCGTTGTCCTTCATATCGGATCCGCTCACCGAAAGCCCATGAGCCAACATCAAATCGGCAATCGCCGACATTCCCGTTCCGCCCATGCCAATGAAGTGGATGCGTCCGAGCTCGCCCAGCGAGGGCCGCTCCGGAAACGGCGGATACATGAAGTCCGGCAGCAATTTCGAGTTCTCGTGCTGTGCATTCATGGGATTAGTGGTTCCCTCCCTGGCTTGCGGCGTCGTCGATCAGCTCTGCCATCTGCTGCGCCGCGTCGCGAATGCCATGACGGTATCCGTTCCGGGACATCTCTGTGAGGCGTTCCGAGTTCGTGACGACGGGCAAGACCGAGGACACAAACCAATCGGCGTTGAATTTCTTGTCCTCGACGAGTAGGGCGGCGTCTGAGCCCACCAGACCGGCAGCGTTCAACGCTTGTTCGCCGTTCCCGATCGGGAGCGGCACAAAGACCGCCGGACAGCCAACGGCGGCGACTTCGCTCACGGTGGCTGCGCCGGATCGAGCGATCAACAAGTCGCACGCCGAGTACACCTTTTCCATGCCGTTCACGAATTCGACCTGGTGGTATCCGGGGGCGTTGAGCAAGGAACCGTCATCGTCCAGCAGCTGCTTACCTCGGCCGGTGATGTGCAACATTTGGACGCCCGATTCAACCCATTCCCGACGACGCAGAACCTCGGCGATCGTCCGATTCATGTTCTGTGCGCCCAAAGAACCGCCCGTCACGATGATGGTCGGCACCCCGTCCTGCAGGGCGAGCAGCTGGCGCGATCCGGACCGTTCGGCGGCACGGTCGCACTCGGCGATGCGACGGCTCATCGGCATGCCGACGTGTCGTCCTCCGGCAATCGGCGTCCCCTCGAAGGCCGTCGCCACGACAACGGCCTTCTTGGCCCCGACCTTATTGGCCAGTCCCGGACGTTGGTTGGCCTCGTGGATCACCACGGGTACGTTTTCGCGGGCCGCCGCAAGGTACAAGGGCGTGCACACATAACCACCAACACCTACGAGCACATCGGCCTCGGCGCGGCGCAATATTTCCTGGCCTTGACGAACCGCGCGACGCATCCGAAGAGGGAGTTTCAGCAAATCAAGACTGGGTTTGCGGGGCATGGGCACCCGGTCCACAAACTCGAGGTCGTAGCCAGCCTCGGGGACCAGCCTGGTCTCCATACCTGTCTTGGTGCCCACGGCCACGATTTTTGCCTCAGGGTGCCGTTCACGCACGGCGTCCGCAATGGCCAGTAACGGGGAAATGTGCCCCGCTGTCCCACCTCCGGCAACGACGACGGACAGAGGCTGGGTCATGGTCGAATCTCCCTTGGTCGGTAGTGGTGGTCTTCGCAGAGCGAGATCGGTGTCTAGTCTACGTCCGCGCGATGCTTATCGAGGGACGCCAGACTGATCGCGGGATGGGTCGGGGATTTTGTCAGGGCCATCCCGAAACCGGCCGCAAAGAGGGAGACCGTCAAGGACGTGCCTCCGTAGGAGACGAACGGCAACGGAATACCGATCACGGGCAAGAGACCCGTCACCATACCAATGTTGACGAAGGCTTCCCCGACGAACCAGGCCATCAGGGCTGCCGCAGACAAGCGCACGAAACGGTCGCTCGAGCGAAGGATCACCCGGGCCAGGCACAGCGCCATGACGGCAAAGAGGGCCACCACGATGCACGTCCCAATGAATCCCAGCTCTTCACCGAGAATCGCGACAATGAAGTCGTTGTGCGCCTCGGGAAGATAGTTGTATTTCTGGCGCGACTCCCCCAGGCCCTGCCCCCACCACGAACCCGTAGCAAGTGCCGCCAACCCTGAATTGGACTGAAAGCATTCCTGTCCGTCGACGCACTGGGAGGGGAAGAGCCACGACGTGACACGGCTCAGGCGGTGCGGGGCGGATACGACCACCAAGACCGCGATAAGCAATGCACCCAGAATCGATCGCGTGAAAATTTTCATCGGCGCACGTGCGAACCACAAGGCGCTCGCGTAGATCAGCACAAAGACGATGCAGGTACCGGCATCGCCACCGATAATCACCAGCCCACTGACCGCAATGAATCCCAGCGACGACGGCAAAAGCGCGGCGTGTGCACTGGTCGCGACCCGCGTGGACCGAGCCAGGGACCATACGACCCATAGCATGAGCGAGAATTTAGCGATTTCCGACGGCTGGAACGACAGCGGACCAAGGGCGATCCAGTTCCGGTTACCGTTGACTTCCTTACCCAGGGGCGAGAGCACCAAGAGAAGCAAGACCAGCGAAACCCCCATCAGCCAGTACACCAGCCGACGATTTTTCCAGAAGGACAGCTTGATCCGCGCCGCGACGAACATCGCGATGATCCCGATAAAGGCGAAAATACCCTGCCTGATAAAGAGGCTATACGGCGATTGTCCCTGAGCAATCTGCTCGACGGACGAAGCGGACAGCACCATCATGCACCCCAGCACCGTGAGGCCCAGAGCCGATACGGCGATGCCGATCGCCGCGCTATTCATCGATCCCGTGGCGACCCACCGATATAACGGCCGCGAAACATAGCGGTATCCGTCGGCGATCTTGGTCCACAAAGTGTCGCGGCGTGGCTTTCTCGGGCGCTCCGGTGCTGCTGTGCTCATGCTCCGGCGCTTCCTTCCTCGGCTTGGTTGATCTTCTCAACGAGCGCACTCACGGCGTCGATGAAAGCCTCGCCGCGTTCCGCATAGGAAACGAATTGATCCATCGACGCCGCGGCGGGCGCCATGAGAACGGTGTCGTTGTGCTCCGCCAGCTCATGCGCGATGCGCACCGCTGACGACATGATGGATGGCCCGTCTTCAGAAGCAACCTCGGGCGAGGCGGCGTGATGAATCGGCACCTGCGGCGCGTGCTTGCTCAGGGCATCCGCCAAGGAGTCGGTGTCGGTACCGATCAAGATCACTGCCTTGAGGCGGTGGGCGTGCTGGGCCACGAGGTCGTCGTACGCCACACCTTTCGACAGCCCTCCGGCGATCCAGATGACCGGGTCAAAGGAACTGAGCGATGCGTCGGTCGCGTGCGGATTGGTGGCTTTGGAATCGTTGACCCACAGCACGCCATGCGTGGTGGCCACGGGTTGGATGCGGTGCGCTCCAGGTTGGTAGTTCCGCAAACCATCTCGTACGGCCACCGGGTCGACACCAGCCGCTCGTGCCAGGGCCGCAGCTGCCAGAGCATTCTCGACCGTATGACGCGTGGGCAACTCCCCCGTGTCTTTGACGTTGGCGAGCTCCGCAGCCGACGTCCTACGCTCTTCCACGAACGCACGGTCCACCAGCAATCCATCCACGACCCCGAGTTGGGACAGATACGGCGAATCGGTGGTGAAGGAAATCGCCCGGCAGCCTTCCTGCACGTCGGCTTCTTCGACCATGCGTTCGGTCAGAGGAGACGCAGCGTTATAAATGCAGGCCACGCTGGTGTTTTCGTAGATCTTGGCCTTGTCTGCCTGGTAGTTCTCGAAGGAACCATGCCAGTCGATATGGTCTTCGGCAATATTCAGCACTGTCGCAGCAAGGGGCCTCAGCGAATGGCTCCAGTGCAACTGATAGCTGGACAGCTCCACCACAAAGACGTCGTAGTCGACGGGATCGCGCAAAGCGTCAAGAATCGGTGTTCCCACATTGCCCACGGCGATCGCTTTTAAGCCGGCGGCCTGAAGGATGGACTCGGTCATACCGACGGTCGTGGTCTTGCCGTTGGTTCCCGTCACGCACAACCACTCTGTGGTCTTGCGCCCGGCGCGCTCACGCAGTCTCCACGCGAGTTCAACCTCTCCCCAGATCTGAACACCCTCACGGACGGCCTGATCCAGAATGCCCAGGGTGGGACGCAGACCCGGTGAAGTCACGACGAGATCAGGCCGTGCGCCGTCGACGTCGGGCAGGGAATCCATCGCTCCATCGCCGAGGACTGCTCCCGCCGCCCCCACGATCCCGAGCGTCTGCTCTTTGTACCGGGTGTCTTCGGTGTCCTGGCCGTCCACGACGACGACGCGGGCTCCCAGCTCGATCAGGGTGTCGGCTGCGGCAAATCCGGAGACGCCCAGGCCCGCGACGACCACACGCAACCCCGACCATGAGGCGTCCCAGCTGGTCAGTTCGGCCAACCGTGAGTTCTCCACGACGGGATTCTCATTGGTTGCTCGCATTAATTGCTCACTCCTCCGTGGCTGATGAGCCAGTCACCATAGAAAACGCCAAGGGCCAAGGCGACGAAGAGACCGGCAATGATCCAGAAGCGCACGACCACCGTGACTTCTTTCCATCCCTTGAGTTCAAAGTGATGCTGCAAGGGCGCCATCTTGAAGACGCGTTTCCCACCTGAAAGTTTGAAGTACCCCACCTGGATGATCACGGATGCGGAGATCATCACGAAGAGGCCGGCCATGAGCACCAGGAGAATTTGAGTGTGGCTCAAGATCGCGAAGGCCGCCAAGGCACCACCGAGCCCCAAGGAGCCGGTGTCGCCCATGAAGATGGTGGCCGGTGACGTGTTCCACCACAAGAAACCGATCAACGACCCGACCAAGGCGGCGGCCACGACCGACAGCTGGCCGGGATCCCTCACCTCGTAACAGACGTTTTCTACAGAGCCCGGGCCACAGAGGTGGTTGGTCTGCCACATGGTGATCATGAGGTACCCGGAAAACACCAGAATCGAGGCACCTGTTGCCAGGCCGTCCAGCCCGTCCGTCAGATTGACGGCGTTGGTCGTGGCCGTGCCGATCAGGTTAGACCAGATCACGAAGAGGATCACTCCGACTACAGGGATGCCAAAGGAAAGGTCCAGCCATTGGATGTCCCGAGTCAATGAGATGTGCGTCGAAGCCGGAGTCCAGCCCCGGTCATCGGGAAGCAACAGGGCCAGCACACCGAAGATCACGCCGACGGTTCCCTGCAGAACAATTTTGCCTTTCGGCGTGAGCCCCAGCGACTGCTTCCGGGCAATCTTCTTGAAGTCATCGATGAATCCCACACCGGCCATGCCGATCATGAGGAACATCAACAGCAGTGCCGATGCCGACGGCGTCAGCGTGCCGCCAAAAATCAGGCCGTTCAAGAGAAGAGAGAGGAAAAACGCGACGACCGTGGCGCCCATAATAACGACGCCGCCCATCGTGGGAGTGCCTCGTTTAGTCTGGTGGCTCGTGGGTCCGTCCTCACGAATGAACTGGCCGTACTGCTGCCGCACCAGAACCTTGGTGAACAGCGGCGTCCCGGCCAGCGAGAGGATGAGACCGAAGGCCGCGGCAAGCAAGATGGAAATCATGCGTTTCCTTGCGCCTTTCTTCCTAGTGCGTGTCAGGCCTGAGGGCCGCCGGTTTGATCGTGTGCCACTCTATCGCCCAGGAAGCGTAGACCCGCGCCGTTCGACGATTTGAAGAGAGCAATGTCTCCCGGTTCAAGTTCACGTCGCAGGATCTCGAAAGCTTCATCCGCGTCCTTGACCCATACGGCTTCGTCGCCCCAGGAGCCCTCTAGATGGGCCGCGTTGAATAGTGGCGCGGCTTCCTCGCCGATGACAACGAGCTTGGGAATATTCAACCGCACGACGTCGCGGCCGACTTTGTCGTGTTCCTCAACCGAGGCCTCGCCCAGCTCAAGCATCGGGCCCAGGACAGCCCAGGTCCGCCGTGGCGGTTGTGCGTCCCTGCCCATCTGCGCGAGCGTGCGCAAGGCTGCGGCCATGGATTCAGGGTTAGCGTTGTAGGCGTCGTTGATAACGGTCACACCGTCCGGACGATCCGTCCGTTCCATGCGGTACCGGCTCCCCGCGCCTAGTGTGTTGAGGCCTTGAACGATGGCTTCGGGCCGAAGACCCGCCATAAATGCCAACGAGGCGGCCGCCAAGAGGTTGTACACGTGGTGCTCGCCCATGAGTTTCGAGGCGACGGAAAATTCGTCACCGTTCGGGAAGGACAGACGGAAGTGCGGGCAGCCTCCCTCGTCTGTTCGGAGGTCCTTCGCCTCGAGCAGGTCGTGGTCGGTCGTTCCCACGTGGCGGCCTTCGACCCCGAAGTACGTCACGGGGGCCGAGGCCTTGGACTGCATCGGCGCCACCCGGGTGTCGTCCAGGTTCAGCGCCACGCCACCGGTCGATGCGACGCCGTCGGCAAGTTCCGACTTGGTGATGGCGATGTTTTCTACTCCGCCAAATTCCCCGGCGTGAGCGGTGCCCACCTTGAGAATCGCGCCGTAGTCCGGCACCACCATGTCGCAGAGGTAACGAATATTGCCCAGATGATTAGCGCCCATCTCGATGACGAGGAAGCGTGTGGTGTAGTCCGCGCGGAAAACCGTCAGCGGAACGCCGACTTCACCGTTGTATGAGCCGATGGGGGCAACCGTGGGCCCCTCCTCGGCGAAGATTCCTGCCAGAAGATCCTTGGTAGTGGTCTTCCCCGCGGAGCCCGTAATTCCTACGACCGTGACATCGCCATGCCGACGAAGCCTGCCGACGATGTCATGTGCCAAAGCACCCATAGCCTCGACGACGTCGTCCACCACGATGGCGGGATATACGGCACCCTCGGGATCGGAGGTTTCCCTCTCTGCCAGGGCTACCGGGGAACCAGCGTCACGAGATACACCAATGAATCGATGCCCATCCGTAACTTCTCCGGGTTTGGCGATGAAAAGGGTTCCTGCCGACACCTCGCGAGAATCCGTGGTCGCCGAGTCACAGGTCGTGGACGCCGCGAGAGTCTCGTCCATGCCGACGATCCGTCCCCCGACCGCCTCGGAGATTTGTTGAACTGACAGTTCAATCATGATTGTCCTCCCGTGGCTTCTTCTCGTGCGCGCCGAGTTGCCAGAGCTTGACGCAGCTCTTCACGATCGTCGAGGGCATGGTCCACCCCGGCGACATCCTGGCTGGTCTCATGTCCTCTGCCGGCCACCAAGATCGAATCCTGTGGCCCGGCAATCTCGACGGCCCGTGCAATAGCGGCGGAGCGCGGAGCGATATTCTCCACACTCGAAGCCCGTGCGCCGTCCTTCATGGCATCCCGAGCACCGGCTTCGACGGCCTCGCGGATAGGCCCCGGCGCCTCATGGTGAGGATCATCGTCGGTGACCAGCACGACGTCGGCGTGCCGAGCGGCGATGGCTCCCATGATCGGACGTTTGGTCTGGTCTCGCTGGCCGGTGGCTCCAAAGACCACAATGACCTGGCCGTGAGCCTCGTCGTTCGGACGGATCGCGTCCAAGGCACGCTCGAGGGCGTCCGGGTTGTGCGCAAAATCGACGATCGCTACCGGTTCTTGACTCAAGACTTGCATGCGGCCTGGTACCAGAGGAGTCAAGGCATCCTCGGTGGCCAAGACGTCTCGCAGACGGTCGAAGTCCACGCCAGATTCGGCGACCATCACAGCAGCAAGAGCCGCATTGGAGACGTTGAAGTCGGCGGGTAAGCCTGTGGCCGTGCGAATCTCCCGGCCGTCCCTGTGGCGGAGGGTAAAACGATGCCCGATGCCCGCAGGCTCCACCGACTCGACCGTCCAATCGGCGTCGGGCCCTTCCGATCCGGCAGTGTTCCCTCGGCCAAATCCGGTGGACAGGGTGACGACTGAGCCGTCTCCCTGGGCCTGACGTGCGGAGTCCGCCATCCAGAGGCCCCACGCGTCGTCGATAGTGACCACGGACCGTCGTGAATGTTCCGGGGTAAAGAGTTGTGCCTTTGAGGAAGCGTAGGCCTCCATCGTGCCGTGCAAATCCAAGTGGTCCTGTGTGAGGTTGGTGAATCCAGCGACGTCGTAAACCAGACCGTCCACACGCTTGTAGTCCAGGGCGTGCGACGAAACTTCCATGGAGGCCGCGGTAATCCCCTGCTCCCGCATCACCGTGACCAACGAATGAACGTGGGTGGATTCCGGCGTCGTCAGTTTGCTCGGGATGGCGGTGCCGCCGGCAAGGATCTCGATCGTGCCAATGAGACCGGTGAGGTGGCCCAGTTCCGACAGCACCGAATTGACCATGTAGGTGGTAGTCGTTTTGCCATTCGTCCCGGTGACCGCGAAAAGTCGCTGGTCTTCGGCGGATGCCGGCTGGCTCGAATAGATGTGAGCGGCCAACGGTCCCACGACGTCGCGCACCCGATCCACGATGAGCACCGGCAGCTGAACGCCAAGGGCCCGCATCCTTGCGAGGCCGGGTTCGTCGGTAAGAATTGCTGCCGCTCCAAGGCGTACGGCTGCCTCGGAAAAATCGGCCCCGTGGACGTTCGCCCCGGGAAGCGCCACGTAGAGGTCACCGGACTGAACTTCTCTGGAGTCCATGCTGATGCCGGCCACAACTACGGTGGTGGCACCTTCTGCCCGTGCGGCGTACCCCCACTCCTCTAGCGCCGAGGAGAGCTCGTCCAGGGACCTGGTTGGCACATTCGACGGGCGCAGATTTTGGGCGGTCCCCTTCAGAGAGTCCGGACCCGGAGGGGGCGTGTGCTCCGCCGACCGTTCCTCAGAAGTCATGTGGGTGGTCCTTCTTCCTGCGTCCTGCATGCCTGCTCTTGCGGGTGTACCCGATTATTGCTGCTAAGTGGTCTTCACAAGGGAAGACACTACGTATCACGGTGCGATTACCTGCCTTCGCCCGTCTCATCGTCGGTAAATTTGGGGATCGAGACCGGCTTTGTCGACGATCGCGGCACTTGATAGTACTGCAAAACTTTTTCCATGATCTTCGAAAAGACGGGGGTACAACCAATCGCGGTGACATCGCCCTTGGGCCGCTGCAAGACGACGCCGACCAGGTAGGTCGGATCTTCCATGGGCCCGATACCAATGAACGAGGTCGTATAGCCGTCGTAGCCGCCGCCCTTGTCCGCCGGGGCTTCCGCGGTTCCGGTTTTACCACCGACGCGCCAGCCCTTGACGGCAGCCTCCTTGGCGCCGCCTTCGGTAACGACCACTTCCATCATGTCCCGCACCAGTTGCGCGGTGCGCTCGGACACGATGCGCTTCCCCTCGGGTTTGGGACGCTTGTCCTCGGTACCGTCCGGCCCGACGATGGACTCCACGATTCGCGGCGTAAGTTGTATTCCCTTATTCGCCACGGCTTGATAGGCCATCATCGTTTGAAGCGGCGTCTGAGAGACACCCTGACCGAACAGCACCGTGTACTGCTGGCGGACATCCCAGTCTTTGGCAGGCGCCAAAATCCCTCGGTTCTCGCCTGGCAGTTCGATGCCGGTTTTCTTTCCGATGCCGAATTTTTCGAGCCAGTCGTGCCGCTGGTCTTTCGAGAGCTGTTTTCCGGCCAAGACGGTTCCCGTGTTCATGGAATCCGCGATAATTCCGGCAAGGGTTCGCTTTTGTGCCCCGTGGTCGAAGGCGTCGGTAATGGTCTGCCCGTCGATGTGGAGCTCGGCCGGAACGTCGAATCCACTCGTGGGCGTGGACTTGCCCTCTTCGATCACGGCCGAGGCGGTCAGAATCTTTTCCGTCGACCCGGGCTCGGTGGCCGCGCTGACGGTCCTCGCCGCGAAGTCACCCGGAGCCGCCTTTTCGTAGTTGTTCGGGTCAATCATCGACGAATCGGCCAACGCCAGTATCGAGCCGTCTTTAATGTTCATGACCATCGCGGTCCCCCACTCGGCATCCAACTCATCCGAGCGGGCTTTGACCTGCTGCTGAGCGAAGTACTGAATATCGCGATTAATGGTCAGACGAACGGTCTTACCGTCCTCGGCGGGTTGATTCATATCTTCGCCCACCGGGATGCGGATGCCATTGGCACTGATTTCGTAGACTCGTTCGCCATCTTTACCCGTGAGGTCGGTGTCGAACTGGAGCTCAATGCCGCCGGCGGCGCCCTCAGAGTTCAGGAACCCGACGACGGAACCACCAATGGAACCGTCCGGGTAGCTGCGCTTGGAAATGGACTCCGAATAGATAAATGGAGCCTTGATGTCCATGACCGCGTTGTTGACATCAGGCGTGACCTCTTCGGCGATGACGGCGTATTTGCTGTCTCCATCGAGGCTCTTTTTGATGTCGTTGTCCGGCTTCTTGAGGATGTCGGCCAGTTTGTACACCACATCCTGAACGCTCATCTCTTTCTCGTTCAAGCGGTCAACGGGGGCCACGGCCGTTTGGTCCACGGTGATCTTGTATCGCTGAATTGAACGAGCCAAGACGTTGCCGTTGATGTCATGAATTTCTCCGCGCAGTGCGGCAATTTTCTGGGTACGACGCCGTGCATCCAGGGCCGCTTTGGCTCGCCCGGTGGGGTCGATGGCTTGCACCCAAAAGAGTCGCCCCACCAGGAGGGCCAACATGGCAAGAAACGCGGAAATGCCAATAAAGCTGCGCCGAAGTATGCCTTGGGCTTCCTGGCCTTCGGCGCCCGCCGCCCCCTCGGCGTTTCTGCCGTCGCGGGGATCATCCGGTTGGGTCCGCCCGGGGCGATCCTCGGTTGAATCCACTGGCTTCTTTCCTACCCCTCCGTATCGTGGCGGGGACGCACCCCGAACCTTCTTCATCTCCCTGCGTCGGCGTTCAAGCGCCGACCGGGATCTGGACCGAATTTCTTAGTCTAGAGCCTCGAACTGAACGATCCTGGCGGTCCGAGAGTGGAAACCACCACAATCGACCTCACCACTCACGACCTGTCAAGGACGCTGTGACCTCGCTAAAGTTTCAGCCCCTACCTGTTAGTTCGAATGAGCACTCTGAGAGGGTTGTGCAGACGGCTGGTCCGACTTTTTATTGTCGTCCTTCTTTTGGTCGGCTTGCTTCTTTTGGTCGGCTTGCTTTTTCTGATCTTCGGCTTGCTTGGCGGCGTCGGTGTCGCTCTCCAGCGGCGGATCGATCAAGTTGGTCTGACCGTTCTTCTTCGCCTCGGCGTCGTCCGACGGGGCCGCTTGTGCCGCAGCGGGTGTGCCGCTGATCTTCGAGTTTTTAAGATCGAGCTGCGCCTGATCGCTGGCGGAGACCATTCCCAGCTGTGAAGCGCGAATCGCCAAGTTCTGAGGAGCCTGGTGATATTCGATCTCCTGACTTATTTTCTGATTGTCCTCAGTGAGGGAACGCTCCTGAGTGCGAAGGTCCACGAGTTTGTATTGATTTGAAGACAAGGAGATATTCAGCAGAAGGACCACGCCCAGGGTCATGAAGACACCCAGTACAGTGGCAATCACGAGCGATAGCCGTCGGCGACGACGTGCGACCGTGGCGGTGGCGAGCGGGCGACGACGACGCGGCTCCGGGGCCACGGCCAGCTCATGCTCGAGTTCTTCGACTTCGGCATCCCCGACGACGCGAAGGTTGCGTCGCTCCTTGACCGCACTCAGGTTGAGGGCGGCGGGTACACCATTCTCGGTTTCCGAGTCTGTGTACTGCGGTTCTGCACTCATGAAGCCGTCCTAGATTCGCGGATTCGTTCCGCGGCCCGCAACCTTGCGGAGGCCGCGCGCGGATTATTGTTAATTTCTTCGTCGGTTGGATTCTCGACGCCGCGAGTCAAGATCTTGACTTCGGGTCGGTGTTCTTCCAATTCGACTGGAAAACCTTTGGGGGCCGTGGAGACCGCCAAAGCCGTCATCCCACGCTTCACAATTTTGTCCTCAAGTGAGTGATAGCTCATGGCTACGACACGGCCCCCAAGGGTAAGAGAATTCAGTGCGGCGGGAATTGCGGCCTCGAGAGCCTCAAGCTCATGGTTAACTTCAATGCGAAGGGCCTGGAAGGTTCGCTTGGCGGGATGACCCGAATGTCGCTGAGCCGCGGCTGGAACAGCCTTCTTGATGATCTCCACGAGTTCACCCGTACTGACAATTCGGTGATCCTGACGAACTTCAACTAGAGATTGAACAATTCGACCGGCAAATTTTTCTTCGCCCCAGTTGCGGAGGATGCGTCGGAGGTGATTTGCGTCATATTCATTCACAACAACCTCGGCGGTGAGATCATCGTCGACATTCATGCGCATATCCAACGGCGCATCGAAGGAATAGGCGAAGCCTCGCTCCCTTTCATCGAGTTGAAAGGACGAAACTCCGAGATCGAAGAGAACGCCGTCGACGCCCTGTAGGCCACGGCGCCGAACGATCTCTGGAATCTGGTCGTAAACTGCGTGCTCGGGCTGGAAACGGTCACCAAAGCGCTTCAACCGCTCTCCGGCCAATCGGTGGGCCTGAGCATCACGGTCGATACCGATCACCGTTAACGCCGGAAACCGCTGCAAGAGATGTTCGGTATGTCCACCCATTCCCAAGGTGGCATCGATGACCACGGGGCGTTGGCCCGAGAGAGCGGGCTCAAGCAAGTTCACGCATCGCTCCAAAAGTACGGGAACGTGACGATCACGTGCCGACCGCTCCTCGTGAGAGGTCTTTGCATCCATCAAAGGCCTCCGTTTCTCCTCGTGGCTACTCAGTTGCGCGAAATTGCGCTTTTCCGCACCCCTACGGCAAGAACACTGCTGCCTGGTCCCCATCCAAACGAATTCGGCCCTCAATACGGCCTGGCTCAGGGGAAGTTGAGCCAGGACGATTCCGAATCGTCGGCTGGAGATCACGCACCAGAGGTCACATCAGCCCCGGGATCACCTCTTCATCGGTTTCCGAAAATTCCGATTCCTTTTCTCGCAGGTACTCGTTCCAAGCATCCGCGTCCCAAATCTCGGCCCGGGTCCCAGCGCCGATCACGGCCAGCTCTTTCTCAAGACCTGCATATTCCCTCAACGAGGAGGGAATCGTGACACGACCCTGTTTGTCGGGCACCTCATCCGACGCACCCGAGAGAAACACGCGAATGTAGTCGCGGGCCTGCTTCGACGAAATAGGGGCTTGGCGCATTTGCTCATGCACCCGCCCGAATTCCGACTCGCTGAAGACGTAGAGGCAACGCTCCTGTCCCCTGGTCAACACCAAGCCCTCCGAGAGTTCGTCTCGGAACTTGGCCGGCAGGATGAGTCGCCCTTTGTCATCGAGGCGAGGCGAGTACGTTCCGAGGAACATTCGCCACCGCCTCCCCTGAATACATTGCGTGCACTCTCTTGGTCGAATGCCACAGAAACATAAGGAACCACCCTTATTGCTCCTGCGCCCACCACTTTACTCCACTTCCCTCCACATGCAACACTTTTCCTCCATATCTTGGAGGAACACCCCCGTCCACGGCCGCAGAACGCTGCTATTCCGGGGCGGAGACGTGGTGGAGGACGTGCAAACGCCTCACCCTCGTGGTGGTGCACATCGACGTTTTTGGGCACAAAAAAGGGCCGACACCGTGACAAGGTGTCGGCCCAGCCTCCTGGTGGAGGACAGTGGGGAGGAAAGTGGAGGCCTAGCCTCTGTTGTTCCGTTCCTCCCATTTCTCTTCTAAACGTCGCATGAAGGACGACGACGAACCGGCGGATTTCGGAGCACCACGTGCAGAACCCCGCTTGTGACCTTTCGTGCTGGAGCCGCGAAGTGTTGCCACGTAGACGCCGAGCCCCATCACGACGAATCCTACGACTCCCACGACGACCAGCTTGGACGCAACGCCAGCGAGTACACCCACCAACCCCACGACCGCGATGACGATGCCCAGCACCAGATACCGCACGGATATTCCGCCTCGATCTCGAGTAGACGAGGTCGTTTCGGAGTGCATGGACTGCGCGAAATGCGGATCCTCGGCATTCAGCTGCTGTTCGAGCTGGTCCAACAACTTCTGCTCGTGTTCAGACAGTGGCATGGTCGTCTCCTCTTCCCAGGGCCGGGATGCTGTGACGGCCAGGGAAACCGTCCGTCATCCGTCCGTTAAGAATAGTGCTTCCTGGGATCAATTTCACTGGGAGGAACCTCGTAGGTCGTCCCGGAGGCGAGGAGTTTCGCCATCCTCTGTCTTAGCCTTCCCCTCCTTCTCGTATCGAGGCGCCACCGCGCCCTTCAGGAGGCGCGCCGGTAGCAGCCCCGTCGGCCCGAATTTTTCCCGAATCTGGTCCATCGCCGACTCCGCATGGTCCCACTCCCCTTCCGCGACCAACTGATCGGAGGACGCCGCGTCCCAGAGCGAAAGCTGCCGGCCCGAATCGTGCAGGTCTAGCCGTTCCGCCCGCACACCCACTAACCGAATCCGCGAAGCTACCGGGCCTAAATCGTCGAATAGGCGCTCGGCGGCGTCGTACACTTCACGTCCCGTTTTCGCTCCCTGGTCCAGGGAACGTGCACGGCTTACGGTACGGAAGCTCTCATCGCGAACCTTGATCGCGACGCCGTATGCCCGTCGGCCACTTGCCCGAAGCCTGCGCGCGACGTCGTGGCTCAGCTGAAGCAACACCGTCTTGATCTCACGCACGTCGTCGGTGTCGTAGCTGAAGGTGTGCTCCGCTCCCATGGACTTTTCCACCCGTTCCGTCACGACGGGACGGTCGTCGATTCCCCGGGCCAGGTTGTATAGGTGAGCACCCGAGGCCTTGCCAAGCCGCCTCACCAAATAGTCGAGGGGAGCTTGACGGACGGCACCCACCGTGTCGAATCCGGCCTCGTGGAGATTTTGAGCCGTCTTTTCCCCGACTCCCCACAACGACCGAACGGGCAGGGGATCCAAAAAGTCGTGAACTTTGGCATCGGGAACAATCCATAATCCATTGGGTTTTGAACCGGTTGAGGCCATTTTGGCCAGGAATTTATTTCCCGCGATACCAACGGATGCGACTAATCCCGTGGCTGACTGGATGTCCGCCCGGAGCCGCCGGGCAATCGCCACGGGACTCCCCATTCTCCGGATGGCTCCCGTGACGTCGAGGAAGGCCTCGTCCACGCTGACTTGCTCCACCAAGTCTGTGACCTGACGCAGAATTTCCATCACCTGCCGGGAGTAACGGCGGTAGGCTCCATGAGTCGGATCGATGTAGATAGCGTGGGGCGCTAATTGTCGGGCGCGAGCCACGGGCATCGCGGACCGCACTCCCAGGTCACGGGCCTCGTAAGAGGCCGACAGGACCACGGAACGCGTACCCGAACCAGCCACAACGACTTGCTGGCCCACGAGTTCTGGCCGCGTCAGCAGCTCAACCCCCACGAAAAAGGCGTCCATATCCACGTGCATGATCACGCGGTCGTCAAATCCACGCACGCTCCCCGACATGGCTCCTCCAATTCTCTCCAGACCCCGTAAAATAGAAAACACTCATTACACGCCACTATTCCCAGGAATATTTTGTCCCCGGGAAGTCAGGAATCGTTGCCGTGAATCACGCCGCCCCGGACGACGCTGCATCCCGCCGAACCGCCGCGGAGCGGGAGTTCGTGCAGGCGGTCGAGGAATCGATTCGAGATTTCCTCAACCGTCAACGCTTGACCATTCTCGACGTTTCCTACGAAGCGCTCCCATTGGTGGACGCAATCGAAGCGCTGTGCCTCGGTGGAAAACGCATGCGGGCGCTCTTGGCGTTCTGGGGTTGGCAGGCCGCTGGCGGTTCGGCAGACTCCCCCGAAATCGTCAAGGCCGGTGCCGCCATCGAGCTCTTCCAGTCGGCGGCCTTGATTCACGACGACATCATCGATCACTCTGACACGCGCCGGGGCCGTCCCGCTCTACATAAGGCCTTCGAATCGATGCATCGAGACGAACATTGGGAGCTGGATCCCGCCCAGTTCGGAACGATGAGTGGAATTATCGCGGGTGATATGTGCCTGTCCTTCTCCGAGGCGAAATTCGCGACGGTGGAGGTCCAGCCCGACGCCGCCCGGCATGCGCGGCGCATTTTCGATCTCATGCGCACCGAGGTGATGGCCGGGCAGTACCTCGACGGCCTCTCTGAGGTCGTGGGCATCGAAGACCCCGACGACGCTCTGCACCGCGCGTCGACGGTCATTCGCTTCAAATCGGCCAAATATTCGTGTGAGCATCCGTTGACCATCGGTGCGGCGTTGGCGGGTGCCGATCAAGAATTACTGCAGCGTCTCCGGGAATTTGGACTTCCCTTGGGTGAAGCCTTCCAGCTGCGTGACGACGTCCTCGGCGTCTATGGCGAACCCGAAGTCACGGGGAAACCCGCCGGAGATGATCTGAGGGAAGGCAAGCGGACCATTCTGATTGCGCTGGCAGAACGCGGCGCCGAACCGGAGGACGTCGCATTCCTCGAGACCCATCTCGGGGACCCGACGATGGATGAATCCACCGTCAATCGTTTGCGAGACATCATCCGCGCGAGCGGCGCGCTGGACGAGGCAGAGTCCATCATCTCCACGACCGAGCGCCAAGTCAGTGCGGCGCTACGACGCCTGAACGCGGATGACCGGATCACCGAGGCGCTTCGATCCATGGCTTCTCGCGCCTTGCACCGGAGTTCCTAAAACCCACGTGATGCCGCCTCTCACACGACGGCACCACTCGGGTTCCTTACCAGGCCAGTGCTTGGGCGCGGCGTCGGATTTCGGTTTTTCGGCCTTCATGCAACGCGTCGATGGGCCGGCCGGGTAGCGAATCATCTGCGGTAAAGAGCCAGTGAATCGCGGCCTCGTCGTCGAATCCCGAATCCGCGAGGACCGTCAGCGTCCCTCGAAGCGAATCGAGAACCTCGCCGTCGCGCATGAAGAGCGCCGGGACTCTCCGCACTCCATCGTCGTCTCGTACGGACAACAGGTGACGATCGGAGATCAAAGTGTGAACCCGGGTCACTTTAACGTCCAGGCTCTCAGCGATGTCGGGAATGGTGATCCAGTCGCCGACCAGGTCAAATAACTCGCGTGTTTTTTCGTTAGAACTCACGTCTCTAGGCTAAACCACCGGACGGAACGAGCACGCCCAATGTGCCGATCGCCTACAATCGGTTCAATGAAGAGGACTGCACCGGGACCACTGACCGGCCGGACCCTCGAGGGTCGCTACCTCCTCGGAGACATGATCGCCCGAGGAGGCATGGGAGTTGTCTACCGCGGACGGGATACCCGCCTGGATCGTCCGGTGGCCGTCAAAGTCTTGAAGGACTCGGTCGGCTCGACTCCCGAGGCCATGGAGCGATTCGTTCATGAGGCCCGAGCGGCAGCGGCCATCTCAGACCCTCACGTCGTCACGGTGTGGGATCAAGGCATGGACGAGAGCGGTCCAGACCCGGTCGTTTACCTGGTGATGGAGCTGGTGGACGGGGCCACCTTGAGGGACCTCATTAAAAGGCGCTCCCCCATGACCGTGCGAGAGGCCCTGCGGGTCGCCATACCTCTCGCCGAGGGCCTGGCCGCCGCGCATCACATCGGCCTCGTACACCGTGACGTCAAGCCGGAAAATGTACTGACGTCACCGAACGGCTCCGTCAAAGTCACCGATTTCGGCCTGACGCGACGAGTACAGGCGGAGTCGGCTACCTTGAGCCTGGTCGGTTCGGCCAACTACATCGCCCCGGAACTCGTACAACGTCGGCCTGCTGGCAAGCCCGCGGACAACTATTCGGTGGGGATCATGATGTACGAGCTACTCACCGGGGTTCCTCCATTTCGCGGCGAGACACCCTACGCCGTGTCGATGGCCCACGTTGATGAAGTGATGCCGGACATCCGCCGTCGTTTCCCTGACGTGGACCCCGAAATCGTCGAAATCATCTCATGGTGCTGCGCCAAGGATCCGGAAAACCGCCCTCAGGATGCCGAAGACCTCCATGGCGAGCTCCTCCACATTTCTCGTCGCCTCACCGACGACGCGTTGGACCGCAGGCCCCCGGGGTACCGAGAAGATTCGGCAGATCTGTTCAGTGGCTTGGAGACCGCGAGCCACACCCGACCCGTGCAACTCCAGGAATTGCGCGCTCCGACCACAGGGTCCAAGGCATCACGAATTGCAGTCGATACCGATCTTCCGGAAGAGCACGCCATGGCGGACCGTCCCCGGGAGAACGTGGCCGCGGAGCCCATGACCGAAAGCGTCGCCGCGCAGAGACCTCTCGACGCCGCAACGCGGGTGATGCCCACCGGGCCCACGCCCGATAGCGCCGGCGCTCCACCGCGGCGCGAAGCCGAGGCACACAGCAGTCATCCCGCGGTGCCTACTCATGTCCTCGGCTCCACAGAGCCCTACCGTGCGTGGGTATGGATCCTCATATTTGTGTTGGCCGCCTGCATGGTTGCTTACCTGGGGTGGCTCGTGGGCGTCAGCATCCTGTCAAATGACCCATCGGTTGTCTCGTACGGCATGCCCACGGGAGTATCCGGAACCCCGTCGGGCGCGTGACAAGCCCCCGTCTGATCAACTCAACATGAGCCCGTACGCATTCAAGGCGCGGCATCATCGCCCATCTGGACGACGACGCCGCGCCTTGTTCGTTTCTGGAGGCTGAGAGTTACCGCTTGGCGAGGTACTCCGCGACCAGGAAGGCGATCTCGAGGGACTGCATGTGGTTCAGACGCGGATCACACAGGGTCTCGTACCTGTCCGCAAATGCCGCCTCATCGACGGCGTCCGAGCCGCCCAAGCATTCGGCGACGTCGTCACCCGTCATTTCCACGTGGATTCCTCCGGGAATGGTCCCCAACTCGTCGTGGACCTCGAAGAAACCTCGTACCTCGTCGACGACGTCGTTGAAACGGCGGGTCTTGTAGCCGGACGGTACGGAGATGGTATTTCCGTGCATCGGGTCGGTGACCCACACGACCTTCGCACCCGCATCGCGGACGCCTTCGACCAGGGCCGGAAGGTTTTCACGGATCTTCGAGGCGCCCATCCTGGTGATGAATGTCAGGCGCCCCGGGCTACGTTCGGGGTCGAGCTTGTCGATGAGCCGGAGGGTGTCGTCGACGCTGGTCGTCGGGCCGAGCTTGACGCCGATCGGATTATGAACCTTGGACAAGAAGTTCACGTGGGCGTCGTCGAGACCCCGGGTGCGTTCCCCCACCCAGAGGAAGTGCCCGCTGGTGTCGTACGGCAGGTGGGTGCGCGAGTCGATACGAGTCAGCGCCCGTTCGTAATCCAGGAGCAAGGCCTCATGCCCCGCGTAAAACTCGGTCCCGCGAATCGCGTCGAAGTCCGAGCCGCAGGCATCCATGAACCGAATGGCTCGGTCGATTTCCCGGGCCAGGGACTCATACCTGGCGTTGGCTGGGTTAGAAACGAATCCGTTATTCCACTCGTGCACCAAACGCAGGTCGGCAAAACCGCCCGTCGTGAAGGCCCGAATCAGGTTCAGCGTCGAGGCCGACGTGTGGTAACCGCGCAACATACGCTCAGGATCGTGTTGCCGGGCTTCCTCGGTGAAATCGAATCCATTAACCATCTCTCCCCGGAAGGTCGGGAGAGTCACATCGCCCCTCGTTTCGAGGTTCGAGGAACGGGGCTTGGAGAATTGTCCCGCCATGCGCCCCATCTTGACCACAGGCATCGACGCGCCGTAAGTCAGCACCACGGCCATCTGGAGCAACGTCCGAACTCGACCGCTGATCTTGTCAGCGGTGGCGTCCGCGAACGTTTCGGCGCAGTCGCCACCCGTCAAGAAGAACGAACGGCCTTCGGCGACCTCTGCCAATCGCTGTCGCATTTGATCGACTTCACCCGCGAAGACGAGCGGCGGAACAGACTCTAATTCCGAGACCACGCGATCAAATGCGGGGTGCTCCGCCCAGGTCGGTTGCTGATCAGCTGAGAGGCCCCGCCACTCGTCCAGGCCGGGATAGTCCTTGGCCGACGGCGCGGTCGAGGTCCGGATAAGTGCCTGGTGAGAATTCAACTGATCTGTCATGCGAACCAGTGTACGGAACGCGAGCGATTGCGCCGTGATCCGGCCGAAATTATGTCGATATTCGAGATTGCTTTAGGTCACAGCCCTAAAGCTATCCCCGGTCCGCCTCATGCGCGACAGCGTTCGAGGAGTCTTCCTCCGAGTCTCCCGTCGACGACTTTTCCCCTGAGGAACGCCGTTGCTGCGCGTTCTTGACGGATTCGTCCACGCGAGCACGTGCCTCGTGGAGCTTCTCTTCGACACGATCGAGGCCCGGTTGAATGCGTTCTTTGGCATTCTCGACGCTGGCTCTCGCGGACTCGACCGATGCCTGGGTACGTTGCTTCGCCTTGTCGAGCACCTCAGAAACTGCTGCCTTCGCGTCCTGCACCCGTTGCTTCTCCATGGCGGCCTTGACCGTGGCGGCGTAGACATCCACGTACTCTTGGCCCGAGAGCCGCTGTATGGCCTGGATGATCTCATCGGCCACGGTGCGTTGCACGGCGTGTTCCGATGCTCGCCCTGCGTACTGGGAAAAATCCAACGGCTCACCGATGATCGTGCGAACGGTATCGATGCGGCGGCCGTCTTCAGTGGTTCGTCGCGGGAGCTTGTGCCCCTTGGGTTGAACCTTCTCGGTATTGATCATCGCGACCGGAATAACCGGTACACCAGATTCCAAGGCCAGCCTCGCTACCCCAACCTTGGCTTTGTACAACCGGCCGTCTGGAGACCGCGTGCCTTCCGGGTAGATCCCCAGGAGCTTGCCATCCGCGAGTGTTTGAGCCGCTTGCGACAGCGACTTTGCCGATTTTTTGCCGCCCGAGCGGTCCATCGGGATTTGGTTAATGCCTTTGAAGAAGGCGGCGGTGGCCCGGCCGACGATCCCCTGGCCGGTGAAGTATTCGGATTTTGCCAAGAAGTAGACCTGGCGGTCCACGGCGACGGGCAGAAACACGGAGTCGGCGAAGGACAAATGGTTGGAGGCGAGGATCGCTCCTCCCTTGGCGGGGATGTTCTCCAGGCCTTCGACGTCGGGCTTGAACGTCTGGTTCATCACCGGACCCACGACGAAACGCTTGAGGAGCATGTAAAGCACGATCAGTTTTCCCTTCAGACCGATTGCCGCGGTTGGTGACCCCGCCGCGTGATTGTTAAAAGACTATCCGGTCACATCCCGGATTCCCACGTGCACCGATGCAGGACTCGGACTCAGAGTCATGACAGAATGGAATTATGGGCTACATCACAGATCATTGGAGTCGACGCCGTCATGCGGCGCCGGCTGACCGTGAGAGGTCCGTCGATACTTCTGCCGGTTCGTGGGAGGGCGGACCCGACGGCGTCCTCGTACTTCACGGATTTACGGGCTCCCCTCATAGCGTCAGGCCATGGGCGGAATCCTTTGCCGCGGCCGGGCTGGCGGTGGAGATGCCGCTCCTCCCCGGCCACGGAACCACGGTGGATGACATGTCCACGAGGACGTGGCACGAGTGGGCCCAAGCCGTTGACGACGCGTACTGGCGGCTCAAGTCGCGCACGGAACGCATCGCGGTTGCTGGGCTGTCCATGGGCGGTGCGTTGGCTCTTCACGTGGCGGCTCGACGCACGGTGGACGCGGTGGTCCTCGTCAATCCGGGGGTCATGGATCCCATGAAGCTCATGCCCGTCGCCCGATGGCTCGCGCCACTCATCCCCACGGTCAAGGGTGTGGGAGACGATATCGCCCGGCCAGGCGTGACGGAAGGCTCCTACCCGGAGGCACCTTTGAAAGGCGCCGCGCAACTTCACCTGTTGATGAAGGAAGCCCGCAAAGTTCTCCCTGCCGTCACGGCACCCGTTCGGATCTATCGCTCCCTCACCGATCATGTGGTGACCGACGCGAGTCACGAATACCTCGTTGCTCATCTCCGGCCGGAACCGGAATTGATTCCACTGAGTTCCAGCTATCACGTCGCCACACTGGACTACGACGCACCCACCATTTTTAGCGGCTCCCTCGATTTTCTCGCGAGTCACGGTTTCCGCCTCGCACGCCCGGGGAGCCATGTATTGGACGAAGACCACGCACTAGAGAGGACCCCATGAAATCGACGTCGGTCGAGCTCCATGAACGCTTCGATGAAAAGACCAATATCTCGGATCTCTTGGAGTCCAAGTTCCCGCACAAGGCGGACGAGCTGCTCTTCAAGGTCCAGCGCGCCGAAGGGGAATGGCAAGACATTACCGCCCGCCAGTTCCACGAACAGGTCGTGGCGGTGGCCAAAGGGCTCATTGCCGCGGGTATTAGCCCCGGGGACCGAGTGGGGATCATGTCGCGGACCCGCTACGAATGGGCCGTCATCGATTTCGGTATCGCCTACGCCGGTGGCGTTTCGGTGCCGGTGTACGAGACGTCGTCGCCGTCGCAGATTGCGTGGATTCTGGGAGACTCGGGTGCTCGCGCCGTCATTGTCGAGTCCCGTCAGCACAGTGCGGCCGTCCGGCGTGCCACCCAACACGCTGACCTTGCCGTGGAAAATGTATGGCAGATCGACGCCGCGGAGTCGGACCAAGCCTCACTGAGCGCTTTGAAGAAACTCGGCGCTTTGGTCGATGACTCTCAGCTGGAAGCCTCCCGCACCTCGCGGCGACTCGACGATGCCGCGACGATCATCTACACCTCCGGCACCACCGGCAAACCCAAGGGTTGCCTCCTGAGCCACGCGAATTTCGTGAAACTGTGCGCCTCGGCGCGCCAAGCCATTCCCGAAGTGGCGAGCTCTCAGAATTCGACCTTGTTGTTCCTTCCTCTCGCCCACGTGTTTGCTCGCTATATCCATGTGTTGTCGATCGACGCCGGCGTCGTGGTCGGTCACTGCCCGGACCTGAAGCATCTGACCGGCGATATCAAGTCCTTCAGCCCCACCTTCCTCCTGGTGGTGCCTCGGGTCTTCGAGAAGATTTATAACGGGGCCAGAGCAACGGCGCACGACGCAAGCCGACTCAAGGGACGAATCTTCGATGCGGCCGAACGCATCGGAGTGAAATGGTCCGAAACCGTCATGTCGGGCCGAAAGCCTTCTCCCCTGCTCGCTGGTCAATACGCCGTGGTCAACCGGCTCGTCTTCGCACAGTTGCGCGAAGCGATGGGCGGACGAGTTTCCTATGCGGTCTCCGGTGGCGGGCCCCTCGGGACGTATTTGGGGCACTTCTTCCATGCCGTGGGCATCAAGATTTTGGAAGGCTATGGCCTCACCGAAACCACGGCTCCCCTCACCGTGGGAACGGTCAAAGATTTTCAGATCGGCACGGTAGGTCCCCCACTACCCGGCACGGAGATTCGCATTGCCGACGACGGCGAGGTGCTCTGCCGCGGTGTGGGAGTCATCGATCATTACCACGAGAATTCCGAAGCAGACGCCGATTCCTTCACGGAGGACGGTTGGTTTCGAACGGGCGACCTCGGTGAATTGACCGATCAGGGCATGCTCAAAATTACCGGTCGCAAGAAAGAGATTCTCGTGACGGCGGGCGGAAAGAATGTGATTCCGGGGTTGGTCGAAGACGAGATTCGGAAGTCTCCCCTGGTGTCGCAATGTGTCGTGATCGGTGACCAGAGGCCCTTCATTGCCGCGCTGATCACGCTGGACGAGGAGACTCTCCCCAAGCAACTCAGCGAGCTGGGCTTGGACTCCACCATGAGCCCTGAAGCCGCCGCCGAGTCCGAGGAGGTTCAGCACGCCGTCCAGGAGCTCATCGACCGCGCCAATGACAACGTCTCCAAGGCCGAGTCGGTGCGAGCGTTCCGCATCATTCCGCAGGACTTCACCGAACAGTCCGGACACCTCACACCGTCCCTGAAGATTCGACGGCCCCAAATCATGAAGGACTACGCGGAGATCATCGACAGTATCTATGCGCAGAAGAAGCCCACGTCCTAAGGGCACGATACCCACAGGAGGGGCGGGATAATTCCCGCCCCTCCTGTGGGTTAACTGACGAACTCCTCTGAACCGGCGTCAGTTACCGGGGACGTCCAAGCCCAGGAGCGCGTTCTCCACGACCTCCGTCAACGCGGGGTGAATCCAGAATTGTCCGCGAGCCATCTCGTGGGCCGTCAGGCCGAAGCTCATGGCTTGGATCAGTGGCTGGATCAACATGGATGATTCGGTACCGATCAGGTGAGCCCCGAGCAGTTCCCCGGTGTCCTTTCGGGCGACCAGCTTGACGAACCCAACGTGGTCCTCCATGGCCCAGCCGTACGCGACATCTCCAAAGTCCTGGATTTTGACGCTGATCTCAAAGCCCTCGGTTTGAGCCTTTTCCCGAGCCTCAGACTCCGTCAGACCGACGGCCGCGATTTGAGGATTGGTGAAAACAGCATGAGGAACGAATCGCTGATCCGTCGAGCGCAGATCCTCCGGGTGATGAATATTGTGCTGCACCGTGCGCTCTTGGGCATTGGCCAGGTGCTTCAACTGGATCTCCGAGCTGACGTCGCCCAAGGCCCAGAGCCCCGGCACCGGTTGTCCTCCGGAAAGCACCCGCTGGTATTCGTCAACGGATAGCACGCCGTTGTCCACGTCCAGCCCAACCGATTCCGCGCCCAGGCTGTCGACGTTCGATACACGTCCCGTCGCGACCAGCACGACGTCGGCGGTTTCCGTGGTCGTCGAATTTCCTTCACGAAGGGTCACGCTTAAAGCGCCGTCGACCTGCTCGATCGCGTCAATGCCGGTGTTCAACCGCACATCCCACTGTTGGCCCGCAACCTCGGCGAACCTCGTGGCGACGTCGGCGTCATGTTCACGCAATACCCGCTCTGACCGATTAGCCTGAATCACCTCTGATCCCAGGCCGGAGAAGATGCCCGCAAATTCTGCGGCAATGAATCCACCGCCCACAATGACGACTCGCTTGGGGAGCTCCTCGATCCGCATGATGGTGTCGGAGGTGTGAACCCCAGGGAGGTCTATCCCTGGGATATTCGGGCGCACCGCACGAGACCCTGCCGCGATGACGACGTGGCGTCCTCGAACCCGCTGTCCCGAGGCAGTCACCAGCGTGTGCGGGTCCTGGAACGTGGCGTACTCGCTATAGAGGTCGACGTTCTCGAGCCCCTCTCGGTATTCCTTGCCGCTCTCGGAAATGGCATCAATACGACCAAAAATCCTGTCACGGATTTCCCGCCAGCGAACCTGCTGACGTTCCATCGTGACGCCCAGCGCGTCGATCTCCAGACCGTGCCGGGCCGTCGTCGCCGGGTAAGCAAACATTTTGGTCGGTATGCAACCGCGGTTCAGGCAGGTGCCTCCGAAGACACCTCCATCGATGATGGCGGCCTTCTTGTCACGCCATTCGTGGTTGATCAGGCTGTTTCCCGAGCCAGACCCCACCACGACCACGTCATACTCGTGGACCTCTTGATTGTCATGATCTGCCATGCTGTCTCCTCATTTCAGAATTCACCATATGCGGGGCACCATGCATTATTCCGGCCTCGCGAGCGTCTACCGCATAAAACATGGCGGGCCACGGCTTCATTCCCGAAGCCATGACCCGCCACGTCGTCATTCCCTCATCACGGAACCGTTAGGAATCGATGGTGATCACGAGGTCTCCGCCGGCCACCTGCCGTACGTCGTTGAAGAGAACGCGACCAACCGTGCCTGAGGTCGTCGCCGTGATGGAAGCCTCCATCTTCATCGCTTCGATGGTCGCAACTTGGTCACCCTCCTTGACCTGGTCCCCTTCCGAGACGGTGATGGTGACGGCGCCCGCGAACGGAGCCGCGACGTGTCCCGGTGTCGAGGGGTCAGCCTTCTCCGCAGCCTGTACCGAGGACTCAACCGACTCATCGCGGACGTCAATGGAACGCTGCTGACCGTTGAGGGTGCACATCACCGTTCGGTAGCCCTTGTCGTTGGGCTCCGAGATGGCCTGCATCGTCGCGAGCAGACGCACTCCCTTGCCCAAGGAAATGACGTGTTCGCGCCCTTCCATCATCCCGTAGAGGTAATCGCGGGTATGCAAGACAGAGACGTCGCCGAATTCGTCGACCGTCGCCTGGAAGTCCTTGGTTGGCCCCGGGAACAACAAGCGGTTCAAGGTGTCTCGTCGAGTCTGCGAATCGCCCTGCAGGTTTTTCTTGTCGTCGTCCGAGATCTCCGTAATCGACGGAGTGGAACGGCGTCCTTCCAACGCCTTGGTCCGGAAAGGCTCCGGCCATCCGGCCGGCGGCGTTCCCAACTCGCCGTTGAGGAAGCTGATCACGGATTCCGGAATATCGAATTTCTGGGGGTTGGCCTCAAACTCCTCGGGATCCACCTTCATGCCCACCAATTGGAGGGCGAGGTCTCCCACGACCTTCGAGGATGGAGTCACCTTGACGATGTTTCCCAACATCCTGTTGGCGGCCGTGTAGGTGTTTTCAATCTCTTCGAAGTGTTCCTCCAGGCCCAAAGCGATCGCCTGTTGGCGCAAGTTCGTCAATTGTCCGCCGGGAATCTCATGCTGATACACCCGGCCCGTGGGAGAAGAGAGCCCCTTCTCGAATGGGGCGTAAATCGCCCGCAAGGACTCCCAGTACGGTTCCAGGGACGACACGGCGTCGAGGTCCAAGCCGGTGTCCCGATCCGTATGTGCCAACGCCGCGACCAGGGCAGATTCGGACGGCTGGCTGGTTGTGCCCGCCATGGATGCCACGGCGACGTCCACGGCATCGACCCCCGCTTCGGAGGCGGCCAAGAGCGTCGCAAGTTGGCCACCGGCCGTGTCGTGCGTGTGCAGGTGGACCGGCACGTCGGCAAACTTTTCCCGCAAGGCCGAGACCAGGCGGCGAGCGGCTTCCGGACGCAGCAGACCCGCCATGTCCTTGATGGCGAGAATATGAGCGCCCGCGTCCACGATCTCCTGCGCCAACCCCAGGTAGTAGTCGAGGGTGTAGACCTTCTCCTCCGGGTCCAGAAGGTTGCCGGTGTAGCACATTGCCACCTCGGCAACCGCGGTTCCCGTCTCACGAACCGCACGAATCGCCGGTTCCATCTGCGAGACATCGTTGAGTGCGTCAAAGATGCGGAAAATGTCGACGCCGGTTTCCGCCGCCTCCTGCACGAAGGCGTCGGTGACCTCGGTCGGGTACGGGGTGTAACCCACCGTGTTTCGCCCACGAAGCAACATCTGGATCGGGATATTGGGCATCGCGGCACGCAACAGACGCAATCGCTCCCAGGGGTCTTCACCCAAGAATCGCAGCGCGACGTCGTAGGTGGCCCCGCCCCACGCCTCGACGGAGAACAGCTCAGGGGTCACGTGGGCGACGGCGGGCGCGGCAGCGAGCAGGTCACGGGTGCGAATCCGGGTAGCCAACAACGACTGGTGGGCGTCCCGGAAGGTCGTATCCGTCACGGCCAGAGGCTTGTAATCCCGTAGGGCTTTCGCGAATCCCTCCGGTCCCAGCTGCTGAAGCTCCTGACGCCAGCCTTCAGGCGGAACCTGTCCCGGATCGTCAAAGGGACTGCGGAACGGCTCTTCGACCTTGTCCCCGGGGAAACGCGGCAATTTGGTGCGCGGATCAATTCCCTCGATGCGCGGCCCATTCGGCTGATTCACCGTGACGTTGGCCAGGTAGGTCAACGCCTTGGTGCCACGATCCGAAGAATGCTTCTTCGTCAACAACTCGGGGTGCTCATCAATGAACGGCGTAGAAACATCTCCGGCTTGGAATACCGGGTCTTCCAAGACCGCCAAAATAAAGGGAATATTGGTCGCCACGCCGCGGATGCGGAACTCGGCAAGCGCGCGTTGCGCCCTTTGGACCGCCGTCGTGAAGTCTTTACCCCGGCAGGTGACCTTGCACAGCATGGAGTCGAAGTGCGGCGAGATTTCGGCGCCCGCGTAGACGGTGCCGCCGTCCAACCGGACGCCCGCGCCGCCTGCGGAACGGTACGCGCTGATCTTCCCGACGTCGGGCCGGAACCCGTTCGCTGGGTCCTCGGTGGTGATGCGGCATTGCAACGCGGCACCCCGAACGCGCAGGGTCTCTTGGCTGATGCCGAGCTCTGGGAGGGTCTCGCCAGCGGCAATCCGCATCTGTGCCTGGACCAGGTCGATGTCCGTAATCTCTTCGGTCACGGTGTGCTCGACCTGAATCCGGGGGTTCATTTCGATAAAGACGTGTTCACCGGCTCGTTCACCGGCGGTATCGACCAGGAACTCGACGGTACCCGCGTTGACGTAGCCCAGTTCCTTCGCGAATTTCACGGCATCGCGGTACAGGGCCTGACGAATGTTCTCATCGAGATGCGGGGCGGGCGCAATCTCGACGACCTTCTGGTGACGCCGCTGCAACGAGCAGTCTCGCTCAAATAAGTGGACGACGTTCCCCTCGGCGTCGGCCAGAATTTGCACCTCAATGTGCCGGGGCCGGAGCACGGCCTGCTCCAGGAATACGGTCGGATCGCCAAAGGCAGTTTCGGCTTCACGCATGGCGGCGGACAGCTTATCGGGAAGTTCTTCCCGGGAGTCGACGCGGCGCATTCCTCGACCGCCGCCACCGGCCACAGCTTTGACGAAGATGGGAAAACCGATCTCATCTGCCTCGGCCAACAATTTCTCTTTGTCGGCCGAAGGCTCGGTGGAATCCAGCACGGGAATTCCCGCACGTCGGGCGGCCCTGAGTGCCTCAACCTTATTTCCCGCCAGATCGAGGACGTCCGCAGGAGGACCGATAAAAGTAATTCCGGCTTCTTTTGCGGCCTCCGGCAACCGAGGGTTCTCGGACAAGAATCCGTACCCCGGATAAATGGCGTCGACCCCCGCTTCTTGGGCGACGCGAATTATCTCGTCAACATCCAGGTAAGCACGAACGGGATGCCCTTCTTCGCCAATGGGATACGCCTCATCCGCCTGCTGACGGTGAATTGAATGGCGGTCTTCGAAGGGGAAGACGCCTACGGTTTTGGCGCCTAGCTCATACGCGGATCGGTATGCGCGGATCGCAATTTCGCCACGGTTGGCGACCAGGATCTTGGAGAACATTGATAACCGTTTCCGCCCGCAACTCACGATTTTCGTGGCGTTCCGGGCTTGTCTGGACGATGAGAGCACGGTGCTCGTCGTCTTTCATATCTTACGGACTCTGGTGTGATTCCTAACTTAGGCGACCAATCTGCAATGGCGAAGTCTGTGACCTGGTAGACGTCAATTTTCTACGCGACGTCGCTTCCCGGTGCGTCTTTCCGGCATGTCAAGACTTCGTCGATGGATATGATGGGTGTGAATTTCCCATCTCCAAGCCATCGCGAGGTATGTGTGACGCAGGTTGTCAGTATCAGCTCCCTGAAGGGCGGGGTTGGAAAGACCTCAGTCACCCTGGGATTGGCTTCGGCCGCCGCCGCGCGTGGGCTGAGCACCCTCGTCGTGGATCTCGACCCACACGGTGATGCCAGCACGGGGCTGGCGGTGTCCACTCACACCTCCGCGGGATCCGATGCCGCCACCGTTCTCCGGAGCCCCAAACGCCGGTCCGTTGAGGCCGCGTGTGTACCCGCGGGGTGGTCCACCACCCGCGCTTCGGGACGACGCCCGCGCCTGGACGTCGTCGTCGGCTCCTCCGGATCCGTGACCTTCGATCATCTTCCGCCAACGCGAAAAAACCTCAGCCGTTTGCGGACCGCATTGCAGGGAACAACCCGTTACGACCTCGTCCTCATTGATTGCCCGCCCACCTTGAACACCCTCACGATGATCGCGTGGGCGGCCTCAGAAAAGGTCCTCGCCGTCGCGGAGCCCAGCCTGTTCTCGGTGGCCGGCACGGAACGCACCATGCGGGCCATCGCCCGTTTCGAATCCGAGAACGAATTCAAGGTTCAGGCCGCCAGCGTCGTCGTCAATAAGGTGCAGTCGGACTCGGCCGAACACCAATACCGCATCGAAGAATTGCAAGGCATGTTCGGCAAACTCGTGGTTTCTCCTACCATCAACGACGCCGCCGTGTGGCAACAGATTCAGGGGTCCGCCTCCCCCGTTCATTCGTGGTCCGGCGATGAATCGGCGGTCGCCATGGCTCAGGCCTTCGACACGATTCTGGGCGGCCTCATTTCGGCCTAAGCAATCCTCTCGCATCGAGGAAACCCGGGTGATGACACGACGACACAGGGCGACCAGTTTTCACTGGTCGCCCTGTGCGTTGAAAGGATATTTTTGCGGCTAGCCCGCAGCGTTGCGACGGGCAGCCCGTCGGGCCGAGAGTTCGTCTCCTGGGAAGTCCTCACCGGACTCTTGTTGCAAGGGGGCACGCATGTCTTCGCCGGGCATCGTCGAGAGGTTATTCTCCAGTTCCCGCCAGACGCGACCAACCGCGATGCCGAAGACGCCTTGACCAGCTTGCACAAGGTCGATGACCTCATCCGGCGAGGTGCATTCGTATACGCTCGCACCGTCGGACATCAAGGTGATTTCTGCAAGGTCCTCGACGCCGCGAGTCCGCAGGTGCTCTACGGAGGAGCGAATCTGTTGCAGTGAAACACCCGTGTCCAGGAGTCGCTTGACGATCTTGAGGACCAAGACGTCGCGGAATGAGTACAAACGTTGCGTACCGGAACCTTTGGCACCGCGAACCGTTGGTTCCACAAGCTTAGTGCGTGCCCAGTAGTCCAGCTGCCGATACGTGATGCCCGCGGCCTTACACGCCACGGGGCCGCGGTAACCGATGTTTTCGTCGAGCGCCACGAGATCTTCATCGAACAACATGCCCTGACGGCCCTTCGGTGGTGAAGGGACGATGTCTTCCATGCCAGGAAGTTGCATTTCATCGTAGGCCGGCGCGTCGGCCACGCGCAGCTCTTCTGTCCGAGCGATATTCAGGCGATCCCGTCGTGGGTCGTCGTGCGATCCATTCTGGCCCACGAGGGTCCTCCTTCATGATCCGGGGAAGTCATCAGTCGTAGTAGACGCTAAAGCCATCCCCGGGTCGGGTCAAAGACATTTGACCGTGTCCCAGAGGCAAGCTCTGTAGGTGTGAGTGATTCGCACGTGTCCGTGCGAGTGCCCCTTACTCTACCAAGTCTTTTCCACCTGATCCGCGACCAGCGTGGCGTGAAGATTGGTGCACAGCGAAGAAATTTCGCGCGCCGTCTGCGATGCCTTCTCTTGAGACCGCTCGTCGCGCCGACTGGCCATGGGGGCAACCGCTTGAGTCACCAACGCGACCTCGCGGTCGGCCGCGGCGCGGAAAGGGCGCAAATGACGTGGCTGCAACCCATGCGCCGTCAGCCGCGAGCACAGCTCCGTCACCTGAACGGCCAACTCGTCGAATGTTCCATCCGACCCTTCTTCGATCAGGCCGTAATTGATGAGCTCCCGCAGCATGGGCAGGTCCACCGAGGTTTTCCGCGACAGCTCCCGAAGGGTGAACTTTCGTGGTTCTCGTGGCTGGTTTTGAATCTCCGACGCATCGGTCATACGGGTCTCGGTAACGTCGTTCGGAAATCCGTTTTGCTCGAGCTCTTCGACCTTCGCCTTAATGACTTTGAGGGGAAGATACTGGTCCCTTTGCAGAGTCAGCACGTACCGTAGCCTGTCGATGTCCTGGCTCGAGTACTTCCGGTAGCCGGTATTCGTCCGTTGCGGGAACACCAGGCCGCGATCCTCCAGGAAGCGAATCTTGGACGCCGTGAGCTCGGGAAATGATTCTTCCAAGTGACTCAGCACCTGGCCGATGGTCTTATCCTTGGTCTCCGCGGCTTCGGAAGGCTCCCCGGAGGTGTCCGGTTCGTTCGTCGACATCTCCGCAGCGCTCACTGAGCGTCACTCGAGTAGTACACGAAGGCGAACTTTCCGATGCGCACCTCGTCCCCACTCTTCAGGGTCACGTGATCCACCCGATCCCCATTAATGTACGTTCCGTTCAACGAGCCTGCGTCGGTCAGGTCGAAACGGCCTGCGTTGAACTGGAAGACGGCGTGATGCCGCGAGACGGTCACATCGTCGAGAAAAATATCGGCATCCGGGTGCCGGCCCGCGACGATACCTTCGTTGCTCGCGCCGCCCTGGGCCATGCTCGCATCCAGGAGGAAACGGGCGCTGTGTTGAGGGCCCTCTTGGGCGATCAACAGGGCCGATTCCGCGGGAAGGGCCTTAATTGCGGCAATTTCCTCTTCGGCCAGTTTACGTTGCGGCCGCACCCCCGGGCTGGCTGCCGCCAGACCGAAGACGGTGGTATCCGGGCTCGGATCGTGATGATCGGACATGTTCTTCCCCTTAAGTAATGTGGGCGCACTCGCGTCACATGGGCCGGTGAAGGAAGGTTGAGGGACCTTCCTCATCGATTCCGCAGGGCGTGGTCGGTGCGTCATCGCGCATCTGCGACAAACGACCGCGCGGCGGTCCAAACCCTGGACCTGCGCCTGAGACTTAAAGTCTAGCCGGAGGACCTGAAAAGTTCTGCCGGTTCACCCGTGAATTGGTCGGATATTCTCCAACAGGTCAGGCAATTTCGCTTTCGTACCCCTGGGCGTCCAGCAGTCCGTCCAAAGACCCTGCGTCCGAAGGGCGGATTTTGACGAGCCATCCGTCGCCGTAAGGATCAGAGTTCAGAATCTCCGGAGAGTCTGCGAGTGAGTCATTGACTGCCACGATCTCGCCAGTGACGGGCATGTAAAGGTCGGAAACCGACTTTGTGGACTCGACCTCACCAAAAGACTCCCCCGATTCGTGCTGAGAACCCACTTCGGGAAGGTCGACGTAAACAACATCGCCCAGGGCATCCTGCGCGTGGTCGGTAATTCCGACAGTCACCAGACCGTCCCCGTCTGGGCGGGAAATCCACTCGTGTTCGGCGGTGTACGACAGCTCGGCGGGAACGTTGCTCATAAGGCGCCTTTCGAGGAAAAGGTAGTGAGAAATCTATGACAATGGTGCCGGTGCCACGCCTGGCAACACCGGCACCATTATTACATGGGACACGTTCTCCGGATGCTAGATCACGGCATCCGAGAAGTGGTTGGGGTTACCGAAGCGGTGTGCCGTGATCGAAACGGCCTGTTCATGCAGGAACGGCAGCATTTCGATGCGTCCCGCCTCGGTGACCTCGTGGTGGTACACCGCGACGTCGGGACGGCCTCCAAGCGCCTCGAAGACGGAGCCGTGGTCATCACCGATGTAACGGATGCGGCACCCCTCGAAACGAGTTCCTACCAGCCCCGCCGGCTTGATGTTGCGGATGCCCCGGAGGGAAGTCCGCCAAGCATCGTCGGTCTCGATCGTGATGTTGACTCCAGCGGACTCCAACGCACCACGAACATACACCGGCAGCTGGGTCGCCACGGACAGGTCGATCGGGGCTTCGGCGGCAAGGCCCGCCGCAACCACGCGGAGGGTTTCCGCAAGTGTTGCCGACTCGTCGGCACGCACGTGGACCCTCTGCGCCACGTAGCGCAGGATATTGCGCTCGATTCCCAGCTGCGAGGGGTCGTGGTGCACACCAAATTCGGTGGCCCAGGCCTCGGCATCCGAGGACGCCGACCTCGAGAGGAACTCGATCTGCTCCTGCGTCAGGGCGTGAGGCTCACGAGCCCTATTCAGCAATTCACGAGCCTTTTCATTGGAGGGCGACGCGATGGCCGTAGCCTTCTTCGACGTCCAGTCCCCGAGTGCGATCAGGTAGTTGGGACCGCCCGCCTTGGTGCCCGTCCCCACCGTGGACTTCTTCCAGCCTCCGAACGGCTGACGACGCACGATGGCGCCGGTGATGCCGCGGTTGACGTAGAGGTTGCCCGCCTGAACGCGGTCCAGCCACAGGGCCAGCTCGTCGGAGTTCAGGGAGTGAAGTCCTGCAGTGAGTCCGTACTCGGGGGCGTTTTGAAGCTCGATCGCCTCTTCCAAGGTCTTGGCCGTCATGACGCCCAAGATCGGCCCGAAATACTCGGTGAGGTGGTATTCGCTACCCGGCTTAACTCCGGCACGAACACCCGGCGACCACAGCTTGCCGGACTCGTCGAGCTGCTTGGGTTCGATGACCCACTGTTCTCCCTCACCCAACGTGGTCAGGCCACGCAGGAGCTTGCCCTCGGGGGCCTTGATCACGGGGCCCATTTCCGCACGGATATCCGTGGGGTAGGCAATGTGAAGGGACTTGACAGCATCGATGAGCTGATTCCGGAAACGCTCCGACGTCGCGGCCGAACCCACCAAAATGACGGTCGAGCAGGCCGAGCACTTCTGCCCCGCGTGACCGAAGGCCGAATTCACGACGTCCTTAACCGCGAGGTCCAAGTCCGCGTTCGGTGTCACGATGATCGAGTTCTTGCCCGAGGTTTCGCCGAACAACGGCAGATCCTTACGGAAGGAGCGGAACAGCTCAGCCGTCTCATAGCCGCCCGTCAGGATGAGGCGGTCCACATCCGGGTGTGCCACAAGTTCACGGCCAAGGTCGCGCTCGGAGAGCTGCACCAGCTGCAGGACCTCGCGGGGAACGCCCGCCTCCCACAAAGCATCGGCAATCACGGCGCCACACCGCTTGGACTCACCGGCCGACTTGAACAGCACAGCCGAACCCGCAGCGAGGGCCGCCAAAGTCGAGCCCGTCGGGATGGCGACCGGGAAGTTCCACGGCGGGGTCACCACGGTGACCTTGCTCGGGTGGAAGTCGGCGCCGTCGACGGTCTCGAGCGCTTCGGCCAAATCGGCGTAGTAGTTGGCGAAGTCGATCGCCTCGGAGACCTCAGGGTCGCCCTGGTCAAGCAGTTTTCCGGCTTCGGAGGCCATGACCTCGAGCAATTCAGCGCGCTTGGCACCAAGCACCCGAGCGGCCTGACGAAGGATCGCGGCACGCTCGTGAGCCGGGCGAGCGCCCCACTCTTCCCCAGCCTTCTTGGCCCGAGCCACTGCATCCTGAACCTGCGAGACCGAGGTCAGCACGGAATCCTTGACCAGCTGGACGCCGAGTTCCGACGCCTCAGCTCGCCGCAGGATTTCCTTACCCCAGGCACGGTTATGTGCCAGCGAGGTATCTGTGTCCGGGGTGTTGTCGAAGGAATCACCCGGCGTGTATACGTTGTCGACCGTTTCTTCGTTCCGGTTCTGACGACGATTCGGCAACGGGACCTCGTCGGTGACCTTCTCGAGGGAACGCTCGAAGCGGGCCCGCTCACGGTCGAAGAGAAACTGGCTGTTATTGAGGTCGAAGATCGCCGACATGAAGTTTTCGCTCGATGCGTTCTCCTCCAGGCGACGAACCAGGTAAGAGATGGCGACGTCGAACTCCGAAGGACGAACCACGGGCGTGTACAGCAGCAACTGGCCGACGTCCCGCCGAACAACTTCGGCCTGCTGCGCCGCCATGCCGATGAGCATCTCGTATTCGACGTCGTCCAGTACTCCACGGTGCTTGGCGAGCAACCAGGAGAACGCGATATCGAAGAGGTTGTGCCCGGCCACGCCCAAGCGGATGTTCTTGGTGTGTTCGGGGCGGAGCGCATAGTCAAGTACGCGCTTGTAATTGGTGTCCGTGGCTTCCTTGGAATCCCAGGTGGTCAATTCCCACTTATGGACAATGGCCTCGACCATTTCCAAGGAAAGGTTGGCGCCCTTAACCAGGCGAACCTTGATCCGAGATCCTCCGTTGGCCACGCGCTCGGCGGCCCACTTCTGAAGTCGCTCCATCGCGGCCATGGTGTCCGGGAGGTAAGCCTGGAGCACGATGCCGGCTTCCAGATTCTTCAGGTGCGGCTGGTCGAGAATCTTGGTGAACACCTCGATGGTCATATCGAGGTCCTTGTACTCCTCCATGTCCATGTTGATGAACTTCGGAGTGGCTGACTGGGCCGCGTATTCGTAGAGCGGCGTCAGGCGTTCGACGGCACGGTCGACGACGGCGTCGAAGGACCACGGTGCATGCGGTCCCGAAACCGAGGAGACCTTGATCGAGACGTAATCGACGTCGTCGCGACGCAAGAGACGCTCGGTCTCACGGAGGCGATGCTCGGCCTCGTCATTTCCGAGCACGGCCTCACCGAGGAGATTGATATTGAGTCGGTTGCCACCCGCGGTGAGGTGTTTGATGGCGGGCCCCAATTTTTCGTCACGAGCGTCGACGATCAGGTGGCTCACCATGTCTCGCATGGCTTTGCGGGCCAGAGGGATCGTGGGCCAAGAGAGCTTGGGAGCCACGATGCCGCCCGCGCGCACGGCGGCACGCAAATGGGGCGGAAGGAACTTCGGAACGATGGGGGCCAAACGGCCCAAGTTGCGACCGGCGGCCGCGTCATCCTCGGGACGAATAACCTCGTCCACGAACCCGACCGTGAATTCGAGGCCATGCGGGTCTTTGAGAACACCGGCGAGCTGCGCCGCAGCCTGATCTTCAGGAACCTCGCGAGAGGCCTCAAGCCACCCTTTAACGATTTCTCCGGCTTCGTGAGCCATAGTCTCGTATTCAGCGGAAGCGAAAGGATTCGATGACAAAGAGTGCCTCCTTTAAAAAGCATGAGCTATCAAGCACAGGCCGCGCACCGTTGCGTCAGCCTTCGACGCGCGCACGCACGTCTTCCCCAAGTATGTACCATGACTTAGGTAAGCAAAAGTTATAGGAACTTACAGGTATCCAACAGATCAGCTCACGAATTGGAGCCCATGCTCGACGTCAAAAAATTGCGCGTTCTCCAGGAACTCTCTTACCGGGGAACGCTCTCCGAAACGGCCGACACGCTTGGTTACACACCTTCCGCGGTCTCCCAACAACTTGCCGCGCTGGAGCGGGAATGCGGGCACAAATTACTGCAAAAACACGGTCGCGGCGTGAGCTTGACCCTCAAAGCTCGGACGCTAATTAAACACACGGAAAAGATCCTCCACGAACTCGAACTCGCCCAGACAGCCCTGGAGGCGACCGAGGAGACCCCCGGCGGCACCGTCCGGCTCGCCATTTTCCAGACGGCGGCCATGGCCCTATTGACGCCGACCCTGGAAGCATTGGGGGCCTCTTATCCCCATCTCAACGTCGAAGTCATTCAACGTGAGCCGGAGGCCGCGCTGGAACAAACCCACATGCGCGACATCGACTTGGTGGTTGCGGAGCAATATCCGCACCGGTCGGTTCGTGAATTCAATGAGCTCGATTCTCGTCCACTCAACGAAGATCCCGTGATGTTAGCCGTCCGCCCAGAATCCACCATTCAATCCATTAAGGATGCGGCCGAGGCCTCCTGGGTCATGGAATCGCGCGAAAACGCGAGCCGGGGCTGGGCGCAACATGTGTGCCGAACGGCCGGCTTCGAACCCCGAGTCACCTTCGAATTCAATGACGTTCGGGCACACATAGACTTGGTTGAACGGGGCCTGGCCGTCGCCTTGCTCCCGGGATTTGCCTGGTCAGGCACCACGCCTCGGGTTCGGTTGATCGAATTACCCAACCTTCCCCACCGGACTGTTTTCACGTCGGCCCGTCGCGATATGGCCAAGCGCCCTGCCATCGAGGCCGTGCGATGCGCTCTCGAAGAATCAGCCCGCCAAGTTAAATTGTTGTGACCGACTAGCGGACAACTCCCGCAGTCTTATCCAGGAGGATTTTGGCGGTCAGCGCATCGACTACCAGGTCGGTGACGGCGCGAGCCCTCAAGGCGCCCAAGAGAGCAGCGGCCCGATGCGGCCCCGAGACCACACAGAGCCGATGTTCGATGCGCCGCAACTCCTGCGGCGTCGGCCCCGAAACCCGACGATTCATCTCGATGTCCTGCCATGTTCCGTCCTCGCGCAAAAGTACGGTACAGATATCGCCTACCACTTGCTCTCGCGAAAGAGCAGCAAAGTCAGCGTCGTCGAGGTATCCCGAACTGTAGACATGCGATGGGAGGGGTCCGTGGATGGCTCCCACCCCGAAGAGCGCGACGTCGGCTTGTGCCTGCAATCCCAGCACCCCGCGAATACTCCTCTCGCGCCACATTGCCTGCTTGGTGTCGGCAAAGTCGAAAAATGCCGGAACCGGGAAATGGACGATTTGCGAGCCAAAGGCCTCCGCAATGGAGTTGAGGATCGCCCCCGTGTACGGGATTCCGGAGCGTCGAGCATTACCCGCCCCGTTGAGCTGCACCACGACGGAGTCCGGAACCTTCCGGGGAACCAGATGGCGCGAGAGCTCCGTGACCGTGGAGCCCCACGCCACCCCAAGGATCGTTCCGGGATCCATGAGCCGGTCGAGCTCTACCGCCGCCACACGCGAGACCTGTTCCATCTGATGTATGGGCGAGGAACTGCTCCGCACCGGGACGACGTGAGCGTTGATATCGAAGAGCTTTTCCAAGCGAGATTCGAGTTCATCCCCTTCCCCCGTGGGCTCCCCCAAGGTGATCCGAACCAGGCCCGTATCCCTCGCGTATTTAAGGAGTCGGGAGACTGTGGCTCGAGACACGTCAAACTCTTTGGCCACCGCATCCATCGTCAGGTCTTGCAGGTAATACATGGTCGCCGCTTTGTGAGCCAGATCATCACGTTTGTTCATGTCCACCCCACCCAAAGTGCACGTTCGTTCAATAGTCCTGATCATTCTTTCATAGTCGACTACAACTAGGAGAGAGACGTCACGAGTGTCACCCCACCATCGACGTCGAGAACCCTAGCCGCCAACATCAAGGAGATGTCATGAAAACTGCCGCAACACACCTGACCGCGGCCTCCCGCGCCGAAGCACTCGATGCGATGAGCGATTCAGAAGGCGTAGACATCCTGGTCATCGGCGGCGGAGTCACGGGCGCGGGAATTGCCCTCGATGCCGCGACGCGCGGTCTGCGCACTGCCGTCGTGGACGCCGGCGACTGGGCTTCCGGAACCTCGGCATGGTCCTCAAAGCTGGTTCACGGAGGCTTGCGGTACCTGCTGAACCTCGACTTCAAGCTGGTTGCGGAAGCCCTCAAGGAACGCGGCCTTCTCCTCACCAGCTTGGCCCCGCACCTGGTCAAGGCCCAGCCCTTCCTGTGGCCCCTGAAGATGCCGGTCATCGAACGCAGCTACTCCGCGATCGGCATCGGCATGTACGACGCGATGGCCATCGCGGGCGCCCGCGGTAAGAAGACCGTGCCGACCCAAAAGCATTACTCCAAGAAGGGCGCAAAGCAGCTCTTCCCCGACATCAAGGATGACGCGCTCACCGGAGCCATCCGCTTCTACGATGCACGCGTCGACGATGCACGCTTGGTCATCGACCTCATCCGTACAGCCGCCGGATACGGCGCCTTGGCAGCCAGCCGCGCCCAGGTCACGGGACTCCTCAAGTCCGAAACCGGCCGCGTGATCGGCGCTAAGGTAACCGATCTCGAAACCCAGGAGGTCCGCGAGGTTCGAGCCAAGCACGTCATCAACGCGACCGGGGTCTGGACCGAAGAGACCGAATCCCTGACCGGCAAGGAGCAGGGACTCGAGGTCTTGGCATCCAAGGGCGTACACATCGTCGTGCCCCGCGAACGCATTAATGCCGAATCCGGCATCTTCTTGCGCACCGAAAAGTCGGTGCTGTTCATCATTCCGTGGCAGCGCTATTGGGTCATCGGAACCACGGACACGCCCTACGATCAGGACGTCGCTCGCCCCGTGGCGACGGCGCAGGATATCGACTACATCCTGGACCACGCCAACGCGATTCTGGACAAGCCACTGACCCGGGACGACATCATCTCGACCTACGCAGGCCTCCGTCCGCTCCTTCAACCGGGCGTCAAGGGTGACGAGTCAACGCAGTCGACCAAGGTCTCCCGCGAGCACACCGTCGCCGAGGTGGTACCCGGCATGTCCGCCATTGCCGGCGGCAAGCTCACCACGTACCGCATCATGGCCAGGGATGCCGTGGACTTTGCGCTGGGAGCGACCGCGGGTGCACGGCCATCCATTACGGAAGACATTCCGTTGGTTGGGGCCCAGGGGTACCAGGCGGCTCGTACACGTGCGGGTCAGATCGCCGAGCAGTTCGGCTGGACCGCAGCGCGTGTGGATAGCCTGTTGGATCGTTACGGTTCGGAAATCGACGACGTCCTCGACCTGATCCAGGAAGACCCCGAGCTCGGGAAGCCGCTCACCAACGCCCCAATGTTCCTTCGGGCGGAGGTTCTACTCGCGGTTCGCTACGAAGGCGCTCTTCACCTCGAGGACGTCTTGATGCGCCGGGTACGGCTCGACCTCGAGCAACGGGACCGTGGCCTGTCCAGCGCCGAAGAAATTTTGGCGATCATGTCCCCCGAGTTGGGATGGAGCGCCGAAGACCGCAAACGCGAATTCGACAACTATGCTCAGCGTGTCAGCAATATTGCACGCGCCGAAGAGCAGAATGATGACGCAGGTGCATCCCAGAGCGTGACCGCCGACCCCGAAATCATGCCTCGCAAGATTCTGGGCAAGAACTAGTCCCTAGGGAATCGGGCGGGGCCTTATTGTCCCGCCCGATTCTCCATTTCATCAATCACCCGCCGGGATCGCCCCGGCAATTCTAGGAAACACAGACACGACGACGTGTCGGAAAGTAGCAGCAATGGCCGTTTCAGTCCTCGCCGCGGATTCTCCCGGAATCCTCGGAATTGCCCCTGACCTGATGAAAGATGGCGTTCCGACGACACTCGGCATGTTCACCTCCGAATTCGTGGGCACCCTCATTCTGGTTCTGCTCGGTTGCGGCGTCGTCGCCGGACAGGTTCTCCCCCGCACCAAGAACCACGCCGGTGGCTGGCTCATGGTGGCCTTCGGCTGGGGTCTCGGCGTTTATGCCGGCGTTTACGCTGCCTACGCCACGGGTGGACACTTGAATCCCGTGGTCACGCTGTCCTTCTGGGCCGCTCACAAGGATTTGGCTGAAGGCATCCCTTCCACCGCGGGCAACGTTTTCATCTACATTCTGGCCCAACTAGTCGGCGCCATCATTGGCGCGGTTCTCGTTTACTTGACGCACAAAAAGCATTTCGACCTCGAAGCTCCCGCAGCCGACAAGCTTGGAGTCTTTTCGACCGGTCCCGAAATCCGTTCTTATGGATGGAACTTCCTGACCGAGATTTTCGCGACTTTTGTGCTGATCGCCTTCGTCCTCTTCTCTGACAAGACGCCCAGTGAGGTCGGTCCGTTGCCGGTCGCTTTGGTCGTCTTGGCCATCGGCATCTCTCTCGGTGGGCCCACGGGCTACGCGATCAACCCGGCTCGTGACCTCGGTCCCCGCATTGCCCACGCGATCCTGCCGATCCGCGGCAAAGGATCCTCGGACTGGTCCTACGCCTGGGTTCCCGTCTTCGGTCCGATCGTTGGCGGTCTGCTCGCCGCCCTCGTCGTTCCGCTGGCCGTGTCCCTCTGATGTCCACGGTCGCAATGATGCGACCATTCTCGAAAGGCATACCTCATGAACGCTGCAAAGGATGAGAGAACGAACAGGGCACTGTTCTCCGAAACTATGAAAACTGATAAGAAATACATCCTCGCCATTGACCAGGGCACGACCAGTTCCCGGGCCATCTTGTTCGATAAAAAGGGCCAAATTAAAACCATTGGCCAACACGAGCACCGGCAGATCTTCCCGAAGGCGGGATGGGTCGAGCACGACCCTCAGGAGATTTGGCGCAATGTGCGTAAATCGGTTGCGGACGCTTTCTCCGACGTCGAGGTCAACCACCACGACGTCGCCGCCGTTGGCATCACCAATCAGCGTGAAACCGCCGTGGTTTGGGATAAAAACACCGGCAAGCCGATTTACAACGCCATCGTGTGGCAAGACACCCGCACGCAGGCCATCTGCGATGAACTTGCCGGTGATGATGGATACGACAAGTACCACGACCGCGTGGGTCTTTCCCTGAACACCTATTTCGCCGGCCCCAAGGTGAAGTGGATTCTGGACAACGTCGAAGGCGCACGGGAGAAAGCCGACAACGGCGACCTCCTGTTCGGCACTACCGATACCTGGGTGCTGTGGAACCTGACCGGTGGCACCAAGGGCGGTGTGCACGTCACCGACGTCACCAACGCCTCGCGCACCATGCTCATGAACATCCGGACCCTGGAGTGGGAAGAGGACATCGCCAAGGACTTCGGCATTCCGATGTCGATGCTCCCGGAGATTAAGTCCTCCGCAGAGATTTACGGTCACGGCGACGCTCGCGGATTCCTGCGGGGCACCCCCATTGCCGGCATTCTGGGCGACCAGCAGGCCGCAACGTTCGGACAAGCCTGTTTCGAATCCGGCCAGTCGAAGAACACTTACGGAACCGGCAACTTCATGTTGATGAACACCGGCAAGGAGCCTGTGTTCTCTGATAACGGCCTGTTGACCACGGTCGCGTACAAGATCGGCGAAGCCGACACGGTATATGCCTTGGAAGGCTCGATTGCCGTGTCCGGTTCCCTGATCCAGTGGTTGCGCGACAACCTCGAGCTCATCAGCGACGCCAACGAAACCGAAGCTCTGGCGACGTCGGTCGAGGACTCCGGTGGAACGTACTTCGTCCCGGCGTTTTCGGGCTTGTTCGCGCCGTACTGGCGCCCTGATGCCCGCGGCGTTTTGGTCGGAATGACCCGCTACGTCAAGAAGGCACACATTGTGCGCGCGGCATTGGAGGCTACCGCCTTCCAGACCCGCGAAGTGATCGATGCGATGAACGCTGATTCCGATGTGGACCTCACCGAACTTCGCGTGGACGGCGGCATGACGGCCAACGAATTCCTGATGCAGTTCCAGGCTGATCTTTTGCAGGTTCCGGTGATTCGTCCGAAGGTTGTCGAGACCACGGCCCTCGGTGCGGCGTATGCGGCCGGCATCGCCGTCGGTTTCTGGGACGGCGAGCAGGACGTCGTGGACAACTGGCAGGAAGATAAGCGGTGGACGCCCAAGTTGGACGTTGACGAGGTCGAGCGTCAGTACCGCCTGTGGAAGAAGGCCGTACAGAGGACTCTCGATTGGGTCGACGAAGACACCAAGGGCTAGTTCCTGGGTGTACCGACCTCAAAGATCCGTCGGCCGCGACACTCCACCTGGTGGGGCGCGGCCGGCGGATCTTTGGTCATGATGGGCGATGATCGAGCTTTCGGTATCCCGGCACTCCATCGCCATTGATATTCCGGAATCAGAAAGGGCCTTGATGAACGACGCCGCAGGTCTCTTCGGAGACGACGCTTTCGACCGGGAACCCCGCCAAATTGTGCCCGGTGTCGTCCACGTGCCCGGGTGGTTGCCCCTGGACCACCAACGCTGGTTGGTCGGCCAGTGGGACCATTGGGGTCGGGGCCCGATTCCCCCACATTCGCCGCTCATTCATGGGCATCCGATGTCCGTCCGCATGACTTCATTGGGTTGGCACTGGGACTCTGCCGGATTGCAGCCCCAAGCGCGGGAGTTCGGCGGCGCTTCACCCCTGCCCGTTCCTGACTGGCTGATCCGATGGGGACGTCGCGCCCTCGCCGATGCTTATCCTCGGGACCAGGCACCCGATTGGCCCGGGCTCAACGAGGATGAGCTAACCGCCTGGGCCGCTACATATACGCCCGACGTCGCACTCATCAATTACTACGAACCGAGCGCCTCGATGGGAATGCATCAAGACAAAGATGAGCTGTCCTCTGAGCCAGTCGTGAGCGTCAGCGTTGGGGATACCGCGCTTTTCCGGGTGGGTAATCCACAAACAAAGAACAAACCGTTCCGCGATGTCCGGCTAGCTTCGGGCGACTTGATAGTTTTCGGAGGACCCAGCCGGTACATGTTCCACGGAGTTCCGAAGATCCTCCCTGAGACGGCACCGCCGGATGGCCCAGTGAAACACGGACGATTCAACATGACGTTGAGAATGACAGGACGCACCTCATGAATGACGCACCCTCTGAAAGCTCGCTGGCGCGAAGCGAATGGGCCAACGGTAGCGCGATGATGCGTGACTACTACGACCACGAGTGGGGAATACCCGTCGTCTCCGAGGCTGGCCTCTACGAGCGGTTATGTCTCGAAGGATTCCAGGCTGGTCTTTCGTGGGCGACCATTCTGGCTCGCCGGGAAGCATTTCGCGAAGCCTTTGCGGACTTCGATCCCGACGTCGTGGCACGCTTCACCGATGACGACGTCGAACGTCTCGTCGGCAACGCCGCCATCATCCGCAGCGGCCCCAAAATTCGATCCGCAATTTCCAACGCGCGTGCAACCATCGCACTCCGAGATCACACGGAGCCTGTGCTGGCGGGATGGACGCTTCCTCTCCAGAATGGTGCGACCTTGGACATCGAGCCAGGCCTCCCCTCACTCATCTGGTCCTTTGCTCCCACCAGCACCCCGGCCCCCGAGGCCGCTTCCGACGTTCCGACGCAGTCTTCCGAGTCCGTTGCCTTGTGCAAGGAGCTCAAGCGCCGGGGTTTCTCCTTCGTGGGCCCCACCACCGCCTACGCATTGATGGAAGCCGTAGGAATGGTAGATACACACTGGGTCGGAAGCCACCAACGCGGCGTATCCCAGATTTTTTCTCCGGAAGGACGACGAGCCGAACTGGTGTCACACGCCAGTCACGGCACCGAGACGACGGCGAACTAGTCCGCGCCGACGGTGATCGCTTCTGCCTCATCCTCTGCGGACTCATGGGGGCGCTTCGGCACCAGGTGGTGTCCGGAAAGGGCCAAGACCAAGATCGCGATCGCCAACGTGCACACGGCCATCCAGTACGGTGCGCCGGCTCCCACGGCATCGGCCACGGGTCCGGCAACGGCAGGCGCAATGGCGCCACCGATAAAGCGCACACCCGAGTAGGTCGAGGACGCGATGGACCGAGGAAGGCTCGTTGCCTCCATGACGGTTTCGGTCAACGCCGTATTCATCACGCCTTGGAAAAGTCCAGCAATGACGATCAGGACGATGAGACCCACGAGGGAGCCATGAAGCGTCGCGGCCAAGATCATGGTCACGGCCAACAGTCCGAGCATGGAGAACAATACCGGCCGTAGACCGAAGGCTCGCGTCAGGATGGGGGCAATGAACACGGAGGCAATGGCCAAGGCGAGGCCCCACCCGAAGAAGACGAATCCCAGCTGATGCGCACCGAATTCAGAACCTGACTTGGCCGCGGCGGCCTCTAACGGATACGGGGAGTACGCGAGCAACACGAAGAACGCAAAGTTGTAGAACAACGCGGTGAAGGCCAAGGCCCGGAGGGCAGGATCTTTGAGCGCCACAAAACCTGCCGTGAGAGCGTGCTTCTCACTGCGCTGAGCCGTGCCCTTCTTCGGCGAGCGCAATAGGGCTACGATCGCGATAAATCCGACCGCCATGAGAGCCGCGGTACCAAAGAACGGCCCTCTCCACGAGAGGGATCCGAGCACACCGCCGACCAGTGGGCCGACCGCCATGCCAATACCAAGAGCGGCTTCGTAGAGCATGACCGCTTGACTGCTTCCACCCGCCGCGGCACCGACGATCGCCGAAAGCGCCGTCGAGATGAACAAGGCGTTACCGAGGCCCCATCCTGCTCGGAACCCGATAATCTCACCCACGGTTCCCGACGAGCCTGCGAAGGCTGCGAACGCGACGATCAGCACGAGTCCAATAAGTAGCGTCGTCTTTATGCCAATGCGGCTGGAGACCCATCCAGTAAAGAACATCGCGATGCCCGTGATGAACAGGTAGCTCGTGAAGAGGAGCATGGTCTGCCCCGCCGTGGCGTCGAGTTCGCGGCTAATCGCCGGGAGGATCGGGTCCACGAGCCCGATACCCATAAACGAAACCATGCATGCGAAAGCAATGGCCCACACTGCGATGGGCTGTTTGAACATCGATGGCTTTCCGGGCTTCCGCTGATCCGCGGCAGACCCGCCTGGCGCATCGACCATTGGCCGGGAGTCCGTTGGAGTACTAGTGGTCATGCGAGTAATTGCCTCCTTAGCGGCAATGCCGTCCTCAAGAAACGGCGTTTCATATTGCTTAGCTATATTTATGAGTAAAAAAATATACTTCTCAGAAGCGCACTCGGCGGCGCTCGCGGGGCCCACTTCCGCGAGCCCCGCGAGGGAGCAACTAAGACTTCGAAAGGTCGAGATCGTTGGCGACTGAGTCAAAAATGGCTGCGGCCCTCCACAGAACCTCTCGCTCTTCTTCGGTGAGGTTCGCAATAGCCGGTTGAATTTTCTGCGTAGCCTTGCGCCGAAAGTCGTTCAAGACCTTCTTGCCCAAGACGGTGATCTCCATCAACTGGGCGCGCCCATCGTAGGGGTCCGATTGCCGGCTGACGAGCCCCTCATTCTCGAGTCTCTTGAGAACCCCCGTCATGGTCGGCTGGGTGATGTGCTCAGCAGAAGCGAGGTCTCCGATTCTCATGGGGCCGCTCAGAGTGAGGTTCGACAGCACGCGCAAGACGATGGTCGACCTCTCACGACCACTGTGACGCGACGCGGCCCGCACAAAACGGCTCGCCGAAACAATCAGTCCGGTGGCTTTCCGCGATTCACTCTGAGTGAGTTTTTCGGGCCCGGACGACGATCGAGGTGAGTGCGAATCTGACATGCTCACGATGATACCCCCATTTATATAGCATGGCTAATTATATTGAGGGGAATCCTCGACGGACGCCAGGTGCGGAAGAATCACCGTCTCCCAAATCCTCGCATTCACACCTCGAAAGGCCCCCATGTGACCCACCGACGAAACCCCTAAATCTTTCGGCGCATACCGAAAGTGTCTCCGATCGGAACTCCGGTAGAAGCCGAGCAGAGTTTTGAGTGCGGCCTTCGACATGACGACGTCGTCTTCGAAGGAAATGGCTGTAATGGGCGCCGTAATGCCTGAATACCCCGGCGCCAACCACGGCCGTTCGCCCAATATATAACGGGGGAAAGCAACCCAGCGCGTCCATTGGGCCATGACCCCCGCAGGGAGATTGCCAAAGAACCGCAATCTTCGCCCTGGAAAGTACCCACACATTCGTCGAGCTATGGGACCCACAAGGAAAAACATCACTGCGCCTGGGAGCGCAGTTTGCCAGGGGGATTTCCAACCGGAGCCCACCCCCGTGGCCACAAAAATACTCTTTGTTACGCCCCGGTCCCCCGCAAGCCCCAAAAGTTGGCCGCCCAGGCTATGCCCCACCCACGTGACCGGCAGATCCGAATAACTCTCACGTATCCAGTCCACGACGATGCGTGAGTCCCGGCCCCAATCCAAAATGTCCACCGAGGAGTTCCGCAAAGACCCCTCGAGAGAATCTCCGTATCCCGAAAAATCAAAGGTGACCGCCATGAAACCTTGGCTGACCAGCCATCGCGCAAAGGCATTGTAGTGACGGGCCCGGGTAGCCATCGCGGGAACCACCAGCACAATTCCCGAGGCGTGCGCCGGCTCGCCCCAAACGTTCAGAGCGACGGGCAACCGTTGTGCCCCTCGGAGCTCAACCCTCCGTGACTCGATCTTCTCTAAGACCTCATCGGTCGTCGTGGCTTCGATCATGTGGCTTGCTCCTTCAAAGACGCCGCTCTGAGGCACGGCACATGAGACACGCGTCTCACACCTATGGTGACCCTACCGATAGGATCGGAAACATTCCAGGCACCCCTTGGGTGTAGTTTCCGTGAGGTTCGAGGTTCCAGTGACTCGCACATTTCGACAGGTCGACGTCTTTTCCCCGGGACCGCTTCCGGGTAATCCGGTGGCCGTGGTCCACGACGCCGATTCCATGAGTGACGACGAAATGCTGTCCTTCGCGAACTGGACGAATCTCTCGGAAACAACGTTCCTACTAGCTCCCCGTTCAACCGATGCTGACTACCGACTTCGCATCTTCACGCCCGCTAGAGAGCTTCCGTTCGCGGGACACCCCACCCTTGGCTCGGCGCACGCTTGGCTGGAGGCCGGCGGAAGGCCTCGACACCCAGGGATCATCGTTCAAGAATGCGAAGCGGGCCTGGTTCGGGTTCGGTCCGCCGAGAATCGGCTCGCCTTTATGGCGCCCCCGCTGACGAGATACGAAAATGTGGAGCCACGGATAATGGGCCGTCTCTCCGAATGCCTCAGAATCGACCCGTCGGATATCCGTGATGCTCAGTGGATCGATAACGGTCCAGGGTGGGTCGGAGTTTTGCTCCCCTCTGCCCAGTTCGTCCTCGATCTCAACCCCGACCTGTCCTTGGTGAAGGCCTCTGGGCTGAAGATTGGTGTCGCCGGTTTCTTCAGCGAAAATCCGGCTCCGGCGGACCTTGAGGTCCGGGCATTCGGTGCCGGGGACGGATCGTCCGAGGATCCCGTGACAGGAAGCTTGAATGCCGGCCTTGCGCGATGGTTTACGGACACCCATCGCGTCGGACATTCCTATAGTGCCCGACAGGGAACGACCTTGGGACGAGGAGGGTTTATCCACGTCACGCGGGACGATGAGGTGATCTGGGTGTCGGGCGCCACGAGGACCGTCATTTCGGGGAACCTCGATTGGTAAGACGGCGGTCGACCGCCCCTCCCGAAGCAGGGAGGCCTGTGTGCGGAGCCGCCCCACGTCGATGACCGACGTGGGGCGGCGTGGGGACTCCGGATTCCTTCCGGGTCCCGAGATCGTGGCGTCTGGTTACCGATCGTCCGAATCAAGACGGACGATCATCTTGCCGGTGTTAGCGCCTTCCATCATGGAAATGAAGGCTTCCGGTGCGTGATCCAGGCCGTCCACGACGGTTTCGTCGTACTGGATCTTGCCGTCACCAAACCAGGAGCTCATGGCTTGCTGGAATTCACCGGCGTACTCCATGTAGTCGCCCACAATGAATCCCTTGAGCATCAAGGATTGCTTGACCATATTCGCCATGTTGTCCGGCCCGGCCGGAGCCTCAGTCACGTTGTACTGACTGATCGCGCCGCAGAGGGCCGCCCGACCGTAGCGGTTGAGGGAATCCAACGCGGCCTCAAGATGGTCTCCGCCCACATTGTCGAAGTACACGTCGATGCCGTTCGGCGCAGCCTTCGCAAGCTGCTCCCGAATGGGTGCCTCCTTGTAGTTGAGGGCGACGTCGTAGCCGTACTTCTCGGTCAGCAAGGCCGTCTTCTCGTCACTTCCCGCGGAGCCGATCACCGTTGATGCACCGAGGAGCTTGGCAATCTGCCCCACAGCGGTTCCCACCGCGCCGGCGGCTCCCGAGACGAAGACGACGTCGCCTTCCTTCAGTCCCGCAACCTTGGTCAATCCCATATAGGCGGTCATTCCCGTCAAGCCGACCATGCCCAAGTACACGGACAGGGGCGCCCCCGGAATTTCGGAAATCTGACGGAATTGGGCGGCGTCGTCCTGGGCGAGGTCACGCCATCCGAACTGGTGTAGGACGTAAGCGCCTTCCGGCAATTCCGGGCTCTTCGATTCGACCACTCGACCGACGGCTCCGCCGGTCATGGTCTCCCCAACCTCAAAGGGAGCCACATAGCTTTTCGCGCCGGACATGCGGCCACGCATATAGGGATCAACCGACATGAAGAGGTTTCGGACGCGCACCTGGCCGTCGGCCAGCTCCGGCAACTCAACGGTGGTCGTGGAAAAATTCTCGTGTGTGGGCCATCCGGTCGGCCTCGACGCGAGCTGAATCTGGGTGCTGACGTGGTTGGACATTACTGGACTCCTATCGACGGAATGACCTGAGCGACTATACTTCCAGACACTAATGTTCCCTACCCGAATACGCTCTCGATGAATCACACTTTGCAGGGTCTCAGGTCCACGTTGCACCAATTGGACGGCAACGGCTATGGCGCCTATAAGCGCCTGAAAGGGAGCTACGATTACGGGGAATTCGACCTTGTGATCGATCACGTACAGTCCGACCCTTACGCACCACCGTCGTCGATCCGTGTGATTTTTGCACTGGCCGACACCTCGATACCTCACTCCATGTGCGAGGGCCACGACCGCCGGGTCGCCACCGCAGACTTCATCGCTCGCGATCTCACCAAACTTCTCTGTGGATGCTCTTATCGCGGACTCAGCATGAGTAAGCCCGGGCAGGAAATTCTCGAAAGAACCAACGTCGTCGTCAGCGACGACACCGTTGAGGTACGACTCAGCGTTTCACTACCGGCGGGCGGTCGGCGCATCAAGGGGCGAGCAGCCGCCCATGTGCTGACCAATGATCTTCCCGATCTCATCGAGCGGTCCGCGCTCTTGTCGGGGATGGACCAAGAAGCCCTGAGCCGACAGGTGGACCTCTATCTCGATCAGCGGAACCTCCAACAACAATTGGCAGATCGCGGCCTGGTGAGCTTCGTGGGCGACGGATCGGTCCTTCCGAGGTCGTCCGGCGATTCTGACCTTCCCCTACGCTCCGGAGTCGCTTTCCGTAGCCCGCAGACATTCCGTGAAGAGTTCACCCTTCCGTCTGGGCGCACCGTCACCGGGATGGGTGTGCCGCGCGGTATCACCGTCATTGTGGGCGGCGGGTACCACGGGAAATCAACACTCCTGCGGGCCATGGAACGCGGCGTCTACCCGCACGTCGGTGGAGATGGACGGGAATGGGTCCTCACCGCCCCCGACGCCGTATCCATCCGAGCCGAGGACGGCCGCGCGGTCACCGGGGTCGATATTTCGCCCTTCATCGCGAACCTGCCGTCGGGCACACGGACCGAGAGCTTCACGACGACGAACGCGTCCGGCTCCACGTCTCAGGCGGCTAATCTTGCCGAAGCTCTCGAGTTGGGCACGTCTTTGTTGCTCATTGACGAGGACACCTCGGCCACGAACTTCATGATTCGCGATCCAGCAATGCGCGAACTCATCCCTGCCGGTTCGGAACCCATTACTCCCTTTGTGGACCGGGTGCGCCCTCTTCTGGAAGAACGCAACACCTCTACCGTGCTGGTCGCCGGCGGAACCGGGGCGTTCTTCGGCGTCGCAGACCACGTGATCGCGATGGACGAGTACATACCTTCCGACGTCACGGCACGGGCCCACGAGATCGCTGCCCGAGACTCCACCGCAACCGGGAACGACGACGCCGCAGAGCCGATTTTCGCACGTCGCCCCCGGCGTGTGCCCCAAGCGGATGCCCTATCCCCCTCGGACCGGCGGAAACCGGCGAGGGGCCGTGGCCTCGACTCAATTCAGGTCGGCCGCGAAGACATCGACGTCGCCTACTTGGCTCAGCTCGTGGATTCGTCACAAACGAATGCCATCGCCCTGTGCTTGGAGGCGGTCACCCGGGAACTCGATGGGTCCACAGATCTCGTGGCCAGTGTGCACCACGTGATGGAAAGGCTGGAACGGGACGGCTTGGACGCGCTTGTGAGACGAGGAGGGCCTCGTGGAGACCTAGCCTGGCCCCGGGCACAGGAGCTTCACGGAGCCATCAGCCGCTACCGCAAGCTCAAGCTCCGTTCATAGCTGGCTCTCGCTTAAAAGTAGGGGCAGCTCCACCGCGCCGAGGCCTTGCCCGGCCCTAGGCTGGAAGCATGTCACTTAAGAGATCACGTCATCAGAAAATCATCGCCGGAGTATGCGGAGGCATCGCCGAAGCATTGGATTGGACTCCCACCCGAGTCCGTTTACTCTTCATCCTGTCCTTCCTCATTCCGGGGCCACAAGCAATTTTTTACCTCGTCGCCTGGATCGTGATCCCCAAGGAAGACCGCAACTAGCCTCGTCGCCTCGTCACCACGACGGAGTCTAAAAGCGTCGCCAATTCTCCATTGGGCCCCTCTGCCTCTCGGCGTCGAACTTCACAGATTTCCGTGGTCCATTCGGCGCCAAGATTCAGTGAATTCAGGTCCTCTTCCGGCTGAGGAAAATCGCCCGGCCCATGTCCGCGAGCACTTTCCGACCACGGCGGGGGCGCCGCGTGGGAAATGATGCACAGTCTCCCGCCCTCGGCGACCAGCGAACTCGCCCGACGCAAGATCTCCACGCGATCCAATTCGACCGGGGACTGCAAGAAACTGGCCGTCACCAGGTCGAATGGCTCTATTGGGCTCCATACGGCCAGGTCCGTAGCCTCGAAGTGGGTTGCCTCGGAGAGTCCTTGATCTTCAGCCGCCGCCCGTGCACGCGCCACGGCCGTCGCAGAAATATCGACGCCCGTGGCCTCCCACCCGGCGCTGGCGAGCCACAGGACATCCGCTCCCTCGCCGCAACCGAGGTCGACCGACCGTCCCGCAGGAAGGTCTTCGACCAGTCCAACGAGCGTGGCGTTGGGCCGACCGGACCATATACGTTCGGCTGAGGAATAGCGGTTTTCCCAAAATTCTCGAGGGTCAGTCGTGGCATCGTCGTTGTGAGCGTGGTGCATCGTCATGCCTTGAGCCTAGACTCGAGATTGCTTGTGTGGCAAAGTTATTTGCCGAAACAGCAACAAGTAGGGGAACCATGGACGATCAACTATCTCGTGTTGGGCCGCGCTTACGAGCGGCGCGCCTCGGGCAAGGCTTGACGCTTGAAGGCCTCGCGGAACGAGCGGGCCTCTCGGCGAGCACGCTGTCTCGCTTGGAGGCCGGAAAACGTCAAGCGAGCCTCGAGCTTCTCCTACCCCTTACCCGTCAGCTCGGGATGAGCTTGGACGAGTTGGTCCACCCGAGCACCCCAGACCCTCGTGTACGCCGTCCCAGTTTCCGGCGAGCGGGCGTCGTGGTCGAACCGCTGGCACCAGAGGGTTCCTCCGTACACGTGTTCAAGATGACGCACTTGCCAACCCGAGAGGTACCACGTCCGGGGGTGCACCCTGGATTCGAGTGGTTGTACGTTCTCTCTGGAGAGCTGCGCCTCCAGCTCGGCGAACGAGACATGACCCTGGGAGCTGGCGAAGCAGCCGAATTCGATACCTTGACTCCCCACGCCGTGACGGCGTCTGGATCCAAACCGGCGGTTATTCTCAGCATTTTCTCCAGGGATGGCGCTCGTTTCCACACGCACGAGATCGGCGAGGAGCCCGACCCCGACGCAGAGCCTCTACGGTCACATGCCTGACCGCTCTCAATTCACGGCCGCTATGGAGCGCCATCAAGTATGGATTTATCTGGGAGCCGCACTGGCGGGTTTGGCCTGCGGGCAGGTCATGCCGTTCATCGGGGCATTCTCCGCGAGCGCCGTGTGGGCAGCGCTTGTTCTGCTTATGTACGGAACGTTCACGCAAATTTCCAGTTCGGCCCTTCGTTCTGCGTGGTCGGACTGGCGTTTCCTCACCGCCGCACTGGTGGGAAATTTCGTGGTGGTACCGCTCGTTCTTGGGGCCCTTCTTCCGTGGCTTCCGGAGAACCCCGCGGTTCGGCTCGGAATCATCATCACCCTTCTTGCCCCGTGCACCGATTGGTTCATCACCTTTACGCACCTGGGTAAAGGTGACGCGTCTCGTGCCGCTTCACTGGCACCGCTGTCTCTAATCCTCCAAATTCCAGCGGTCCCTCTCTATTGGGCACTTCTCTCCCCCGCTGGCTCTGGGCCAGCGTGGGGACCAACAGGTATTCTGCCCGCAGTGGGAGTCATTGTGGTTCCCCTGACGATCGCCTGGCTGACGGAGGCTTGGCTTCGTTCACGTGACGCCCACAGCAACGATCCGGAGGATCCTCGATCCGACGGGACGGCAGAATCCCGCTGGCGATCGTGGTGGTCACGGATTCCCGTTCCAGCGCTGGGCGCCGTCATCTTTCTCGTGATGGCCGGCCACGTCAACGACGTCGCCGGGGCCGTAGACGTCATTCCCTCCGCGGGCGCCGTCTATGTGGGGTACCTGGCCATCGCACTAGTGATAGCGAAGGGGCTGAGCCTGGTGTTCAGGCTCAGCCCCCGAGGTTCCCGGACCCTGGCCTTCAGCCTGGGAACGCGCAACTCCTTCGTGGTGCTACCGCTCGCGCTCGCTCTCCCTGCGGGATGGGAATTGAGCGGCGTCGTCGTGGTGCTGCAATCCCTCGTGGAGCTACTCGGGATGATCCTCTACCTCTGGATTGTCCCCAAGCTCCTGTTCCGGGACCGGCCTGTTTAGTGGGCTCCGGCGGTGGCGGCCGGTTCGAAGACCGGAACCTTCCCTGTCTCCGGAACCTGGGTACCGCGCAACGAGGCACCCTTCGTTTCCTTCATGAACAAGACCGCGATGAATCCAATCAGGCAGGCACCCATCATGTAGAACGCAGGTACCAGGTCGTTACCGGTAGCCCCGATCAAGGCCTCATTCACCATGGGCGACGTACCGCCGAAGATCATGGTGGAGACGTTATAGGCGATAGCGAATCCGGCATACCGTACCGGAGCCGGGAACATGGCCGGGAACGTCGCGGAAATGGTGCTGAGCTGAGGGATGTAGAGCAAGCCAAGAACCGCGAACCCAAGCAGCGCAAACCAGAAGCCCTGCGCCATGAGCAAATACATGGGAACCGACAGAACGAAGAGCGCGATGAGCGAGACGAACCACATGGGCTTACGTCCGACCTTGTCCGAGAGCGCGCCGCCAAATGGCATCACGACCATCATCGCGAACTGCGCGATGAACATAACGGTCAACGTGGTGGAACTGTCCATGCCGACGGAACTTTCCAGATAGGTCGGCATATACGTCAACAGCGTGTAGTTGACGACGTTCACGGCCACGACCAGGCCGAACACGATGGCCATCTGACCCTTGTGATGGGCGAAGAGTTCTTTGAGCCCGCCACCGACCGAACTTTGATGCTGCTTTCCTTCGAGTTCCTCAAAGATCGGCGATTCCGCAAGCTTGGACCGCAGATACCATCCAATCAAGCCGAGAGGGCCGGCCACCAAGAACGGGATGCGCCAACCCCAATCCATCATCGCCGCGTTCCCGAGGGTCAGTTCCCCAATCAAGACGATCAGCGAGCCGAAGGCGAAGCCACCCAGGGTGCCGAATTCCAAGAAGCTTCCGTAAAAGCCTCGGCGATGATCGGGAGCGTATTCGGCCATGAAGGTCGCTGCCCCGCCGTACTCACCGCCCGAGGAGAACCCTTGAACCACACGCAATACCGCGAGCAGGATCGGGGCAAAGACTCCGATGGTATTGACGTCCGGCAGGACGCCGATGAGGAAGGTCGCGGCCGCCATCAGGACGATCGTCAGGGCGAGAACGCCCTTACGCCCCATCTTGTCGCCGATCGGTCCCCAGACCATGCCGCCAATTGGCCTCATGATGAAGGACAAAGCCAGCAACGACAGCGTCCATAATTGACCGTTGTCGCCGGGGAAGAAGTGCTGAGAAAGGTACGCCGTCGAGACCGCATACAGACCGTAATCAAACCACTCGGTGGCGTTGCCGATGGCGGAAGCTCCCACGGCCTTTCGGACTGTTTTGAGGTCTGGCTCAATGGGTGCCGGACCCGTTCCGGAATCCTTCTCGCTAGTCTGGTGGGCGTCGATTCGTGCTGGCGATTCATGTGCCATGAAATGATCCGATACTGTGGTTTAGCCGAATTGCGCTGTCAAATACGTTCATTCAACGGTAGATTGGCGGTCTGTGACAGTCAACACGGAACGAACCGCTCCATACCTGAATGTCGCGTCATCAGCGCGAAGTAGGCTGATGAAAAATTTTCTGAAATGAAACCTCACATTCGCCCACTCTGCGACGACTACCTAGTGATGGATAGCAAAATTCCCTTTGAGCAGGTCGTTCAGCACCACGGTCCCACCGTGTGGCGAGTTTGCCGTGGCCTGCTTCGGTCACAACACGACGCCGAAGACGCGTGGGCCGAAACGTTCGCGGCGGGGTTGAAGGCCTGGCCCGACCTACCTGGCACGACGACGGTGGAAGCCTGGCTCGTTGCCGTCGCTCGGCACAAAGCCATCGATGTGGCCCGCGGCAACGCCCGTCGCGCCACACCCAGTGAACCCGGCGAGGGAAGATCCGGGGGGCCGAACTGTTCGGCAACGTCGGAAAGTGCCGAGGAAACGGTTCTGCGGGACGTGAACGCCGAACTGTTGTGGGCAGCGGTGCACCAGCTGCCGGAGCGGCAACGACTCGCGGTGATCCACCATCATCTGGGAGGGCTACCGTATCGGGAGGTTGCCGCGCTCGTCGGCGGCACAGAAGCTGCGGTGCGTCGTGCCGCCGCGGACGGATTGCGATCCTTAAGGAGACAACGAAACGAATTGATGGAGCGTGAACGGTGAATACAACGAGGCATGAATTTGACGAAATTTTTCCCGTTCCGTCGGACCACATGACACGATTACACGAAATTTTGGAAGAAAAAGTCGTGGACGAAAACCTGGATATTTCATATCGAACAGTAGATTCACCGCTGGGCACACTCATGCTGGCAGCGACGAGCGAGGGCGTTCTTCGCGTAGCTTTCGAAGGAGAAGATTTCGATCACGTTTTGGGGTCACTCTCGAAATCGGTCAGCCCTCGAATTCTGAAATCCAGGCGACGTCTTGATCAGCCCGCACACCAACTGGAGGAATACTTCGACGGCGCACGTCAGGTGTTCCATCTACCTCTGGACCGCCGGTTATCCCACGGGTTCAGGGGAACCGTCCAGCACTATCTTCCGACCATCCCCTTCGGAGAGACCCTCAGCTATCGCGACGTCGCGGAACGAGTCGGTCATCCTCAAGCTGTGCGAGCCGTCGGATCGGCGTGCGCCACGAACCCGATCCCTGTGATCGTGCCGTGTCACAGGGTCGTCCGCGCGGACGGATCATTGGGTGGATATCTTGGTGGGCTGGAGGCAAAACGAGAACTCTTACGCCTCGAAGGATCCGGAGGGCGTTAATGGAACCCGATTCATCAGAGTTATTTACCGGACTGAGCGCTTTCCCGCTCACTCCATTGCACGATGACCGGATGGACGAGTCGGCTTTCGGCAACATCATCGGCATGCTCGACGCCGCATCCGTAGACTCGATCACTGTCTTGGGGTCGACCGGTTCGTATGCCTACCTACACACTGAAGAACGTGCCAGGGCCGTTGAACTCGCCGTCGAGAACGCGTCATCCACTCCGGTATTCGCCGGGATTGGGGCCCTCCGCACCTCGGATGTGTTGACTCATGCCGCCAACGCCCGCGAGGCAGGTGCGCGAGCGCTATTGCTCGCACCCGTCAGCTACCAGCCTCTGACCGATGAGGACGTTTTTCACCTGTACCGGGCGGTGTCCGAATCCACCGATCTTCCGATCATCGTCTACGACAACCCAACCACCACACACTTCTCGTTTTCCCTCGACCTCTACGCCCGCGTGGCAGCGCTGCCCCACGTTGCGTCCGTGAAGATCCCGCCCTTGCCTTCTGATTCTCGGGCTGCCGCGGAACGGGTTCATCAGATCCGTGACGTGATCCCCCGGGACGTCGTTGTGGGAATTTCGGGCGACGCCTCCGCCGCTCAGGGCCTGGTGGCGGGGTGCTCCGTTTGGTATTCCGTCATCGGAGGCGTCTTGCCGCAGCTTGCCCTCCCGATCGTGGAGGCGGCTCGTCAGGGGCATGACGCTCTGGCGCGGGAGACCTCCGACCGATTGCGGCCCCTGTGGGATCTTTACACCGAGTTTGGCGGGAGCGCCCGCGTCGCTGCCGCCATCGCGGAAGCTCTCGGCCTGGCCCAGCCTTCGTGCCTCCCTCGTCCGATTCTTGGCTTGGACGAATCGGGCCGGCGCCGCGTCGTCGCCGCGCTACGTGAGGTGGGTATCGATCGGACCGTGGATGGCTCAGCCTTCGGCGATCACCGCTAGGACGGCTTGACTGTAACGTTCCTGCTTCTTGGCGCCGATGCCGCTGATCCCGGCGAGGGCGGCGTCGGAAACGGGCCGTTCACGAGCCAATTCGATGAGCGTGGCGTCGGGGAAGACAACGTAGGCCGGAACCTGTTGCTCCTTCGCTTCCGCAGTCCGCCACGTTCGCAGCGATTCAAATAGTTTCTGTTGCGACTCGTCCAGCTCCGCCGCGGCCGCTGAATTTGCCTTCCGTCCGCGTCTGTTGGAGGACCGACCGGTTCTGCGGTCGGGCATCGTCCGCAGCATGATACTTTCCTCCCCGCGCAATAGGGGGCCAGATGCGGGCGCCAGCACCAGCGTGCCGTACTCCCCCACGGTTTCGACGACGTTCCGGGCGAGCAATTGCCGCACCACTGCCCTCCACTCGGATTCGCTCAGATCATCGCCGATGCCCCACACACTCAATTCTTGGTGATTCGACTGTTCGGAGCGCTCATTGGAGACACCCCGCAGGACGTTGATAATCTGGCCGGCCCCGAATCGCTGGCCTCGTTCGCGATCCAGCCGGACGATGGTCGACAGGAGTTTTTGGACCGGAACCGTGGCATCCCACGATGCTGGCGGATTGAGGCAGTTATCGCAATTGCCGCACGGTTCGGATTCTTGGCCGAAATACCGCAGAATCTGAACGCGACGGCAGGCCGTGGTTTCGCACAGTGCCAGCATGGCGTCCAGATGTCCCCGTTGGACCCGGCGATGCTCTTCGCTGCCTTCGGAGTCGCCGATCATGCGCCGGAGCTGGACGACGTCTTGGAGACCGTAGGCCAACCATGCCGTGGCGGGAAGACCGTCTCGGCCCGCGCGTCCGGTTTCCTGGTAGTAGCCCTCAACGGACTTGGGCATGTCAAGGTGCGCAACGAATCGCACGTCGGGTTTGTCGATGCCCATGCCAAAGGCGATAGTCGCCACCACCACGACGCCGTCTTCTCGGAGGAATCGACGTTGTGCACCGGCGCGTTCCGATTCGCTGAGGCCGGCGTGATATGCGACGGCGTCGATGCCTTGAGCCTGAAGCCAGGCTGCCGTTTGCTCCACGCGTTTGCGCGATAAACAGTACACAATTCCGGCGTCGGACTCGTGCTCCGTCCGGATGAGGTCCAAGAGTTGTTGGCGCGCGCTATTTTTCTCGGTGATCCGGTATTGAATATTGGGCCGGTCGAAACTTGCCACGAAATGGCGGGCACTATCCATCCGGAGATTTTCGGTGAGTTCGCGGTGCGTGACCTCGGTTGCGGTAGCCGTGAGGGCGATTCGCGGGACTTCCGGAAACCGCTCCGCCAACACGCTGAGGCCCAGGTAATCTTGCCGAAAATCATGGCCCCATTGAGAGACACAGTGGGCCTCGTCGATGGCGAAGAGGCATACGCGAGACTCCTCGAGGAGACGTAGCGTCCTGGGCTGAACTAATCGCTCAGGCGCCATATACAAGAGGTCATATTCGCCGGCTCTGAGGCTCGATTCCACGTCACGCACTTCCTCAGGAGTCAACGTGGAATTGAGATATCCCGCTCGAATACCGACCGCAGCCAGCGCATCCACCTGGTCCTGCATGAGTGCGATGAGCGGAGAAACGACGATTCCTGTGCCCGGTCGAACCACCGCAGGAATTTGGTAGCAGAGAGATTTTCCCCCGCCGGTGGGCATGAGAACGACGGCGTCCCCGCCAGCGACTACGTGGTCGATGATCTCGGCCTGCGAACCTCGAAAGGCGTCGTATCCGAAAGTGGATTGGAGAACATTCAACGGTGAAGTGGAGGCGTCGGCTGTGGTAGTCACGCCCCTACGCTAGCGCGATCGGCGACGTCGCGCCCGCCTTGTGGACGATCGATAGGCGCACATATCTTCTCGACCATTCTCTGAAACCAATGTTCCAGAGAGTTCTTGGCGTTGTGAACGAAATCTAAGCCTGCAATGGCACAGGACGGCCCAACAATCCCCGTAGGCTGGATGCTTCGGGATATTCGGAGCGTGCGACGCCGCGTCGTCTGAGCACCGGCACGACCTCGTCCACGAAACGGTGGAGTTGCGCCACGTCACTGACCTGTAGGACGAAGCCATCCGCCGCCCCGGCGGATTTCCACTCGATCATTTTCTCGGCGATAGTTTCTGCAGAGCCCGCCACGATGAATTGCGTCTGCTCCAAGAGGTCCCCAAGAATTGACGCTACGGTTCGGCCTTCCTGAGCAGCCTGTCGCAACGGCTCCGCGAGCCAGGTTCCCTCGTGGGCCATCCCCCGCTCGACGTCGTCTTCATCGATCTGCTGGTGGAAAGTCGAGACAGGGCGGCCGATGGCCACCGAAACCCGTTCTGCCATACGGTCCCAGGTGCCGTGGAGCTGCCAGTAGGAGGCCAAGGCTTCCTCGGCAGTTGCGTCGTCGTCGGTGACGAGGGCGATAAGACGTGCCAAAAGGAGCGGTTCGGCTCGCTTCGAGGATTCCGGATCGCCCGCTTCGCGAAGACGCGCCCGGTATGAAATGGCCGCCTGAATACTGGTAGGCATGGCGAAGACGGCGTCGGCGGTGGCAGAAGCAAGACGAAGCCCTTGAGGCGACTGACCCGCCTGGAAAATAACCGGCTCTCCCTGTGGGGAGGACTCAATGTTTAGCGGGCCGGCGACGTCGAAGAACTCACCGTGGTGCTCCAACGCGCGGACTTTCGAGCGATCCATATATTCACCCGTCGCACGATTCCGCGGAAATGCGCCTGGGTCATGGCTGGCCCAGAGTCCACGAATTACCTCGATTGCTTCTTGTGCTCTCGAGTACCGAGTCTGGTGATCGATCTGGCCGGACAAGCCAAAATTCCGTGCTGCCTGATCGCTCAACGAGGTGACGACGTTCCATCCCGCCCGCCCGCAGCTGAGGTGATCCAGTGAAAGCATCATCCGGGCGATGTTGTACGGGTGTTGATAGGTCGATGAAACCGTGCCGACCAGCCCCACCTTGGAGGTCCACGCGGCTAAGTAGGACAGCAACGTCAACGGCTCGAACCGTGAAAGATAGTGGGGCGGTCCGCTGGGGTCGGCGAAGACGGCGTCGGCAACGAAGAGAAAATCGAAGGTGCCTTCTTCCGCAAGTTCAGCGACCTTCCGGTACCAGCCCGAGTTGATCGAGGCGTCAACCGGCTCTTGGGGGTTCAACCACGCGCGTTCGTCGTCGGGCGCGCCGGAGGCTGTCGGCATAATACCCAGATGGAGGACGGACTGGGGCGGGGTTACTTCTGCATCCACGTCAGACAAGGCCATTTCTCGTTTTTCAAAACTCAACAGGACGACATCAGCATGAACGTTCTGGGCGGGAAACGCCATTCGGCGCGCCCTAAAATGGGTGGCTTTTCTCCGTTCCCCAGTTCAACGCCGTGACGACGATGGGTTTGAGGCTGGCTTGCTCCATCGTTCCGAGTGGCGACGATTGATCGTGGCTGTAGAACGGTCCTTCATCGAGCAGGGGTCTGGCCGTACTGGGCTGGGTTCGTCAGGACACGGGCTGGGAGGGATCCGGACAGGTGCCGACGGCAGCGCGGGGGCTGGGGTCGGCCCTCCCTATGCCCCTTAGTGGCGGTTACCCAATTCGACGGGGACAACCGCAGTTAGGTGGCGCCCAAACCACCACCAAACTGTGGTAAGTACCTCCAACGTAGGGCAACCGCCACCGAACGACGACGCCCGACCACCCGCCAGGCGCGGGTAAACGCCGCATAAGCCAGGCATCCGCCACTAGATAGCCGGATCCCGCCACCCGGCCGGCACCGGTATACGTCACATAAGCCGGGCAACCGCCCCTTGATAGCCGGATTCCGCCACCTACCGGCAACGGTAAACGCCCCACCAGCCGGGCAACCGCCACTTGATAGCCAGTGCCCGCCGACCCGGATGACAGGGAACGGTGAAAGTGGACAGTAAGTGGACACCAACGACCCTTAAACGAAAAAATCCCCGGAACACCAACGTTACTTCGCTGATATTCCGGGGATGTCCGTCGGGTTGACAGGATTTGAACCTGCGACCCCTTGACCCCCAGTCAAGTGCGCTACCAAGCTGCGCCACAACCCGAATTTATGCCCGGTCATCGCCGGGCACTCGAATCATCATACAGGATCACCCCGACGAACGCACATCGGCCAAGGCGCTCTTTCCGGGACCAGGTGGCCTTCGGAAAAAGCGCCGACGGTCCGACGCCGGAACGGATCCAGCCGGGTTAGCGGCGTCGTCCGCCCTTGGAATCCCGTGTCAGGGAGCGGCGTTCGCGAACTCGCATGGAGATTTCTAACGGTGTTCCTTCGAAATCGAAGGTTTCGCGAAGGCGGCGAATGATGAACCTGCGGTACCCCGGATCGAGGAAGCCCGTGGTGAAGAGCACAAACTTCGGCGGCCGCGAGGATACTTGCGTTCCGAAGAGGATCCGCGGTTGCTTTCCGCCACGCAGTGGGTGCGGGTGGGCCGCGACGATCTCGCCGAGGAATGCGTTCAAACGGCCGGTCGGAATCCGCGAATCCCAAGCCTCGAGGGAATGGAGCAGCGCGGGAACCATCTTGTCCTTGTGCCATCCGGTCTTCGCCGAAATATTGACCCTCGGCGCCCAGGCCACGTGCGCCAGGTCGCGGTCAATCTCGCGTTCCAGCTCGTCGCGGCGGTCTTCGTCGAGGGTGTCCCACTTGTTGAAGACCAGCACCATGGCGCGCCCGGAATCGATCGCAAGTTGCAAGATGCGCACGTCCTGCTCGGACAGCGGCTCGGACACATCGAGCATGATCAGGGCGACTTCGGAACGCTCCAACGCGGTTTGGGTACGCAATGAAGCGTAGAATTCCGCGCCCTTGGCCATATGCTGCCGACGTCGAATACCGGCGGTGTCCACAAATCGGAACGGTTGTCCGTTCAATTCGATCAGTTCGTCCACCGGGTCACGAGTCGTTCCGGCGATGTCGTTCACCACCGCCCGGTCCTCCCCCGCGAGCTTATTGAGCAGCGAGGACTTGCCGACGTTCGGACGACCAATGATTGCCACGCGCCGTGGCCCCTCGTACTGATCCGGTTCGGCATACTGCGAGTGCTCCGGCATCACCTCAAGCAACGCATCCAACATGTCCGCGATGCCCCGGCCGTGGACGCCGGAAATCGGGTGTGGCTCCCCCATACCCAGGGACCACAGCGCGGCGGCCTCCGGTTCTTGGTATGAATCGTCGATCTTGTTGGCGGCCAGCAACAGAGGCTTCTTGACCCGGCGCAACATTTGAACGATCGCCTCGTCCATATTCGTGATGCCCACGAGCGCATCGACCACCAGGATCACGACGTCGGCATGTGCCACGGCGATCTCCGCCTGGGCGGCCACCTGCGCGTCGATCCCCTTGGCATCGGATTCCCAACCGCCGGTATCCACGAGGGTGAACGTCTTACCGTTCCACTCGGCCTTATACGCCACGCGGTCGCGCGTCACACCCGGGGTATCCTCGACGACGGCTTCTCGCCGCCCGAGGATCCGGTTAATGATCGTGGACTTGCCGACGTTCGGCCGTCCGACGATGGCGACCACAGGGTCGGGCTCGCCGGTAGGCTCTTCGCCCACTTCGAAGCCCCAGTCGACCAGGAGCGCCCTGTCTTCGTCCTCCAGCTCGTAGTCGTCGAGTCCGGCCCGAAGCGCTTGTGCGCGCTTCTCGGCCTCCTCGTCGTCCAGGTTGGCGAGGTACTCCTCGACATGGTCCTCTTCGGCACCACCGAGGTACTTCTCCTCGTATTCGTTCATCTCAGTCATCGTGTGAGCTCTTGTCGTTCTCTTCGTCGTGGTGCGCTGCCGCGGTCTGACGAATCACGTCGATCACGGCGCGCACGGTCTGGTCAAAGTCCAGGTCGGTCGAATCCACCAAGGTGACCCCGTCCGCGGCCTCGGTGAAATTGGTAACTTTGGAATCTGCGGCGTCTCGTTGCGCCACCTCAAGCTTGAGACGGTCGTCCGAGGCTTCGCTACCGATCTGCCGTCCGCGGCGTTCCATGCGGGCTTCCTCGCTCGCCGTGAGGAGGATCCGAACCGAGGCATCGGGGGCGACGACGGTCGTGATGTCGCGCCCTTCAGCGACGATCCTGCGCCCGTTCGCCACGATTTCCATGCGCTGACGAGCGATCAAGGCATCGCGAGCTTTTTGGTTTTTGGCGACCGCAGAAACCTTCTCGGTCACTCGAGACTCCCGAATCGCATTCTTGATATCGATCCCGCCGACCATGATGGTCTCCACAATCGGGTCCGTACCAATCTGCAGCTGGAAGTTTGCTGCGGCGTCGGCGACGGCCTGATCGTCCTCAAGGTCCACACCGGCCTCGAGGCACCACCAGGCCAGCGACCGGTACATCGCGCCCGTGTCCAGGTAGGCCAGGCCAAGCCGTATGGCCACCTCCCGGGACACGGAGGACTTCCCCGAGCCGGAGGGACCGTCGATCGCGACGACCAGTTCGGATTTCCACGCCTCGGTCTGGTCGCCGTCCTTAAACTGCGACGCCGCAGGCTCAGCGGGCACTGCCGCTTGCTCCAAGCGATCCTGATTATCTTGACTCACGGTGTCCTCCATCGGTTGTCATCGGCACGCCGGTTGGCAGAGCCCCTCGTCATTCGGCAATCTTCCAGCCACGATCGGTGAGCTCGCTGACGAGCTCCTCGCGTGCATTCGGGATCACGGATACCTCGACCATACCCACCGGTTGGCCCTGAGAGTGTTCCATTCGCATGTCCTCCAAGTTGACGCCGATTTCTTCGATCTCGGCGAGCAGCTTGGCCACCTGGCCCGGGGTATCGTCCACGAGCACGGTGAGCGTGGCGAAAGCCTTGGGGGAACCGCCGTGCTTGCCCGGAATCCGCGCGACGCCGTCGTTACCTTGAGTCATCAACTCGGCGATATCCAGGCGAGCACCATCGGCGGTCGGATTTTCGAGCGTCGCTATGAGTCGATTGATGTCGCGCCGGACTTCGTACAGCGTTTCGACCACCGGCCGCGCATTCGAGGACAAAATCTGCACCCACAGCCCCGCGTCGGAAGCGGCGATACGAGTGGTATCTCTCAGTCCTTGGCCCGCCAGGCTCAGCGACTCGAGCGGCGTATCCCGCAATCGAGAAGCCAGCAAGGACGACATCACCTGGGGAACGTGAGACACCAGCGCAACCGTTTCGTCGTGCTCTCGAGCATTCATGTACGCAACGTTGGAGCCAAGATCCGTGGCGAGCCCCCGCGCCAGTCGCACCGTTTCGCCGGCGACGTCGTCGTGCTCGCAAATCACCCACGGCCGGGACATGAACAGTTCGCCTCGCGCCGCGACCGGCCCGGACTTCTCCCGGCCAGACATGGGGTGGGTCCCCACATAACGGCTCAAATCCGCACCGCCTGCGCGAACGGCGTCGAGAATCGGTTCCTTGACCGAAGCAATGTCCACGACGACGGCGCCCGGATAATCCTTGAGCGCGTCGACGACCGTACGGGCCGTGACATCCGGCGGAGTGGCGACAACCACGAGCTGCGGGTCAATGTCCGCGCGGGCTGCCTGCTCCCCCATCCGCTCAGTCAAGAGCGCGAGAGAACGTCCCGCTCCGATATCCGCAGATACGGCCTCGGTGGTCGGTGAGATATCCGAAACCCAGGTTTCCACACCTTGAGCGGCCAACCCGAGACCGATGGAGGAGCCTAAAAGACCCGCTCCAATCACCAAGACCGGCCCGGAGACGGTAGCGCTGGAAGTTTCGGCCACGGTTACATCCCCACCGAAGCGAGCAGCGATCCGATCTCGACTTTGGACAGGTTCCGCACGGTTCCTTGCTTTTGGGATCCGATACGCACGGGCCCCATCTCGATGCGCACGAGCTTCTCCACGGGGTGGCCGACAGCGTCAAAGAGACGACGCACGATGCGGTTCTTACCGGAGTGAATCGTGACCTCGACGAGCAAGTGACCGGGCGTGGAATCGACCAAACGGAAATCGTCCACGCGTGCGACACCGTCTTCCAGGCGGATGCCCTTCTTCATCTCGTGTCCGACGCCGTGCTCCATCGGCCCACGAACCTGCACCAGGTACTTCTTGGGCACCTCGTAGGAAGGATGCGTGAGTCGGTTGGCGAGCTCGCCGTCGTTGGTCAGCAGAAGCAAGCCTTCCGTGGCGACGTCGAGGCGCCCCACGTGAAAGATCCGTTCCTTCTTCTGAGGGTTGAGGTAGTCCGAAATGCAGGGGCGCCCTTCGGGGTCCTCCATCGTGGCGATAACGCCTTCGGGCTTGTTGAACGCGTAGTAAACCTTGGAATCGTCGGTCTGGATGGTCACGCCATCGACCTGAATGTGTGAGGTTCGAGGATCCACGCGGACGCCAAGTTCGGTGATGATCTCGTCGTCAACGACCACTCGGCCTTCGCGAATCATCATTTCGCAGACGCGACGTGAGGCGACACCAGCCTGGGCCATGAGCTTCTGCAGGCGCACGCCGTCGCGGTCGTACACGTCCAGGTGGTCTACCGGAGCTGCCCGGGGACGGCGCGGACGGTGGGGGCCGCGGTATTCGTGGTCGGGACGGTATTCGCCGCGTTCCCGCGCGAAGATCTTTCCGGCCTGGCCCTTTTTCGGCTTGAATTTCTTGGCGTCGGATTTATTCGCGCCCGACTTGACGACGGGCTTCTTGCCGCGAGAGTCGGCTCCTGGGCGAGACGGGCCCTTGGCGTTAGGGTTCTTGAAATTTTTGGACGCACCACCGCGCGCAGCGGGTTTCCCCTGCGCTCCTCGCGAGCCTCCGCGAGAATTGCTGTTGCCGGTGTTCTGACGTCCCGTCGATCGATTGGCCATGTTCCTGTACTTTCGGTGGTTATGCGGTTGTGGATTCGGCACGGTTGTCGGCTGACAGCCCGTTTCCTTCCATCCCTAGAGCCGCTGCTCGTATTCGCCGATATCTTCCACGTCGGGTAGATACGGCGAAATCTTCGGCAGATCCCCCAGGGTTTCTAGCCCCATCTTCTCGAGAAAAAGTGGCGTCGTCACGTACAAAGTGGAACCGGATTCGCCCGGTTCGTCGTCTTCGGTGACCAAACCCCTGGTTTTCAGTGTGCGCACGACGCCGTCGACGTTGACGCCTCGGATCGAAGAGACCCGAGCGCGGGAAACGGGTTGGCGGTATGCGATCACTGCGAGGGTTTCCAAGGCCGCCTGCGAAAGCTTGGCGGTTTGACCCTCCAGGATGAAACGCGAGACCCACGGCGAGAATTCCGTGCGGGCGTAGAGGCGCCAGCCCCCGGCGACCCGCCGCAATTCCATGCCGCGAGGTTCCCTGGGGACACGTTGTCCGCCGGGGGTCGACTCTGGGACATCTGCTAAAGATTCCTGGTCGACGTTCGTCGCGAAATCCTCAGTATACCCGTCGTAGTCGCGTCGCAGGGAGGCCACGGCTTTCTCTATGGTGACAACGGGCACCATGAGGGCTTCGGCGAGTTCGTACTCATTGACCGCGGATTCCGCGACCATCAAGATCGCCTCGACCGCGGCCTTCACGCCGCCGGGCACCAGGTCCACCGTGGCGGGAGGAGGTGCGTCCGGGGCAGCTACGCCGTCATGGGGCGATTCCGGCCGGTCGCTCATGAGTCATCTTCTCCGGTGTAGTCGTCGCTGGCGAGGCGTTCGGCACTCCAGGATGGGTCCTCCCCGATCCAGCTAATGGTCAATTCCTCGAGCGGTCCTTCCTGCGCGAAGCCGACGACGCGATCTCGATACATCTCCAGAAGAGCGAGGAATCTCACCACGATGACCAGCATGTCTTCGGCATCGGCGATGAGTCTCGTGAAGGTGGCAGGTGGGCCGTCCATGAGAGCCGCCGCGATGTTCTCAGCTTCATCGCGAACCGTCACTCGAGCCCCATGAAGGTGGTCCAGACCCACCTCATCGGGAGATTCCTCCTTGGGCCTCATGGCTTTCTCCGCGATCGCGGCGAGCTGTTCAGGCGTCGTGGTCATGATCAGCTCGGGCAACAGGTGGGCAAATTCGGGTTGTAACCCGCCGGGCCGAGGATGCCGGCTCGCTTCAGCTTTCATGGTGTCGTCCATGACCTGGGCGACGTCCTTAAAGGCCTTGTACTGCAACAACCGTGCGAAGAGAAGATCGCGAGCTTCGAGCATCGCGATGTCGTCTTCGTCCTCGACCTCACCTGCCGGAAGCAAGCGTGCCGCTTTGAGATCAAGCAAGGTTGCGGCAATGACCAAGAACTCGCTGGCTTCATCCAGCGCCTTTTCTAGGCCGGTGTCTCGCAGGGCTCGTACATAGGCGATGAACTCGTCGGTGACGGCCGCGAGCGCAACTTCGGTGATGTCCATCTCCCGTTGGGAGATCATCGAGAGCAAGACCTCGAAAGGTCCCGCAAAATTCTCCAGGGATACCGCGAACCCCGAGCCTTCTACCCGTTCCGATTCTGCGGCGGCGGGTCCGGGCTCGGGGTCCGTGGGAACCCTTGACGGAGCGGTTTTCAGCGGGAGCCTCCGCGGTCAATGAGCTCCTTGGCCAGTTCGCGATATGCCACCGAACCGGTATGCGTCGGCGCGTAGCTCAGGATCGGCTCGGCGGATACCGTTGCGTCGGGGAACTTCACGGTTCTCTTGATCACCGTGTCGAAGACCTTGTCGCCAAAAGCGTCAATGATTCGGGCCAGAACTTCCTTCGAGTGCAACGTCCGGGAATCGAACATCGTCGCCAGCACGCCGTCCACGGTGAGGTCCGGATTCAGACGGTCCTGGACCTTTTCGATCGAATCGACCAGCAGGGCCACCGCGCGCAGGGCGAAGAATTCGCAGATCAGCGGGATAATCACGCCGTCGGCCGCGGTCAGAGCGTTGACGGTCAGGAGGCCGAGCGAGGGTTGGCAGTCGATCAGGATGACGTCGTACTCATCCTTGACCTTCTTGAGCGAGCTCGCGAGAACCTGTTCACGCGCCACCTCGTTGACGAGTTGGACTTCCGCCGCGGAGAGATCGATATTAGCCGGCAACAGGTCCATGTTGTCGAATTCGGTCCGCCGCACCGCGCTGTGCACGTCGACCTTGCGATCCATCATGACGTTATAGATCGTCGTCTCCAGCTCGTGGGGGTTCACTCCGAACCCGGCGGAGAGCGCACCTTGCGGGTCGAAGTCCACCATGAGTACGCGCCGGCCCAGTTCGGCCAGGGCGGCACCCAGGTTGATGGTCGACGTCGTCTTTCCGACGCCACCCTTCTGATTGACCATGGCAATCACGCGGGCGGGACCGTGGGAGTCCAGGAGTTCCGGTTCCGGAAACCGGCGAACGGGACGTCCGGTGGGACCGAGTTCTGCTTCGGAGTTCTGTGTACTCACGCGCACCTTTTTCACATTGGGGGCGGATATGGACTGCCCTTAACCTTACAGCGACATGCCTTTCGGGCAGAGGCGTTCGGTGAACTGTGCATTTTCCGCCGGATGCACCGCGCCCGCCCGTGCATGAATTGCAGGGGCGGGCGCGAGCGGTCACGTCACCAGAAACGTCACCTAATGGCGAGCTGTGGATGGCTCGGCCTTTTCAGGTTGTGCGCCGTCATCGTTGTCAATGGCGGCTTCTCCACCCATGGTCGCTTCGTCGAACTTAATCTCGCCGTCAAGGACCTTGTGCACGCGGTTCAGATCCACCTCGTGTGACCACTTGCCCAGCAAGAGCGCCGCCACGGCGTTGCCGGTGAAGTTGGTCAAGGCACGCGCCTCGGACATGAAGCGGTCGATGCCGACGATCAGCCCTACGCCGTCGACGAGGTCGGGGCGGTGCGACTGGAGCCCACCGGCCAAGGTCGCGATGCCCGCACCGGAAACACCCGCCGCACCCTTCGAGGCGATGATCATGAAGATCAGCAGTGAAATCTGCTCGCCCAGTTCCAAGGGCTTGCCCATGGCATCCGAGACGAAGATCGAAGCCATCGTCAAATAGATAGCGGTGCCGTCGAGGTTGAAGGAATACCCGGTGGGAACCACGATGCCGACCACCGGTTTGGAGACGCCGACGTGTTCCATCTTGGCGATCAATCGGGGCAGCGCTGCCTCCGAGGAGGACGTGGAGAAGATCAACAGGTATTCACGGGCCAAGTACTTCATGAGCTTGAGAATGTTGACGCCGGTGAAAATCTTCAGCATCGCGCCCAACACGATCACGATGAACAAAATACAGGTGATGTAGAAGCCGACCATGAGGATCGCCATTTGCCCGACGGCCTTGATGCCGGTGGCTCCCACGACGGCGGCGATCGCACCAAAGGCACCCAACGGTGCGATCCACATGATCATCCCGAGCAGCCGGAAGACGAGAGCCTGCATGTATGTGATGAACTTCAGGATCGGCTTACCGGAATCCCCCATGCGCTGCAATGCAAAGCCAACGAGCAATGCCACCAGCAACGTCTGCAAGATATTGCCGGATGTCAACGAGGAGAGCAGAGACTTAGGAATGATTCCGAGCAGGAATCCCGTGGTTCCGCCTTCGGAACCACCTTCGGCGTCATCGGGAAGTTTGTAGCCGGTGGGGTGATAATTCAGACCGTCACCGGGGTGCAGGACATTGCCCACGACCAGCCCGATGAACAGCGCGAACGTCGACATGATGAGAAAGTAGATGATCGCCAGACCGCCGACTTTACCGACGGTGGCGGCACGCGCGACCGAGCCGACACCGAGGACGATGGTGCAGAAGATCACCGGTGAGATCATCATCTTGATGAGGGCGATGAATCCGTCGCCCAAAGGCTTGAAAGCCTGGCCGACGCTGGGCGCTATCAAACCGACGAGCACGCCGGCGATGACCGCAAGGATGACGGAGACGTACAACATGTGCGTGCCGTCTTTGTACCACGGCTTCTTCGCTGTGGACTGGGCCATGACGCTCCCCTTTCAGGTGTGTGATGGATGATTGCGACGGCGTGCCGGTGAGGCCGACGCCGTCGCGGGTATTCAAGAAGTATGGTGGTCTGGGCCACTTTTCCGGTATTTGTGTTCATAAAGTTCGTGAGGAGCGCCACGTGCGGTCGACTGAAGTAGCCGCCGCGACCCGTACATCGCCGTTCGGTCGCGGCGCCAGCGCCCGGGGGCTCTCCTCCTGGGCCATCGCCCGCATCTTCTTGCTCTTGCAGATGGTGATTGTGGTGGTCGTGTGCTGCACCGTCGGTCTTCTCATGTTGTGGCGTGCACAGTCCGCCGCGGAACAACGCGCCACGGATATCACGAAAGCCGAAAGCGCGACTCTGGCCCAGGACCCGTTCGTCATCCAGCAGGTCACCTCCGCCGATCCAAGCGCCGGGCTTCAGCCCTATGTTTCGAAGGTCGTCAACGGTTCGTCGGTCAGCTTTGTGACGATCATGTCCCCCGAAGGAATCCGGTACACCCACCCAGACGAAAGCAATATAGGTCAGCACTACCTCGGCGATATATCGCGAGCCCAACGCGGGGAAACCATGACGGTCAAGGAACGTGGCACGTTGGGGATGTCCATGCGCACGATCATGCCGATCCGCGACGACCATGGAACCGTCGTCGGCCTCGTGTCGACGGGAGTAACCGTGACGGAGATTTCCGCGACCGTCCGGGACGGCCTTCCCGCCATCGGACTCTTCGCTGGAATTCTGCTGGTGACCACCACATTGACGACCGTGCTGCTATACCGATATCTGCACCGTGCAACCCTGGGTTATAGCCAGCAGGACATACTGAATTCCGAGGCCACCCGGTCCATGGCGCAAATGCTCCGGATCCAAAACCATGAGCATCGCAATCGAATGCATACCGTCGTGTCTCTGCTCGACCTCGGCCGGACAACTGAGGCACGCCAGTTCGCTCGCGAAGACCTCGAATCGACCGGCAGACACATGCCATCGTGGGGAAGCTACGAGCAGCTGCCGGCCGTTGCCGCTTTGCTATCCGGTAAGGCTCGTGAGGCCAAGGAACGCGGCATCGAACTCACGGTACGGGTCGACGGACATTGGGACGCCATACCCTTGAGTGAAATCGAATTGGTCACCGTGGTCAGCAATCTCGTGGATAACGCCGTCGATGCCGTCGCCGGTTCCACGGAATCTGGCACGGTGGAGGTGGAGCTTAGCGAAACCGATGCCGGGTGGGACATCGTCGTGGCGGATAACGGCCCGGGTGTCAGCGACCATGACCGCGCACGGATTTTCTCGTGGGGCTACTCGACTAAACCCACGGGCCCTGAGGGGCGCGGTCTCGGACTAGCCCTCGTACGCGACACGCTGGCCCAGCACGGGGCAAGCATCGATGTCTTTAACGACGCCGGGGCCGTGTTTACCGTTGTCATTCCCCGGAGCGAGGAGAGGAGGAGCCGATGACACTGCGCGTCATCGTCGTCGACGACGAAAGCGTGACAGCCTCGGCGCACGCGGAATACATCCGGTCACGGTCAGGATTCAGCGTGATCGGAACCGCCTTTAATGCCCGGGGTGCCATCGAAGCGATCCGAACCTCATTCACACGCCACGAGCCCGTAGACCTGGTGTTGCTCGATATCAATCTGCCGGATCGTTCGGGGTACGAGGTCGCGAAGTTTCTCCGAGCGGAAGGGTTGCCCGTGGACCTCCTGATGGTCACCGCGGACCGTCGAGCCGCAAGCCTTCGCACCGCAACCCTCCACGGAGCATTTGGTTATCTCGTCAAACCGTTTCGCCTGGAGGATCTGGGTCGGAAACTCCAGGAGTATGCGCAGTATCGGCAGCGAGCCGGGACGAGCGGCGAATGGGACCAGGCCTCCATCGACCGTCTCTTCCAGCGCCAAAGCACCACCTCTACCCTCGACTTACCCAAAGGGCTGTCCGAAGACACTTTGGACGATTTGTCGGACCTCTTGAGCAGGGCGAAGGATGGCCTTTCGGCACGTGAGATTTCGGAACAACTCGGGTTATCCCGGGTGACCGCCCGAAGGTATCTGGAGTACCTGCACGAATCAGGCCGCGTGGATCGCCGTTCGCGCCACGGCACACCGGGACGTCCCGAGCTGGAGTATTCCTGGCTCTCCTAAATACTTCCTGTGATTACCTTTTCTGCACGATCTGGCGCATCCCCTCGAGAACGCTCGGGTCTTCGATCGTCGACGGCACACGGTATTCTTCGCCGTCGGCCATCTGACGCATCGTCTTGCGCAAGATCTTGCCGGAACGTGTCTTGGGTAATCCCTCGACCACACGGACCTCCTTGAAGTCGGCCACAGCTCCGATCGTGGAACGGACCATTCCCACCAGCTCACGGGCGAGTTCTTCCTCGGTGATCTCGGCCCCTTCTTTAAGCACCACGTAGCCTGACGGGCGCTGGCCCTTGAGGTCGTCGGCGACGCCGATCACCGCGCTCTCGGCGACCGCGGGATGGGCCGCGATCACCTGCTCCATCGCACCCGTTGACAGCCGGTGACCGGAGACATTAATGACGTCGTCCGTCCGGCCCATCACGTATACGTAGCCGTCATCGTCCACATAGCCAGAGTCGCCGGTCGCGTAATAGCCGTCGAAAGCCGAAAGATACGAGGCGATGAACCGCTCGTCGTTACCCCAGAGCGTCGGGAGGGTCCCGGGCGGTAGTGGAAGACGCAGCGCAATATTGCCTTCCTCACCGGATGCCACGGGAGTGCCGGTGGGGTCCAGCACGACGACGTCGTAGCCAGGCACCGGAACACTAGGCGAGCCAGATTTAATGTCGAGGGGTTCGAGCCCCCGCGGGTTAGCAGCGATGGGCCAACCCGTTTCGGTTTGCCACCAATTGTCTGCAACGGGTACGCCGAGGAGGTCTCCGGCCCATCGGAAGGTTTCCGGATCAAGGCGTTCTCCTGCAACAAATAACGTCTCCAGGGAGGAGAGATCGTAGTCGCGACTCAGTTTCCCCTCCGGATCGGATTTTCGGATCGCCCGAAGCGCGGTCGGAGCGGTGAAAAGGACTTTGGCACCGGATTCTTCGATGACTCGCCACAGCGCACCCGCATCGGGAGTCCCCACCGGTTTACCCTCGTACAGCACAGTGGTCGCCCCGGTCAGCAAGGGTGCATAGACGATGTAGGAATGTCCGACCACCCAGCCGACGTCGGAGGCAGTGAACATCACTTGCCCCGGCCCGACATCGTAAATATTGTCCATCGACCAGCGGAGCGCGACCGCATGGGAGCCATTATCCCGCACCACGCCTTTCGGCGCTCCCGTGGTACCCGAGGTGTACAGAATGTAGAGGGGATCCGTTGCCCGTACGGTCACGCAGTCGGACGGGCTGGCTTCGGCCGTTGCGGACTCCCAGTCGATCCATGTGGTCTTCAGCCCGCTGGCTGCGGTGCTGGCTTCGGATTCCGCGCAGTTTCCTTCGAAGCCGTCTCGTTGCCGGACGAAGACCGCGTCCACGTGATGGTCGGAGAGGCCCAGCGCCTCGGCCACCGCAGGAAGGTATTCGATCCGACGTTTGGGTTCGACACCGCCGCTGGCCGTCACGACCACCTTCGGCGTGCAATCATCGATGCGCGCAGCAAGTTCACTCGGCGCAAATCCGCCGAAAACCACCGAGTGCACGGCGCCGAGCCGCGCGCATGCCAGCATCGCCACGATGGCCTCCGGAATCATCGGAAGATAAAGGAGAACCCGGTCGCCGTGGGCCACGCCCTTGCTCGCGAGCGCACCGGCGAATTTCCTGACGCGCTCGAGCAAGTCGCCGTAGGTGATATCGGCCTGAGTATCCGTGACTGGAGAGTCGTAGCGGATAGCCACCTGGTTTCCGCGGCCAGCCTCGACGTGTCGATCGACGGCGTTGAAGCACGTGTTTAACTCCCCGTCCGGGAACCACCGATAAATCGGCGCCCTGGAGTCGTCCAGGGCGACGCTCGGCGGTTTGACCCAGTCGATCCCCTGAGCTGCTTCTAGCCAGAACTGTTCGGGATGATGAATGCTTCGATCAAAGGTTTCGCGGTACGTCGATGTCATCTCGTCTCGTCCTCACATGGGCCGGGTGGGATTTCTTGGCACGCCACGGCCGATAGCCGGTTGGCGTGGCACCCAACATAGTGTCTTGGCTCACAGCACACAAGACTTATGTATACAAAATGTGCAATTACTGAGGAAATACCACGCGAAATGCCAGACCATTGCGCCTCATCACGCTTTTCTGTATACATGGAGGGGAAGAGACGTCCACCACATTGTGGGCTCACCGGCATTCGAGGAGGCGACGATGAAGGCTTCGGATCGCGCATATGAGCAGTTGCGCACCGACATCATCGAATGGCGATTGGGCCCTGGCACAACGCTGAGTGAGGTGGAACAGGCCGAACGTCTTGGATTCTCCCGCACGCCCGTGCGCGAGGCCTTTTCCCGTTTGATGGCGGAAGGGCTCGTCGAACCGGGTCGAGGCCGCGGCGTCGTGGTCTCCCCCGTCTCGGTGGACAAAGTACGCGCCATGTTTGAACTCCGTGTTGCTCTGGATTCCCAGGCGGCAGCCCTCGCCGCGCTCAAGGGTCAGCCGAAGACCTTCGAGAATTTAGCGCATCGCCTCGACGACGCCGTCCTTAACCTGAGCGAGGACGACGCCGACCGAAGCGGCTACTACGCCCTCATCGAGGAGATGGATGCGTCCATCGATGAGGCCGCCCAAAATTCGTACCTCGCGGTGGCTCAACGCCAGCTACGAGTTCACCTTGGACGAGTCCGCAAATTGTCCAAGGACGACGACCGTCGTTTGGTCCGGGCTGCCCACGAACACGCCGATATCGCACGCGCCATCGCATCCGGCGACGTCGAACTCGCACAAGCCGCGACGCGAATCCATCTATCCCACGCATTGCAGGCCATCCTCAATGCGGTGCCGAAGACCGATGGCGAGCACGCCTATGCCGCCTAAATCCCAATAAACATCAAGTTGCCCAGTAGTGAGAGAGGACGCCTCGTGACGACTACCCATAACGTTCGCGTTTACCGCAGTGAAGAAAACCTCGCCCGTGAAGATCAGCTGGCCCACAAAATCGCCAGCGTGGCCACCGATCCTGTGGCGATCGAGCCCGAGGTCGAGGAGATGGTCATTAACCGCATTCTCGATAACGCCTCGGTGGCGATCGCTTCCCTCAATCGCGGACCCATTATTTCCGCAAGAGACCAGGCACTGACGCACAAACCGACCTCCAACGGCAACGGCTCCGCCCTGTATGGAGTCGATGCGTCGTTGGCCAAGGTCTCCCCCGAATGGGCGGCGTGGGCCAACGGCGTCGCCGTGCGGGAACTGGATTATCACGACACGTTCTTGGCGGCGGAATATTCCCACCCGGGTGACAACATCCCCCCGATCCTGGCGGTGGCTCAGCACAGTGGCCGCACGGGTGCCGATCTCATTCGTGGTATCGCCACCGGCTACGAGATCCAGATCGACCTGACCAAGGCCATTTGCCTTCACAAACACAAGATCGACCACGTCGCCCATTTGGGGCCATCCGCCGCAGCGGGAATCGGTACCCTCTTGGGGCTTGACACCGAAACCATCTTCCAGGCGGTCGGGCAGGCTCTCCACACCACCACGGCCACACGCCAATCCCGCAAGGGTGAAATTTCCACGTGGAAGTCCCATGCGCCGGCACTTGCCGGGAAGCTGGCGGTTGAGGCTGTGGATCGTGCGATGCGCGGCCAGACTTCACCGGTGCCGATCTACGAGGGTGAAGACGGCGTCATCGCCTGGATGCTCGATGGGCCGGACGCTTCCTACGACGTTCCGTTGCCTGAGCCTGGCGAAGCCAAACGAGGAATCTTGGACTCCTACACGAAGGAGCATTCGGCCGAATATCAGGCGCAGGCTTGGATCGACATGGCCCGCAAGCTCCACCGTGAACACCCCGAGATCGCCGATCCCGAAAAGGTTGACGCGATCGTGCTGCACACATCGCACCATACGCACTTCGTGATCGGTTCCGGAGCCAACGATCCACAGAAATACGAGCCCACCGCCTCCCGCGAAACGCTGGACCACTCGATTCCGTACATTTTCACGGTCGCGTTGCAGGATGGAGAATGGGACCACAATCGTTCCTATGCCCCCTCGCGCGCAAGCCGTCGCGACACCGTTGCTCTGTGGCACAAGGTCACGACGTCGGAAGATCCCGAGTGGACCCGGCGCTACCACTCGGTGGACCCGCAAGAAAAGGCATTTGGCGGTCGGGCAGAAATCACCCTCCGTGACGGCACCGTCCTGACGGAAGAGATTGCCGTTGCCGACGCCCACCCGCTTGGGGCTCGGCCCTTTGCTCGCGAACAGTACATCCGGAAACTGCGGGCTCTGGCGGACGGCTCCGTGGCCGATTCCGAGCTCAACCGCTTCATTGAGGCGGCCGAAAATCTTTCCTCCTTGGGAGCGGGCGAGCTGGATGCCCTCAACGTGACGGCCTCCATCGACCTCGCTACCGGCTCGAAAGGATTGTTCTAAATGTTGTACCCGAAGACCTCTCCGGCTCAGAAGCGCGAAGCATTGCGGAGCCTCTTGAGCGATGGGCCTCGCCGCGGCGGAACCATCAAACAATTTCCAGGGGCATATACGCCAATTTCGGCCCGCTTGATCGAAGAGAAGGGGTTCGACGGCGTCTATATTTCGGGCGCGGTGTTGGCTAACGAGCTGGGCTTCCCCGACATTGGATTGACGACGCTCAGTGAAGTTGCGCAGCGCGCCGGACAGATTGCCCGAATGACCAACCTACCGGCCATTGTTGACGCCGACACCGGCTTTGGCGAACCCATGAACGTCGCCCGGACCGTTCAAGAGCTGGAAGACGCCGGGCTGGCTGGTTGCCATATCGAAGATCAGTTCAACCCCAAACGCTGCGGACACCTGGACAACAAGAACATCGTGGACGAGGACACCGCCATTAAGCGGATCCGCGCCGCGGCAGAAGCCCGTCGAGATGAGAATTTCCTCATCATGGCCCGGACCGATCTTCGCGGGGCGGAAGGATTGGAAGCGGCCATCGACCGAATGAAGGCCCTGGTCAAAGCGGGAGCCGATGCCATTTTCCCCGAGGCCATGAAGGATCTCGGCGAGTTCGAGGCCGTGCGCCAGGCAGTGGACGTCCCGGTGCTGGCCAACATGACCGAGTTCGGCAAATCCAAGCTCTATACGACGACCGAGCTCTCCGGAGCCGGTGTGGACATGGTGATTTACCCCGTGACATTGCTTCGCAGTTCACTCGGCGCCATGGAACGCGTTTTGGAACGCATTGAGGCCGACGGCACCCAAGAGGCCGCCGTAGATGACATGCTGACGAGGGCACGCCTGTACGAGCTCGTGGATTACGAGTCGTACAACACCTTCGACACCGGCATTTTCAATTTCGAGGTTCCGGAACGGTTCCGCTAAGTCTTCCCATCATCCGATCAAGGATTCGAAGGAGAATCACATGACGACTCAGCACAACGACATCAAAAAAGGCCTGGCCGGCGTCGTCGCCGACACGACCGCCATTTCCAAGGTCAATCCCGAAACCAATTCGTTGCTGTATCGCGGCTACCCCGTTCAGGAACTCGCCGCGAACTGCTCCTTTGAAGAAGTAGCTCTTTTGCTCTGGAACGGCGATCTTCCCTCGGAGGAAGAACTGCGCGAATTTCAGGACTTCGAGCGCTCGCACCGTGAGCTCACCCCAGAGCTCAAGGCCGTCATCGACGCTTTACCCACCGATTGCCACCCGATGGATGTCTGCCGCACGGCGGTTTCTGTCTTGGGTGCGCAGGACCCTGACTCCGAAGAGCAGTCCGCGGAAACCAACCTGGTCAAGGCCAAGAAACTGTTTGCGGCCATGCCCGCCGTCGTCGCATACGACCAACGACGTCGTCATGGCGAACCCCTGATCGCTCCCCGTGAGGATCTCGACTACTGCGACAACTTCCTGTACATGACTTTTGGCGACGTTGCGGCTCCCGAGGTCAAAACGGCGTTCCAGGTGTCGATGGTTCTGTACGCCGAGCACTCCTTCAATTGTTCGACCTTTACCGCTCGGACTATCGCGTCCTCCTTGGCGGACATGCATTCAGCCGTGACAGGTGCCATCGGCGCTCTCAAGGGACCCCTCCACGGTGGTGCCAATGAGGCCGTCATGGAGACGTTCGACGAGATCGGTATCCGTAAGGATGAATCCGAAGACGACGCCGAAGCTCGCTCCAAGGAATGGATGGACGAGGCGCTGGCTCAGAAGAAGAAGGTCATGGGATTCGGTCACCGAGTGTATAAGAACGGTGATTCCCGCGTTCCCACGATGCAGTCGGCACTATTCGACATGATCCGTTACTACGACCGTGGAGAAATGCTGGGCCTGTACAACGGACTTGCCCGGTCGATGGACGAAGCCAAGGGGATCAAGCCAAATCTCGATTACCCCGCCGGGCCGACTTATCACTTGATGGGCTTTGATACCCAGACCTTCACTCCGCTCTTCGTCGCGGCACGCATGACGGGATGGACCGCTCACATCATGGAACAGCTCGCGAATAACTCCTTGATTCGCCCGCTTTCGGAATATGACGGTCCGGACGAACGCCACGTCCAGTAGAACTGTGGCGTCTGACGACGGGCCTGGGCGCAAAAACGCGGCCGGGCCCGTTTGCGGCGTACAGTGATCAATAGTTCACGAAAAGGATGTGAAATCTATGGTGACTCAAAAGGTTGTCGCAACGCCGCCCAAATCATCCATTTTTCTGACATTAACTATTCACCCCGGTTCCGAATCCTCGGTCCTCGGGCTTTTACCTGCGGTGTCCGGACTCACCCGCTCTGTCGGCTTCCGACACCCCGATGCAGAACTCCTCAATGTCGTCGGAATCGGTTCCGAGGCATGGGACCGCCTGCTACCGAATGCGCACCGTCCTCAGCACCTCCATCCATTTCGTGAGCTGACCGGTCACCCTCATCACGCCCCTTCCACGCCCGGCGACCTGCTCTTCCACATCCGTGGGCGAACGCCAGACATGTGCTTCGAACTCGCACGGGTCCTCATGGAGAAATTTGGTCCCTACACTTCCGTAGAAGACGAGGTCCACGCCTTCAAATATTTTGATGAACGTGACCTCCTCGGTTTCGTGGATGGAACCGAAAATCCAGAAAATGACGAAGCTTACGACGCCGTGCTCATCGATGATGATCCGGAATTCGACGGAGGGAGCTACGTGCATGTCCAAAAATACGTCCATGACTTAGCCGCTTGGGATTCCATCACCGTCGAAGAGCAAGAACGGGTGATCGGACGGACCAAGTCTGACGACCTCGAATTTCCCGATGATGAAAAACCCTCCAATTCACATCTGGCGCTCAATGACGTGAGCGATGATGAGGGCAACGACCTCGATATTCTTCGCTACAACATGGCCTTCGGAGATTTCAGCAGCGGTGACATGGGCACGTATTTCATCGGCTACGCCAAAGATCCAGGCGTGACCGAGCAGATGCTGGAGAACATGTTCCTCGGAGATCCACCGGGAAACTACGACCGTATCCTGGACTTCTCGACCGCCCAGACGGGGGCCCTATTCTTCGTGCCGAGCATCGATCTCCTCGACGATATCGATGCCCTCACAGAAGGCTCCCCAGCCTCCACCAACGAACCAGCACCTTCGACGCCGCTCCCAACCGATACCGAATCCGGCGACCATCCCCCCGAGGGGTTCACCGTCGGACGCCTCCAAGCCTGAACCACAACCCATCGTCCCGCGACCTGTCGCGGGACTTCCGGCCGGATATCACCGGCGCGCAAAGGAGAAGACATGACCAGCAGCAATCTTCACCGCGAACTTGCCCCCGTCTCTCAGGCCGCATGGGCCGAGATCGAGGAAGAAGCCATTCGAACCTTTAGCCGAAACATCGCCGGCCGACGCGTCGTCGACATGCCCGAGCCACAGGGAACCGCCTTCTCATCGCTTGCGGCGGGACACGTGACCGACGGGCGAGAGATCGTCCCCGGCGCACAGACCCGTAGCCGCGATGTCATTCCAGTCCTCGAAGTCAAGGTCCCGTTTACCGTGACGCGCCAGGCCGTCGACGACGTATTGCGCGGTTCCGTGGACTCCGACTGGCAACCGGTCAAGGACGCGGCCACAACCATCGCGGCCGCCGAGGACACCGTGGTATTCCACGGCTACGACCAGCTCGGCATGACGGGAATGGTCGATGCCAGCTCCAACGAACCGATCGCAATCCCTGAGGACGTCCGCGACTTGCCGCGATCCGTCGCCCAAGCCCTGACACGGCTTCGTCTCGCCGGAGTCGAGGGGCCGTACACCCTCGTGGTGTCCGCGGACCTGTACACAGCCATCTCCGAAACCACGGATCACGGTTACCCGATCCTCGAACACCTTCAACGAGTGCTCAAGGAGGACGGGAAAATCATCTGGGCGCCTGCGCTCAACGGCGCGCTGGTCGTCACGACTCGCGGCGGCGATTTCGAGTTGCACCTGGGCGTTGACCTTTCCATCGGGTACGACTCCCATGACGCGCAGAACGTGCACCTTTACCTCCAGGAGACCTTTGCCTTCCGAGTCGCCTCGGACGAGGCCTCAGTTCCGCTGACCGCCTAGGTCAGCGGAACTATTAGCCGACCGCGCGCGGGTGGCTCGTAAGGAACACCTCCCGGAGAGTGTCCGCAGTCACCCGCGTGTAGATCTGTGTGGTCGTCAGCGAGGAGTGTCCGAGCAGTTCTTGCACAACGCGAATATCCGCTCCGCCTTCAATCAGGTGAGTTGCAAAAGAATGCCGCAATGTATGTGGCGAAAGCTCTTCGGTGACGTTCGCCCTGGCGGCCGCCTTTTTCAATATCAGCCACGCCCCTTGCCGTGTGAGACGACCGCCCCGGGCGTTCAGGAAAAGTGCGGGCGTAGCCGACCCTTTGGCCGCGAAAAGCGGACGGGCACGCACCAGGTACGCGCTCACTGCGTCGACGGCGTAGGAGCCCACCGGGACTAGCCGCTGTTTACCACCCTTGCCTTCGAGGCGGGCTGCGCCGCCCAGCCCGTTGGGGTCTTCCGTTCCTCCCGCTTCACCCGCGAATTCGGAAGAGAGATCGTCTCGGTCAATTCCGACGGCCTCGGAGATTCGCGCGCCGGTGGAATAAAGGAATTCGAGGAGCGCAGCATCTCGAAGCCCCGCTGGGGTCTCCCGATCAGGAGCCTCCAGGATGCGCGCCACGGTATCCACGGGCAGGGCCTTCGGTAGGCGCTCCCCCGCACTCGGCGGGTTGACCGTCGCCGCGGGATCATCCTCGGTGATTCCTTCGAGAACCCAAAATTTGTGAAGCCCCCGCGCTGAAACGACACCTCGGGCCACACTGCGGGTCGACAAGCCACATCCGCCCTCGGAGGCGGGCCGTGCCATGTGTTGGACGTAGTCCCGCACGTCGTCGGTCGTGATGTCCTGGGGGCTCTGGACGGAACGTTGTTCGGTCAGGAAGTCGAGGTATCGGCCGAGATCTCTCCGGTACGAGGCCAGAGTATTGGCCGAGAGGCCGCGTTCGACCGTGAGGTGCTGGAGATATCGCTGGACGGGACGTTCAAACCCGGCCGGTACGTCGAGCTTAGGCATCGGAGGATGTGCGGAGGTTCGGATGCGCAGGCCATGGTTCGTTGGGCGCACGAAGGTCTTGATGGCCGCGTTGAAGGCTCGCGTAAGCGGCCAGGATCGCAATATTCGCCGACGGCGAATGCAACCGGGAGGTTAGCACCGCGGTGACAGCTTCCTCCAGAGGGACCCAACGGGTGACAATTTCGGCTTCTTCGCCTTCCCGTTCCGTGCGGTCCTCGGGTGCCATTTCCCCGATGCCCCGAGCCAAAAAGATCCTATTGGCTTCGGTCGAGCAACCCGGTGAATTATTGAATTCCGCGAGAGTATGCCACGTGTCCGCGGTGAGATCGGTTTCTTCGGCTAGTTCCCGTTGAGCGGCCGCCAGCGGCTCTTCCCCTTCGATATCGAGAAGGCCGGCGGGAATTTCCCAGAGGTTCATGCCGACCGGCTGCCGATACTGGTTGATCAAGAGGATTTCGTTCCGGTCATTGAGCGCCGCGATGGCCACGGCACCGGGATGACGCAAGTAGTCACGGTTGAGAATCTCTGCAGACTTCTCCGGACGGAGACGAATGCGGTCCCGCACGACGTCGAATATCGCACCCTCAACAAGGGTTTCGCTGGCGACCAGTTCCCGCGGATTGACATGGTCTTGGAGCACGTATCCGTCACCGACTTGAGGTTCCGGGGTAGCTGCGTCGTTATCCGTCATGCCCCCAGGGTACACAGGAGTACACGGTTGAGCGCTGGTCTTTGGCAGGGGCGGCACCCGGCAAACTTCGCCGCGCGACGACGGCCAGTGACCGCGCCGGGCCTGCCGCCCCTGGACGGTATGTCTCGCGACGAAGAGCCTCAATCTGCAGGCCATCGAGTAAGTGTGGCTTTCGAGACCCTTCACGAGAAAACTGCTGCCCCACTTGGGGATTCTTCAGAAATAGACAGTCTAACTAATTACTTACACGCAGAGATTAACCATCCACTCCACAAAACAATACCGATCACATTGCGTCTTGTATTAAACTTTTTTCACCCAGCTGGATCAACATACGAGAGGTAAATAATTGTGAAGCGAACAATATTGCCCTTTGGAGTAGTCGCACTTGCCACCCCTGAATCCTTCACATGCGCAGGCTCATGACAATGACTCTGCCCCACAAACTTGGACACGAAATAAGGCTTACTGGGACTACTGCTAATCTCACCCCAGCACGCAATTAACTTTAATAGGAACATGGAATTTACGAAAAGATTCTTCACTTTGCTTTTCGTTCCGCTGGCGGCAGCCGTCTTTTCCTTCGCAACACTCTGGCTTTCCGAGACCGATGCTCCACTGGTGGGGAGGAATGTGCTTTCCATATCCTCCGACATCACGAGTCCCCGAGCTGACACTCCGACCTCCAGTCCGGAGTTCCTACGCACGCTAGAGACTGAGGCGAAAAGCCGGCACCTTAACATCGCTCGGCTCTCGGATAACGCCGAGTCGCCTGCCAGCGGGGCGGAGCTGCAGGTCCTGATCACGCAACCGCAGCATCCTTCGCAGAAAATTTTGACCGACGGATACTCGCCCTTTAACGCTGGATACGACGTCGTGGTGAAACCATGGGATTCTTCGCAACAGGATCCCCGTGCGTTCTATCTCCTTTTCGGAGATGCCCAGGCGATGGAAGGTCTGGACGATGCGCTTGCTGCACAGGGATACACGGTACGACAGTTTGATCGCTACTCGTTCGATGAAGTTTTGGGGCAAAATATTGGCTCTCCCTTATCCTTTGCCTTGATAGCCAGCCTCGTGGCGGCGTCTTGTTTCTCTTGTGCCATGACTTTGGTGAGCGCCAAGAAGGTCGCACGGCTGCGGCTCGCTGGTTGGTCCGTCGGGCGAATTCTGGGTCATGATTTCTGCAGCGGGGCTGTCCCATACCTTGCCGGACTCCTGGTGACCACCGGGATTACTGCCTTATTTTTGACCTTCTACAATGGGCTCGCCTCATTCGGTATTTATCTTGCCGTCTTGGGATCTTTCGCCACAGTATTCATAGCCGCGGTCATTGTGTCCCGGTTTCTTGCTTTGGGGTTGCTGTACCTCGTTCCGGTGCCCGCAACGCTGACGGGCAAGAGGCCGGTGAAATCGTTGTATGGGTTGCTCTGCCTACTGAAAATCACCTGTGTCACGCTTCTTCTGGTCTCGCTCGGTGCTTGGTACGGCCAATTTGGTCTGGCAACTTCGCATCTCAGGGCCTTCGAACAATGGAAAGAAACACCCGAGGCCGCATTTTTGCCGGTCAACGGTCCCACCTGGAGTCAAGCGGAAGATCAGCTCATCACGGACTGGCTCGTCTCTGAACTTCGGCATGGGAATGTGATCATCAGCCATTCGCAAGTCCGTCAGCACGTTCCGAACGACGACGCCGTCATCGAGTCCAGTTACCCCGCCGTCTACGTAAATCCCGAATACCTGAGACACCACAGAATCCACGGAGTCTCGGATCACGTCGCGCTCGAGGAGATGGAACGTTCAAAGACCGCCCTGGCCTTCAAACCCTATGGTGCACCAGCCGAAAATCTCACTGTGGACGATCTCATCCCCGGCATGGAGCTACCTGCTCTTAAGGTCGTGGACACGGATACGACGGGCGACGTCTTCACCCATGGAGATTTGACTCACGAGAAGAAGGAATTCGTCGAGAACCCCCTAGTGGTGGTCTTGCCCGATCACGTCCTCATCGAAAACCCCAGGGCGATCTCTGCATGGGTGACAGATGGCGGCCTTTTGGTGAGAGACGCAGAGGCCGCATCGAACCGTCTCCGTGAGTCCACCGCGGAACGCTACTTCAATCCTCCAACGCCCGGCTCGACGTACCAGGCACATGCCCTCAAATTGACCATAGCCGATCTTCAAGCCACTGGATCCGCAATCGTGGTCTATGCGTTACTCGTCGTGTTCTCGTGTCTAGCTTTCGCGGCTACCTATGCGGCGGCCCGTAAGGACCAGCTATTCCGAAGGCACCTCTTCGGTTGGAACCCAATGCTCGCTGCCGGCCCAGCTTTCGCAGGAATTGGCGCGGTGTGGTTATCATTCCCGGCTGTCATCGGGCATCTGATACATCAAGCCCAAGATCCCATGGCCCTGATCTCTCAGTCCTCACTGGAAGTCATGGGGTACATCAGGTTCCTCTTCGTCGCAGGGCTGTGCGTAGGCGCCGTCGTCCTCCTCCTAGCAGGAACGGGGATCCTTGTTTTCTCCCGACGGGCCGTTCTAGAGAAAGGACGAATTCATTGACGCCCTACCTTCATTTCGCCTCTGAGTACATGGAACTCGGGGGCCGGACTCTATGGAGTTCCCTCGAGATATCGGCCGAACCCGGTGAGATGGTAGCCCTCATGGGTCCTTCGGGGTCAGGTAAGACGACGCTCCTCAACTGCTTGGGTGCACTAACCCGTCCGTCCACCGGTTCACTCACGGTCGGTGGCGTCGAGGTACATCCGGCCTCGAGCGCCGTGAGACGTAAATTTCGACGCGACCACGTCGGATATCTGTTCCAGAATTTCGCTCTAGTCGAGTCGGAATCCGTGGAGAAGAATATCGTTGATCCGCTGCGGATCATGCCCCGAAGGCGCCGCCCAAGCGCCTCGGACATCTCGCAGGCCCTGAATAGTCTCGGCCTGGTGGGCAGGGAAAAGGATAAGGTCTGCGGGCTCTCCGGCGGCGAACAACAGAGGGTGGCGCTTGCCGCCGTTCTCGTCAAGAAGCCCTCGTTGATCCTGGCGGATGAACCGACGGGGTCTCTCGACGACGCGAATGCACGGGTCATCATCGAATCCGTGCGGCGTCTCACCGATCAGGGAGCCTGTGCCGTGATCGCTACCCACGATCACGATGTCGCTCGATCCTGCGATCGGGTCGTAAATCTCCAAAAGTTCACGGTGTCGGCGTGATGCTGAAAAGCTAAAATGAAGGACCGCCGTCAACCCGTTCCCGGGGAGACAGCGGTCCTTCAATCTTCAGGGGAAAACTCTGCTGGTTGTGGCTTATTTGAGACGATCGAGCGCCGCCGCCACCAGACCGCTGAACAGCGGGTGGGAGCGCGTGGGCCGCGAAAGCAATTCGGGGTGCGCCTGAGTCGCCACATAGTAGGGATGCTCCGAGGCCGGCAATTCTACGAACTCTACCAATCGGCCGTCGGGGCTGGTCCCGGAAATCACCAAGCCCGCTTTTTCGAGGTCGTCCCGGTAGGCGTTGTTGACCTCGTAGCGGTGGCGGTGCCGCTCCTCGACCTCGGTTGCGCCATACGCCGCCGCAGTCACGGAACCTTCAGCCAACGTGGCCGGGTACAGGCCAAGACGCATGGTTCCGCCGAGATCCCCCGCTCCCTCAACGAACTGCTTCTGTTCTTCCATCGTCGCGATCAACGGGGTCGACGTCTCGGGCTCAAACTCCGTGGACGATGCGTCCTCGAGTCCGACGACGTTGCGCGCGTATTCAATCACCATGCATTGAAGTCCCAAGCACAGGCCGAGAGCGGGAATCCCGTTCTCCCGGGCGTAGCGAAGCGCGCCAAGTTTGCCCTCGAGGCCACGGATTCCGAAGCCTCCCGGGACGCAGATGGCGTCCACGTCAGCGAGTTGGTGTGCCGCGCCTTCTGGCTGGGCGCACAGATCCGAGGCGATCCACTTGAGCTTGACCTTCGCATCATTAGCGAAACCACCCGCGCGTAGTGCCTCAGAAACCGAGAGATAGGCGTCGGGCAGGTCGATGTACTTACCCACCAAACCGACCGTGACTTCGTGCGTCGGCTCGTGGACCACTTTGAGGAGCTTGTCCCACTCCTCAAAGTCGGCCTCCTGATAATCCAACCCGAGGTAATCCAAAACGTAGGTGTCCAAGTCTTGGTGGAACAAGGTTTTCGGGATGTCGTAGATGCTCGGGGCGTCGGGGCAGGAGATGACGGCCTCGGTGTCGACGTCGCACGCTCCCCCGACCTTGGCCTTGAGGGATTCCGGGATATCTTGCACGCACCGCAAGACGAGCGCATCGGGGATGATCCCCAAGCCACGCAACGCCGCAACGGAGTGCTGGGTGGGCTTGGTCTTCAGCTCACCCGAGGGGCCGATGTATGGAATCAGCGAGACGTGAAGGAAGAAGACGTTTTTGCGCCCAACGTCACGGCGAACCTGACGAGCTGCTTCAAGGAATGGCTGGGACTCGATATCTCCGACGGTTCCACCGATTTCGGTGATGATGATGTCCGGGGCATCAGCGTCGCCGGTCGCCCGACGGCGCATTCGTGCCTTGATTTCGTCGGTGATGTGCGGGATGACCTGAACCGTATCGCCCAAATACTCGCCTCGACGCTCCTTGGCGATCACGGTCGAGTACACCTGGCCGGTCGTTACGTTCGCGGAAGCGTCGAGGTTTTCGTCGAGAAAACGTTCGTAGTGACCGATGTCGAGATCGGTTTCTGCGCCGTCGTCCGTGACGAACACTTCGCCGTGTTGGAAGGGGTTCATTGTGCCCGGATCGACGTTGAGATACGGATCGAGCTTTTGCATCGTCACGGAGAGTCCGCGCGAGCGAAGGAGGCGGCCCAAGCTTGACGCCGTCAGGCCTTTACCAAGAGAGGATGCGACACCGCCCGTCACGAAGATCTGACGAGTCACTTTTTCGTCGCGTTGAGAAGTTGCCGAGGATGTCTGCTTATCGTTCACCACGGAATTCAAGCCTATCACGAGGGGTTTCCATCGCACCGGTCGTGGACCGGGCAGACGGCTGACGAGTGCCAATCACAGCTGACCGGCGGATTTGAGAAGTTCTTTAGCGTGGGCCCTGGCGGCCTCGGAATCGGCGTGTCCCGCTAACATGCGAGCGAGTTCGACGATTCGGCCTTCGGCATCGAGGACGTTGACGTCACTCACCGTCGAGTCACTCGATTTGAGCACCAAAACGTGTCGGTCAGCGTAGGCGGCAACCTGCGGAAGGTGAGTCACCACGAGTACTTGAACATGCTGAGCCAAGTGAGCGAGGCGTTTTCCTATTTCTACCGCTGCCTTGCCGCCGACACCGGAGTCAACCTCATCGAAAATGAAGGTGGGCACCGGGTCCACTTCGGCCAAGACAACTTCGAGGGCCAGCATGACTCGGGACAATTCGCCACCCGACGCCCCCTTGCCGAGGGGTCGGGGCTGAGCTCCTTCGTGAGGAGCCAGCTTGAAAGACACTGTGTCCTTGCCATCGGGCCCAAATTTTTCAGCTTCCGCAATCTCGACGACGAGGGAGGCGTTGGGCATCGCGAGAGCCTTCAACTCAGTAGACACAGCGCCAGAGAGCCTCTTTGCGGCCGCGGTACGCATTTCCATCAGTTCGAGAGATTGGGCCTGCATATTTTTGCGCAGCGTCCGAAGCTTTTCCTCCAACGCTTCAGAGCGGGCAGGATCGTCCGTGAGCTGTTCGAGCCGGGCCCGGTTCGTTTCTGCCCACTCGAGGACCTCGGGGATGTCCGCCCCGTATTTTCGTGTCAACTTCTTCAGAGCCGCACGCCGCGCTTCGACTTCGGTCAACCGCCCGGATGATTCGGCGTTGAGGTCGGAAAGGTACCCCGAAAGTTCTTCACCGATGTCGGTGGCCTGAATCATGAGTTCGCGGACCCGCTGGGCTAGAGCGGCGAGCGCGGCGTCGTCGTCGGCCTCCTGCGCGAGTGCCCGATGAGCGGAGTCCAAGAGCACCGACACGGTGGTAGCTTCCACATCCGAGTCGCCCCCACCGACCAAAGCGGACTGGGCAACCCCGGCCGCGGTTCGGAGCTGTTCGACGTTGGTCAATCGGGCAGATTCGGCATCAAGGCTTTCTTCCTCGCCCGGTTGCGGCTTGACGGCATCAATTTCTTTGAGCGCCTGGCTCAGGCTTTGGGCTTCGAAAGCGCGAGCGCGCGCGTTCTCCCGAACTTCCCGCAATTCCCGTGCAGAGGCACGGTACTCCTCATAGTTCTTGTGATATTCGTCGAGTTTCTTGGCGAGTTTGTTGCCAGCGTAGGCGTCGAGCGCGGACCGTTGGGCCTCCGCGGAGCGCAACCGGAGTTGGTCGGATTGGCCGTGGACGGCCACGAGGGTTTCGCCCACCCGAGATAACACGCCGATGGGAGCAGCGGCCCCGCCGACGGTGGCCCGTGAGCGTCCGGTGGCGTTGACGGTTCTGGAGACGATGAGTTCTTGGGGCAGGCGTTCCGAGTACTCGTCGGATTCGATGGTGTGGGCCTCTCCACCGGCCTCCTCCGTAAGGGCCAGGGCGGCGTGCCCCTCAGGAAGGCGCACTACGGCCTGGGAAAGTGCCGAACGCGCACCGGAGCGAACGGCCGCGGCATCGGACCGCGCGCCAAGAAGCATCCCCAGTGCGGTCACGACCATCGTTTTACCGGCGCCCGTCTCCCCCGTCAGCACGGACAGCCCCGGGCCGAGGGGAAGGGTCGCGTCGGTGATGACACCGAGATCGCGAATGTGGATTTCTTCGATCATGGTTGCTCCGTTCCCTCAGTGTCGGGCAGGTTCCGTTCGGCGACGTCCATGCGGTCCACGGGTCCGCGCCAGCCTCGGGTTGGTAGGTCGAATTTTCGCACCAGCCGCTCTGAGAACGGCGCGGGGTGAATTCGAGCGAGCCGAACCGGCTTATCGGACCTTCTGACTTCGATTCTGGAACCTGGCGGCAATTCGGTGGTGCGGCGACCGTCGCACCAAAGAACACCGAAGTGACCGTTCGTCGGCAAGATCTCCACCGCCATGGTTGAGGTCGGTGCCGTCACCATGGGACGAGAGAACAAGGCATGGGCGCTGAGGGGAACCATGAGCATGGCCTCGACCTCAGGCCACACGATTGGCCCACCACCGGAAAAGGCATATGCGGTGGACCCCGTGGGTGTGGCCATGACGACGCCGTCGCATCCGAACGTACTGAGGGGCCGGCCGTCTACCTCAATCACGACCTCGACCATTTTCTCCCGGTTCCCCTTTTCCACGGAAGCCTCGTTGAGCGCCCAGGTGTGATTCAGAATCTGACCGGAATTCCAGACCAGAATATCGATCGCCATACGCTCTTCGACCGTGTATGAGCGATTGACGATGTGGTCTACGGTTTCGTCCAGGTCGCTTCGTTCCGATTCGGCAAGAAAGCCGACGTGGCCGAGGTTGACGCCGATCAGAGGAATGTTGGTGTGCCGGATGATTTCGGCGGCGCGCAAGATGGACCCATCGCCTCCGAGAACGACGCCGAGTTCGATATCGTCCAGCGGAACGTTGTCGTTGATGACTTGGACGCCCACGGCTTCAGCTTCGGTTCCACGCAAGATTTGGAGGTCCGTGCGGCTCATGACCGGGGTGAGGCCCGCCTCATGAAGGCGCACACACGCTTGAGTCGCCGCAGCGGTTGCCTCGGGGCGACCCGTATGCGCGAACAGAAGTATCTTGCGGCTCATGCTCTTTTGCCTTCCGATGAGGGGCGATGGGAACTCCCGGTCAGTTCCGTAGTCCTACCCTAGGCGAGAGGACTGACACTTTAAGGTTCCTTCGCGCCGGGGTGATTTCCATGGCGTCGTCATGACTCTGCTTCCGAGAGGGCGCCCGGCTGACGTAAGAGCAGAAAGTGTTCGCGGTTTCCGTTCTGACCAGGTAACTCGGAGGGGCGTTCGTCCTCGATGACGAGTCCGAGGCTCCGCGCTGCTCGTCGAACAGACTCGATGCCGGCTTCACGATCGGCGTCGCTTTTCACCAAGCCGCCCTTACCCAGTTTCGACCGACCGACCTCAAATTGGGGTTTAACCATGAGAATCAGTGCGCCTCCCGGGCGGGTGACGCGGGCGAGGGGCTCGATCACCAGCGTCAGGGAGATGAAGGAGAGGTCTCCTACGACAAGGTCCACCGTTCCCCCGATGTCCTCGATCGTCAGAGAACGAACGTTGAGGCCTTCCATCGAGACGACTCGCGGATCGGCCCGGACACGCGGGTCAAGTTGCCCGTGCCCGACGTCGACCGCCGCGACCTGCTCGGCACCAGCCTCTAAAAGAACCTGGGTAAAGCCACCCGTTGAAGCTCCAGCATCGAGGCATCGACAGCCCCGTACCGCCACCTGGGGGAATGCTCGAAGGGCCCCGGCCAGCTTATGCCCGGCGCGGCTGACATATTCTCGTGTGGCAGGTTCCTGCACGACGACGCTGTCGTGCTCTCCCACAGGGCGCGAAGGCTTGCTCACGGTGCGACCGTTCACCTCGACACGGCCGGCAGCTATGGCCTTAGCGGCTAAAGTCCTGGACGCTACATGGCCGCGGGCGACGAGCCACTGGTCCAGCCTCACGATTCCCTCGATTGAGACTCTGCGCTTTCCGCCTGTCGGTTGGCGCGCGGTATCAGGCCCTCGGGCAAGGAACTCGGATCCCGGTCGAGCATCTTCCGAATCTGAGCATGTAGTTGTTCGTAAACCGCTACGTGCTCATCAACGGGTGTTTCTTCCAAGCGGTCGAGGAGACGGTCCAAGCTGTCTTCCGTACCTAGCTGCGCAAAGTCATGTAGCGCGTCGGAGTGCTCGTTGCGTCCTTCGACGTCGGGTCCGGCGTCGTCGCGCGGAGTCTCGCTCATGCACGAATCACCCGTGCCGACGTCGCGGTCTCGGCCTCTGGGCGGGCAGCCCACCACGCGGCCGCGGCCGTCCGAACTATTTTGACCTCGGGGACGGAATCGTGCGCTACGACGTTCACGGAGTCATCTTGCACGGTCGCGGAGACCTGGTCACCGAGGCGAGCCACGATGGCGTCACCGGAATAGTCCACGCGTGGTTCGTCGTACTCGGTAAAGAGTTCCCGGAGCGTTCCGACCACGTAGGTGGGACGCTCGGCAACACGAGCATTCACGATGTCGTCCCCAGTCTGCACCCCGGTCATGACGGCAATGCTGGGCAGGCCGGCCTGTTGTGCACCGAGGATATCGGTATCCAAACGATCCCCTATTACCACGGGAGAGCTCACGCCGAGCCGGTCCGTGATCGTTGAGAATATGGTGGAGCCGGGCTTACCGGCAACACGTGGCGTACGACCGGTGGCTGCGGCGACCGCATGAACCAGAGTTCCATTCCCGGGTGCAATACCGCGTTCCTTGGGGATCGTCATATCGGTGTTAGACACGATCCAGAGGACGTCACGGTTCGCCAGGAGGTACGAGGCTTCCGCCAGGTCCTGCCATCCCAGTGCTGGTTCGAATCCTTGAAGGACAGCACGCGGCTGGTCTCCGAACCCCACGACTTCAAGACCTACCTCTCGGGCGCAATCTGCCAGAGCCGAGGATCCGCAGATGGCGACGGGCGTCCCTTCTCCCAGCTCCCCGACCGCCAAGCTGGCCGCCGACTGTGCCGCGCTGATGACATGGTCCGCATCGACGGACAACCCGAGAGAGCGAAGATGCTCTGCGACGGTTTCCACGGACCTCGAGGCATTATTGGTCACGTACGCGACTTCAATGCCCTGCTCAGACGCTGTGTTTAGTGAGTCCACCGCACCGTCGATCGGGTGAGGGCCCGCGTATACGACGCCGTCGAGGTCCGAGAGAATCGCATCAAATGCAGAAATCAGCGAAGGCATGGAGGGTTTAGTCGTCCTTCCGTTCGGGTTCCTGGATCGGCTCGGATTCGGGATCCTTCCCGGTCTCGTCCTCTACCGAGGCGACCCCGTCGGCGACGGCGGACTCCGAAGGAGTGAATTCTTCGTGCTCAGTCTCGGAAAGGTCATCCGTGGGTTGCGGCTCTCGAGTCTGGCGCTGCTCGATCATGGCCTCGTCAAGATCTACGCCCTGTTCTCCCGTTGCGGTATCGACCGACTCCTCATCCGGCAGAACATCGATTTCGTAAATTTCCGGGTCTTCAAACTGGCCCTGACCCAGAGCGGCTTCGGCGACGACGGCGAGTCGGGCCCAAGACGCCGCATCCTTCGTCTCCCCCATTTCTTCGAGCAAGTCCGCGTAGGCGCTGAAGAGTCGCGGGCTGTAAGAAAATGCTTTCTGACGGTTCAATTCAGGAATTTCCAAGGCCTTCTTGGCTGTGGCAAGGTCCCCACGATCACGATGAATTCCCGCGACGACCATGGCCAACTCGACCTTTTCCGCGCCGCGAAGATCCGAGAGTTCAGGGTCACTCGCGGTCTCGAGGGCCTTGTCGATCCGCCCCAAAGCACGCTCGCAGTCGACGATCAAAGCGATGTGCTCGTGCGAACCCGTCATCCGGCGATGCGTGCGCAGCTCACGGAGCGCAACGTCAAAACGTTCAGCAACATACGCTGCGATGGCGGCTCCTTCACGCACTGCGGCAACGCGCCCACCTCGACGGACCGCTGCCTGCGCATGCTCGAGAGCAAATTCGGGATCGACCTCAAGGTACTGGCTTGCCATGACCAGGTGCTTGGCGACGACGTCGGCGTTGTCCTTCTCCAGGACGCGCAACTCGCTCAGCACGGAGCGGTCGAGTTCCCGACCGGTAACCTCCTCATCGATTTCCGGAGCCTTTGGGCGCGACGGGCGATAGCCGTCACGATTCGAGCGCTGGTCGCGCTGACCACGATCAAAGCGACCCGCCGGATCCTGATCCTTCCGGCGGGGGTCACGGTCTGACCTGTCATAAGGTTGACGATCGTTGAAGCGACGATCACGGTCCCCGCTTCTGCTCCCGGCTCCGCGGTCATCCCGACGCCGTTGGCCACCGCTCCGGTCGTATCCGCCGCTGCGTCCGTATCCACCGTTACGGTCAGAGTTACTCCCCCGACCACGCCCTTCCTGGCCCGAACGGCGGTACTGCTGGCGGTCATTCCCGCGCTCCGAATGCCTACGATCGTCGTCAGCCAAGCTGCTTCTCCTCTATGTACGTAGTACGTGATCTCTGGTAACCCCGAGAGCCCACGTGGTTCTCCTGGAAAGTTTACGCACCTTGGGGCCTGTTCGGCATATCGCGGTTCAGAGTTGGCTCATGATGTACGACTCGTCATGCGTCTCAGGTCGGAGCGTCCACAAACGAGACCATGGCGTTCGTCGGCATTAATGGAACGGGTGTTAAATAAAAAAGGAGGAGAAGCGTCCACACCCCAACACAGGGCACAAACACTTCTCCTCCACAAAAATATTTTCGGCGGCGACCTACTCTCCCACACACCTACCGGGTGCAGTACCATCAGCGCTAAGAGCCTTAACTACCGGGTTCGGAATGAGACCGGGTGTACCCCTCTTGCCATAACCACCGAA
>NZ_RBLM01000006.1:0-124019 GCF_003989425.1 Kocuria sp. HSID16901 | reverse complement strand
GCGTGGGACACGAGGGCCTCCTGGTACGTGAAGCGGTTGAACTCAACAGCTCCACTTCACAACCGGAGGCCCTCACCTCTCAGCTGTTCACGGCCGTGTCGCCGAAACAACGTCCCTGGACATTACAGCTAGGCCGCCTCTGACCTCCGCGCCCAGGGAGGAACCGCGTTCCGTGATCTTGAAGTAACGGTCAAAACCGTTGCGGGGACGGTGGGGGCGGCTCGGAGCCGCGGTGTTCTCAGAAGTCATTCGTGAAAATCCGTAGATACTCTCATGATGGGGGGTGGTGCCTGGGTTTGAAGCCGCCGGCGTTTATTCCGTCCACGCGACGTCTCGAGTGAATCGATCAGCCGCCTGAAAAAAGATGGCGTCCCTTCTGCCCGGGGAGGGGCGAAGCGACGCCGCTACGGGTCGAGTCTAGTGCATTGAGCCCACGGTGAAATTCCTCGGAAGTCTCGCAATACCTAGCATCATAAGTTTTGTGTCGTGGGACAAAATGCAACCGTGATACAACTCGATGTGATGCAGGTAACCAAATTCAATGCTTTGAGGGGTCGTAAGTAGTGATGAGAAAGTCGTGGAGTTCCATGGTGGCGGTGACTGTTCTGGCCTTGGGCCTGACGGCGTGCGGTTCCAGCGGCGGCAGTGGGGAGGGAGCGGAGGGTTCGTCCAGCAGTGCCGCATCGGGTTCCTCGAGTGGTTCGGCGTGCGGTTCGGGAAATATGGCCCCCGGATCGTCCAAAACCGTGCACCTTACATCGGGCGGGCGCGACCGTTCCTACGTGGTGACCGTTCCGAAGGACTATTCGGCGGATACCCCCACGCCGGTCGTGATGGCATTCCATGGGCGGGGCCGGGATTCCGAGCAGATGAAGACCTTGACTGGATTCTCGGACAAGCCGGCCATCGCCGTGTATCCGCAGGGTCTCACGGGGAGTAAGGGGACCTCGTGGCAGGGCGCTAGCTACGCTTCGGATGCCGACGACGTGAAATTTACGGGAGAGGTACTGGACAAGGTCGAGTCCGACCTCTGCGTGGATACCGATCGGGTATATGCGGCGGGAATGTCGAACGGCGGCGGGTTTGCGAGCCTCTTGGCGTGTCGGATGTCGGATCGGATCGCGGCCTTCGCTTCCGTTTCGGGGGCGTATTACGGCGGAACTCGTGCCGGCTGCAACACCGCCGGAGCCGTCCCGATCATGGAATTTCACGGAACGGACGATCCCACCATGAAGTACGACGGTGGTGACGGCAAGGGCGGTGAATATATTTCCGTTCCGGAGTACATCGACGAGTGGGTTGCGCGCAATCAGTGTTCCCATGAACCCGAAGTGGATCAGCCGGTGGACGGCGTCGAACATTACTCCTTTAAGAATGACTGCAAGAACGGTTCCGAGGTTCAGCAATACCGGATTGACGGCGGTGGCCACACGTGGCCCGGTGCTCCTGAAGGAATGGGAACTGGACGCGATACCCCCAACCTCCATGCCACGGATCTGATCTGGGAGTTTTTCCAGAATCATCGGCTTTCCCAGCATCACTAGAAGGTCGTTCTCGACACGCGGTCTAGTGTTGAGGCATGACGACTTCACCGGTTTACCGCACAGTTGGCAATTCTGGGTTAGTGGTGTCCGGCGTGGGGCTGGGGTGCAATAACCTCGGCCGCGCCGGCACCCCAACCGAAACGCAAGAAGGCACAGACGCCGTGATTGAGGCGGCCGTGGACTCCGGGATCACGCTGTTTGACGTCGCCGACGTCTACGGCAAGACCCCCGGAACCTCGGAGCGAATGTTTGGGCAAGCTCTCAAGGCGTTGGGCCGTGACGCCGAGGATGTCGTCGTCGTGAGCAAATTCGGTATGGATATGCGTGGTGTCAACGGGACCGACCACGGTGCGCGGGGAGCACGACGTTATGTTCACCGTGCTTTGGACTCTTCGCTGTCCCGATTGGGCCGGGATCATATCGACCTGTACTTCTATCACACACCCGACGGGGTCACTCCGCCGGAGGAAACTCTTGCGGCCCTTGACGACGCGGTCCGTGCGGGAAAGGTGAGATATGTGGGCACGTCGAACCATGCGGGATGGCAAATTGCCGACGCCGACCATCTGGCACGGGCGAACGGTGGCACCCGCTACGTCGCCGCGGAGAATCATTACAACCTGCTGGATCGTCGCGCGGAACTTGAGGTCCTTCCCGCCGCGGAGCGATTCGGTATCGGTTTGCTACCGTATTTCCCCCTGGCCAATGGGCTGCTGACCGGCAAATATCGCCACGGTCAGGCGCCTGACGGGTCGCGGTTATCCCACTCCAAGAAGAATCTTTTGGAGTCGACGGACTGGGACCAGATCGAGAGGTTTGTGTCCTTCGCGGAAGACCGCGAGCTGACTCCGATCCAGGTCGCGTTCTCTTGGCTAGCCTCGCGGCCACAGGTTACCTCGGTGATTGCGGGTGCCACCACGCCGGAGCAGGTGCGAAGCAACGCTGTGGCAGCTTCGTGGGTTCCGACTTCGGAGGACCTCGAGGAGCTCGACCGAATCTTCCCGCCTCCGGAAAAAATCGCTCTGTTCTAAAACGAGGGCCGGCGCGACGGCACTCCGCGGAAGCTGCCGCGCCGGCCCCCGGCATGAATCACGGGCGTGCGCACGTTCTGCCCGCGAGACTGGGGCTACCGCACCCCGGCGCGCTGTGCCGCGTCGAAGAGGGTCGACGTGGCGAACTCCAGACCTTCGATGGGTCCCATCGAGGTGTCTTCGTGCTCAATGTTGACGCTGATTTCTTCACCGGTGATCTGCTCAACCTCCGCGAGGGCGCGCAAAAATTCGGCCCAGTAGGCGGCGTCGTGTCCCACGCCGACGGCGACGAAGTCCCATGCGGAATCCTTGGGCCACTCGTTGACGTACTCGTCTCCGCCCATGTTGGTCCGCTGCTCTTCCTCACCCATGCGGCGGAAACGCTCGTCGAGAACACCGTAGATTTCGGCATGTTCACGGTTGATGCGCACGTCCTTGGCCGCAGCGTGGAAGACGAGCGGCCCCAACCATCGGACGCAAGCCACGGGATCCATCTGCTGCCAGAACAAGTGAGAGGCGTCGAGTTCGACTCCGATGTTCGTCGCCCCGATGCGATCCACGAGGCGCTTGGCCGTGGGCGGATTGAAGACGAGGTTTTGCGGGTGGAGTTCTAGAGCCACCTTGACATCGTGCTCCCGGGCGAGTTCGTCAATCTCGGACCAGAAATCTGCGGCCTGGTCCCACTGCCACTCCAAAGAATCGAGGGCGTGCGAACCCCATGTGTTGACGTTCCAGGCGGGGTATTGGCCCTGGGGGTCTGAACCTGGGAGGCCGGACATCGTGACAACTCGCTTCTGCCCCAGTGCCGCAGCTGCCCGAACGGAGCGTCGAATATCGTCCGCATCATCGGGCCCGATAGCGGGGTCCGGGTTCAAGGGATTGCCGTTGCAGTTGAGGCCGAGAATCGAGAGTCCGCGGTCTTCGAAGCGTCGTCGGTAGGCGTCAGCCGCGGCGTCGCTGGCGAGGATGTCGTCCAGGGGCAGGTGAGTGGGAGGAAGGAAGCCACCGGAGTTGACTTCCAATCCGTCGAGTCCGAGGCGGGCCGTCTGCTCCAATGCCTCGTCGAGGGGTAGGTGGTGCAGGATCGCGTTGTAAACGCCCAGCTTCATGGCACATTCCTTATCTTCTCGTGGACGGGACAGGGTCCGGCGGATGCTTCACAGTTGCCCCGGTCACATCAGGCTACCGAGATTTTCGTACTTTGTCTGTACAAAACATTGACAGGACAAAGTGGTGTGGTGCACTCTGGAAGGGTCAGACGGTAGCAATCGACGACGATGCCCCTCGCCTCATCACATGTGGGGAAGCACGCAGCGATGAAACCGACCACGAGTCGCGGGAAGGACCGGCCAGTTCATGAGTTATGACTTGCTCACCATGGGAAGAATCAGCGTGGACATTTACCCCAATGACATCGGGGTTGGCCTGGGGGATGTGACGTCCTTTGGCAAGTATTTGGGAGGGTCGCCGTCAAACGTGGCGGTAGCGGCCGCCAAGCACGGGCGCAATACTGCGGTCATCACCCGCACCGGCGACGACCCGTTTGGCGAGTATCTCCACCGTGAACTGAAGCGATACGGCGTCGACGACGCCCACGTCAGCCCCGTGGCTGGTCTACAGACCCCCGCGACCTTCTGCGCGATCATGCCACCCGAGGATTTCCCGCTCTATTTCTACGGTCGCTTCCCGTCGGCGCCGGATCTGAAAATCCAGCCCGACGAGGTTGACCTCCACGCGGTCCAAGAGGCCACCGTTTTCTGGTCCACGGTGACCGGGCTGTGCCAAGACCCCAGCCGTACCGCCCAGCTGAAGGCCCACGAGGCCCGCCCACGGGAAGCGCTGAAGGAGGGGCAACACACCATCTTGGACCTCGATTACCGCCCCATGTTTTGGGACTCCATTGAGGACGCGACAGTGCAGGTCAAGGAGAACCTCAAGCACGCGACCATTGCGATTGGTAACCGCGAAGAATGCGCCGTGGCGGTCGGGGACGGCTCGCCCGAAGAGCAGGCCGACCGTCTCTTGCAGGCAGGGGTCAAGATCGCCGTCGTCAAGATGGGATCGCAGGGCGTTATGGCCAAGACGGCCGAGGAAACCGTGATTTCGGAGCCGGTCACCGTGGAGACGGTCAATGGCCTCGGCGCCGGGGACTCCTTCGGGGGTGCCTTCTGCCACGGAATTCTCTCCGGCTGGTCGCTTCAGCACGTTCTGGACTTTGCCAACGCCGCCGGAGCGATCGTCGCATCGCGCATCGCCTGTTCGGAAGATATGCCGACCACGGGCGAGGTTCTCAACCTGCTTAACGAACGAGGAAGAGGGTTTGACGCATGAGCGAGCAGCGGAATCAGGCCAGCGGCCTTCCCACGTTCGACGCTCCGGAGATCGGGTCCACGGATCCCCGGCGATACGAACAACTCACGCAGATTCGTTTGGAGGACCCGGGGGCGGTCCAACGAGCCGCCGATGCCCGAACTCGCCATCCAGGGATCAAGTACGGCGAACAGAACTTCATCGTCGCCGCGGATCACCCGGCTCGCGGGGCCCTCAAGGTGCGCAGCGATGGTCGTGCCATGGCGGATCGCCGGGGCCTGCTGGACCGGCTGCGTATTGCGCTTCAAAATCCCGCCGTCGACGGCATCTTGGCGTCCCCGGACGTTTTGGATGATCTCCTTCTCTTGGGGGCGCTCGAAGGCAAACTCGTTTTCGGTTCCTTGAATCGCGGGGGACTGTCCGGCCTGGTCAACGAGATCGACGATCGTTTCACTGCCCATACCGCCGAGGCTCTCCAGAAAATCGGCGCCGACGGCGGAAAAATGCTCACGCGTATTCATTACGGAGACCCGCACACCACCTCGGTCCTCGAATCCACCGCCCACGCGGTCGATGAACTGGCCGCTCGCGGCCTTTACGCGATGGTCGAACCCTTCATCTCTGCCACGCGCAACGGCGCGATCTTCAACGATCTCAGCACCGACGCCGTCGTGAAGTCCGTGGGAATCGCCTCCTCTCTGGGATCGACGAGTGCCTATACATGGATGAAATTGCCGGTGGTGCCGGACATGGAGCGCGTCGTCGCGGCGAGCACCCTTCCGACCGTGTTGTTGGGTGGGGATCCCACGGCTGCCCCTGACGAAATCTTTGCCACTTGGCGAGATGCCTTGGCCCTGCCGGGAGTCCAGGGGCTGACCGTTGGACGCACCTTGCTGTACCCGGAAGACGACGACGTCGCCGGAGCCGTAGCGACTGCAGCCTCCCTGCTGCGCAGCAGCCGCAACTAACGAGGATTGAAAGAGGTTTACATGACTACCCAGACCATGACCGTGGGCCAGGCCCTCGTGAAGTTTCTGTCCCAGCAGTACACCGTCGACCGTGTGGGCTCGGAGACCTACCGCGAGCGGACGATCCCCGGAATGTTCGGAATCTTTGGTCACGGAAATGTTGCCGGCGTTGGCCAGGCTCTGCGCCAGTTCCAGGGCCAAGACCCCTCGCTCATGCCGTACTTCCAGGGGCGCAACGAGCAGGCCATGGTGCATCAGGCCACCGGCTATGCACGCCACGTACGTCGGCGGGCGACCTACGCGTCCACGACCTCCATCGGCCCGGGCTCGACGAACCTGGTGACCGGGGCGGCCTTAGCGACCACCAACCGGCTTCCAGTTCTCCTGTTCCCGTCTGACGTCTTCGCGACTCGAACCACCGACCCGGTGCTTCAGCAACTGGAGCGCCCCGACGCTGGGGATATAACGGTTAACGACACTCTGCGTCCCGTCTCTCGGTATTTCGACAGGGTGTGGCGACCGGAACAGCTGTACTCGTCCCTGCTGAATGCGATGCGGGTCCTCACGGATCCCGTGGAGACGGGTGCCGTGACGATCGCCCTGCCGCAGGATGTCCAGGCCGAACGCATCGATGTTCCGGAGGAGTTCTTCCAGGAAAGGGAATGGCGCATTCGGCGGCCCGCACCTGAGGAAGAAGATCTTCGGGCGGCGATGGACGCAATCCGTTCGGCGAAGAAGCCCGTCATCATTGCCGGCGGCGGCGTGCACTACGCCTTCGCGACCGATGAGCTGCAAAAGTTCGCTGAGGCCACCGGCATTCCGGTCGCGTATACGCAGGCTGCGGTCGGCGTTCTCGACTGGGACCACCCGTTGTGCCTCGGTGCCGTGGGTTCCACGGGTTCAACCGCGTCCAACCAACTCGTTGCGGATGCGGACCTGATTATCGGAATCGGGACGCGCTATGAGGACTTCACCACGGCCTCGCGCACCGCCTTCCAGAACCCGGATGTTTCGTTCGTCAATATCAACGTCGCGGCCTTCGACGCCTACAAGCACGGCACCCAAATTCCTGTGGTCGCCGATGCACGTAAGACCCTCGTGGCGATGAATGAAGCCGTCTCGGGCATTCACGTTTCGGATGAGGTGAGCGAGAAGGTTGCCGCCGAGAAAAAGCGGTGGGACGGTATCGCGGATGCGGCCTTTGCCGAACGCTATCGCCCCGTGATGTCGCAGAACGAAATCATTGGGCGGGTTAACTCCGCGATGGACGACCGCGACGTCGTGATTTGCGCTGCCGGTTCGTTACCGGGTGACCTTCACAAGCTGTGGCGGGTCAAGGACCCGTACGGCTACCACGTGGAATACGCGTACTCCTGCATGGGGTACGAGATCGCCGGCGGACTGGGCGTCAAGAGGGCGAGCTTGCATCAACAAGATGGCCGCGACGTCGTCGTGACCGTTGGCGACGGCTCCTACCTGATGATGCACACGGAGCTGGTGACGGCGGTGGCCGAGAGGATCAAGCTCATCGTGGTGCTGATTCAGAACCACGGTTATGCATCGATCGGTGCACTCTCGGAATCCCTGGGGTCGCAACGTTTCGGTACGAAGTATCGGTACCACGACGAGGCGCAACAGTCCTTCGATTCCGGCGACACCCTGCCGATTGACCTGGCGACTAACGCCGAGTCCCTCGGTGTCCGGGTGATCCGGGTCGAGCCGGGTGAGTCCGTGGGGGAGGACCTCGAAGAAGCCATCCGCACCGCTAAGGCCGCGCCGGAAGATTCGGGCCCCATCCTGATCCACGTCGACTCGGACCCCCTCATCGACGCTCCGAGCTCGGAGTCGTGGTGGGACGTTCCCGTCGCGTCGGTCTCCGATCTGTCATCCACACAGGAGGCCTATGCCGTGTACGAAGACAAGAAATCCACACAAAAGCCTTTGCTCGGCTGATTCCACACCGTGCATCCATCATCGGACGCGACAATTGCGTTCACTCAACGTGAGGAGAAGAAAAAGTGACCACGAGCATCCAGCACTTCATCAACGGACAAGAGACACCAGGCTCCGGTGAACGCCGTCAAGAGGTTTTTAACCCCGCCACGGGCGATGTGACGGGCACCCTGCATTTGGGTGGCCAGGATGATCTGCAAGCGGCCGTCGCCGCAGCTAAAAAGGCCAGCGAATCCTGGGCGGACCTTTCCCTCGCCAAGAAGAGCGCCATCCTGTTCAAGTTCCGCGAGCTTGTCCACGCCCACACGGACGATCTGGCGCGCATCATCACCGCGGAGCACGGCAAGGTCCTGTCCGACGCCGCCGGAGAGGTGGCTCGAGGCCTTGAGGTCATCGAATTCGCATGTGGAATTTCCGAACATCTGAAGGGCGAGTACTCGGACCAGGTTTCCACCGGGTTCGACGTCTTTTCGTTCCGCCAGCCGCTGGGCGTCGTCGCCGGTATTACCCCGTTCAACTTCCCCGTCATGGTTCCGTTGTGGATGGCTCCGGTCGCAATCGCCACGGGCAACGCCTTCATTTTGAAGCCCTCCGAGCGGGATCCCTCCGCTTCATTGCTGTTGGCCAAGCTCTGGAAGGAAGCCGGTCTTCCCGATGGCGTCTTCAACGTGTTGCACGGTGACAAGGAAATGGTGGATGGGTTGCTGACCCACCCGGATGTCGACGCCATCTCGTTCGTCGGTTCCACGCCCATCGCCAAGTACGTTTACGAGACCGGAACCCAGAACGGCAAGCGCGTTCAGGCTCTTGGCGGAGCCAAGAACCACGCCGTGATCATGCCGGACGCGGATATGACGCTGGCTGCGGAGCACCTCAACGCCGCCGCCTTTGGGTCGGCAGGTCAGCGGTGCATGGCCATTTCGGTGGCCGTGGCCGTCGGAGACGCCGCCGACGAAGTGGTCTCTCGCGTCAAGGAACTCGCCCAGGGCATCAAGGTCACCGAAGGCACCGATCCCCAGGCGGATATGGGGCCCGTCATTACATCGGCTGCCAAGGAGCGCATCACCAAAATTGTGGGCGAGGCTCAGGATGCGGGTGCAGCGTTGGTGCTCGATGGTCGCGACGTGATCGTCAAGGATCACGAGAAGGGCTTCTTTGTTGGCCCGACCATTATCGACAAGGTCAAGATGGAGATGAGCGCCTACGAGGAGGAAATCTTCGGGCCTGTCCTCGTCGTCATCCGCGCTGAGTCGCTGGAAGAGGCCATCGAGATCATCAACGCCAACCCGTATGGCAACGGCACTGCCGTATTCACGTCCAACGGCGCCGTGGCTCGGACCTTCCAGCGCAAGGTACGCGTCGGCATGATCGGTGTGAACGTTCCGCTGCCGGTGCCGGTGGCTTGGCACTCCTTCGGTGGTTGGAAGAACTCGCTGTTCGGCGACCTCCACATTTACGGACCGGATGGAGTGAAGTTCTACACCCGCGGCAAGGTCGTCACTCAGCGTTGGCCCGAGCCGAAGGCTGTCTCGGGAGCGTCCTTCAACTTCCCCTCCAGCTCGGACGACTAACGAACCGGGGTCTTGCCCCGGGCCCGCGGCCGGTGACGGCCGCACCCAAAGCTCGGGCGCCGTCCACGTGATGACGCCCGAGCATCCCAAATTTCTACATAACTCTTTCAACGGCGAAAGCGAGTCCCACAATGGCCGATACTACTCACGACTCAAACCTCATCATCGGCACTGCCCCGGATTCCTGGGGCGTGTGGTTTCCTGACGACGAACAGCAGACCCCTTGGCAGCGCTTCCTCGACGAAGTCGTGGAAGCCGGCTACCGCTGGATTGAGCTCGGGCCTTATGGATACCTCCCGACCGATCCGCAAACCTTGGCCAAAGAGCTGAAGGACCGGGACTTGCAGATCAGTGCCGGCACGGTTTTCACGGCGTTCCACCGAGGGGCCGACCAATGGGACGAGGCTTGGGAACCCGCTCGTCGTGTCGCTGAATTGACCGCTGAAATGGGTGGAAAGCACGTCGTCGTCATCCCGGCGCTGTGGCGTGACGATAAGACAGGCAAGGCCCTCGAAGACCGTACCCTCACCGACGAACAGTGGGAGTCTCTCGCGACGGGTCACAACAAGCTGGGTGAGCGTCTCCAGAGCGAATTTGGCCTGTTCCAGCAATTCCACTCGCATGCCGATTCCCACGTCGAAACGATGGAACAGATCGAGAAGTTCTTGGCCCGCACCGACCCCAAGCTCGTGACGCTGTGCCTCGACACGGGACACGCTGAGTACGGCGGTGCGTCGTCGGTTGAACTCATCGAGAAGTATCCCGAACGCATCGGATACCTGCATCTGAAGCAGGTGCATCCGGATATCTTGGCGCGTGTTCGAGCCGAAGACATGACCTTCAAGGACGCCACGGCGAGCGGTGTCATGTGTGAGCCGCCCCAGGGCTTGCCCGACCTTCGAGCGGTCATCGAAGCCGCCGAGGCACTGGGCCGTCCCCTCTTCGGCATCGTGGAACAAGACATGTACCCGCTCCAGGACTTCGATGTTCCGTTGCCGATTGCGACCCGCACCTGCAAATACCTGTTGGGCTGCGGTTCGCGCACCACGGTCGCCTAACCTCCACTTACTGTCACGACTGCAGCGCTGAAAGGAAGCCTGACCATGACACAACCATTGAAAGTTGCCGTCGTCGGAGCCGGCCGCATGGGTTCCGACCACATTATTCGTCTGCGTGACCGCATGAAGAACGTGCGTGTCACGGCGGTGATTGACATCGACCAGCCCAAGGCCGAAGCCGCCCTGGAAGGAATTGAAGGAGCTCGGGTCTACACCGACTTTACGGAGGCTCTCGACTCCGGAAACGTCGATGCCGTGATGGTGGCGACGCCAGGTTTCCTTCATGAACAGGTGCTCTTGCCAGCGCTCAGCCGGGGGTTCAAGGTCTTTTGCGAAAAGCCGCTGACGCCCGATTCCGAGTCGGCGTGGCGCATCGTGGAAGCCGAGGCGGCAATGGGCCGCAAGCTGGTCCAGGTGGGCTTCATGCGCCGGTTCGACGAGGGCTACCGTCGCATCCGGTCGGCCGTCCAGTCGGGTGAACACGGCGAACTATTGGCGCTGGACTGCGAGCACATCAACCCAAACGTCCCGGATTCCTACACGGGTCGCAATTTGATTGATGACACCGTGGTCCACGAGTTCGACGTCGTGCGGTACCTGACCGGGGAAGAAATCACCACGGTTCAGGTCCGCACGGGTAAAAACTCCAGTGCTGCTAAAGAAGGCTTGGTGGATCCGGCGCAGGTTCTCGCGGATACCGAAGGCGGTGTCAGGGTCTCGGTCAACACCCACGTCACTGCCGGATACGGATACGCGGTATCGACGAGAGCCACCTTCGAAAAAAATCATCTCCAAGAGGGCGTCGACCACGTAACCCCTGGGTTCGAGGAACGGTTCGTCGATGCCTACGACACCGAGGTGCAGGAATGGATTGATGACTGCCTGAGTGGCGAATTGAATGGCCCCGATGCATGGGACGGCTACGCGGCAGCTGCGTGTTGCGAGGCCGGATTGCGTGCCATCGAGAACCCCGGAACGTCAGTCGACGTGGTGCTGAACGAGAAGCCCGACTTGTACCGGTAGGCCATTCGCAGAAACGGCAAAAAATTTGAAATCCCTATAGGCAAGACCCATATTTGTGCATATGATAGGACAAATAGGGAAGCGCCCCTGAATCGGGGCCTGTTCGGGAAACCGGCAGGCCCCATTTTCAGACCAACTTTCCATTGCGATGCAAATCACATGACTGGACGTGTGCTCCACCAACTGAGTAGGGAGACTCTGTGAAATACGCTCTAGATCCCACACCTTTCCATTCCACACATTCGCTTCTTGAATTCCCGCGGGTGGTCAAAGATCTGGGGTACGACTATCTCCAGATGACTCCCCATCCGGATTTCATCCCCTTCTTTCGCCACCCCAAGGCCGACGACGAACTGGTCGCGCAGTTGGCGAAGGCCTGCCGCGACGCTGACGTGGAGATCGCGTCGGTCTTGCCGGTTATGCGTTGGTCATCCCCCGATCCGGACGCTCGCGAGGCGGCGGTGCGGCACTGGAAACGCATCATCCAGATCGCCGTGGACCTCGGGGTGCAACAGCTCAATACGGAGTTCTCCGGAAGGCCGGAACTTGCCGAAGAATCCGAACGTGCTTTTTACCGCTCGATGGAGGAACTGCTCCCGATCATCGAGCGAGAGGACCTCCATGTCGCCATCGACCCCCACCCTGACGATTTTGTCGAGCAGGGGCTCGAGGCATGGCGGGTAATCCGCGGGGTGAACTCCAAGAATCTTGGAATGGTTTACGTTGCTTGCCACACCTTTCATATGGAAGATGAACCGCTCGACATCATGCGAGCTGCAGGCGACCGACTCAGAGTCGTCCACGTTGCGGATACCATGGATCACCATCGATCCAATGGCCTCAGGTACATCACCAATCCTCCCGGGAGTCCCGCGCGCGTCCACCAGCACCTAAAGATCGGTGATGGCGACGTCAACTGGGAGGAATTCTTTGGGGGACTGAATGAGATCGGATTCTTGGATTCCGAGGAGACCGTCATGGTTTCGAGCGTTTTCGCAGAGAATGAAGACGCCGCCAAAGTTTCCCGCTATCAACTCGACACGATGAGGAAGAGGGTTGAAGCGGTTCGCCGGGGTTAAAGAAGACCCCACCACCCATCACCTGTAGTTCATTGAGCGTGGGATTGGATGTCCCTCGCCTGTTGATAAAGGAGTCATCATGAGCGCCGTCACACCGGAGAGACCTTCGACGTCTCTCCCTCCCCTGACCGATGGGCCCCACAAGAAGCGATTGGGCGTCGTCGCCTTGGTCGCGACCTTCGGTGGTCTGTTGTTCGGTTACGACACTGGCGTGATCAATGGTGCGCTGGAGCCGATGAGCGAGACTCTCGGCTTGACCGCTGATACCCAGGGTCTCGTTACGAGTACCTTGCTGGTTGGCGCTGCCGTCGGCGCGGTGAGCATTGGAAAGCTCTCCGACGCGTGGGGCCGCCGAAAGACCATTCTTCTGTTGGCCGTACTTTTCTTCTTGGGCACGCTGGTGTGCGTCTTTGCACCTGAGCTGTTCACGTTGCTCGTGGGTCGTTTCTTGCTGGGCCTTGCCGTGGGCGGCGCCTCCGCTGTGGTTCCCGTGTTCCTCGCCGAGCTGGCACCATTCGAAATCCGAGGCTCGCTCTCGGGCCGGAATGAAATGATGATCGTCGTCGGCCAGTTGGCCGCGTTCGTGGTCAACGCTATTCTCGGAAACACTCTGGGTCACCTGGACCACGTCTGGCGCATCATGCTGGCCGTGTGTGCTCTTCCCGCGATCTTCCTGTTCATCGGAATGTTGCGGATGCCTGAATCGCCGCGCTGGTTGATCACCCAAGGTCGTCGCGACGAAGCCCTCACGGTCCTCAAGACGATCCGCTCCGAGGAGCGCGCGATCGCCGAGATCGAGGACGTCGAGCAGGTCAACAAGCTCGAAGAGAAAAAGCATGAGTCCGGTCTGTCGGCCGTTTTCAAGAATAAGTGGCTGTTGCGCATCCTCTTGGTGGGTGTTGCGGTCGCGGTATTCCAGCAGTTCACGGGCATCAACTCGATCATGTACTACGGTTCGATCGTTCTGGAGCAGTCCGGCTTCGCCGCGAACGCCGCGTTGATCGCTAACATCGCGCCGGGTGTGATCGCCGTGATCGGTGCGTTCATCGCATTGTGGATGATGGAAAAGGTCAACCGGCGCACCACGATCATCACCGGCTACTCGCTCGTGACCATCTTCCACGTGTTGATCGGCATTGCGTCCATGACGATTCCCGAGGACAGCGCCATTCGACCCTTCATCATCCTGATCCTGGTGGTCGGGTTCGTGGGATCGATGCAGACCTTCCTCAACGTGGCCACCTGGGTGCTGCTCTCCGAAATCTTCCCGCTTCACATGCGTGCGGTCGGAATGGGCTTCACCGTGTTCTGCCTGTGGATCGCCAACGCCTTCGTGAGCTACATGTTCCCGGTGGTGCTTAACGCGGTTGGCCTGACCGGATCCTTCTTCGGATTCGCCGTCATCAACGCCATCGCCGTCCTGGTTATGTACCGGTTCCTCCCCGAAACTCGAGGCCGCACCCTCGAGTCGGTCGAAGAAGATGTCACCACCGGTGCGATCTTCCAGGTTGGACGCAAGAAGTAACGCAGCGACGCGCAGGATGGTCTCTTCAGCCGGCCATTCTTGGGGGTATCGCTGAGGATATGAACGGGGCCGCTCGCACGTCGCGAGCGGCCCCGTTTGCGTGTGGCTCAGCAACCGGGATTCGCGAAGTCGGGCTAGTCCTCGTCCACGGGATCTGCCATGGCGAATTGCGCCTTATACAGCTCGTAGTAAGCGCCGCGGCGGGACATGAGCTCCGTGTGATGACCTTGTTCCACGATCTGGCCGTCGTTCATCACGAGGATCGTGTCGGCGTCACGAATGGTTGAGAGCCGATGGGCGATCACAAAGGACGTTCGGGAAGCTCGAAGTGCAGACATCGCCTTTTGCACCAACACCTCGGTGCGAGTGTCCACGGAGGACGTGGCCTCGTCCAGAATCAGGACGGAAGGGTTCGCGATGAAGGCCCTAGCAATTGTGATGAGCTGGCGTTCACCCGCAGAAACAGTGCCACCCTCTTGATCGATCACCGTCTCGTAGCCTTCCGGTAAGGCATGGACGAATCGATCCACGTACGTGGCTTTGGCCGCCTCGAGCACTTCGTCATCGGACGCGTCCAAACGCCCATACCGAATATTTTCCCGGATGGTTCCCTCGAAGAGGACCGCGTCCTGAAGCACTATTCCGGTGGCCGAGCGAAGTTGGCGACGGCTCATGTTTCGAACATCCGTCCCGTCAAGGGTGAGCGAACCAGAGTCGATCTCGTAGAACCGCATCATGAGGTTGACCAGCGTGGTTTTGCCTGCGCCCGTGGGTCCGACAATCGCCACCGTTTGCCCTGGCGTGGCGAGAAGACTCAGGTCCTTAATGAGCGGGGTTTCAGGCGTGTAGGAGAAATTCACGCTGGAAAACTCGATGCGCCCAGCGGCTCGCTTTCCGGAGGAAGCCTTTTCATGATCCGAGGGGGAATCCGGCAACTGCTCAGGCTCATCCAACAGTTCGTAGACGCGTTCCGCACTGGCGACGCCGGACTGCAGCATATTGGCCATTCCCGCGATTTCGCCGAGCGGCTGATTGAATTCGCGGGAGTACTGGATGAACGCGGTTGCGCCGCCAAGGCTGAGCTGTCCGCTGGCGACCTTGAGCCCTCCCAAGACGGCAATGCCCACATACCCGAGGTAGGAGACAAACTGCATGATGGGCATGATCGTGCCCGAAAGAAACTGAGCGCGAAAAGACGCCTCAAACACGCGTTCGTTGTGCTCCCGGAAGGTCCGGGTCATGTCGTCTGAGCGTCCGTACACCGATACGAGGTCGTGCCCCGTGAAAGATTCCTCGATATGCCCGTTCAGTTCACCGGTGGACTTCCACTGCGCAGCGAAAAGCTTCTGACTGCGTTGACCGATCGCGCCAACCACCACAGCCGAGATGGGGATAGCCAGGAGCGCGACCAAAGCCAACTGCCACGAGAGCACGAACATCATCACGGCCACGCCCACGACCATGAGGATCGCATGAACCAGGGCCGCCAGCGCTTGTTGTAGCGCCTGCTGAACGTTGTCGACGTCGTTGGTGGTACGGGACAGCATGTCGCCACGTGTGTGAGTGTCGAAGTAGCTGAGCGGCAGAGCGTTGAGTTTATCTTCGACCCGGGAGCGCATGTCGTAGACCACGTGCATCACGAGGTCGTTGAGCATGCGTTCCTGAATCCAGAAGAACAACCCTGAGAGGACGTACATGCTCAGCACGAGTAACAACGATGCCCCAAGCTCACCGAAATCGATGCCGTGACCGGGGACGAAATGCACGCCCGTTAACATGTCTGCCATCTGGTGGTCGCCTTTGGCCCGCATGCCGGCGATCACGGCGTCGGGGCTGGCGTCGGCGGGCATCTGCGCCCCGATGATTCCGGCGAAAATGAGGTCGATACCGTGGCCCAGAACCCGTGGCGCGATAACGTTCAACGCCACCGATGCGACAAGCAACACCGTCATGATGACCACGTGCCCTGGGCGGCGGCCCAATTCCCGGATGATTCTGAGGGTCGTGGGCCAGAAGGCTTTGGCGGGTCCAGGCTGAGCGCCTTCGGGAAACTCACTCATGAGGCTTCCTCCGCCGAGAGCTGGGATTCGACGATTTCTTGATAGGTTTCCGAGCTGGCCAGTAACTCGTCGTGGGTACCCCGTGCGACGATGCGGCCGGCATCGAGAACGAGGATCTGATCGGCCCCAGTCACGGTCGAGACGCGTTGTGCCACGACAATCACGGTCGCGTCTCGTGTGGCGGGTGCTAGAGCGCTCCGCAGGCGAGCATCGGTCGAGACATCCAGGGCGGAGAAGGAATCGTCGAAAAGGTAAATCACCGGCCGTGATGCGACGGCGCGGGCGATACAGAGGCGTTGACGCTGGCCTCCGGAAACGTTCGTGCCTCCTTGCGCGATCTCGGATTCCAACCCCCTCGCGGGATTTTCCTCGCTGCCGGTATTCCGATGCCGAACGAAATCTTCGGCCTGCGAGATGCGAAGGGCGTCCCACAGCTCCTCGTCGGTTGCCTCTGGGTTGCCGAAGCGCAGGTTGGAACCGACGGTGCCCGAGAACAGATACGGCTTTTGAGGCACGATTGCCACACGTTGGGTGATATCGGCCGCGGCCAGGTCTCGAACATTCACACCGTCGAGGAGAACTTCTCCGCGCGTGACGTCGTGTAGGCGCGGGATGAGGTGCACAGCCGTCGTCTTGCCGGAGCCGGTGGACCCGATGATGGCCGTGGTAGTTCCTGGTTCGGCACGGAAACTGATGCCTGAGAGCACGGGGTCGTCCGCACCGGGATAGTGGAACTCGACATCGCGAAACTCGACGACGCCGTGACACCGGTCGGGAATAACGGTCCGATCAGCGGGATGAACGGCGGGTACGGTTTCGAGCACCTGTCCGATGCGACGAGCACAGATCATGGCTCGTGGAAACATCATGGCCGCGAACGAACCCATCATGACGGCCAGCAAGATCTGCATGAGGTACTGGAGGAACGCGGTCAGGGAACCAACCTCCATGTGTCCGGCGTCGACCCGGTGCCCACCAAACCAGAGAACGGCGACTTCGGCTCCGTGAAGCAGGATCGTCAGAATGGGCCCCATGAGAACGAAGATGCGTCCGATCTTCACGGAGATGTCGGTGATCTCGCGGTTGGCTACGTCAAACCGTTGCGTTTCAAAGGGTTCTCGCACGAAGGCTCGGATGACGCGAATGCCCATGATCTGTTCGCGAAGCACGCCGTTGACGGCATCGACCTTGTCTTGCATGACCGTGAACTGAGGGATCAGCTTGCGAACGAGGACCGACATGATGCCGACGACGAGTGGAGCGGCCACCACCACAAGCCAGGACAAGCCGACGTCTTCCTGAAGGGACATGATGATCCCGCCGATCACCATCAACGGCAGCGTGACCATGAAATTCATGACCATGACGACCAACATCTGCACTTGTTGGACGTCGTTGGTTCCACGGGTGATGAGGGTCGGCGCACCGTATTCGGAGATTTCCTGGGTGCCGAATCTGTCCACGGAGGCATACACGGCAGCTCGGAGGTCCCGGCCTATAGCCATTGCGGTTTTTGCCCCGAAGTACACCGCCACGATGGCCGAAATAATCTGGGCGAGCGCTACGAGGAGCATGAGCCCGCCCGTGCGCCAGATGAAGTCGGTATCACCCGTGGCCACGCCGTCGTCAATGATGCGCGCGTTAAGACTTGGTAAGTACAGGATGGCCAACATCGAAATGAGCTGGAGGAGCACGACAATAACGATGTGACGTCGATAAGGTTTTGAAAAATGTCGAAGCACTGTAAAGAGCATGGGCCACCTGGGGTCCTGGGGCTAGATGATCGTGTTCGGGGTCGAAACACAGCGTGGTTCCAGGAGACCAGCATTTCTTGGCCCGGTCAAGAGTTGAAATATCTTCATTTTCTTCTGAGGAATCTCATCAAGGGTGAATTGATGGATGACAGGTTGCATCCATGAGATGAGACATGAAGTATCGAGATATGACTCATGCCACTATTCCCCAGAAAATGCGTGCCGCCGTATGGGGCGGTGAATCATCGCGATTGACCGTCGAGACCATTCCCGTACCGACTCCACAAGCCGACGAGGCACTTGTAAAAATCACCGCCTGCGGTGTCTGCCACACGGATTTGCACGTTCTCAAGGGGGAGGTGGCCTTCCCAGCCCCGGCAGTGGTGGGGCATGAGATCAGTGGTGAGGTCGTCTCCATCGGGGAGGGGACACGTTCGGACGGCTCAATCGAGGTGGGGACGCAGGTCATAGGTGCCTTCATCATGCCGTGTACCCAGTGTGAGCAGTGCCGTGCAGGCCGAGATGACCTGTGTGAAAAATTCTTTGCGGAAAACCGGCTCAAGGGAAATCTTTTCGACGGCACGTCACGACTGACGGGTGCACAGGGCGAGCGGTTGTCCATGTATTCGATGGCGGGAATGGCTGAATACGCCGTCGTGCCGATGTCCGCTCTTGCATCCCGCCCCGAGAACGTTCCGGCCGAAGAAGGCGCGATCCTCGGGTGCGCCGCATTCACCGCGTACGGCGCGGTGCGGAAATCCGGGTTGGCCGAAGGTGAGACGGTCGCTGTGGTCGCGGTGGGTGGCGTCGGCTCGAGCCTGATCCAGGTGGCCAAGTATCAGGGAGCCGAGACCGTGATCGCGATCGACGTCGCCGACGAAAAGCTTGAGGCGGCCCGCGGCCTCGGGGCCGATGCGACGGTCAACTCGACGGACCGGGACGTTCGCGAAGCCGTCCTCGAACTGACAGACGGTAAAGGGGTCCACGTGGCCTTCGAAGCCCTCGGGCGCCCGGAAACCTTCACCCAGGCCGCGTCGCTCTTGCGTGAGGGCGGTCGGATGGTGGCCATCGGAATTGCCCCGGGCGGCGTGACGGGTGAGGTGGAAATTTCGCCGCTCGTGCGCCGAGGTCAGACCATCACGGGATCCTTTGGTGCGGTGACCCGCATCGATCTCCCCGCAGTGGCGCAACTTGCCAGCGACGGCGGTTACCGCGTCAAAGAGGCGGTGACGAGGAAGTACTCTCTGGACGACGTCGATGCCGCCAACCAAGCCCTCAACCGTGGCGAGATTACCGGCCGAGCGATCGTCGTCATGTGATCGCCGCCCGGGTCGCCTCGACCGTGTGGTTGAGTAAAGCGGCGGTCGCGGGACGAAGCCGGGCTCCACGCCTGGTCAGCGCGTAGAGGTCCCGATACAGTTCGGTGGCCATCGCCTCGGGCCAGGTGATGGGGTGAGGGGGTCGGTCTAGCGGATTAACTCCGTTGTCGAAGACCATGTCCGGCAAGAACGCGGCAGCCATTCCCGCCTGCACGAGGTCGTGGTGGAAACGTAAATCCGACGATTCGTAGGAGACCTTCGGTTCAAATCCCGCGCGTCGGCACATTCCTTTGGCCCAGTCGGAAGCTGTGGTGCCGGAGGTCTCGAAGACCCACGGAAGTTCGCGCAGGTCCTCCAGGCTCGCGACGGGCCACGGAGAATATGCCACGATGCGATCGCGAAAGAGGTGCACCGAATTCATCTCGGTGTCGACGGGTTGCGGGCGGCCAGAGAACTCATCCGTGATGGCGACGTCGGTGCGACGGCCCAACAAGCTGGATACCGCGGCCTCGGGCTCGAGGAGGTTGAACTCGACCGTGACGTCCGGGTGGGAGCTCTTCATGCGGTGGAGGATGTCCGCGAAATACGAGACCGCGAAGGAGCCGAACGAGGAGAGGCGCACGGTGCCGTGGATGCGAGTCCGGCCGTCGTCGAGCTCTGCTTCCGCGGCCTCGAGAATTTCCACGATCTGATCCGCCCGGCGAGCCAATTTTTTCCCTGAGGGGGTCAGGAGGATGCGCCGCCCCACCCGTTCCGTGAGGGCGATGCCGACGTCCTTCTCGAGGCCAGAGAGGTGCTGGGAGACGGCGGCCGGGCTGACGTCGTGGTCTCGGGCGACGGCCGAGAGGCTGCCGCGAGAATCGAGTTCCCGCAACAGAATCAGGCGGTGAACGTTGAGCATGGCGACTCCTTATGTCCGATGTTGCCAGCTTTAAGTACAACTTAACCCCTAGAGCAAGTCTTCCCTTCTGTTTCCCCTGGTGGGACACGAATAGCATCGATTCATCAGCGATCGAGACGTGACTCACAGAGCGCGTGAAGGAGGGGAATTGTCTAGGCAAAACATCGACGGTACGAGGGAAGCCCCGTTTTCCGCACAGGAATACGACGCCCGGCTCGAAGCCGTCCGGGCCCTAGCGGCGAAGCGCGGACTCGACGCGCTCATCATCTCGGATCCTGCCAACATGTACTACCTGACCGGCTATGACGCCTGGTCCTTCTACATGCCGCAGATTCTCTTCCTGCCCGTGGACGGGCCGATGTACTTCATCGCCCGCGAGATGGACGCGCACGGGGCACACCGGACCATTGCCGTGATTCCGCAGGACCGAATCCTGGCCTACCCGGAGCGGTATATCGACCAGGACGAGGTGCATCCCGGTGATTGGATGGCACAGGCCATCCGCGATCTCGGTTATGGCACCTCCCGCCGGGTCGGGTACGAAGGCGACACAGCCTTTTTCACGGTCAGGACCTTCCGTTCCCTCGAGGCCGGGTTGCCCGAATGGGAGTTTGAGGACTCCCGGCATCTTGTCGGGTGGGTCAGGCTTGTGAAGTCAGACGTCGAAATCGACTACATGCGCAAGGCAGGCGTCGTCTGCCAGGGTGCCATGGAAGCCGCCTTGGACGGGTTTACCCTGGATCGTCCCCAGAATGACGTGGCCGCCGACGTCATGGCCGCTCAGGCCCGGGGTAGCCACGGGATCGATGGCGACTACACCTCGATCGTCCCGCTCTTCCCCATGGGAGCAGGTGCCGATACTCCCCACCTGACGTGGGCGGATGTTCCGACGCCGAGCGGCGTCCCGATATCCGTGGAACTCGCCGGCGCACATCGCCGATACCACGCTCCCCTGGCTCGGACGGCGATTATCGGCAAGCCCGACCCCGACCTCGACCGCCTCTCGAAGGTTACGGTCGAGGCCCTCGAGGCGGCCTTGGACACTCTTCGCGACGGCGTTCAGACGTCGGAGGTCGCCAAAGCTTTCACGGACGTGCTCGGGCGTCACGGATACCGCAAGAATTCGCGCCTCGGGTATTCGATCGGCGTCGGATACCCGCCGGATTGGGGCGAGCGGACCGTGAGCATTCGAGCCGAAGACCCCACCACCCTGCGAACCAACATGACGTTTCACCTGATTGCTGGCATGTGGCTGCGCGGTATGGGATTTGAGGTCTCCGAATCCATCCGCGTGACCGACCACGGCCACGAAACTTTCAGTTCGGTCCCGCGCGGACTGATCTCCCTCGACTCCAGGAGGTAGGCATGACGACCCCCACGATTTCTCACCGACAGCTCGCTCAGCGCGCCGCGGAGCTCAACGGCTCGGTGATCGATGCCTCGACGGCGTTGCTCGCGAGCCAGACTCACGACATCGTCAAATTTGCGATGGGCGCTCCCAACGACGAGCTGATTCCGACCGAAGAGTTCGGCCGACTCTTGGGCAACTCAGCGGACGGTCGTTTCGGCTATGGGGCGAGTGAGGGCGAGGACGCCCTCATCGAGCAGATTCTCGACATCCAAACCAGCCAGGGCCATCGCTCCAGCGCCGACCGCATCGTCGTCACGACCGGCGGAATGCAAGGGCTCGACATCGCCTTCAAGATGCTCGTCGACCCGGGCGACACCGTCGTCGTCGAATGCCCGACATACACCAACGGAATCGGCACCGCCCTCAGCTACCAAGCGAATATTCTCGAGGCGCCGATGGATGAGAACGGGCTCGTGGTCGAGGCCTTACCTGAGTTGGTGGCAGCCTCCGGGAAACGGCCCAAAGCCATCTACACGATCCCGAATTTCCAGAACCCAAGTGGCACGACCCTTTCCCGCGAACGGCGCGAACAGCTCCTCGAACTGGCCGAAGAATGGGACGCGTACATCGTCGACGACGACCCGTACGGACTCCTGCGTTTTGAGGGTGAACAGGTCCCCGGTTTCCTCGAACTCAGTCCTCACAACCCGAGGGTGATCCAAGTCCGGACCTTCTCCAAGATTCTCGCTCCAGGACTTCGTGTCGGATGGATGGACCTCGACCCGAGCCTGCGCGAGATCGCGGTCAACGCGAAACCTGCGATGGACACCTGCACGAGCGTGCCGATGCAGAAGATGATCGCGGACTACCTGGCAGAAGGTGGACTCGACGCCCACGTGTCCTGGTTGCGCTCGGTATATCAGCAGCGCAAGGACGCCATGATCCGGGCCCTCGACGAGCGGTTCGGCGACGACGTCGTAACCACCAACCCGGACGGGGGATTCTTCCTGTGGGTGGACCTCACCGGGAAATACGCGAGTGTCGACGCCGAGGATCTGTTCCCGCTGGCCTTGCGGCACGGAGTCGCCTATATCCCTGGCCCGGCCTTTACGAATTCGGCCTCGCAGCGTCACGCCCTGCGTTTGTGCTTCGCGACGTCGTCACCGGAACGCATTCGGGAAGGCGTCGAGCGGCTCGGCACAGCACTGGACGAATACGTCGAGAAAAACTCGGGAGCCTAGCCATGACACAGACCTATCCGTCGCCGACCGCGGCCACCACGGAGGACTGGGTCCTCGAACGCATCGACGCAGACTGGATTCTTGCGCTCGCCGACGAGCTGATTCGTGCCCGCGGCGAAAACCCGGGGGAGGCCGAGAGCGCGACCGTGTCCTCCCTAACCGGGGCGCTCACCGCAATCGGCGCCCGCGTGGAGCACGACGAAGTGATGCCTGGACGGGCCAACGTCATCGCTCATCTCGGCGGTGATGGCACAGGAACTGGGGGCATCATGTTTTTGGGCCACAGCGACGTCGTCCCCGCCGGGGCCGGTTGGACCGGGGATCCCTTCGAACCCCGGCACGTGGACGGGCGGCTCATCGGTCGCGGAGCCGTCGATATGAAAGGCGGCCTCGCAGCCGTCATCGTGGCGATGTCCGCGGTGCACCGGGCGTGCCCTGAAGTGCCCATGACCTTGTTGGTGACGGTGGACGAGGAATGCGACGCCGCAGGGGCCCGCCGATACGTGGCCTCGAAGCCCGACGGCGAATACCTCGGGTGCGTCGCCGCGGAACCGACCGGGATGGAGATCATCACGGCCTGCCGCGGAGCCACCAACCTCCGGGTCAACATCTCGGGGGCGAGCGCCCACGCGGGAAACCCGGACGACGGCGCGAGCGCGATCCTGGCCGCTGGCGAGGTTCTCCGGGTGATCGAGACCGACGACCGTGCTCTTCGCGAGACGCCCGATCCACTATTGGGGCGTGCCAGCTGGAATGTGGGCATGATTTCCGGCGGCCATGGAACCTCGATCGTCGCCGATCGGTGCGAACTCGCCATCGACCGCCGCACCCTGCCCGGTGAGGATCCCGAACAGATTCTTTCGTCCCTGCTCGCCTCGGCCACCAAGGCCGTTCACTCCGCGGATCGCGCCCGGTCGGGACGGCTCTCGTTGACGGGCGCCGTCGAGATGGTGATGCCGGGATTCAAGACCGACCCAGCGGATCCGTTCGTCCTGACGTGTCGAGAGGCCGTTCGCAGTGCGGGCGGTTTGGGCCGCACGGGCACCTGGTCGGCCGCCTGTGAGGGCGGATTCATGTCTCAGGTGCACGGCATTCCGACCGTGGTTCTCGGCCCGGGGGACGTGAACAACCAAGCTCATCAACCCGACGAACAGGTCGAGATTTCCGAACTTCTGATGGCTTCCAAGACGTACGCACTACTTGCCCTTCGCTGCACGGACCGTCTGCGCGGCTAAACACCATATCAACGGGCGGAATCACCGCCCCGCACCTCGGGAGGACCCATGTCCCACGCTCCTGTGTATGAACCCCCACCGATCACCTCCGAGATCGACATGAGCATCGACGAGAAGAAGACGGCTCGGAAATCCGTGGCCGGATCTGCCGTCGGCAACGCGATCGAGTGGTTCGATTACGGCATTTACGGCTATCTCCTCGTCTACATCTCCCAGTTGTTCTTTACGTTCGACGCCGGAAACCAAACCCTCGCCCGTGTCCTAGCGTTGGGAACCTTCGCGGTTTCCTTCCTCGTCCGGCCGCTCGGTGGTTTCATCTTTGGTCCGCTCGGGGATCGCTTTGGGCGGCAGCGAGTCTTGGTCATCACGATCGTGCTGATCAGCGGTTCCACGGCGTGCATCGGCCTGTTGCCCACATATGGGACGGCAGGCTTCATCGCCCCCATCTTGTTGATTGTGTTGCGTGCGATTCAGGGTTTCTCGGCGGGTGGCGAATACGCCGGCGCCGCGGTGTTCATGGCGGAACACGCCCCGGATAACCGTCGTGGAATCTACGGATGCTTCCTCGAATTCGGAACACTCGTGGGGTTTAGTGCGGCGGCGATTCTGTGCACCGTGTTGACCATGATCGTGGGTGAAGACGGCATGATGGCCGGTTGGTGGCGGCTCCCGTTCATCCTGACGGCGTTCATGGGCGTCTTGGCGTTGTGGATGCGGCGTCACTTGCACGACCCGGCCGCTTTCACCGAAGACGTCGAAGAGGCCGTCGACCATCCCTCGGCGCTCAAGGCCTTGGGCAACCTGCTGAAGTCTTACCCTTCGCAGATCTTCAAGCTCATCGGGTTCGTGACCCTGCTGAACGTCGCGTTTTATCTGGTGCTGACCTACATGCCCAGCTACCTCTCGGCGACCTTGGGCCACAGCACGGCCGAGGCGAACTTCTCGTTGGTGGTGATTCAGCTCGTCATGATCGCGGTGATCGTTCCGTTCGGCGCGTTGAGTGACAAGATCGGACGCCGCCCCATTCTGATCGCGGCGTCGGTGGGATTCATCCTCCTTTCCGTCCCCGCGATGATGCTGATCCAGCGCGCAACCTTCTGGTCGCAACTGTTGGGCATCGGGATCCTTGGTCTGTTCTTGGTCATGCTGATTTCCACCATTTCGGCGACTCTCCCGGCACTGTTTCCCACCAAAGTGCGGTATTCGGGGTTCGCGGTCGGATACAACATTTCGACCGCGCTCTTCGGTGGAACCGCGGGGATGTTCAACGAGCTGCTCATCGACAAGACCGGCAACGTCCTGATGCCGGGATGGTATCTGGCCGTCGCCGGAGTGATTGGTTTGATCTCGGTGCTGACCTTCCGCGAGACGGCGGGCCGCTCCTTGCGCGGCAACGTGGTCCCGGGCAGCGACGACGATCTGAGGCTGGCACGCGGTGAGGAACTGATTGGAACCAAGACCGGTTCGGTCCCGACCGTCGAGGACGACGGAACGGCACACACCACGACGAAAGGACGGTAAAACATGACGCAGCAACCACAAGTCGCCCTGGTCACCGGGGCGAACTCCGGAATCGGCGTGGAGATTGCGCGACGGCTCGTGGCGGATGGGTTCCGCGTCATCGTGAGCGGCCGTAATTCCTCTCGAGGGGAAGCGGTGGCGGAGGAACTCGGGCCTGAGGCGTTCTGGATCCAGGCGGACCTGTCTGATTCGGCGAGTGTCCAGAACCTCATTGACGAAACGGTGCGTACGGGCGGCCGCTTGGATGTTCTGGTCAATAACGCCGGGGTGGACCTGGTAGGGCCGATCTTGGAAGTCTCCGAAGAGCAGATTCGGGAGAACTACGCGACCAATGTCTTCGGCACGATCTTCGCGCTGCAAGCCGCCGGACGAGTCATGCGCGATCAGGGCGACGGCGGAGCGATCATCAACATCACCTCGAGGCTCGCGATGATCGGGGTCCCCACGATGAGCCTCTACAGCGCTGGTAAAGGCGCGATTCAGTCGCTCACCACCGCGGGTGCCGTCGAACTGGCTCCCCACAATATTCGGGTTAACGCGGTGGCCCCGGGCATGGCTAAGACGCCGTTGTACGACACTTGGGTTTCCGAACAGGAAGATCCCGAAGCCACCGAACGGGAGGTTGCGAGCAAGATCCCTTTGGGCCGCATCGCATTGCCCTCCGACGTCGCCGCCGCGGTCTCGTACCTCGCGAGCCCGGGCGCCGAGTACATCACAGGAACCACCATCCCGGTCGAAGGCGGATATCTCGCTCAGTAATGACCGCGGATGACGAAAGGAGAACATCATGACGACCACCGCAGAGAACACATCGACCGCGAACCCCACCACGAAAATCGCTCAGGGATCGGCGCTGTGGCCGGCCCAAGCGCGCGCGAGCCAGGTGTACGGGCGCCAGCTCGTCATCAGCAAAGCCGAAGGATCGTACATTGAGACCGAGGATGGACGTCGGCTCTTCGACGGGACCGCAGGCCTGTGGCACGCCAATATTGGCCATAGCCGGCCCGAGCTCGCGCAGGCGGCGTACGACCAGATGATGAACCTGGAGACCTACCATACGTTCGCGCGGTTCACGAACGATCAGGCGGCGCAGCTCGCGGAAAAGCTCGCCGAAATCTCTCCGATTCCGGATCCGAAGATCATCCTGAACAGCGGAGGGTCGGACGCGATCGACGTCGCGTGCAAGCTGGCTCGGCGGCATTGGCAGCGCGAGGGACGCCACGAGAAACAGATCATTTTGAGCCGTGAGTTCGCGTATCACGGACTCCACGCGTACGGAACGAGCATCGCGGGCCTTGAGTTTAACCGCGAGGGTTACGGAACCGATTCCTTGGTGCCCGAGACCTCACGGGTGTCCTTCAATGATCCGGAGCAGGTGCGTCGCGCCGTTGCCGAGATCGGTCCGGAGAATATTGCGGCGATCGTGACCGAACCCGTCCAGGGTACCGGCGGGGTGAATCCGCCGAGCGAGGGTTACCTCGAGACCATCCAGGAGCTGTGTCGGGAACACGAGATTCTGTTGATTCTGGACGAGGTCATCACCGGATTCGGCCGTGTGGGCACCATGTTTGCCGCGGAACGCTATGGGTTACAACCGGACCTGGTGACCTTCGCCAAAGGCGTGACCTCGGGTTATGCACCGCTGGGCGGGATCTTTGTGAGCCGTCGTGTCTGGGAGCCGTTCTTCGAAGATTCCGATGACGCCCCGATTTTCCGCCACGGTTCCACGTATGCGGGTCACGCAACGGCGTCGGCGGTTGCCATAAAGCACCTCGACATCCTTCGCGAGGAGCACCTCGTCGACCGCGTGCGCGAGCTCGAGCCTATCTTCGCGGCGGATCTCGAGGAGCTCGCTCAGCAGCACGACGACGTCGCCGAGGTCCGGCATGCGGGGCTCCTGGGTGGCGTGACTCTGCGGGAAGGGGTGGCCGCGGAAAAGGTCTGCGACCGCATGATCGACAAAGGGTTCATTTCCCGCCCGCTGCGGGGCAACACCCTCCAGGTCAGCCCTCCGTTCATCGTCACCGAGCAGGAACTGAAGGACTATTTCGCCGCGATGAGCGAGGCGATCACCGAGGAGGCGACATCGTGAGCAACCGGCAAAAATCGATACTCACCGCAGACGCCGATGCTCTGCGCCGGGCCGACGACGTCGTGGGCCGGCTGGGCTTACCGAACGAAGGCATCGAGGTGACTGACCCAGGCACGGCCGAGGTCATCGCTCACGTCCCAGATGTGGGGCGGGACGGGATCACCTCGATGATGGCCTCGGCCGATCGCGCCGGGGCGTCGTGGGCCCGAACGACTCCTCGCGAACGGTCCAATATTTTGCATCGGTGGTGGGAGCTCCTGGTCGAGCACTCCGAGGACCTCGCCCTGCTCATCACTCGGGAGATGGGCAAGACCCTGGCCGAGGCCAAGGGTGAGGTGAAGTACGGCAGCGATTTTGTGCGGTGGTACGCGGAAGAAGCGGTGCGCGCCGGAGGCAACTTCCAAGAGGCACCCGACGGCGGTTCGCGCATCGTGACTCGGCGTAGCCCAGTGGGACTCGCCGTGCTGATCACGCCGTGGAACTTCCCGTTGGCGATGGCGACCCGAAAAATCGCGCCGGCGCTCGCTGCGGGATGCTCCGTGGTCATCAAGCCTGCCACCGCCACGCCCCTCACCACGTACTTCGCGGTGCAGCTTGCTCGCGAGGCCGGTGTTCCGGCGGACTTGGTTCACGTCATCACGACGTCGAGCTCGCGGACCATGAGCGAAACCGCCCTGCGTGACCCTCACGCCCGGAAGGTCTCCTTTACCGGGTCGACCGAGGTCGGCCGGACTCTTCTGGGCCTGGCCTCGGAACGAGTGCTACGAACCTCGATGGAGCTGGGCGGAAATGCACCGCTTTTGGTGTTCGACGACGCAGACCTGGACCGAGCGGTGGATGGAGTGTTCGCAGCGAAGATGCGCAATGGCGGGCAGTCGTGCATCGCGGCCAACAGGATCTATGTGCAAGACGGCATTGCGGACGACTTCGTGGCGGCCTTCAGGCAGAAGATCGCCTCGGTTCGAATGGGACATGGCCTCTCAGAGGGTGCCCACCTCGGTCCACTGGTCAGCTCTCAGGCCGTGACGGATATGGAAGCGATCGTGGCCGGTGCCATCTCTGAAGGAGCCGAACTCCTTGAAGGCGGGAACGCGCCCGAAGGGGACGGGAGCTTCTTCAGCGCGACCCTGCTGGACCATGTACGTCCGGACTCCGCGATATCTGGTTCAGAGATTTTTGGACCCATTGCCGCGATCCAACGATTCACGACCGAAGAAGAGGCGATCCAGCGAGCCAACGACACCGAGTTTGGTCTCGCCGGTTACGTGTTTACGGAAAGTCTGGATCGTGCCTTCCGGGTATCGGACGCCATCCAATGCGGGCTGGTCGGCATCAACCAGGGCGTGCCGTCGAATGCTGCGGCACCCTTCGGCGGGGTCAAACAATCCGGGTTGGGCCGGGAAGGCGGCTCCGAAGGACTCGAGGAATATCAGAACATTCGTTTTTACAACATTGCGGCCAGGTAGGCCGAACCCTACGGAACGAAGAGGAGGAAACGGGAATGCGCATTTCGGTAGTGCGGGAGATTAAGCCCCAGGAGGAGCGGGTCGGGCTGACCCCGGCGAATGTTGAGGAACTGACGCGGGCGGGCCACACCGTCTACGTCGAGCGCGGTGCTGGTGACGCCTCGGGATTCGAGGACGAAGCCTACGTTCGGGCTGGCGGAGAACTGACCGATCAAGAGCAGGCCTGGGCGCGGACGGAGCTTATGATCAAGGTCAAAGAACCCATCGAGTCGGAGTACCGCTTCCTCCGCAAGGACCTGGTGCTCTTCACGTACCTGCACTTGGCAGCGGACCGACCCTTGACTCAGGCACTTCTCGAGGCGGGAACGATCGGTATCGCTTATGAGACCGTTCAGGACGAGACCGGCCTTCCGCTGCTGACGCCCATGAGCGAAATCGCCGGACGCCTGGCGATTCACGCTGCGGCGCGGCATCTGTCCCGTGCCGGCAACGGACCCGGAAAACTTCTGGGCGGCGCGCCAGGAGTCTCGCCAGGCCGCGTGGTCATTATTGGGGGAGGCGCGGTAGGCCTGAACGCCGCCCTGCTGGCGATTGGCCTTCAGGCGGAGGTCACCGTGCTGGACATGTCACCTCGTCGTATTCGTGAACTCGAGACGCTCTTGGACCGTCGCGCACGGGTCTTGATGTCTAATCCGGCGGTGGTCGAAGAGGAACTCGCCCAAGCCGACGTCGTGATCGGTGCCGTCTTGGTGCCGGGCAGGGCCGCACCCAAGGTCGTTCGACACGAACACCTCGAGTTGCTTCGAAAAGACGCGCTGCTGATCGACGTCGCGATCGATCAAGGCGGGGCCTTCGAGACCTCGCACCCGACGACGTACGAGGATCCGATCTTCGAGGTAGACGGGATTCGACACTACTGCGTGGCGAACATGCCGGGTGCCGTACCGCAGACCGCGACATCGGCGCTGACCAACGCGACGATGCCGTACATCAAGAAGATCGCGGCCCTCGGCGCCGAACACGCGGTTGAGTCCGACCCATCGATCGCCAAGGGCGTCAACACATGGAGCGGCAGGTTGCTTCAACCCGGCGTCGCGGCGGCGTTCCCTGACCTGGGAACGCCGTCGGCCAACGACGCAACGGCCGTGCCGTTGGGTGTCTAACGCGAAACCTCTCGAAGCGGCCGCACCGGTTCCGGGCGGCCGCTTGCGAAGGATCGCTGGGCGGCATCGAGCAGCTCGACGCCGTGCACCCCCGACGCGGGTGTGCTGTGGTTCGGTCCACGCCCCGAAATGAGCGCCACGAAGTCCTGCATTTCGTGGACGAACGCGGTCTCGAAACGGTCCTGATACCCCTCGAAGGCGCGTCCTGGAGAGCTGACCTGTCCGTCGACCTCGATCTGGGTGACGGCACGACCGTCGGCCTCGCCCACGGCAAAGGATCCATCGGTTCCGTGCACGACGGTCCGAACGTCTTGACCCGAAGCATGCCCCCGCATCACCGAGATCGTTGCCGTCAGCCCCGAAGAGAAAGACAGCAGCGCGCACGCGGTGTCCAGCTGGTCGTGACGGCGATACTCCTCATGAGCGACCACCGAACCCACGGCATAGACGCTCTCGGCCTGTTCCTCGACCAACCAAGGGATGAGGTCGAAATCGTGAGCCATCATGTCCGCGAAAATGCCGCCGGACCCAGCAAGGTTCTCAGGATCAGCGGCGTATTTGTCGTGATCGTAAGCGAAGACAGCGCGGAGGGCTCCGGCTCTGCCCGAGTCGAGCACGCCTTTGAGAGCCGTAAATTCCGGACTGTGCCTGCGGTGATACCCCACCATCACCTTTTCGTCGGCTCCGGCCGCCTCGATGTCGTCGAGTAGCCGGGCGTATTCGGAGGCTCCGAGGGTTAGCGGCTTTTCGACGAATACGGGGCTGCCTGTGCGAATCGCGCGTCTCACCAGGTCGGGGTGCGTGGACCCCGGCGTCGTGATGACGACGCCGTCCGCGGCAGCGAGGGCCTCGTCGAAGGTTGTGGACGTGGTTAACCGGACTCCCGCCCCTGCTTGCCCAGCCCGCTCCGTGACCCGGGCCGCGTGCAGCGTCACGCGACCCGGGTCACGGCCGACGAGCTCGACGTGTGTCACGCCGTCGGTAGCCATCAGGTGGGCGGCATGCATCTGTCCGATGGTTCCCGCCCCAACCACAGCGATTCTCATCTCAACCCACCGAGACTTCCCGACCACCCTGATTCGCCGACTCGGCGATCGCCTGAATGATCTCAAGGGTGTGGAGCCCCTCTGCGAACGATCCGCATGGGGCCAGGGAGCTTTCGATACCAGCGACCTGTTCGAGGAACGCACGGGCCTGAATCGCGAAGTTGTCGTTGTAATTCCAACCCACTCCGGGTGCGTCCATGGCGCAAGAGTTCGCGTAGAGAGGGGTTTCGGAATTGATGAGAACTCGGCGCTGGCCTCGGGTTTCGGCAGATGCCTGAGCGTCGTCGTACATGAACTCGGCGGGCTTGGTGATGTCGAAGGAGGCTTGAGCTCGGGGCCCCACCACGTGGTAGGTCTGTGAATTCGGGGTTCCAAAGGCGACGCGAGAGATCGTGTAGGTTCCGACGGCGCCGTTGGCGAAGGTGCAGGTGAAGGTGAGGAAGTCTTCGTTTTCCACCGGCTCGACCTCGTCGGAAACTTCGACGTGACCGTGGCCGACCACGGCGCCCAGCGGAAGGTGACGTTCCTTGTAGATGGTGTCCATGACGGCGCCGCGAACCGCGGTGACGGGACCGTTGAGGTACTCGCCGGTGTCGATGACGTGCGAGCCGAGATCGCCCAGCGCCCCCGAACCGGGCCCGCCCTTGTATCTCCAGGACATGGGAGCATTCTCGTCGCACGAATAGTCGCAGAGGTACGTCGAGAGGAAGTTGGTGACCGGCCCGAACTCGCCGGAGGTGATCTTTTCCTTGATCGCGTTAATCGCCGGCATACGGCGGACGGTGTAGCCCACGGAGGTGATGAGCGGTCGACCGTAGCGGTCGGTCTTCTGCCCGTATTCTTTCTCGAGCTGGACCATCGCCTGGGCATCTTCCAAGGTCCCGGCCAAGGGCTTTTCGCACAGGACGTGCTTGCCGGCCTCTAAAAGGCCTCGGGCGATGGGCAGGTGCAACGCGTTGCCGACGACGATGCTGACCGCATCGATCTCGGGATCTTCAGCGACCTCGGTCCAGTCTCCATAGACCTTCTCGAAGCCGTACCGTCGAGCAGTGTCCCGGCCGAGTTCTTGGTTCATGTCCGCAACGGCCGCGAGGCGTACGGAGGGGAACTCCGAGTCGAAGACGGAACCAGCCTGTCGATATCCATAGGCGTGGGACCGTCCCGCCATGCCTGCACCGATGACCGCAACGGAGAGCGTCTGCTCAGCCATAATTTCTCCTTGGACGTATTGACCGTATGTCAGGACAATTATTCTGAGTTGCAGATCACAAGGTCAAGGCTTTGCGCCCCATAAATTTTGGCTAAATCGGGTGGGCGGTGGTTGCCGCCTCCGACCTAGTCTTCGATGGCGCCGATCGGTTCTCGTTTTTCGGCCTGGAACTTATCCTCGGTGCGGCCGAAGGCCCAATAGCCTGAGATGGAAATATTTTCCTTGGGGATGTTGCGCTCCTTGAGAAGGCGACGCACCTGTTTGATGGCTTCCCGCTCACCGTGGGCAAAGACGCTGATGGTGCCGTCCGGCCAGGCATGGCGTCCAAGGGCCGCCGCTAGGGCGTTGGGGTCTCCGCCAACTCCTGGCTGAATCACCCAATCGATCTCGACGCCGCGCGGCGTGCGGATCTCTTGCTGGTCTTCTTCGTGTTCCAAGGTGATCACGGCCAGGCCGCGTGCATCCTCCGGGAGTGCTTCGATGGAAGCTGAGATGGCGGGTAACGCGGAGGCGTCTCCGGCAAAGAGGTGCCATTCGGCGTCGTCGTTGGGTCGGTATTTGCCGCCGGGCCCCATGAGAAGCAATGTGTCTCCGGGGGAGGCCTGAGCGGCCCAGGGGGCGGCCAGGCCCGAGGTCCCGTGGGTCACGAAGTCGATGGTCAGAGTCTTGGCCTCGCGATCCACCGAGCGCACCGTGTACGTGCGGGTCACGGGGACGTCCTCCGGGGGGAGGGTGCGCTTGAGCTCCCGCATGTCAAAGGGCGCCACGAGATTCAGCTCGGGTTTGGCGAAGACGAGTTTGACGTATTGGTCCGTCATGCCATTGTCCTGGAACGATTCGAAGCCCTTGCCGCCGAGGGTCAAGCGAATCATGTGGGGAGTCAGCTGGCGACGTTCGATCACCTCGAGCAGTGTTTGGGGCTTGGCGGGCTTCCGGGCCGGAGCCACGCGGGGTTCGTTCGTCTGTGCGTCAGTCATGCGGCTCTCCTGGGCGTGGTTTGGTAAGTCTGACCTCACCATAACCCTCCGGCTCGGTGACCTTCCACCGTGAAAAGTCGGCCCGACGTCGTTGTGGCGAGACGCCAGGCTCTGGGCGTGAGACGCGTCGCGTGAGGCCGCGAGGGTTGCCATACGATGGGTAAACCAGGGGACATCGCTCCGCGCGGTTCACGATTCCTGGTGGCTCATTGACGACCTCGGCGGTTCACAGGATATCGCCGGGAAAATATGCCAGGCTTCTGTCAAGACTTGAAATGAACCGCTGGTCTGCGGAAACTGTGGCCTCTGGCGAGAATGACCAAAGATGCCCGCTTCCCGTGGGATGGGGGATGGTCCCCATCGCGACCATAAAATCCCGACAAGCTGAGAGAGGGCCGAAATGACTACCCCAATGGCTGGAGTGCTCCCCGTCGAAGAAGATATCAACCGATACGACGCCCAGGCTCGTCGATGGTTAGCCGATGCGATCAAGGCCGTTAAGGCCGATGCGCAACGTTCGGCCGACACTCACATTGTTCAGGTTCCCCTTCCCAAGGCCTGGGGTGTGGACCTCTACCTCAAGGACGAGTCCAGCCATCCCACGGGGTCGTTGAAGCATCGCCTGGCCCGCTCGCTCTTCCTCCACGCGCTATGCAATGGATGGATTCGCCCGGGAAAGCCCGTGGTTGAGGCTTCCAGCGGTTCCACCGCCGTCTCTGAGGCTTACTTCTCCCGCCTCATTGGCGTCCCGTTTATTGCGGTGATGTCGAAAACCACGAGTGCCCGCAAGGTGGAACTCATCGAGTCCTACGGCGGAAAGTGCCACTTTGTGGACAGCCCCGATCAGGTTTACGCGGTGGCGGCACAGCTCGCGAAGGAGTCGGACGGCCACTACATGGACCAGTTCACATATGCCGAGCGGGCCACCGATTGGCGTGGCAATAACAACATTGCCGAGTCGATCTTCCAGCAACTCGAATTGGAGGAACATCCCGAACCCCGGTGGATCGTCGCGACCGCTGGAACGGGCGGAACGTCGGCCACCCTGGCTCGCTACGTTCGGTACACGGGTCGGGCCACGGGTATCTGTGTCGCGGATCCGGACCATTCGGCGTTCTTCGCCGGTTGGCGAGACGAGAATCCCGAGGCCACCACGGACACCGGTTCGAGGATTGAGGGCATCGGCCGGCAGCGGATGGAGGCCAGCTTCATGCCAGCGAGCATCGATCGGATGATGCATGTTCCCGACGCCGCGAGCATCGCCGCGATTCGTCTGCTCGAACAGCTCACCGGGCGCAAAGCCGGTGGTTCCACGGGAACCGGCCTCTGGGCGGCCCTCAAAATCGTCTCGGAAATGGTGGCGGCAGGTGAGCAAGGCAGCGTTGTCACCCTGATGTGCGATTCCGGCGACCGTTATCTGGACAAGTACTACTGCTCTGAGTGGCTAAGCGAATCGGGTTTCGACGTCGAAGGGTACAGCCAGCGGCTCGAGGAGTTCATGACGACGGGGCGGTTCTAAAGGTTCTCCACACAAGCTCATTTGTCTTGACATTAAAACAAGGCGACTCATAGGGTGATGACGTCTGGACCGCTCCGTGGTGGCGGTCTCATTGTCTCGCAGAGGAGAAAACGTGGCGGATCAGCGAGTTGTCGGAGTCGGTCTCATCAGCGTCGGATGGATGGGCAAGGTCCATTCTCGTGCCTATGCGAATCTCCCGGTGTTTTACCCGGAACTTGGCATCCGCCCTCGCCTCGTGATGGCTGCCGATACGGCGCCTGAACGCGCTCAGTACGCCGTCGACGTCTTGGGATTCGAGCGCGGGACCACGGATTATCACGACGTTCTCGCCGACCCCGAGATCGAGGTCGTCTCCATCTGTGCGCCGAACTTCCTGCACGCCCAGATTGCCCGGGACGTGGCCGAGGCCGGCAAGGCCTTCTGGTTGGAGAAGCCGGCGGGGCGTTCGGCGGATGAAACCCAAACCATTGCCGACGCCGCCGAGAAGGCCGGCGTGGTCAGCGCCGTCGGGTTCAACTACCGGAATACCCCGGCCATCGAATACGCGAGACAGCTCGTCGCAGAGGGCAAGCTCGGGCGAATCACCAACGTGCGTGGCGCCTTCTTTGCCGACTATTCCGCCGATCCGCGCGGAGCGCTCTCGTGGCGCTTCCGCCGCGAATTGGCCGGATCCGGCGTGCTCGGTGACCTCATGGGCCACCTGATTGATCTGACGCACTACGTCGTCGGCCCGATCTCCGAGGTCACGGCGGCGACCTCGACGGTATATACCGAGCGGCCCGAGATGCCGATGGGCAGCGGCACGCATTTTGCCGTGGTCGAGAACGGCGAGATGAAGCCCGTCGAAAACGAGGATTACGCCTCGATGCTGGTCCGCTATCCGTCGAACGACGGCGCGTCCCCGGCCATCGGAACGCTCGAGGCTTCTCGCGTGGCCAACGGGCCGCGTGCCGAATACGGCCTCGAGGTCTACGGAACTCAAGGATCGCTCCGGTGGGACTTCGAGCGCATGAATGAATTGCAGCTGGCCCTGAATTCCGCGCCTCACGTGGGGTATACGACCATCATGGCCGGACCCGATTTTGGTGACTTCTCGGTGTTCCAACCAGGCGCCGGAACGCCCATGGGCTACGACGACCTCAAGACCATCGAGGCCAAAAAATTCCTGCTGGCCTACTTGGGGCAAGACTCTCAACACGCGGACATTAAGGACGGGCTGGCCGCCAACCGTGTGGTCAGCGCCGCGGAAGCCTCCGCCGAGAGTGGCCGTTGGGAGCGGGTGGAGCCGGTCGAAGGCACCAGTGCCCAACAGGCCGTAGGCTCCTAGCCGCCCCTACCTGCCTCAGCACCGGCGCCGAACGTCGCCGTCCAGCACTCGCCAGGCCTCGAGCGCCCAATCTCATCCAAGCTCGAGGGCCTGGGTCAGTGCCGCCGTGACGCTGACCGCGATGACGGCCGGTGATTTTCCCGTAATTTCGGGCATCCCGATCGGGCAGGTGATGCTGTCGACCTCGGCGTCCGCGTGCCCTAATTCCCGTAACTTTTTGCGGAATCGAGCCCACTTGGCCGCGGAACCAATCAGACCGATGCTTCCGAGGTCGCCTCGACGCAAGGCCGCATCGCACAGGATGAGGTCCTCAGAGTGATCGTGGGACATGATGAGCACGCGGCTTCCCGCCGGTAGCTCGTTCAGAGCTGTCTCAGGGGCGGGGGCATGGTGGACCTGGAGAGACGAGACGTCGCTGAGGGAGTCAGCCTCGTCCACGGCGTCTTGCCGGCTGTCCACGAGGTGAAGAGTCAGCGGAAGCCGACCCAGCGCCCGGATGATTTCCCAACCCACGTGCCCAGCTCCAAAGACGGCCACCACCGGTGGAGCGGCCACCGGTTCCAACAACGCCGTCACCCGACCCCCGCAACACTGTTGGCCGTAGCGCGTTACCGCATGTTCGTTGAGGGACATTTCCTCGGTCACGGGGACCACAGAACCTTCCTCGAGCATGCGCCGGGCCAGGTCCGTCAGCGTTGCTTCCAAATTCCCACCGCCGACGGTGTCCCAGGCGCGGTCGCGGGCCACGAGCATCTTGGCGCCCGCCCTCCGTGGGGAATGCCCTCGGGTTTCAATCAGGGTCACGAGAACCCCGGCCGACCCTTCCTCCCGGAGCCGTTGGAGCCCGGTCAACCACTGCATCACACGGACTCGACTTCGCGTTCCTGGGGATCCCCTGATCCGACGGTGTCGGCCCTCGAGGTCTGCGCCGGGGCGGAATCCTTGGCGTCAACCGCGGGTTCGTCCACGATCTCCGACTTCGACGCCTCCTGGATCGCCCAGAACACGGCCTCGGGGGTCGACGGGCAACCGAGGTCCACCTCTGTACCTTCCGGACCAAAGGCCTCGACGGCGGTGCGTAACGCCTCACGAACGCTCATGGCCAGCATCAGCGGCGGTTCGCCCACGGCCTTGGAACCATAGACGACGCCGGTTTCGGTGGCTCGCTCGTAGAGGTGCACGTTGAATTCGGCAGGAAGCTCGGAGAAACTCGGCAGCTTGTAGGTACTGGCCGCTTGGGTCGCGAGCCGGCCGCGTCGTTCGCCGTCTGACGTGTCCCACCGGAGCTCCTCCAAGGTCAACCAACCGGTGCCTTGGACGAATCCACCTTCAATTTGGCCCACGTCCACGAGCGGGGAGAGCGAGTCGCCGACGTCGTGCACGATATCGGTGCGCAGCACGCGGTAGGCACCCGTGTACGCTTCGACCTCGACTTCGGTCGCGGCGGCCCCGTACGCAAAGTATTTGAACGGGGAGCCGTGCATCGACGCGGAGTCCCAATGGATGCCTTCAGTGCGGTAGTAACCTGCGGCAAAGAGCTGCACTCGTTGCATGTACGCGTCGGAAACGACCTGCTCGAAGGGGATCTGTTCGTGGCCCAAGGCGGCGACCCCGTCGTCCTCGAAGCGAATATCGTGCGGATTCGCGCCGAACTTCCCGGCCGCAACTTGAGCCAGACGTTCGCGGATCTGCTCGCAGGCATTCTTGACCGCACCACCATTGAGATCCGCTCCGGAGCTCGCGGCCGTGGCCGAAGTATTCGGAACCTTATCGGTTCTGGTGGGAGCGAGCCTTACGCGGTCGAGCCGCACTCCGAGGGTCGTCGCAGCCACCTGCCGCATTTTGGTGTGCAGGCCCTGGCCCATCTCGGTGCCGCCGTGATTGATGAGGATCGAGCCGTCCTTATAGATGTGCACCAGGGCACCGGCCTGGTTAAAGGCCGCGAAGTTAAAGGAAATGCCGAATTTGACCGGGGTCATCGCCAGGGACCGTTTTACGTCCGTGTGACCGGCGTTGAATTCCGCGATCTCGGCGCGACGACGCACGACCTCCGCACGTTCCATCAGCGTTGACCAGATGTCCGGCATCCGTTCGGCGTGACGCACCGGTTGCCCGTAGGGGGTGGTGTCGCCCGGCTGGTAGAAATTCCGACGCCGCAACTCACCGGCCTCGATGCCGAGCAGGGGAGCGCAGCGTCCCAGGATATTTTCCAGCACCAACATGCCCTGCGGCCCACCGAATCCACGGAATGCGGTTTGCGATGTCTTGTTGGTCTGCGCCATGCGGCCGTGGACCTTGACGTTGGGAATCATGTAGGCGTTGTCGATGTGGCACATGGCTCGCGACAGCACCGGTTCCGAGAGGTCCAAGGACCACCCGGCGTCGGAGGTCAGGGTGGCCTCCAGGGCCGTGAATTTGCCGGATTCATCAAATCCGACCTCCCACTCGGCGTGGAAGGGGTGCCGCTTGCCGGTCATCGTGATGTCTTGCGTTCGGGTCAGACGCAGGCTCACGGGACGCCCGGTGCGCACGGCGGCTAGCGCGGCAACGGCCGCCAAACCGTGCGGCTGCATCTCCTTGCCTCCGAAGGCACCACCCATACGCAAGGATTGGACCGTGACGTCGTGACTGGCGAGGCCCAAGACGTGAGCGACGATCTCCTGCGTTTCGGTGGGGTGCTGGGTCGAGGAATTGACCATGACCTGGCCACCCTCGTCGACTCGGGCGTAAGAGGCGTGGGTTTCCAGGTAGAAATGTTCCTGTCCACCGAATTCGAAGGTGCCCTTGAAACGATGAGCGGAATCCTTCAATCCCGCCGCGGAATCACCACGTTCCATGAGGTGCTGTGGCCCCTGGAAACTCTGGGCTTCGATGGCCTCGGGCACGGTGACGATCGACGGGAGGGGCTCGTAATCCACCTCGACGGCCTCGGCCCCGATCCGGGCGGCCTCGGCGGTCTCGCCGATCACCCAGCACACCGCGTGTCCGAAGTACATGGCTTCGGAAGGAAAGAGCGGCTCATCGTGCTTGACGCCTGCGTCGTTGAGCCCGGGGACGGCCTCGGCAGTCAGGACGTCCACGACTCCGGGCGTGGCCCGAGCCGCGTCGATGCGGAGGTCCGTGATGCGGGCGTGCGCGTGAGGGGACTGTACGGGCCATGCATGTAGGCACGAAGGATCGCGGGTCGCGAGGTCATGCGTGTACAGGGCTTCCCCCGTGACGTGCAGGGCGGCCGACTCGTGGGCAACTCGGGTGCCGACTCCGGCCGGAACGGGATGTGCGGGTTCGTGAACGATGGTCATGAGATCACTCCTGATAATTCGGAGGGACGGTATTGGGCGAAAAAGCGCATCATGGACTGCTCGAGCATCGCCGATCGGTATCGTGAGCTGGCTCGATGATCGTCCATCGGCGTGCTTTCCGCGGTCATGGCGGCCGACGCCGTGCGGGCCGTCTCTTCCGTCCACGGCTGGCCGAGAAGGGCTTCCTCGGCGGCGAGAGCACGAATCGGTGTCGCGGCGACGCCGCCCATGCCGATCCGGATCGAGCTGACCCGACCGTCGTCGAGCTGCAAGGCGAACGCCGTGGACACCGAAGAGATGTCGTCGAAGCGGCGCTTGGCCACTTTGTAGAACGCCGTCGTCTGGGCCAAGGGCAACGGGATGCGGACGGCGCGAATCAATTCCCCCGGTTGCCGAACGGTCTTCCGGTATCCCGTGAAGTATTCGGACAAGGGAACCGTGCGCTCGCCCGCGGTGGAATGAAGGACGAGGGAAGCGTCCAGGGCCAGAAGCACCGGAGCAGAATCTCCGATGGGAGAACCCGTGCCCAAGTTGCCACCCAACGTCGCGCTATTCCGGATCAGTCGCGAGGCGAATTGCGGGAAGAGCTGCGCCAAGAGAGGGATCCGGCCGTCCAAACGGCGCTCCAGTTCGGAGAGGGTGATCGCGGCGCCCAGCTCGGCGTAGTCCTCCTCGAGACGGAAGGTCCGCAACTCTTCCAGGTGATCGATCGCGAAAACGGTCTCGGGGCGCGTGTGTCGAATGTTGGTTTCGACGCCGACGTCGGTTGCGCCGGCGAGGAGGACGGCGTCCGGGTGTGCCTCGAGGCGTTCAGAGAGTTCGGCAAGATCAGCGGGTCGAACGAACGTCGAGGCCTCGGCTGTGACTTCGGTGGGTGCGGGCCGTGGTGCCGACGTGGACTGACGCTGGAAGAGGGGGTCTTCGGTGTCGGGAGCGCCTAACGCATAGGCCGCGTCTTTGATGGGTCGGTACCCGGTGCACCGACAGAGATTTCCACTGAGTGCGTGGAGATCAAAACCGTTGGCACCTTCTTCTTCGGTATCCCGAGCAGAGGGTACGGCCTTGCGCTCGGGCCGGTAGTACTCGGCGGCCATGGAGCAGATGAAGCCTGGAGTGCAAAAGCCGCACTGGGAGCCACCCCTGTACGCCATTTCCTGCTGTACCGGGTGGAGGTCTTCGAAGGATCCCGGACCGGGGCCGGTGCCGAGGCCCTCGGACGTCACGATCTCTTGACCGTTGCAGGCGACGGCGGGAATGAGGCACGCGTTGACCGAGGTCCAGCGCGAGGTGCCGTCGGGATCGGGTCGAGCCACCATGACCGCGCACGCCCCGCACTCGCCTTCGGCGCACCCTTCTTTGGCGCCGGTCAGACCGTTCTCGCGGAGCCAGTCCAAGAGATTGAGTCGAACGGGAGGAGCTGTCTCCTCGCGTGTTTGGCCGTTGACGGTGATGCGAAATGACACCATCACGTCCTCCTTGATTGAGCGTTCGTGAATAACCCGAGGAGGCGATGCCCAGGAAGGACTCGCGAAGACATCGCCTTTTCTCGTCGGAGGTGCTCCATCACACGCTGAGGTGTGCCGAGTAAATCCTTCCAAAATTTATGTGAGATCAGCGTAACACCAATGGTGGAATTAAAACTCCACATCGTGAAAACCCGGTGTATTTTCGGCGTTAATTCACGCCTCTGACCCCTTGACGTGCAGTTTTGCGGCACCTGAAAGGCGGATATGAGCCAGTTCGCATTCGGTGGGAAAGCCAGGTTATTCAGTACTTTAACCCTTGAGGTGTCTGGCGTCACTCGTCGCCAAAACCTGGGCCTCAGGGTGTGTGGGTCACGGATTCAACCTCGAGTGACGGAGGAAATTTCCCGAGCCCCTTGTCAAATTTCAAGTGGACCAGGTTACACTGGGGTCCACGATGCGGATGATAATTACCGCATGGCGAAATAATCTCCCGCATCGGCTACGTACGAGAAGGACGCGAGGAGCGCGTCTCGGATGACTCCGTGAAGACTGCAGCCATCGTGACTCTTTCGTTGTGCAGGAGCGCCCGCGCCGGCCTTAAGGAGACGACGCCCGATGAATGGAGAACCAACGATGTTCACGACTCTGGAAAGACGTCGGCAGAACGTTTCACAGTCCGTCACCACGACGACCAAGATCATCACGGGTCATGTGGTGTCCCCGCTCAGCGGGGCGGACCGGGAAACATTGGACCTCGAACGAGGAGCCGTGGTGGTCTGCGATGGTCGGATCCTCGACGTGGGGGAAGCTCGCACCATGATCGACGACTACCCCGAAGCGTCCGTCGAATCTTACGGCGACCGGCTGATCATTCCCGGGTTCATCGACTGTCACGCGCACTACTCGCAAATGGCCATGATCGCCTCGCCGGGATTGCAATTACTGGAGTGGCTCGACAACTTCACTTTTCCGGCTGAGTCCGAATTCGCCGACGCCGGGCACTGCGCCGAGATGGCCGACTTCTTCACGACGCAGATGATCGCTCACGGGGTGACCTCGGCCTGCGTCTATGCCACGGTGCACCCGGAGTCGGTGCGGGCTCTCTTCCGCTCGGCCAAATCGAAGAACCTGAGGATCATGACCGGCAAGGTGTGCATGGACCGCCACGCCCCGGAGCATCTGCTGGACACGCCCGAGCTGGCCTACGAACAGAGCCGAGAATTGCTCGAGGAGTGGCACGGCGTCGGCCGCCTTGAGTATGCGATCACGCCACGCTTTGCTCCCACGTCCTCCGTGCGCCAGCTCGAACTCTTGGGCCAGCTGGCTCAGGAGCACCCGGAAGCGGTGATTCAGACTCATCTCTCGGAGAATCCCGCCGAGTGCGCGTGGGTTTCGGAGCTCTTCCCAGAGGAGGCCGACTACACGGCCGTGTACGAACGGTTCGGTCTGGTGCGCAAGCGTGCGGTCTTCGGGCACGCGACCCACGTCTCGGACAGCGAGTTGAGCCGGTTGGGGTCCGGCCAAGCCTCTCTGGCCCATTGCCCCACGTCCAATCTTTTCTTGGGGTCGGGACTATTTACTCTCAAGAAGAACGCCCAGATCGCGGGCCTCAAGATCGGGTTGGGGTCCGACGTCGGGGCGGGAACAAGCCTGTCACCGTTGGTATCGCTCAACGAGGCCTACAAAGTCAGCCGGTCCGTGGGAGGTCCGCTGGATTCCTTCGAGGCATTGAGGCTCGCGACGTTGGACAGCGCCGAGGCTCTCGGCATCGAGGATTCCGTCGGAAGTTTGGAAGCCGGAAAGGACGCTGACGTGGTGATCCTCGATCCCGAAACCAACCCCGTCCTGCGGATGCGGGCCTCCCACGCGAAGACCACCGCAGAGCTCCTTTTCGCGACGATGATGCTCGGCGACGACCGCACCATCCACGGCGTCTACGTCGCTGGGTCCAAGACGCGATGACCATCCCCCGACGGGCCCTAGCCCGTTCGTCCATTACTCATCCCGTGTGCCGCAGGGCCTCAGGATGACCCTATTCGCCACTCCCCACAACGATCTCCATTGCATTCCCCGTAATGGCAGGGAAAAGAGGCACATCATGGCTGTCGATCAACACACCGAACAGGAAACGCAGGGTCAACGTCGATCCGCGATTGACCGGTTTTTCGAGATCACCTCCCGAGGCTCGACGATCAAGCAGGAATTGCGAGGTGGGCTGGTGGCGTTCGTGGCCATGGCGTACATCGTGGTCCTGAACCCGCTGATCCTTGGGGCGGCACAAGACGTCGATGGAAACAGTCTCAATTTCGCGCAGCTCACCGCCGTCACGGGGTTGGTGGCCGGCGGAATCACGCTGCTTTTCGGCCTCGTCGCTCGCCTTCCCTTTGCCTTGGCTGCGGGGCTCGGCATGAACAGCTTCCTCGCCGTCTCGGTGGTCCAAGACGTGACTTGGCCTGAGGCAATGGGATTGGTGATGATCAACGGCATCATCATCGTGGTCCTAGGGGCCACCGGAATTCGCACCGCGATCTTCCACGCGGTACCGCCTCAGCTGAAGACGGCAATCACCGTCGGCATCGGCCTCTTCATCGCCTTCATCGGATTCGTGAATTCCGGCTTCGTGACCAGGACGCCGGACGGGCCGCCGGTGCAGCTGGGCCAGGGCGGGTCGATCACCGCATTGCCGACCGTGATCTTCATCTTCGCGTTATTGCTGATTGGTGTGCTGGTGACGCGGCGAGTTCCCGGCGGAATCCTGATCGGCATGATCGTCGCGACCATCCTCTCGATCATTGTTCAGGCCTTCGCGCACCTCGGTACGGTGGGTGACCCGAAAAACCCGGACCCCCAGGGGTGGAATCTCAGCGCCCCTGAATTGCCCAGCCACGTGGTGGCCATGCCTGATTTTAGTTTGGTCGGTGCGTTCGATCTTTTCGGTTCGATCGAGCGGATCGGTGCCTTGTCCGTGGTGATGCTGGTCTTTACCCTGCTCTTCACCAACTTCTTTGACGCGATGGGCACCATGACGGGTCTGGCGGGAAATGCCGGTCTGGCTCGTCCGGACGGAACCTTCCCGCGTATCCGTCAAGCCTTCATCGTCGAAGGACTTGGGGCGGTCGCCGGCGGTGGCGCCTCGGCCTCGTCGAATACCGTGTTCGTCGACTCCGCGGCGGGTGTTGCGGAAGGCGCCCGGACCGGCCTCGCCGCGTGCGTGACCGGGGTGTTGTTCCTGGTCTCGATGTTTTTCACCCCACTGATTGAGGTGATCCCGATGGAAGCAGGCGCCGCCGCCCTCGTCGTCGTGGGTTCCATGATGGTCGTGCAGATTCAGGACATCGAGATGAAAGATTTCCGGGTTTCCCTCCCCGTGTTCCTGACCATCGTCTCGATGCCGCTGACCTATTCCATCGCCAACGGGATCGGCGTCGGATTCATCTCCTGGTCCGTGATTCACGTGCTGACCGGCCGGGCCCGTCAGGTGCACTGGCTCATGTGGGTCGTGTCGGCGGGGTTCCTGCTCTACTTCACTCGAGGCGGCATCACGGCCCTCATCGGTGGGTAGGCAACGGCAGACGGCGGATTCGTCAGATGAGCAAGTAGACGGCACCCAAGATCGTGACCACGATGACGGCCAGATCAAAGATGCTCTGTCGGATCCGCCGGGCCGCCCACCGGCCCACGAGGGCTCCAGCCGCGACGGCCGGGATTAACACGACGTCCAGGAGCAACGTGTGGGTGCTGATCAGTCCCAGACCGATCGAGACCGGCAACTTGAGAAGGTTCATGATGGCGAAAAACCACGCGGCCGTTCCCAGAAAGGCGTGCACCGGAAATCGCGCGGCCAGGAAGTACATCGACATGACCGGGCCTCCGGCGTTGGCCACCATGGTGGTAAAACCTCCCACGGAGCCGTAGCCGACGGTTGCGAGCCACGAGGAGCTTCCGACGGCGTCGCCCGTAGGCCCAGGCGTCGTGGCGGGTCGTGCGCGTTGCCACAGGGTGAGTCCCATCAGGAAGAGCAGCAGGACGCCGATGACGCGACGCACGGTACCGTCGCCCGCCCACGCCAAGAACACACCACCCAGCGCCAGGCCCGCGAGAACCCCAGGGATCATGCGGATGAGTGTAGGCCAGTGCGCACTCCGGCGGTAGGCCCACAGGGCAAAGGCATCACCGATCATCAGGAGCACCAGGAGGGCCCCCGTCGAGGACTTCGCGGGGAGGATCGCGGCGAAGAGCGCCACCGAGAGGGTGTTGATGCCGGGCAGGGCCGTTTTGGAAAACCCCACCAGGAGAGCGGCCAGCGCGAGCCCTGCCCAGGCCAACACGTCCAGATCGGAAAAGGTCACGGTTTAGCGACCGAACGGAAGGCGATCGTCGATCTCTTGGGCGTCCCACTGCTGACGTACCCACCCGTGGTGCGGATCGTCGCTGATGAGCCAACTGCGTACGGGTCCGGGGCCGGCCATGACGTTGAGGTAGTACATGTCGTAGCCGGGAGGGGCCATCGCGGGCCCGTGCCAGCCGTAGGGGACTAGCACGACGTCGCCCGTGCGAACTTCGGCGTTGACATCGATGGGACGCTCATCCGAGGCGTACACGCGCTGGTATCCGATGGGGTCCGTGGCCTCGGCGGGAGCATCGGGGGTCACGCGCGTCTCGAAGTAGTAGATTTCTTCGAGCCGAGTCTCGCGACCTTCCTTTTCCTCGTCGTGCTTGTGCGGTGGGTAGGACGACCAGTTGCCGGCGGGCGTCAGTACCTCGCACACGATGAACCGGTCAGCCTCGAGGGCGGCGGGTGTGCCGAAATTACGGACCTCACGGGAGCAGTTCCCGGCGCCACGCAATTCGAGCGGGGCCTCGTCCTTGGTGATTAAGCGCGTGGGGTACTCGTTGCTCGCGGGCGCGGAGGCGATGGCCACGCGCACGCCCTTCTGGCCCGAAATCTCCACGGCTCGTTGAACGCCGGTGTAGAGGACGTCCGTTGGTCCGGCGAACACGGACTCGCGGCCCGAAAGCTCATACGTCTCGCCGTCGACAACGGCCGTCACGTCTCCGGAAAGCGGGATGATGATGCGCTCTTCGGCCGCGGCATCCAGTGTCACAGGGGATCCGGAGAGGGTCGCGGTTTTAAGGCCGGTATGCTCCCAGCCGTCAACCGTCAGGGATGAGTCGTAAGTTCCGAGGGAGAGATCCCACGGGCCGTCACTTGCGCTTCCGGCAGGGTAAACCCAGTTCGTCATGTTCCGCTGTCCTTTCGTGGTGGTGTTTCCGGACGGGTTCGTCGAGATCCCTCGCTGTGTTTAGGCGGAGAGGGTGACCTCGAAGGAATAGGAGTCGGCGCGGTACATGTGCCGACCGGTTTCCGCGCGCCGCCCGATATCGTCGGTCGCGGTGCGAGACATCGTGACCAGCGCCGACCCGGGGCTTGTGTGGAGCAATTTGGCCTGCTCGTTGGTGGCCACCGCGGCGCCAATCTTCTGCTGCGCGAGGCGGAAGTTGATGCCCTGTTGCCGCAGAATCGTGTAGAGACCGTGCTGTTCCAACGCTTCGCGGCTCAGCTGCGCAATCTCTTGCGGAACCCAGTTCTCCATGATCGCTAGAGGTGCACCATTGCGGCTCCGCACCCTTTTGACGTGATACACCGTGCTGCCCGGCTTGACGGCGAGGCGTTCGGCGACGTCTTCCGGCGCAGGAATCTCTTCGAAATCGAGGACTTCGGTGGTAGGCAGTTCCTTGTCTTGGCTGAGATCTTCAAAGAGCGAGGTGAGGCCAACCGAGCGGCGTACCTCCGACGCGACGACCTGCGTGCCGACGCCGCGTTTGCGAACCAACAGGCCAGAACGGACGAGCTCATCCATCGCCTTGCGAACGGTGGGCCGCGAAAGGTGCAAGTTCTTCGCCAAGGAGAGTTCATTGTCGAGCATGCTTCCCGGAGGCAAATGGCCGTCGGAGATGGCCGTTTCGATTCCGTGGACCAGTTGGTGGTACAGCGGGACGGGAGACGATCGGTCGATCGTGATGTCGAGGTGGGCAGTCATCGTGGCTCCATGGTTGGTTCCGGGAGAATGTCTCTATGTAAAGACAATAGGAGTTAACCGTAGCATGTGTCACCTACCGGCGGTCTACCCGCCAGTCTGTTCCGGGGGAGATTAAAGGGCATGTGCTGAGGCCCTTTGGTTCGGGGTCTGACCTGGATGAACTCCGTGCCGCTTGGGGCTTCGGGCGGGTAAGGTGGGCTCCGCACCTCGGCACGGTCTCTCGCGCCACGTAGCCACATCGGCAGCTTGCGCGACCGACCCGTTTCCTCGAGGCCCCCCATCACACTGGAAGGACGGTCGCATGACCAACACCCCTGGTTCTCCCTCGCCCCAGGGGAACCCTGCGGAAGGCTCTGACTCCACAGAGTCGACGCCCGGGCCCGAGCCCTTGGCAATTACCGGTGCCCTGCCTGAGGTGATCGCCCCCGACGAGCCCTTACCTCGGTCCGCCCCGGGGAAGTCCCTGAAGACGGGATTCATCCTCGCTTTTATCTCCTACGGCCTCTGGGGCTTCCTGCCGCTATATTTCGCGGCCATTACCCCCACCGGAGCCTTCGAGATTTTGGGATGGCGCATCGTCTTCTCCCTGATCTTGTGCCTCATTCTCGTGACCGTCACTCGGACCTGGGGGCGGGTGTCCGCGACGTTGCGGAGCCGTCGGGTCGTCTTGACGCTCGGCCTAGCGGGCGGAATCGTCTCGATCAATTGGTTGGTTTACATCATCGCGACAACCAGCGGGCACGTTCTGGAGGCCTCACTCGGCTACTTCATTAACCCCATCGCAACGATCGTGCTCGGCGTCGTCGTATTCCACGAAAAACTCCGCAAGCTCCAGTGGGCGGCGGTGGGTGTGAGCCTGGTGGCGATCGGGGTCCTGTCGGTCGAGTACGGCTCCGTGCCGTGGATTTCTCTGGCGATCGCGGGGACCTTCGCCTTGTATGGGCTGGTCAAAAAGAATGTAGGTGGGCGTGTTGACTCTCTGACCGGGCTCACCTTTGAAACCGCATGGTTGATCGTCCCGGCGGGTGTGGTGCTCAGCTTGGTGCAGATCTTCGCCGGCGGCCTGGCCTTTGGGCACATCGGAGCGGTCAAAACGGCCCTCTTGGTAGGGACGGGTGTGATCACGCTCGTTCCGTTGCTGACCTTCGCCGGGGCGGCCTCTCGACTGCCGCTCTCGTACGTGGGAATGGTGCAGTACTTCAACCCCATCATGCAGTTTCTCGTGGGGTACCTCTTGCTCGGCGAACACATGTCCCTGGGGCGGTGGATTGGATTCGGCATCGTGTGGATCGCCATCCTGATTCTCGTGATCGATGCGCTCCGAGCCGCTCGCTCCTACCGCATGGCCGTCCGGGCCTCACGAAAATTGACAGGTTAGGGCAAACGCGGGGAGCGCGAGAGGGCCTTGGCGTTGTCCCTTCGGGGGGATGTGCTCTGGGGCACTAACTCTCTGGTACTCTTTCATCCCTGGCGGTCAACCCGCCGTCAGCTTCATCCTGATCACTTCGCGCCCTGAAAGGCTCACATGACACAGCACGGTAATTCCGGGGCGCATCGCACGCCCCCGTGGAGCGACGACGCCGCAACTGGCTCGTCCGAGGCAGCACGTCCCCAGACCGCCATGGGCGACGTCGTCACCAAGCAGAAGCTACCCAAGGTGGAATCGAAACGGTCGATCCTTCTTGGCGCCCTGTTCCTCATGGCCACCTCGGCCATTGGCCCGGGATTTATCACCCAGACCGCGACATTCACGGTTCAGATGGGTGCCGCCTTCGCGTTCGCGATCTTCCTCTCGATCATCGTGGATATCGCCGTGCAGCTGAATGTGTGGCGCGTGATCGGCGTGAGTGGCCTTCGCGCGGGCGAACTGGGCAATAAGATTCTGCCGGGCATCGGCGTCATCTTGGGCATCTTTGTGGTCTTCGGCGGCTTCGTGTTTAACGTCGGCAACGTCGCCGGCGGTGGACTCGGCATCAGCGCCATGACGGGGCTGGACCCGACCTGGGGCGGAATCATCACCTCGGTGTTGGCAATCCTCGTGTTCTTGTCGAAGAAAGCCGGGGTGGCCCTGGACAAGATCGTGGTGGTCTTGGGTGTCCTGATGATCCTGATTACCGGATACGTGGCCGTGATTTCCGGCCCTCCGGTGGGGGATGCTTTCCGGCAAACCGTCTTGCCGGACAACGTCGACATGGTCGTGGTGACCACGCTCATTGGCGGAACCGTGGGTGGGTACATCACCTACGCCGGTGCGCACCGCATGATCGATGCCGGTGTTTCCGGGATCGAGGACGTCAAGGCCATTTCCGGAGCGTCGATCACCTCGATCGTGGTGACCGGCGTGATGCGTTACCTTTTGTTCCTGGCGATCCTCGGCGTCGTCGCTGGTGGCGTGGCGCTGACCAGCTCGAACCTGGCGGCGGAGGCTTTCCAGCACGCGGCGGGTGACATCGGTTTGCGCCTCTTCGGCGTGATTCTGTGGGCCGCCTCGATCTCCTCTGTGATCGGTGCCGCATACACCTCGGTGTCGTTCATGACCACCCGTCACACGAAAACGTGGATCCGCAACTTGCTGACCATCGTCATGATCGTGCTCTCGAGCCTCGTGTTCATGAGCCTCGGCAAGCCCCCGGCCACGCTGCTGGTCATCGCCGGAACCATCAACGGCTTGATCTTGCCGTTGGGCTTCACGGTGATCCTGATCGTCGCGATCTTCCGACGAGACCTCTTGCAGGGCTACAAGTACCCCAAGTGGTTGATCGTGGCCGGTGTGTTCGTGTGGTTGCTGACGCTGTACTTCGGCGTGAACGCCGTGCAGGGGCTCGCCAAGCTCTGGAACGGATAAATTCCGGCTCTCACGTCTAGAGATACACAACGCGCCGGTGTGCCCATCCCGGGTCCACCGGCGCGTTGGCGTTAACGGCCGCGATTAGGCCGTGGTGTCGATGCGCCCTATGACCTGGCCGGCGGTCAATTTCTGGCCCGGTTCAACGTCTCCACGGTGCAGCACGCCCGCGGCCTCGGCTTCAAGAGGCATCTCGGTCTTCATGGCCTCCAGAACGGCCACGACCTCGCCCAGCTCCACGGTGGCGCCGTCGTCCGCGACCCAACGAACCAGGGAACCGTTCAAGGGTGCGGTGAGTTCGAGGTCGTCTCCCTCGCCGGATGCGGAATGGGTCGCGGCATTGTCGCCCGAGAACTGAACGCCGCCCAGGCCCTGAGCCAAGCCGGCACCGATGGCAGCCAGTGCGTCGGACGGGAACCGCACCTTTGTTAGGCGGCCCTCGATCTCGACGCCGGCCGTCACGGACCCCGCGGAGCCGCCGTCGGGCTCACCGAAGAGCGTGCGGTCCCTCAACTCCGGCGCACGGTAACCACCGTCCGCTTCCAAAGAGGGAGTCAGCACGTCCTCGATCCACGTGGTGTACACACGGAACGGATCGTTCGTGAAGTCCTCGTTGTCCACGACGGCGCGGTGGAAGGGGAGCGTTGTTGCGACGCCGGTCAGCACCATCTCATTCAGGGCGCGGCGGGCTCGTCGAAGTGCGGCCTCGCGCGTCGGTCCGGTCACGATCAGTTTCGCGAGCAGAGAGTCGAAGTCGCCGGCGACGGAGGAACCGGCGACCACTCCGGCATCCCAGCGTATCCCGGGGCCGCTCGGCACGGTCAGGGAGGTCACGGACCCTCCCGCCGGAAGGAATCCCCGGCCCGGATCTTCCGCGTTGATGCGGAACTCGATCGAGTGGCCCTTTGGTCGGAGCGGGGACTCGAGGGAGAGCTTCTCGCCCGCGGCGACGTCGAGTTGCAGACCCACGAGATCGACGCCGAAGGTTTCTTCCGTGACCGGGTGCTCGACCTGGATGCGGGTGTTGACCTCCAAGAACGAGATGAGCCCGTCCGATCCCACCAGGAATTCCACGGTGCCGGCGTTGACGTATCCGGCCTCGCGGAAGATGGCACCGGAGGCATCCTCAATGTGGCGCAACTGCTCCTCAGTGAGGAACGGTGCCGGAGACTCCTCGACGAGCTTTTGATTGCGTCGCTGCAGGGAGCAGTCGCGCGTGCCCACCACGACGACGCCACCGTGCGCGTCGGCAATCACCTGCGCCTCCACGTGCCGCGGCTTCTCCAGGAAGCGCTCCACAAAGCATTCGCTCCGTCCGAAGGCGCCCTTGGCCTCGCGGGCCGCGGACTCAAACGCCGATTCGACCTCGTCGAGGTCCCGGACCACGCGCATTCCGCGGCCGCCACCTCCGTGGGCCGCCTTGATGATGATCGGCAGACCGTGCTCCTCGGCGAAGGCCCTGGCCTGAGCCTCGTCTTTGAGGGGACCGTCCGTGCCCGGGGCCAACGGGGCGCCGGCCGCCGTCGCAATCGCGCGGGCCTGAATCTTGTCGCCTAAGGCCTCGATGGTTTCGGGGGACGGGCCGATCCACGTCATGCCGGCATCGCCCACGGCCCGGGCAAACTCCGCGGACTCGGCCAGGAATCCGTACCCCGGGTGGACGTCGGTGGCACCGGCGCGCTGGGCGATGTCGAGGAGTTTCTGGATGTTGAGGTACGTCTCCGCCGGAGAATTGCCTTCCAGGGCGTACGCCTCGTCGGCGAGGTGCACGTGGAGGGATTCGGCGTCGGACTCGGCATAGACGGCGACCGTGCCGATACCCCGTTCGGCGCAGGCATGGATCACGCGGACGGCGATCTCCGAGCGGTTGGCGATCAGAACTTTGCGCATGGGGTGTTCTCCGTGAGGTTGGTGGGTGATACGGGGTATGCGTTGGATGTCTTGTGGTGAAGTCGGACTGCGGTGCCGGGTGGCGCTTGGGCCAGCAGCCGAAGATGTTCGGGCTCCACGACGCCGATCACCGGATATCCGCCGGTCACGGGGTGGTCCGCCATGAAGATCACGGGGTGACCATTCGGGGGAACCTGGATCGAACCGGCGACGACGCCCTCACTCGGCAATTCCTTACCCAGCGCCGCATTCGTGCGGACCAGGGGAGTGGCGCCCTCGGCGCTTTCGGGAGGGGCCAAACGAACCCCCACGCGGTTGCTTTCTTGGGCAACCCGCCACGTGAAGTCATTCAGCCGGTTGAGGGAGTCCTCGGTGAACCAGTCGTCGCGAGGGCCGGGGGTGAAGGGGATGTCGGTGACGTCGTCGGCCGGCGGAAGGTCGACGGCGGGCCATGACGTGAGGACGGCATGTCGCGGTTCCGGGCCGGCCCGAAGGATGGTGCCGCGGGTGATTGGGGGCGGTCCAAGCCGGGCGAGGGTGTCCGTGGCGGAACTGCCGAGCACGGCGTCGATCTGGAATCCGCCCCGGACGGCGACGTAGACCCGCAGGCCGCGCGTCGTCGGCCCGAGGGTGAGACGTTGCCCCTCCAGGAGAGCAAAGGGTCGGTCTTCCGGCCGGCGTGACGGTTGGTCGCCGGACACAGTGACTTCGGTGCGGGCGCCCGTGACCGCCAAAACCGTGTCCCGGAGGGCGGTTAGGCTCAAGCCGCCGGCGGTATTCTCGAGCACGGTCGCCGCGGGAGCGTTGCCCACGAGCCGGTTGGCCGACTCGGCCGCCTCGGCGTCGGCCCACCCTGAGGGGCTCACACCCCAGTCGATGTGTCCGCGACGGCCCGGGTCCTGAGCGATCGTCGAGAGCCCCGGCGCTTCGATGCGTATCGTGCCCTCATCCGGAGAGTCGCTCGGTTCGGCCGACGCGGATTCTTGTAATTCCATGCTTTCCCGGGTCGCGGTAAAGCGAACCCTCGTGCCTGGAGTAATGAGGGCGGGCACCTCGCGGGAAAGATCCCACACCGGAGAGTTCGTGGTGCCGATCAGCTGCCAACCGCCCGGAGAATCGCTGGGGTAAACGGCGGAAAAATCACCAGCCAAGGCGACGGATCCGGCGGGAACTTTGGTTCGAGGGCTGCTGCGTCGGGGCACGGTGAGTGGTGCGGTGTCATCGCCATCGGCGGGGACGAGATAGGCGAATCCGGGGGAGAATCCGGAAAATGCGGCGGTCCAATTGCGGCCCGAATGGCGGTCGATGACGGCGTCGGTCGAAATGCCCAGGTGTTCCGCGACGTCGTCCAGGTCCTCGCCGTGATACTGCACAGCCAGCTCCACGGTGTTCGCCTCGGAGGCTGATCCCGAGACCCCACGCAGAGATCGCAGGTGTGCTGCCGTCCGGTGTGCCGCGTCGGTGGAGAGCCTGGACCGGAATCGAACGAGCACCGTGGTCGCAGCCGGAATGAGTTCGAGCTGGCCCGGTAGTGGCGAATGCGTCAGCGCCTCGTGGAGGGCCAAGACATCCTTGAGGTCGGGGCAGGTCACGAGGAGGGCAGAGCGTCCAACGGTGTGGACAGTCCTCTGATGGGCCGAATCGGCCGAGTCGTGGGTCATGTGTCTCTCCATTAGTCCCATCGTAGTGGGCTGGAGCACCGTGCTTGAGCCAGACGGCACACGAGCCGAGCGTTTCGGCATCCCGAAACGCTCGGCTCGTGAGGCAGACGCGGTGCGGACCGCGGGTTATTTGTAGGTGATTTTCCAGTCCGAGTCGTTGTACGCCGTCTTCACTTGGACCAGAACCGTTTGGTCATCCTTGGACGAATCCGGAAAATCGAGGGTCGCCTTCTTGCCCTGATCCAGATGCTCTTGGAAGACCAGATCGCCCTTGAGATCGTAGGCCGTGATTCTGATGTTCTCCTTGCTGAGGTTGGTCAATTCGCCCGTCTTCTTGGGCCCTTGGTAGGCAAAGGCCACAGAACCGTTGGTCTTCAGATCCCGATCGCCCTTGGACTGGACCGCGTTGGCATCGTAGACCTTGATCTCCCATTGGCCTTCGGTTTCGACGTCGAAGCCCTTCGGATTGCCAAAGAGGCCGTCAAGATCCAGCCAGTTGGACCCTACGGACGAATCGATGTCATTGGCGTAGAGGCCAGCGTGCTCATTCTTGTCATCCAAGCCCCAGATCGAAAAGTTTGAATCGCCCTGGTACCAGTACTCGAGGTAGTAGACCTTGCCGTCTTCGAGTTTGTCGGTCTTGACCGACTGCTCTCCGCTTCCGGAGTACTCCACGATCGGCTTGCTGTCGTTCGCGGGAATGTTCTTCTGCTGGGGTTTGGTGCCGCTGGGACCCGCACCGGTGGCGGAAGCCTGGGCGGAATGGCTCGCGGATCCGTCGCCGGACGATGTCGCCTTCCCGCTGGAGTCGGCGGCCTCGGAATTCGAGGAAACCTGGGAGGTCGCTTCGGAGTCATTCCGGTGTCCGCCGATGACGCCCGTCAGGGCCAAGACCAACAAGACGACGAGCACCACCAGGATGGCGCCGATGATCGACAGAATTCCACCGGGGGATGCGAAGAAATTCTTCTTTTTCGGGGGCTGGTTCCACGTGTTGTCGTGATTCCACGCGGTGTTTTGCCCACCCTGAGCGGCATAAGGGTTCGGAGCTGACGAACCGTTCTGGCTGTTCTGCTGGGAATCCCACGATTGCTGAGGATAGTGTTGCGTCGCCGCAGGTTCCGGCGTCGGTTCCTCCGGGATGGCGGAGGGGTCTTCCGGTCGGGCCGAGGGAACCGGGTTCCCGCGCTCATCGACCCAAAAAGGCCAACCTTGCGGCGCCGGGCCCCATTGCGGATCCGGACGCCAACCGGCATCGGGCTGCCATCCTTCGGGTGGCTTCGGCCAATTCGGTGGTGGGTTAAATCGGAGAGCCATGTGGGTTCCTTGGTCGAGTGATGTGGCTAATAATTGCCATTATGACAGAAAACTCTTCCAAAATTCCCACCTGGCACTAAGAGATGATGAATTCATCGTGGGACTTCGTCGTGTCAGAATCCGGAGGTTCTCCGTGGACTCCACCTGATGAGGTGTCTCCTCCACCGTCCAGAGCCGCTCGTGGAGAGCCTCCTCAGGGGCCGCCTAGACTGATGACCATGGAAAATGACGCCGGCAGACCGAGCACCCCCGATCCGCCTCAAGCCTCTCAAGGCTCCCCGCGCCCTACTTGGGGGATTTCGGAGCCTGCCGATGAAGGCCATCCGCAGGCAGCGGATCGTGCGAGCCTGGAGGCGGCCCGAGCCTATAAAGAGGCCGGAGCACCTCCGCTGAATCCCGTGCCCATCGAGGATATTCCCTACCACCGACTATGGCGTTCGGACCCCACCCATCGGTGGTGGAAGCCTCTCGTCGAATTCTGCATTTCCGGTCCGCTCTACATGGTGCTGGCCGTGCTGATTACGGTTCTCATGTTTGCCGCACCGGCGATCACCGGGGGTCCGAGACTCACCGTGGGTCCCAACGGATACCCCGATTCCATGTTGGATCATCCCTCGATCTTCGGCCTGATGTTCTTGAGTATCGCGATCATGGTGCCGTGCGTGCTCCTGGCCAGGTTCTTCATGGGCCCCCGGCCTCTCGGATTGATCTTTTCGGTCACCGGTCGGATGCGATGGGGATGGCTGATGCGCTGTTTCATCGCCGGACTGGTGATTTTCATCCTCGCCCAGTTGGTGGGGGTCCTCCTGGGCGGCGGCATGCCGTCCCCCACGCTCCACGGCTCCGTGACCGTGTGGCTTCTCATCATCTCGATCATCCTGGTGCCCATCCAGTGCGTGGGTGAGGAGCTGGCTTTTCGCGGATTTCTCTTGCAGTCCATCGGCCGGTGGCTCAAACACCCTGCCTGGGCCGTGCTCTTGCCGGTGCCGCTCTTCGTGCTGAGCCACGGTTACGACCTGTGGGGGCTCATCAGCGTGGGTATCCTAGCGATTATCGCCGGATTCCTGTGCATCGCCACCGGTGGCCTGGAGGCCTCGATAGGACTGCACGTCAGCAACAATCTCACCACCATTCTCTTGGGTGTTTTCGGAATGGCGGACCCCTTTGGCGCCACCGACATCGGCCCCTCGGAAGCCGTGATGACGGTGATCATCGATGGTCTCTACGCCGTCGTCGTGCTGTGGATGGCACGCCGTCAACAAGTCGAAACGCGCCGTCCGGCCGTTGTGGCCGCCCAATCCTGGCCGGGTTGGGCCCTGCATAACGCGGGCCTCGAACCGGTCACCGATCAGCACCACACCATCACTTGGAGGAAGTCATGACCCCGTCCGCGTCGCTCAACGAAGCGCGTCGTTACGCCGAAGACCTCGGAGCGTTTGTCGAAGCGTCCCCGTCGTCTTTTCATGCCGCTCGTGAGGCTGCTCGTCGTCTAGATGGGGCCGGTTTCGTGGAGCAATCCGAGGCGGAGCCTTTCTCCTCGACACCCGGCGGGCGGTATATCCTTCGCGATGGCGCGCTCATCGCGTGGTTCGCCCCGGACGGTGCGAGTGCCGAGGGCGGTTACAAGATCGTGGGCGCACATACCGATTCGCCCTCCTTCAAGCTCAAGCCACGTTCCTCGGTGGACCGCTTCGGGTGGCATCAGGCCGGGGTGGAGGTCTACGGCGGGGCTCTCCTGAACTCATGGCTAGACCGCGAGCTGCGCTTTGCAGGACGGCTGACCGTCCGCGAGGAGGACGGTACCGTGGGGGAGCGGCTGGTGAGTACCGGCCCGGTCGCCCGCATTCCCCAGCTCGCGATCCACCTCGATCGCTCGGTCAACGAGGGTCTCAAGCTGGACCGCCAGCAGCATGTCCAGCCCATTTGGGGTGCCGGTGAAGAGCCTGGGGACGTGCTGGAATTCCTTGCCTCTCAGGCCGATCGGCCTGCCACGGCGGAAGCAATTCTCGGGTACGACGTCGTGCTGGTCGACTCTCAACGTCCCCGGCTCTTTGGTGCCTCCGAAGAGTTCTTGGCCTCGGGCCGTCTGGACAATCTCTCCTCCGTTCACGCGGGCGTCGAGGCGCTGATTCGAGCCGCCCAGGGCGACGTGCACGGCAGCCGGACGCTCGTGCTCGCGGCCTTCGACCACGAGGAGATCGGATCCTCGTCGCGCTCCGGTGCGGCGGGGCCCATCTTGGAAGATGTTTTGACGAGGATCTCCGCGGCCCGTGGCGGCACCTCAGAAGACTACCGACGGGCGCTCGCGGATTCGGTCTGCCTCTCCTCGGACGCCGGTCACCTGGTTCACCCGAACTACCCCTCCCACCACGACCCGGTAAATCAGCCGCGGCCGGGTGCCGGTCCGTTGCTGAAAATCAACGCCAATCAGCGGTATGCCACCGACGCCGTCGGGGCAGCAATCTGGGCGCAGGCTTGCGAAGAGGGCGGTGCGAGCTATCAAGAATTCGTGTCCAATAACGACGTTCCGTGTGGCTCGACGATCGGCCCCATTACCTCCACGCGACTCGGCATCCGGACCATCGACGTCGGCCTCGGTCTGCTCTCGATGCATTCCGCTCGGGAAATGTGCCACGTCGGCGATGCGCTGAACCTGGCGAAGGCGCTGGACGGCTTTTACCGCCTCGACTAAGGCCTCGCCGCCGTGAGGGTATGAAGAGGCCCGGGGCCGGCATCGTCATGGATGCCGGCCCCGGGCCGTTTTGGTGTTTCCGGTGCTCCGGAGAGCCTCGTTTAGGCCTCGCGCGGGAAGCTGGCGGGGTGCACGCCGGCCATTTCCTCGACCACCCGGATCACCTGGCAGGAGTACCCGAATTCGTTGTCGTACCACACGTACACGACGACGGAATGACCGGTGACAATCGTGGCCAGGCCATCGACGATTCCGGCTCGACGGGAGCCCACAAAGTCCGTGGAAACGACCTCGTGAGAATCGGTGTAGTCGATCTGCTTCCGCAGGGTCGAGTTCAGGGACATGTCACGGAGGTAGGCGTTCAGCGTCTCCTTGGACTCCGGAGCTTTCTCGAGTTGGAGGTTCAGAATCGCCATGGAGACGTCCGGGGTAGGAACGCGGATGGCGTTGCCCGTGAGCTTGCCCTCCAGATGGGGGAGGGCCTTGGCTACGGCCTTGGCCGCACCCGTCTCGGTGAGCACCATATTCAGTGCCGCCGAACGTCCACGCCGGTCGCCCTTGTGGAAGTTGTCGATGAGGTTCTGGTCGTTGGTGAACGAGTGAACCGTCTCGACGTGTCCGTGGTTGACGCCGTATTCGTCGTCGAGCACCTTGAGCACCGGGGTGATCGCGTTGGTGGTGCAGGACGCCGCGGAGAGAATTTGGTCGTCGTCGGAGATGATGCCGTCGTTGACACCGCACACGATGTTCTTGAGTTGTCCCTTGCCGGGGGCGGTCAGCAGAACCTTGGACACGCCCTTGGACTTCAGGTGCTGCGAGAGCCCTTCCTCGTCGCGCCAGCGGCCGGTGTTGTCGATGACCAGCGCGTTTTCGATGCCGTATTCGGTGTAGTCGACCGTCGAAGGATCCGAGGAGTAGATGAACTGAATCGGAACGCCGTTGGCGGTGACGATGTTGGTGTCCGGGTCTACCTGGATGGTTCCCTGGAATGCGCCGTGTACCGAGTCGCGACGGAGCAACGAGGCTCGCTTGTAGAGGTCGTTCTCGCCATTTTTGCGGACCACGACGGCGCGCAGATTCAATCCGGAGTCGACGCCGCGTTCGATGAGAATCCTGCTCAGGAGGCGGCCGATGCGGCCGAAGCCGTACAGCACGATGTCCTTGCTGGGATGCTCGGAGGAGCCTTTCTGATCGACCACCTCGGCGAGCTGCTCCCGGAGCCAACCGGTCAGGTCGCCGTCGGCGCCCTGAGCCTTGTGCAACTTATTGAGGCGAGCCAAATCCACGGAGGCCGGGCCGAGGTTCAACGAGCTGAGGGCCTCGACGATCGGGAACGTCTCTTCCAGGCTGAGCTCAACGGTGTCGATCTGCCGGGCCCAACGGTGGGCCTTAATGATGTCGGTCACCGACTGGTTGATCAGGCTGCGGCCGTGGATATTCACGACGACGCGGTTTTCGCGATGCAGACGTCCGATGAGCGGAATCATGGCTTCGGCCAGTTCTTCGCGACGGGACCATTCGGTAGGGGTGACGGGATGGGCCACGGTTCGACCTTCACTTTCTCGCCCGAGGCTTCGCTGACCCGGGCATGTCCGTTGGACGCTTCCTTGCGTACTGAGCACCTCCCAGCGTAAAGGATGTCTCGATGGTCACGTTGCGAATTGTGGGAATCTGACCCGGAAAACAACGTGGCACTGGACACATCACGCCATGTCGGAGTGCTCATAGGGCGGGTTGCGAGGAGCTTCTCGAGCCCGTCTGTTTCCTCCGAACCGAGGATCGATAGACTGAAGTCATGTTGACCGTCATGGGCGAAGCCCTCGTAGACATCGTGAACCGTGAAGGGGCGGCACCTCGGACCCACCCGGGTGGTAGCCCCCTCAACGTCGCCGTGGGCCTCTCCCGCTTGGGGCATGCCACTCGGTTTATTGGCCGTTATGGCAGGGACGAACACGGCGAGGTGATCGACGAGCACCTCCGTGAATCCGGCGTCGAACGGCCGGTCGGCCCGGACGATGCACCCACCTCCGTCGCGGAATCCACGCTCGATGCCGAGGGTGGCGCTTCCTACCGCTTCGATCTGGACTGGAACCTCGAGTCCGCTCGGGACCAATTGCCGGAATTACTGCGGGAAACTGACCTCCTGCACGTTGGTTCGATCGGTGCGATGCTCGAGCCGGGAGCCACGACCGTCGTGGAGGCCACCCGGGACGCCGCCCACCACGCCCTCATTTCTTACGATCCCAATTGCCGCCCGGCGATCATTCCCGACGCGGGTCAGGCCCGCGCGTGGGCAGAGTCCGTGGTGGATCTTGCCGACGTCGTCAAGGCTTCAGACGAGGATCTCCTCTGGCTCTATCCGCATCGCACCGTCGAAGAGTCGGCTCGCGCGTGGCTGGACCGCGGGGTCGGACTCATGGTGATCACCCGCGGACAGCTAGGACCGTGGGCGTTGACCCGCGGCACGGGGCCGCAGGGTGTCCGGGTGTCGCCGCCGAAGGTGACGGTCGCCGATACGGTGGGGGCCGGAGATTCCCTGATGGCGGCCCTGCTCTCGGCGTTGGTGGATCGCGGAATATCTGGCGCGCAGGCCGGCGAGAAGCTCTCCGAGCTGGGCACGGAGCAACTCCGTGAGATTCTGACGCGTGCCGCGGCTGCGGCCGCTATCACGGTTTCCCGGGACGGGGCGGATTCGCCGACCCGGGAGGAATTGGACGCTTTTGAACAACGAGACAAGGAGAACCACCATGCTGAATCGTGAACCTTACGCCGACTTGCCGGATCTGCCGGAATTTACCCTGACCTCCACGGACGTGACCGAAGGTCAGCCGCTCGCCCTCGAGCAGGCATCCGCCGCGATGGGGATTGAGGGCGGCCAAGACCGCGCCCCGCAGCTGGCCTGGTCGGGGGCCCCGGAGGGCACCAAGAGCTACGTGGTGACCTGCTTCGACCCCGACGCGCCGACCCCTTCCGGGTTCTGGCACTTGTGTGTTTCCAATATCCCGGCCTCGGTCACGGAGCTTCCCACGGATTGGGCCTCCCAGGAGGTGGAGGGCGCCATTAAGCACCTCAACGACGGAGGAAACCGCGAGTTCACCGGGGCCGCTCCGCCCCCAGGGCACGGCGCACACCGTTACATCTTCTGCGTCACCGCGGTGGACACCGAAAAGCTCGACCTCGACGAAAGCGCCTCCCCCGCCGTCGTGAACTTCAATCTGTTCTTCCACGGAATTGGTCGGGCGTTCCTGACCGGAACATACGAGGTCGCCGAGTGATCAAACTGATCGCCACGGACCTGGACGGCACCGTTCTCGGTCCCGATTTCAGGTTCCGCGATCGGACGATCCGTGCGCTCCGGGCGGCTCGATCCGCCGGCCTGCAGATCGTGTACGTCACGGGCAGACCGCACCGGTGGATCGAGCCGGTCCGCGAGCAAATGGAGTATGACTCGATAGCTATATGTTCTAACGGCGCGGTGGTTTACGACGTCGCCCGTGAAGAAGTTCTCGAGGCCGAGACGGTCGACGCCGAGGTAATCCTCGCGTTGCGAAACCGTCTCGCGGAGCGCCTTCCTCACGCGTCCTATTCGGTCGAAACCTTGGACGGAATCTTTTCCGAAGAGGGGTGGCCCGAGACCAACCTTCGAGAAGTCGAGCGCCGTACCTTCGGGCCGCTGAATCAGGCGCTGTCCCCGGGCGACCAGGTCATCAAATTCCTGGTCCGGGATGACTCTCTCGAGCCGCGACACCTCTACGAGGAAGTGCGGAGTTTGGGTGAGGATGCGGTTTCCGTGACCCACGCCGTCGCCGATTTGCCCCTAGCTGAAGTGGGGCAGCCCGGACTGTCCAAGGGGAGAACGTTGGCCCGGTGGTGTGATCTCGAGGGGATCGCAGCGGAGGATGTGCTGGCCTTCGGGGACATGCCGAACGACACGTCGATGCTTCAGTGGGCTGGCCATGGGTACGCGATGGCTTCTGGGTGGCCGGGCGTCATCGAAGAGGTGGGCCGCACCTGCCCCGGTTTCGAGGACGACGGCGTCGCCCAAGTGATCGAGGAGATCTTGAGCCATGGCTGATCGATCCGAGTCTCCGAAACATACTCGGGTAGAGCCCGTGCGCATTTTGGCCCATCGCGGGCTGGCGGGCGACGGCGACGAAAACTGCCTCTCGGCGTTTCGAGCCGCCCGGGAGGCTGGGGTGGCATGGATCGAAACCGACGTGAACGCGACCGCGGACGGTGTGGCGCTGACGATTCATGACCCGGACCTTTCGCGCGTCGCGGGCGTGGACGGCGTCGTCGGCGAGATGACCGCGGCGGAGATCTCCGGTGTGCGGTTGGTGCATGGGGAGAGAATCCCCACCGTGGAAGAAGCTCTCGCGGCCGTTCCGGACGCTTACTTCAATATCGACGTCAAGGACGAAGGCTCGGTCGGGGCCCTGCCCCAGGCCATTGAGGCCTCTGGGGCCGCGGGCCGGGTGCTCGTGACCTCGTTCTCGGAATCGCGACGACGCCGAGTGTTGCGTAAGTTGCCGCGCGGCGTCGCGTCGAGCGCCGGATATGGCGGCATCGCGGCCTTCAAACTCGTGAGCGCGTGTATTCCACTGCGGGCATGTTCGGCCGTGTGGACGGTCATCTCCCGGGTCATCCGTCCGTGGGTGGCCGAATTCGGGGCGATGCAGGTGCCCGAAACGCAACGGGTGGGGCCGCTGACGGTGCGCGTGGTGACCCCGCGCTTCCTGGCGGCCGCGCATCGGTGCGGCCTGCGCGTCGATGTGTGGACCATCGACGACCCGCGCGACATGATGAGGCTCGCGCAGCTCGGGGTCGACGGCATCGTCACCAACCGGGCGGACGTAGCGCAGGCGACGCTCGGCCCGGGCGCAGCGGACTAGCCCAGCGGAGAAGGATGCTCGGTGGCGTCCGGTTCCAACGGGTCCGACCCCACGGAGCGACGTCGCCGCGCGATGAAGGCCATGAGGTGGTACACGACCAGCGTGGCCCCCGTGCCCAGGGCAATACCGGCGAACTGCAGGCCGGCGATATCCCAGGTGTAATCCGCGATGCCGACGATCAGGGCCGCGGCCGCCGTCGTGAGATTGACCTGATTCGAGAAGTCCACGCGGTTCTGGACCCAGATACGTACACCCAACATGCCGATCATGCCGTACAGCACGGTCGCGGCGCCTCCGAGCACGCCCGCGGGAACGGTGGCTACCGCGGCGCCGAAGACGGGCAAGACCGAGAGCAACAGCGCGACGATCGCCGCGACCCAATACGCCGCCGTGGAATAAACCTTGGTCGCCGCCATGACGCCGATGTTTTCGGCGTACGTCGTGGTGCCGGACCCACCGCCGCTGCCGGCGATCGTGGTCGCCAGACCGTCCGCCATGATGGCGCGGCCGGCGTAGTGGTCGAGGTTGTCACCGGTCATCAGCGCCACGGACTTCACATGCCCGATGTTTTCGGCGACCAGCACGAGCACCACGGGAACGAAAAGGCCGGCCAGAGCAAGATGAAATTCCGGGGCATGGAACTGTGGCAGGCCGAAAAGCCCCTCGTTTTTCCAGGCCTCATGGATCGCGCTGAAATCAACCTCACCCCGAATCACCGCCGTGACATACCCGATGATGACGCCGAGAAGAATCGACAGTCGGCCAATAATCCCGCGGAAAAGCACGGAAATCAGAACGATCGAGCCCAAGGTCACGAGCGCCGTAATCGGTGCCTTCATGAAATTATCCTTGGCCGACGGCGCCAGGTTGAAACCGATCAGCGCGACGATCGACCCCGTGACCAGAGGCGGCATGAGCTTCTGGAGCCACGCCGTGCCAGCCACCTGGACGATCACACCGATCACGAAGAGGGCCAGCCCAGACATCACGATCCCGCCGAGGGCGCCACCGGGGCCATACTGGTTCATCGCAGCGCCAATGGGGGCGATGAACGCAAAGGAGGAGCCGAGGTAGGAGGGAACCCTCCCAGCCGTCAGCAGCAGGAAGAGAATGGTCCCGATGCCGGAGAAAAACAACGTCGTCGCCGGCGGGAACCCCGTAATGAGCGGCACCAAGAACGTGGCCCCAAACATCGCGACGACGTGCTGCGCACCGATGCTGATGGTGCGGCCCCACGACAACCGTTCGAGCGGGCCGACGACGTTCCCTGGCGCGACCGTCTTGCCGTCACCGTGAAGGGACCAACCGAAGCTTGCCTTCCGGGACTTTTCCGACGACGGGGGCTGAGGTGCAGAGCTCACGCAGACTCCTGAAGGGTGATGACTGACGACGAATCGGCCCGCGGCCGGACGGCTTTCGTCCTCTGGGCCTCAGCCAGTCTACCCTCGGGTCTTGCGCTCGCGGAGTAGTCGTTGGGCGAGGGCATCCAGGACGATGCCCAAGAGGCCGATCACCAGAATCACCGCGAGCATCTCGTCATATGCCAAGCGATCCCGCGCATTGAGAATCTCGTAGCCCAGCCCGGACGTGACGCCGAGCATCTCGGCCGGAACGATGATGACCCAGGCAATTCCCAATGCCGTGCGGATTCCGGTCAGCATGTGCGCCCTCGCGCTGGGGAGGACGACGTGCCGGAGGACCTCGAAGCCGGTGGCTCCCAGGACCCGAGCCACGTCCACGTGATGCTGGTCGACGGCGCGAACCCCGGCGGCGGTGTTGATGACCACGGGCCAGATCGCGGCGATTCCCACCAGGAAAATCACCGGCGCGTGCCCCACGCCAAATAATGCGACGGCGATGGGCGCCCACGAGAGGGGCGAGACCATCCGCAAGAATTGGATGACGGGCGAGGACGCACCGGCGAAGCGCGGCAACGAGCCCACCGCAATACCCAGGGGAACTCCCAAGACGATGCCAAGGCCAAGTCCCAAGACCAAACGGAGGAGGGACACGCCGATGTCCGGGAGGATGACGCCGCGCCCGAAGAGGGAAGCAAACGCACCGGGCATGCGTTCCGGCTCGAGGGCCGCCAACAGCGTGTTGTGTGCGCCCGCGGCGTGCGTGAAGATCCACCACAAGAGGACCGCGATCATCACACCCACGGCCCCGGTGAGCCACGGATTGTTCGCGGAGGCCCGCCGGCGAAGTGCCGTACGGGGAGCGATGGCCTCGCGGGGTGGAGCCGACGTCGTGCGCTCGGGCGCCTGCGGATCACTGGGGTGGGTCACGGCTCGATCTCCTCGGTTCTCTGCGTGGACGACGCGCCGAAGGTGCCCATGCCGCCAACCTTCTCGATGGATCGGGAGACGAGGCGCGTATCGATGAGGTCGCGCTGGGCCTGGGCGGGTTCAAGCCCCGAGAGGAAGTCGCTCGGGGCGTCGACCACCGTTTCGCGCATCGCGGTCAGTAATTCGGCGGTGAAACTCTCGTACGGGTACGGCGCAAAGTCGATGAGCTGCCCGCCCCACCCCGGGTGGTGAACCGCGCCCGGAAAGTCGGCGGCGTGGTCCGTGAGGGCCCGACGAATCGCGGGCAGCGGCTGGGGCAGGTAGGAGTCGCTGAGGATTTTCGCGGCCTCGGCCCGGTTCTCACGGGTCCACGATTGCGCCGCGACGAGGCCGTCCATGAATGATTGAGCCGTGTCGGCGTCGTCGTCCACGAGCGATCCGCGGAGCACCGTGACGCAGCAGGCGTGGTCTTTCCACACATCACCTAGGTAACGGAGGGTTTTGCCGATGTGTTGAACAAAAGCCGCCGCGTTGAACGGGTCGGCGACCACGAACCCTCCGATCACCCCGTTGGCCAGGGCCGGAATCATGTCCGAGGGAGCCATGACCACGAGCTGAACCTCGCCCGCCGACGCCGAAGGAGACGTTCGAATGACCGGGGTGAGTCCTTCACTCCGGAGCAATTTTTGGAGGACGACGTTGTGCACGGACCACCACGCGGGAATCGCGACCGTGGCTCCGGCGAGATCCCCGACGTCGTCGATGGTCGGGGAAACGGTCAGTGCGGAGCCGTTGATGTGGTTCCAGGCGGTGATTCGGGCGTCGGCGCCCAGCCCGTATTTCAGGTGGAGGGCCATGGGCATGAGAAGGTGCATCGCGTCGATCTCACCGCTGATGAAGGCCTCAGAAAGCGAGGACCACGAGCGAAACAGCGTGGGTTTCTGCACGTCGGCACCGTGTTCGGCAAACAGGCCGCGGGCGTGGCCCACAAGCAATGGGGCGGCGTCGGTGATGGGGAGGTAGCCGATGCGAATCTGTGAGGACGTCGCGCTGGTGGATCCCAGCCCGACGCCGGCCGCCCACGTCCCCGAGGCGGCCACCGCCAGGCCTGCGCCGGCTCCCAACACGGTGCGGCGATTCGCGGAGAACCCGGATACCCCGCCCGAAGGTCGACTTGAGGAGGGACGTGTCATATCGAGTAGTCACCGCGGGCTTGGCGGTAGTAACCGCGGATAGACGCCGTCAAGGCTCCGGGGTCAGCCTCCGGTGAAGCCTGGTCCCGGTTCACGGACCACTCCTGGGAGAAGCCTCCGGGACCGTCGAAAAATCCCACGCGGTCGGCCAGGGCGGTGGCTTCGTCGACGTCGTGAGTCACCGTGATGCACGTCAATGACAGACGGCGCATCAGATCCCGCAACCAGCCCTGGAGGTCTTCGCGCGTCGCGGGGTCCAGGGCGGAGAGGGGCTCGTCCAGGAGGAGGACGTCCGGCGTCAGCGCCAAGGCCCGCCCCACGGCGACGCGTTGGGCCTGGCCGCCGGAGAGTTGCTCAGGATACGCGTCCTTGAGGTGTCGCAACCCGAGCGTGCCGAGCAAATCATCGACCGTGGTATCGCTGAGGCGGTCTCGATTCTTGGAGAAGCGCCCAGACAGTGCGATGTTTTGCGAGACGGTCAGCCACGGGTAGAGGGCGGCGTCTTGAAACACCATCGCGAGCCGCTCGGACGACTCGGCTAAGGGGGATCCGTCTAAACGGACCTCGCCGGAATCGAGGTTTTCGAGGCCGGCGATGGAACGTAACAGGGTGGACTTGCCGGAGCCGGATGGGCCCAGGATGACGTAGGACTCGCCGTCTTCAACGGTGAGGTCGACGTCGTCCAGGGCTGCTTCTTGCGCTCCGGGGTAGGTTTTACGCGCCTTGGCGACGCTCAGCTGTGCCACGTCGACCTACCCTCTGCGAATTTCGCTCCGCAGGTGGCCCTCCGTGGGCGACTGCACCGGAAGGAAGCTCGCTTCGCGGAATCGCCGGGCCGTGGCCGAGGTGGCGACGTATCCGCGACCTCCCACGACCGTGAGTTCCAGGTGGGCCGCAGCCTGCGCGAGGTGGGCGGCGTTCAGCCGAGCCTTTAGGACCTCGAGCCGACCCGCGGCCGCAGGATCCTCGGCGAGGCGTATGACCTCCTCCGACAACTCGCGGAATTCTTGTTCGCGGCGGTCGAAGTCCTCGCGGAAGACGCCGTTGCTGGAGTCCCGGTATTCCTGGGCGCTGGTGAGGGCGGCCGCGCTCAAGCCGAGGCAAAACGACGCCTGCATCAGCAAGAATGGCGCACTGACCGAGGCGAGGAAGCCGGGAACGTCGTCGGAGAGCACGTCCTCGGAAGGAACGTGAACATCGGTGACCTTGGTGAATCCCGAGGCGGTGGCGTCCAAGGCCAAGAGATTTTTCATGGGTTTGACGTCGAAACCCGCGGCCTCCGTCCGAACGGTCACGATCAGCTTGTGGCCTTCGGCGGTGACCACGGGCAATACCGCGACGCCGTGCGGGTACAGATTCGATGCCCAGGGGATCACGCCGTTGAGAACGTAGCCGTCCTCCGTAGGTTCGGCCGTGACCGCGATGTTCCCGACGCCGGCCGCGTCCTTGAACGCCGCAGCCATCGCCGTGCTTCCGCTCACCGATCCGTCAGCCAGGCCATCCGGCAAGGAACGGCCGACGGCGTCGAAAAACGTGATGGTGGACCGATGCGCCCAGAGGGAGAAGGCCGTGGACATGCATTCGGTCGCCAGGTCATAGATCACGGCAGCCTGCGGGAGCAGTGAGCCGTGACGTCCCTTCGTCAGCAGGCCGAGTTCTCCCAAACGCCGCAGGGTCTCGAACGGGGAGGCCTCGTCGGCGTCCACGCTCGCGGCCTGTTCCGCGGCCAAATTCAGCACGGTTGCGCGTTCGGGGTATTCGACCAGCGCGGGGACCTTGCTGTGTGACTCCGCGGTTTCGGAAGAGGTTCGGGACTGGATGCTCGGCGTGGCGGTCATGGTGTGGCTCCTAGCGATGGCCCGGGGTGTGGTTGTGGGGCCCGTTGGGTGGTGGTTGGCCGGTTGGTTGGGCGGCGGGAAGGGGCTCTTTAGTGGGGGTTACCCGGCTGGTGGGCGTTTGCCGGGGCTGGTCGGTGGCGGGAAGCGCCTATCAGGTGGCGGTTTCCAGATTGGCGTGGCGTTTTGTCTCGCTGGTCGGTGGTGGGAAGCGCCTATCAGGGGGCGGTTGCCCGTCGGGGGTTGCTGGTCGTCCTCGGTCTGGTTGGCGGGAAGCGGCTATCTGGTGGGGTTTCCCTGGTGATGTGGTGTTTACCCGCGTTGTTCGTTGGCGGGAAGCGGCTCTCAGGTGGCGGTTTCCCGGGTTATGTGGCGTTTACCCGCGTTTGGCGGGCGGCTGGGCGACGTCGTTCGGTGGTGGTTTCCCGCCTCGGGTGGCGCCTACCGCTATTAGGTGGTGCTTTAACCGTCACCTAATAGCGGTGGGCCCCTCCGAATCGGGTAACCGCCACCGAACCGGGTAACCGCCACCGCCGAGCGAGGCAACCGCCACAGGATGGGGCCGCCACCACCGCGCGAGGCAACCGGCACCGGAACGGGTCACCGCCACCGGATCTGGTCGCCACCGCCGGGCGAGGCAACCACCGCGGAATCGGGTGACGGCCCAGTTGGGCAACCGCCACGAAGGGGGCTGGGGGAGACGCCGTCTGCGCACCGCGCGTCACGCACCGGTCCAAACCGTGCGTCACGCGCCACGCCACCCCGAACGCCACACGTCCCAAGCGAAACCGTCTGCACCCCTGAAACGCCGACGTCGGCCCGTGCGCAGACACCCGGCAACCGTAGCGCTACCTCCACCGATCTTCACCGACCAGCGCAAACACTGAAGCCAACCCCGAAAATCCAGGACACAGCGAAGCGCCGGAACCCGAAACGCTCACACCCGCCGATTCGAGAAGACCGATCGAGCACGCGCCCCAGACAATGAGGGCGTTACGCGTCCAGCTTGTGCAGGCGGTCGATCGGCGTCGAGACCGCTGCGCGGGCGCGGGTCACGGCGTCTTCGTCCGGTGCGTCGTAGAAGCACAGGCACTTGACGGTGTCTTCACGCACGTAGGTGCGGAGGAACGAAACCTCCGGGACCTCGGCGTACTTGGGCGAATTGGCCTTCTTGCGGGCGAGGTACTGATCCATCGTGATCTCAGCGGGGATGTCCCACTCCACGAGGTAATCGGCGTTCTTCTTGAGCTTCTTGATGTCCTCAAGCTCGGCGCCGACCAAGCGCACGGGGTCGGGGCCGGTCACCTTTGCGCGCTCGGCGACGGCCGACTCCACAGCGGGGGTGATGGCCTCAGCCGAATCGGCCTCGACGATCACGAAGACCTGTGCGTGGTCCGCGGTGACCTGAGATTCGATGAATTCGGCGGCGACGTCGTCGGCACCCAGGGCACCCGAGACCCGCTCGATGATCTGGCCGGCCTCATCCTTGGAGGGTTGTTGCGGGGCGATTTCCAGGAGGAACAGTGACATGTGGATCCTTTCGGTTGGGGAGGCCGCATGGTGGTTCAAGCGGTCCTCCGGCTCGTTCTGCTGTTCAACCTAGGACCGCGCCGGAAAGCATTCCAAGCCTCGCGACACATAACTCAATGTTGCCTCGGCCCGTCACAGAACCCTCGGCGAGGCTTTTCTCCGCAATGTCGCGCCAGAGACGACGAACGGGCGGGACCCCGTGTGGAGTCCCGCCCGTTCGCTCTCCGGAAAGGTGCCTCGGCGACCTTGCCCGTGAGGGTTACCGCAGTCCGCGCATCATCGTGAGAATCGGCTTGCGGAAGAGCCACAAGATGATGCCCGCGATCACGCTGATCAGACCCATGGTCGCGAAGTACGGAACCTCATTGGGCTCCGAGTAGTACTTGGCGAGGAAGCCGGACAGCGCCGTGCCCATGGCGACGGAGGTCCAGTACCACGCCATCATCTGCGACTTGTGGGCCTCCGGCGAGAACCGCGTGGTGGCTGACGTTCCCGTGGGGGACAGCGTGAGCTCGGAAATCGTGCACACGAACAGGATCAGCACCAACCACCAGAGGCTCACGATGTGATGCCCGGCGGGTAGCAGGAAGATCAGGAAGGCGATGCCTACGCCGACCATACCCAGCGCAAACTTGGTCACCGTGGAGGGCTGCCGGTTGCCCAGCTTGGTCCACAGGGTCGCGAAGACGGTTCCCAAAAGAATGATGAACACCGGGTTGATCGACTGGAACAGCCCCGGCTTGAACTCCATGCCGAAGAGGTGCCAATCAAGGCGCGAATCCGAATAGACGGCCATCACCGTGAACTGCTGCTGGTAGAGGGCCCAGAAGACGGCGTTGCCGATCCACAGCGGGATGAACGCCAAAACGCGGGAGTGCTCGTCAGCGGTGGTCTGCTTGCTGCGGACCAAAATGACGCACAAGATGATCGCGCCGATCAAGGTGACACCGATGACCCAGTTGGAAATGTTGTCCGGGGTAATGAGGCCGACGGCGCTCAGGATCAGCACCAGGGCCACGATCACGACGACGGCGCCCACGAACAGCGACTTTTGCCGAGTGCTGGCCGGGTTGTTCACATAGTGCACCGATTCGGGCAGATTCTTGCGGGTCATCCAATACTGGAGCAGACCAAAGGCCATGCCGATCGCCGCGAGAAGGAAGCCGAAGTGGAAGCCGAGGGCTCCCCAGCCGAAGTTGGTCAGCAGCGGACCGAAGAGTGCGCCGATATTGACGCCCATGTAGAACACCGTGAAGCCGGCCTCGCGGCGCATGTCTTTGGTGTCGTAAAGCGAGGCGACGAGGACCGACGCGTTGGTCTTCAGGCATCCCGAGCCGACGGCGATCAGCACCAGGCCGATGATCACACCGGCGAAGTTCGGAATCGCGGACAGTGCCAAATGGCCAAACATGATGGCGATGGCGGAGTAGAACAAGGTCTTTTCGGGGCCGAAGACTCGGTCGCCGAGATACCCGCCCACGATGGCCATGAGGTAGACCATGCCGCCGTAGGCGCCGATGATTCCGGTCGCTGCGGCCTGGTCAAAACCCAGGCCTCCGTCGGCGGCCGAATAGTAAAGGTAGTACACGAGGATGCCTTGCATCCCGTAGAAGGAGAAGCGCTCCCACATCTCGACGGAGAAGAGATTGGCGAGCATGCGCGGATGGCCGAAGAAGGTCTTGCCGCTCGGATTCCGAGGGTCAACCTCCGTGCCTTCAGCGATGTGACTGGACATCGGATTGCACCGTTCATGAATAGTTGAGAATTATGCCGTTGGCAACTCTAGCTCCAATATGTGATCCGACGCATAATCGGATGACCTGCCGGTCAGCTGGTCACAACAGTTAAATCTGAAATGACCTTTACTCTCGTGCCGTGAAATACCGCCTGATCGTTGCCTCATAGTCACCAAAAATTTGGGTGACGATGAGGGACTATGTGACTAGCATCATGACTATGAAGAGCACCAAACAGCTCGTCAAGGAACTAAGAGCCGCGGGATCCGAGTCTACCGAGGTTGAGGTGAAGTCCGGTCTGCACGGGTTCCCCAAGTCCGCTCTGGAGACCATGAGCGCCTTCGCCAACGGTTCGGGTGGCACGATTTTATTCGGCCTCACGGACCAAACTTTTCGCCCCGTCAAGGGCTTCGATGCTCAGCGGGTTCACGACGCCGTCTCCAATGCGGTGCGTGCCAAGCTCACTCCTCATCCGGCCGTGGAACTTTCGGTGGAGGAGTTCGAGGGAGGTCGGGTGGTGCGGGCCGACGTCGAGGAAATGCCCTACTTCGACAAGCCGTGCTTCGTCGGCAGTAAGGGCGCCTATGGGGGTTCGTACATTCGGATCGGCGAAGGAGACCACAAACTCTCGGAGTATGAAGTCTCGCAACTGCGCGATAATCGCGTCCAGCCCGGGTACGACCGCGAACCCGTGGAAAACGGTAACCAAGAGACCTTGAATCATCAGGCCGTGGAAACCCTCTTGGACAAGGCTCGGGCGCGCACGCCGTCGGCCTTTGCTGGGGTTGAGCCGCGGATCGCCCTGAAAAGGCTGAACGTCACCACCGAAGCCACCAAGAGGGCTCGTCCCACGTTGGCCGGTTTGCTTGCGCTGGGTGTCTATCCGCAGGAATTCTTCCCGCAGCTCAACGTGACCTTCGTGGCCGTGCCGGGAACGTCCCTCGGCGAGGTGGATGCGGGCGGCGTCGCGTTCACGGATAATCAGTCCTTCAATGGGCCCATTCCGGCCCTGATCACCGCCTCCGTGGAGGCCGTACGCCGGAATTCGAATCGTGCCGCGATTATCACCGGCGAAGGGCGGACCGATGTGTACGACTATCCTGACGTCGCGGTCCGGGAAGCCATCACCAACGCCCTCATGCATCGGGACTACAGCTCGTACGCCCGGGGGATACAAGTGCAGATGGAGATGTACTCGGACCGGCTCGAAATTCGGAACCCCGGTGGTCTCTACGGCGGCGTGCGGGTCGAAGAATTGGGCCGCGTTTTCACCTCGTCGTCCCGTAATGCCGCGCTGGCCAAGCTCTTGGAAGAAGTCGAGATGCCTCGAACGGGATCATCGGTGTGCGAAAACCGTGGGTCCGGCATCGCGCGCATGGCCTTCGCCATGGAACAAGCGGGTAAGGCCGCCCCGGAATTCCGGGTGACACCCACCTCCGTGACCGTCATTCTGCGCCACGCGCCGGTACGGTCGCGGCGTCGGGAGCCAGCGTGGTCCGGCGTGGAGGAACGTGAGCCTGCGGTGGCCCCGGTCCTCGCACATGAGGTACGTGGGGCGTTGGTTTCCGTGGAGGGCGGGTATGACGACGAGCGGTCGGTCCAGACGGTCAGGCCGGCCGCTCGACGTCGCCTCCGACCGAGGGGCAGCGGAGCCCGAGCGCGAGAGGCAACACCGGTGGACCCGGGGGACTACGCGCATGAGCACGAATTGCTCGAGCTCATGAGTCGATGGTCCGGACCGGTTACGAGCCATCGGGTCCAAGATGCCTTGTGCCTGTCGCAGTCGGCGGCGAATCGGTTGCTCCGCAAAATGATCGACGCCGGACACGTGAAACCGACCGCTCCGCCGCGCAGCCACCGCCGCGCCTATGTCTTGGCTGACCCCGCCAAGGTGCGGGCCGCCCGTCGCAGCGCCGCGTTCTAGCCTAAGACGCCGTCCACGAGGGTTTTCGCCTGGTCCTGAACCTGCGCGAGGTGCTCGTCCCCGCGGAAGGATTCGGCGTAGATCTTGTAGACGTCTTCCGTACCCGAAGGGCGAGCCGCAAACCAGGCGTTGTCCGTGACCACCTTGAGCCCTCCGATGGGTTCGCCGTTGCCGGGGGCCTCAGTGAGCGTCGCCGTGATGGGGTCGCCCGCGAGTTCTGTGGCCGTGACGTCGGACGGTGAGAGCTTCTTGAGCTGTGCCTTTTGCTCCCGGTTGGCCGGTGCGTCGATCCGGGCGTAGCTGGGGGCGCCGAATTCCTCGGTCAGCTCGGCGTACCGCTGGGACGGCGTCTTGCCCGTGACGGCCGTGATTTCCGAGGCCAGCAGCGCGAGGATGATGCCGTCCTTATCGGTGGTCCACACCGAGCCGTTCTTTCGGAGGAACGAGGCGCCCGCTGATTCTTCTCCACCGAAGCCCAGGGAGCCATCCAACAAACCGGGGACGAAGTATTTGAAGCCGACCGGCACCTCCACGAGCCGACGGCCCAGCGAATCCGCAACCTTGTCGATGATCGAGGAGGACACCAAGGTCTTGCCGATTCCGGTCTCGGGGTTCCATCCGGAACGATTCCGGTAGAGGTAGTCGATGGCCACGGCGAGGAAGTGGTTTGGATTCATCAGACCCGCGTCGGGGGTGACGATGCCGTGCCGGTCGGAGTCGGCGTCGTTGCCAGTGGCAATGTCGTAGCTCGAACGGTTGGAAATGAGGGAAGCCATCGCGTTCGGGGAGGAGCAATCCATGCGGATTTTCTCGTCCCAATCGAGGGTCATGAAGCCCCACTGAGGGTCGACTTCCGGGTTGACCACGTTCATGTTCAGGCCGAAACGCTCGGAAATGGTGATCCAGTATTCGACGGAGGCGGACCCCATGGGATCGGCGCCGATGCGTAGCCCGGAATTGCGAATCGCGTCCAGATCGATGATCTCGGGTAATTCGGATACGTAGGACGCCATGTAGTCGAAGAGCCCCGTGGTGTCCGCCGTCTTGGCTTGGGCGAGGTCCACGCGCCGCACCCCGCGGAGACGGTCGGACAGGAGCTCATTGGCGCGGTTGGCGATCCAGGTGGTCGCGTCGGAATCGGCCGGGCCGCCGTGAGGTGGATTGTATTTGAAGCCGCCGTCGGAGGGCGGGTTGTGGCTCGGGGTGATGACGATGCCGTCTGCACGCGGGGCATCGGGCTGGGCGTTGTGCTTGAGGATCGCGTGCGAGAGCGCGGGGGTTGGCACGTATCCGGCATTGGAATCCAGGAGTACGGGCACGTGATTGCCGGCGAGCACCTCGAGCGCGGTGTCTTGTGCGGGCCCAGAGAGTGCGTGGGTATCCCGACCCATGTAGATCGGACCCGTATACCCTTGGTTGGCGCGATACTCGACGATCGCCTGCGTCACCGCGGCAATGTGGGCCTCGTTGAAGGATCCCTTGAGTGAACTCCCTCGGTGCCCCGAGGTCCCGAACACGACACGCTGATCGGGGTTTTCCGGGTCGGGTGCCACGGAATAGTAGGCATCGATCAGGGCATCCAGGTCGACGAGGTCTTCAGTCTGGGCGGGGGTTCCGGCACGGCTTTCCATACGTCTAACCTATCCCGAATGCGCCTCTTCGCGCGCCCACACCGTGGTGGGCGCGCGAACCATCTTTAGAGGCCGCGGGAATGCAACGCCTCCTCGCGTTGAGCCAAGACGTCCAGCTCTTCTTGGTTTCCGGCGTCGGGCGACGGACGGTTGAAAGCCTCGAGTGTGGCCCGTTCGATGAGGCGTGCACCGGCTCGAGCCGTTCGATCGTCGAGGTCCAGCTCCGGGATGAGTCCGACGACGTCCATCATGAGGAGCTTGCCGCTTTGAGCCACCTGCGTGACAACCTCTTCGGCGATGATCAGTGGAACGCCCAGACTCGACGGGACGCTGACTCCCGGAGCCTGATAACCGGGCAAGACGTCGAGGTCCAGGCTCAGGTAGATGAGGTCGAGACCGGCGATCTGCTCGGCCACAAAGGCGGCGACGTCGGCGGACTTGGTCTCCTGGCACTCGGTGTCTTTGAGGTAGCTGGCCCCAAAATTGATGGCGTGCTCGAACTGAGCGCGGACGTTGTCTGCGGTGTTGATGCCAAGAACGCTGTAGTGGAAGTCTCGGCCAGCCTTCTTCTCGTCCGCGAAAATCTGACGCACGCACGTGACCTCGCTGGGTTTGGGCGTGTTGCGCATGGCGAAGTGTGCATCCAGGGAAATAACGCCCCAGGTTTTCGCCGAGTCGAGGGCGCCGGAGGCAGCCAATCCGAGGTAACCGGCGTAGGTGGTTTCGTGTCCTCCGCCGAGCAGCACCGTCATGCGATGCTCCGGAATGATGTCGGCCAGTTTCTTCCCGGCCGCGGCTTGAGCGGACTCCATGTCGTGGTCCGTGACGGTCACGTCCCCGCGGTCGTGCACGATCTGGCCACCGTGAAAGGCGAGCTGAGCCAGAGCATGGCGCAGGTTATAGGGCCCCTTGTTCGCTCCGGGACGGCCTTGGTCGCGAATTGTTCCTTCGTGGGATGCGAATCCGCAGATCGCCAAGCCCTTGGGCTCATGCTGCCGTTGAACCTGTCCCGCATAGACCATGTGGTGCCAGCGGGTATGAACGGCCCCCGGACCTTCGTCGCGTCCCATCCACGGTGTCGTTTCCATGGTGTGTCCTAACTGTTGAAATTGGGCCCTTGTGCTTGTTGAACAAGTAACACCTTCGGGAGCTCTGTGGCAAGGGACACACGCTGGATTCCCTTCGAAAGTGGATATTCGGGGGTCGAAAGACCAGATATCGGAATCCTGTGGAGAACTTCGTTCGGTGATGCGATGCGCGGTAAGTTGTGGAGAAGAAGTACGACGAGCCGTTCACCGGCCGCTATTCAGGAGGTACCCATGGACGAGAACGTTCCCAACGTCAAGGTCGACGACATTCCGGAAGGCGCCAAGATCCTCGACGTCCGCGAAGATTACGAGTGGGAAGAAGGCCATATCGCTGGTGCTCAGCACTTGCCGTTGGATCAGGTTCCCGCACGATACGGTGAGGTCCCGTTGGACGAGGACGTCTACGTCATCTGCCGTTCCGGTGGCCGGTCCCTGCGGGCCACGGCGTACCTGAACCAGTACGGATTTGATGCGTACAACGTCGTGGGCGGAATGGGCGCCTGGCAAGACGCCGAAAAACCGATGGTGTCCGAAAACGGCCAGACCCCGCAGGTTCGGTAGGCCGGCTGCCCTCATGAAGTACACCTATTTGGGCCCGGAGGGAACTTTCTCCGAGGCCGCGTTGCTCTCCGTCCCGGAGGCGGCCGAAGCCGAACGCATTCCCTCGCATTCGGTGCCTGCTGCACTCAGCAAGGTCCGTCAGGGGGAGGTCGACGCCGCCATGGTGCCGATCGAGAACTCGGTCGAGGGTGGGGTCACCGCAACTCTCGATGCCATCGCCGCGGGCGACGACCTCCGCATCGTTGGAGAAGTTCTCGTGCCGATTCGCTTCATCCTCGTGGGTGCGCCCGGCATCCGTCTGGATGAGGTGCGCGTGGTCTCGACGCACTCCCACGCGTGGGCCCAGGTGCGCGGCTGGATGGAAGAAACTCTTCCGGGGGCCGACTACGTTCCGGCCAGCTCGACGGCCGCCGCCGCCGTCGCCCTGCTCGATGGAACCCCCGATTACGACGCCGCCGTGTGCTCTCCCATCGTGGCCGACCATCACCCCGAATTGAACGTCTTGGCGACCGATATCGGCGACAACGCCAATGCGATCACGAGGTTCGTCCTCGTGACCGCCGTAAAGGGAGGATTGCCGACGCCGGCACCCACCGGCGCGGACAAAACGACCGTGGTCATTCCACTCCCCAAGGATCGCGCTGGAGCCCTGATGGATCTGCTCGAGCAATTTGCCGCTCGAGGTGTCAATCTTTCGCGCATTGAGTCCCGTCCCACAGGCGAGGCCCTTGGCATGTACTTCTTCTCGATCGACGCCGAAGGTCATGTGGACAACTTGCGGATGCGTCATGCCTTGCGTGGGCTTCATAGAGTCTCACCCGGAGTGAAGTTCCTCGGTTCTTACCCCCGGGCCGATGGGCGCAAGCCGATTGTCGATCCGCACCACACGGACGAGGCCTTTGCCCGTGCGAATGCCTGGGTCGACGGCCTCTGAGGCCATGTTGACCCATGTGGGCCGATCCTGAACACTTAAGCTGATGAACGACTTTGGAGGCGGAATGCGGGTACCCGGTTGGCTGCAGGCGGGCGTGATCATGCTCGTCTTGGGCATTTTTGTGGGTGGCTACGGTCTCGGCATTTGGGCTCTCGAGCTTGGCCACGATACGGAAGCCGATAGCGGAGCCAAGATCGCTTCCCCCATCATGATGCTAGCGGGCATCCCCTTGCTCATCCTGGGACTCATCATGACCATCTCGGGGCTCGTGGGTGAAAAACGCGCTCGCGATCAGTTGATCGAGAAGCGGATGCAGGAGGCTGCTCAGACGTCGTCGTCGGAGAAGTCGCCTTCCCTACCGGCCTAGCGGCGCACGAGACGCCGCCAATTCCACCCGGAGCGTGAATTGCCTGCGGACTTGCTGAGGTTCGCCAAGCTCCGAAATGGAGTCATGGTTTCGGGGTAGGTATTGATGCTGAGCGTCGCGGGGAGTACCTCCGCAACCAGCCGCTCAGCGGTTCCGATGAGGTCGCCGTCGATTTCTACCGGCTGGGGATGATGACCGAAGTCGAGTACCGCTCTCGAGCCGTGAAGATGCTCGATCACCGGTAGTCCGCTCCGATTGCGCATAATGACCTGACGGGTGAGGGACGCCCACCCAATCAGGTTCCGCGGCGTCATCAAAATGAGTTCGAGCTGGCCGTCGTCGGCGGTGGATCGCGAGGCCAGGTGAATTCCGGCGGTGATTTCGCCGCAATTGGCCACAAGAACCGACTGAATCTTGCGTCGGATGGGCCGTTCGTCGTCCATTTGAAGAGAGACGGCGCTTCGAGGCGACACGAGATTCCGCAATCCCGCCTCCACGTAGGCCAACCATCCCCATCGGGACTTGAGGTCTTCGCGGGTGTCCGTCATGACCTGTGCGTCGAAACCTGCGCCGCCCATGACCAGGAACGTCGTCTCGTCGGAGGATTTGTCCGGTCGACGCACGTTCAAGCGAATTGTGTCGATCCGCCGAGGTCGACCGTGCAGGGCCGTGTCGATGGCCGAATGCAGATCCGAGATCGGCAATTCCAAATTCCGTGCCAAAAGGTTGCCGGTGCCGAGGGGCACAATGCCCAAGTTCGCCGTGGTCCCCTGAAGGACCTCTGCAACCTGCCGGACTGTACCGTCTCCACCCATCGCGATCAGGAGGTCACAGCCATCGGCCAGTGCCTGCTGGGCCATGCCGCGCCCCGGATCGTCCTCGGTGGTCTCGTAAAACCGTGGCGTCGGCCAATCGGCGCGACGTGTGGCGTGGGTCAGGGCGTCGCACGAAAAATGCGCCAGGGACTTGGTGGGGTTGTACACGACGCCCACGTAGCGGGGCTCGCCCGGCTCGAGCCGGGGACGCCACGGAACCGCTTGGGTCAAGAGGGGAGGACGACCTCGTGAAGTCGTGATGACGCTGGCCGCTGCGGCGACGGCGAGCCCGACGAAACTCGCGATGCCGACGGCTTTTCCGGGAAGGCGCATATACCCAGGTTACCGGTCGCCGTGGTGATTGCCGTGACAACGCCGGTGTGCCTCGAACCGCGCGTGGCACTTCCCCGGCGGTGCGGTAAGTTAGGGGCGTGATCGACATTAACCTGCTGCGCGAAAATCCTGACCTCTTCCGGGCTTCACAGCGAGCCCGCCGATCCGACGTCGAACTCGTGGACCAAATCCTTGAGGCCGACGCTCATCGGCGCCAATCGGTGAGTGATTTCGAGTCTTTGAGAGCCGAACAGAAGTCCTTCGGCAAGAAGGTCTCGCAAGCTCAGGGCGAGGAAAAGCAGAATTTGCTCGCCGAGGTTAAGGACCTGTCCCAGCGCGTCAAGGCCGCTGAAGCTGCCGCAAACGAGGCACAGGCGACTCAGGACGATCTCCTGTCCCGCATGGAGAACCTCATTATCGACGGCGTCCCCACCGGCGGCGAGGACGATTTCGTTACCCTCAAGACCGTTGGCGAACCTCGGGACTTCAGCACGGAGGGGTTCGAGCCGCGGGATCATTTGGAAATCGGTGAATTGGTCGACGGCATCGACATGGCGCGCGGCGCCAAGGTCTCCGGTGCCCGCTTTTACTTCCTGAAGGGAGCCGTCGCTCGCCTCGAACAGGCCCTGCTCTGGATGGCCCTCGATCAGGCCACCAAGGCCGGCTTCACCATGCTGACCTCGCCCACCCTCGTGCGTCCCGAAACGATGGCCGGAACCGGATTTAACGTCAAGCACGACGACGAAATCTACCGCCTGGAACGCGACGACCTTTACCTCGTGGGAACCTCGGAGGTTGCCATCGCGGGGTATCACGCCGACGAAATCATCGATTTCGAGAAGGGCCCGAAAAAGTACCTGGGGTGGTCCAGCTGCTACCGCCGCGAGGCGGGCTCGGCCGGCAAGGACACCCGCGGAATCATTCGCGTTCACCAGTTCAATAAAGCTGAGATGTTCGTGTATTGCCCGGTCGAAGAGGCCGAAGGCATGCACGAGAAAATGCTTGCGTGGGAAGAAGAGATGCTGGCCAAGTGCGAGCTCGCGTACCGCGTGATCGATACCGCCGCAGGGGACTTGGGGAGCTCCGCGGCCCGGAAATTCGATTGCGAAGCGTGGATCCCCACGCAAGGCACGTATCGCGAGCTGACCTCCACCTCGAATTGCACGACCTACCAGGCCCGTCGATTGAATATTCGCGAGCGTAAGCCGGATTTCGTGGACGGACAAGGCAAAACGAAAAAGGGCGGCACTCGCACGGTCGCCACCCTCAACGGGACGCTGGCGACCACGCGCTGGCTTGTCGCGATCCTGGAGACCCATCAGCAGCGGGACGGATCGGTTCGCATCCCCGAGGCGCTGCGACCCTACATGGGCGGCATGGAAGTTCTCGACGTCGTCGGCGAGTAAGAACAGTCGTTAAACCGCCCGGCCTCGCGGGGCGCGGTTCAGAACTCGAAGAATTCGCTTCCACGACGCAGTTTTTGCCGTGGGTTCACCGCGACGTCGCCGAAATGGCGTTGTCCCGTTAGGGCGGGCCTGTCGGATGAAAGCATGGAACTTATGACAGAAGAGATGATTCACCCGCCGGTGCAAGGGCACTGGCACCAAGAAGCAGGGGTGAAGTACCTGGTGGCCCTTGATGTCGACGGAACACTCGTCGATCATGACGGCCACATGAGCGACGCGGTCCGGCAGGCCGTCCAAGACGTCGCCCGCGAGGGGCACCATGTGGTCGTGTCTACGGGTCGATCGAAAGGTGCCACCCTCCCCATTGTGGAACTCACCGGGATCGAACGCGGATTTGCGGTGAGCTCGAATGGCGGTGTGACCGTGGAGATCGGCCCGGATTTTCGGGAGGGATACCGCGTGGTGGACGCCGTAACCTTTAAGCCTGCCAAGGCGCTCGCGGCCCTCGGAGACCGTCTGCCCGGCGCGAAGTTCGCGTTGGAGGCCGCCGACGGCTCTTTTTACTCCACCGCGCAATTTCAAGATCGCAGTTTTGGCATGGAGGCGCAGCAGGTTTCCTTCGAGGAGCTGCTCAAGCTCGAGGCCGTGCGTGTGGTGGTCTTCTCGAGTGAAATCGATCTGGGGACCTTCTCCGAGATCATCGACGAGGTGGGTTTGCACGGCGTGACGTACGCCGTTGGCTGGACGCCGTGGTTGGATATTGCTGCGAGTGGGGTCTCTAAGGCCTCTGCCCTTGAATTGATTCGTCGCCAGCTGGGTGTGGACCCGGCCCATACGATCGCGATGGGCGACGGACACAACGACGTCGAGATGCTCCAATGGGCCGCGCGCGGAGTGGCCATGGGTCAGGCCCCGGAAGAGGTCATCGCGGCGGCCAACGAAGTGACCGAATCGGTGTACGACGACGGCGCGGCCCGAATTCTCCGCACCATCCTCGCCTAACCGGTTCCTCCCTGGCGCGCGCACGCCGTAGTCTCGAGTGAGAACAACGGACCGGGGAGGATTCATGAAGGTAGCGATTGCGCAGATCAACAGCAGCCACACGGTGGCCGAGAACCTGACGAAGGTTCAGGATTACGCGCGACGTTCGGCCGAGTCGGGGGCCGACGTCGTCGTCTTTCCCGAAGCCACGATGACGGCGTTTGGTTCCGATCTTGCCGCGGCCGCACAGGAGCACGGCGAACACTGGAAGACCGAGTTGCAGTGGCTCGCGGCCGAAACGGAGATCACCGTGATCGTGGGCGAGTTCGCCCCCGCGGAGGACGGCAAGGTGCGCAATATCCTGGCGGTGTACACGCCGTCAGGGGAGCGGCTGGACTACGCGAAAATGCACCTTTACGACGCGTTCGGGTTTACCGAGTCCGAGACCGTGTCAGCGGGTCAGGACGTGGTGGTCGTCAACATTGCTGGGGTCAATGTGGGTCTGAGCTTGTGCTACGACATTCGCTTTCCCAAGTTGTACGCCGAACTCTCCCGGCAGGGCGCCGATGTTTGCGTCGTGAGTGCGTCGTGGGCTGGCGGAGAGGGCAAGGTCGAGCAGTGGGAGACCTTGGCGAGGGCGAGAGCTCTGGATAGCAACACTCTTGTGGTTGCGGTAGATCAGGCCGACCCCGCGGCTTCCGGGATCTCGGTGACCCCCGGCGCGCCCACGGGCGTTGGGCACAGCCTGGTCTCGGATCCATTCGGTCACGTCCTTCACAGTTTCGGTGAGGATGAGCAGTTGCGCGTCATCGAGCTGGATTTGGACGTGGTGCGTCGTGCCGAGAAGTCGATTCCGGTGTTGGAGAACGCGAAGCTGGGGTACTAGTCGGAGACGTCCAGCGTGCTGGATGCCTGTGGTGCCACGGATGGTGTTCCGAATCTTGGTCAGACCATTGACGAACCCCTGATCGATTGGAATTCTCAATGACAAGAGACGGGAAGGGCCGGAGGAGGAAGCCATGATGGACCGCTCCGTGATGGTGGGCAGATTCATCGTGTTGGCGGTGGTGGCCGTTCCGCTGATGGTGGGGTGCACCGAACCTCCCAGCGATTCGACGGTCGTCTCTCCGAGTGCCGAACCCACGGGCGCGGCACATTCTGCCTCGTCATCGGGGTCAGCCTCGTCCTCCGGGAAGTATCAGCAGCTCAGGGTCATTGACGACCCCTGCCACGACTACTGCGTGGAGGGCGGCAGCGTCGAGGTCAAACATCCCCGTTATGGACCCATGACCGTGGTGTCCTATTGGGACAAGCGTTCTGAAGGTGACGGGCCGCCGCGGGGCAACGCGGCCTACGCGCTGTACCAGAACGATAAGCCCATTGGCTACGTTGAGGACACAGACAAAGATCTCCTCTGGTTCGGAACCCGACCGGCCGAAAGCCCGACGTCCGAGAGCTGGAACGTGGAGAACGGCTCCAACGTGGACAAGTACGGCAATGTCTACCTGAGCTACAGCGGCGGCGTCACTGTTTTGACGCCCACCGACCAGGGATACAACTCCTATAACTCCATGCCCAGCGGGGTTAACGCCTACCGGAACACGGACCTTCACATCACGCCCGAGGGCGAACCCACCCTCACGGTGGAGAAGAACGGCAAGAAGACGCTCATGCACTGGGACGGCAATCAGTTCGTGCCCCAGCAAGCCTAGCGATCGACCACCTCGGGGCGATCCTGGTGTGCCTTGGGCGTGTGTCCGGGTTCGTGATCTTCGCGGAGGGCTTTGATGAGAGAGATCCCAAGGGCGGCGACGACGAGCGCGAACGGTAGAGCGGAGAGCATCGCCGCCTGTTGGAGGGCCTCCAACCCACCCACCAGGAAAAGGACGATGGCGCTGAGACCGGTGACCACACCCCACGTCGTGAGGACAGGTCGGCTCGGCTCGAGCGCCCCTCGCGAGGTCAGCATGCTCAACACGAAGGTGTTGGCATCTGCACCCGAAACGAAGAACAGGACCACGAGGAGGATTGCGACGATCGAGGTGACCGTGACCCACGGCATGTGAGCCAGGGTTTCGAAAAAAGCCGAATTAAGGTCGGTGGTCGCCGCTTTGCCGATCCCGGCGTCACCGTCCATGTCGAATTTGATCGCGGTGCCGCCGAAGATGGTGAACCATGCGAAGAATACGATGCTGGGAACCCCCAACACACCCGCCACAAACTGACGAATCGTGCGACCTCGCGAGATCTTGGCGAGGAAAACACCGACGAAAGCGCCCCAACTCAACCACCAGGCCATCATGAAGTAGGTCCAGGACTGGTACCACTGCACGTCGGCGTCGTTAGTCGGCGTCATCAGGCTGACCTTGAGGAAGTCATTGAGGTACTGCCCCAAGGACCGGAAGAACAAGTTTCCTAGGAATCCGGTGGGTCCGACAACCACCACGAAGGCCGCGAGAAAGACCGAAAGTATCGCGGTGATTTGGCTGATGTACCGGATCCCGCGGTGGACTCCCGAGAGAGCCGAAAGCGTAAAAACGACGGTGATGCCGACGATGATCGCGATCTGCACGACGGTTCCATTGGGCAAGCCAAAGACGCGTTCGAGCCCCTCGGATATTTGGGAGGCGCCGAGCCCCAGGGACGTGGTGGTGCCGAAGAGCGTTGCGATCACGGCGAGTATGTCGACGACGTGACCGGCCCAGCCGTCCATGGCTTTTCCAAACACGGGTCGCAACATCGGTGAGATGAGTCCAGTATTGCCACGTCGGTGGGTCGAATAGGCGATGGCTAGGCCAAAGACGCCAAAGACCGCCCACGCGTGGGGACCCCAGTCGAAGAACGAGAACTGAAGGGCCCGCACCGCGGCCTCGGAGGTTCCCGGTTCGGCGAGACCGTGTGGAGGCTTGGTGAAGTGCATGATCGGTTCGGCCACGCCATAACTGATGAGTCCGATGCCCATGACCGCCGAAAGGATCATGGCCAGCCAAGCCCAGGTCGAGTATTCGGGCCGGTCTTGCTCTGCACCCAGGCGAATTCCGCCAAAACGGCTCACAGCCAAATACAGCAAGAGCAGAATGCACCCAAGGGTGACGACGAGGTACGTCCAGCCAATATTTCCGGCCGCCCAGTCCATGACGGTGGTCATCGAGGTGCTGAGCGAGCTGGGGGAGAGGCCGGCCCAAAGAACGAAAACGGCTACTAGGCCTAGGGAACCCCAGAACACGACGCCCGGGCGTTCACGTAGCTTGTGGGCCAAGAGCTGATCCGGTGTCTGGCCCATGCCGAGTCTGTGGCTATCGGCGGAAGACGGCGGAGCAAGGGTCGTCGGAACGTCGGAAATTTCAGGGGTGTCGGTGGAATCCGTGGAGGGCGGCGTACTGGTCATGGGGTCCGTTTCAGGGGCTCCCGAAGCGTGGGCGGTTAGCGGGCGAGGCCGCTCGAATGCCCGGGGCCGTCCGGGCCTGGCCGGGGCCCGACGCTTCAGTCAGGGGGTGGGGCACCTACGTTAGCGCAAAACTGAACTGTGTGATGTGTATGACGACGCCGCTTGGCCGTGGTGGGCCGGTTAACTATCGATCACTTCGATGACCATCGTGCCGGGTTCGAGGGCCTCGAAACTGTGCTCGATGTCCCCGGCGTGAGTCAGGAATTCGCCCGGTTCGAGGACCACGGCCTCGCCGTCGCAGATGACGCGCGCTCGTCCCGACGTCAGGAGCAGGTGCTCCACGGTTCCGGGAGGGTGGGGTTGAGATTTCCGGGCCGGGCCGGGTTCGGCCGTAATTACATAGACATCGCGTCGCATGCCGGTGTGACCTGGGGATAGCAGCGCGGCGGAGTAGGAGGCCGAGGACGACGGCAACTGCGGAAGGTCCTTGAACCGCACCCGCGAAACCTTGGCTCGCGGCGGCTCCAAGAGCTGAGCGACTTGCACCCCGTACGCGGTGGCCAAGGCCCACATGGTTTCGATGCTGGGGTTGCCGGTTCCCGTCTCCAACTGGGAGAGCGTGGACTTACTCACCCCGGCCCTTTTCGCGGCCTCGCTGAGGCTCAAGCCCAGGCGAGCCCGTTCACGTTGCAAGGCCTGCGCCATACGAAGTTTGTGTACTTCGGGTTCCTGGTCCGCTTGCGGCTCGAGTGGGGCGTTGTTCGGAGCATAGTCGGCATCCATGTGTTCATTATATTGGAGAATCGTCTTTCTTGACGAACGATTCGACAGACGGCACTATAAAGGACATGCGTTCGTTATATAGAACGGTCTCCGGGAGGTGGCCGGAATCCCTCACGCGGGCCCATTTTCGGGATGCGGCCGCGATTGCCCTGACCATCGGCGCCGTCGGCATTTCCTATGGCACGATCTCGCAGGCATCAGGATTCGTGATGTGGCAGACCGTCCTCTTGGCCGCCCTGGCCACGAGTGGTGCGGCCGAACTAACCTTCGTCGGCGTCATCGCGGCCGGCGGTGCCCCGATTTTTGCCGTGCTGGGCGGGTTGCTGGTGAACTCCAGGAACTTTGCGTTTGGTCTCGGCGCCGGTGAATACGTGCCGCGCGGTTGGCGACGCTTTTTTGCGGCCCACCTGGTCAACGACGAGACCATCGCATTCGCTCGGTCCGTCCGCGGACGCACCCAGCGGTGGCAGCATTTTGTGCTGATGGGAGCATTGCTCTTCCCCGCCTGGGTGGCAGGCGCAGCCCTAGGCCAGTTCCTGGGGTCCATCATTGATGCGGATGCCCTGGGGCTCGACGTCGCATTCCCCATTATTCTGTTCTGCCTCGTGGTGCAGGATCTCAAGAACCCTCTCCTGGCGATCATGGCGGCTGGCGGCTCCTTGCTCGCCGTCGCTGCAACACCCGTTCTGCCGATGGGCTTGGGCGCGGTCGCTTCCTTGGTGATTCTGATTCCCGCGGCATCTTTCCTATGGACCCGTTCGCGGATCCGTCGAGACCGCACAAAGAAGGGTGACTCTGCATGAACGCGCTGCCATTTCTCCTCGCCATGTCCGGTCTTGTGATCGGGACTTACCTGCTGCGCTACTTGGGGGTGCACCTCGGCAGCTTGGCGGGATCGGGCTCGAACCCGGAGGTCGAGAGCCAATCTCCCGCTCGGATCTGGATGGACCGCGCGACCGTGGTCCTGATCTGCGCGGTTGCCGCAACCACGCTCGTCTATGAAGGGCAGGATTTCGCCGGCCCCTCGCGGGTGATCGGGGCCGGCGTCGGTATCGGGGCAGCCCTCTTCAAGGTGCCCATGCTCCTCTGCGTGATTCTTGGAATGGCCGTATGCGCGGGGCTCAGGCTCTGGGGGATGGCCTGAGATACCTGCCTAGGGCCGTGTCTCCAGGACCTCAGCGATATCGTCGAGAGCCTCTTCGTTCTGAAGTGAGGACCGATCCCCGAGCGTGCGCCCTTGGTAGAGCTCGCCCAGCAGCCGTCGAGTGATCTTTCCCGAACGTGTCTTCGGAATATCCCGGACCACGACGACGTCCTTCGGCTTGGCGATCGGCCCAATCTCCTGGGCCACGTGCGCTCGCAGCTCCTCGCGCAATGCGGCCTCGTCGACGTCGTGGCCTTGAGGAACGGTCACGAAGGCGACGGCGGCGTGGCCGGTCAATGAGTCTTCGATGGGGCATACACCTGCTTCGACGACTCCTTCGTGCGTGATCAATGCCGATTCGATTTCGATGGTCGAGAGGCGATGGCCAGAAATATTGATGACGTCGTCCATGCGGCCCAGGATGCTGATGTCGCCTTCGTCGTCGATTTTGGCGCCGTCGCCGGCGAGGAACCAGCCGCGTTCCCCGTAATGCCGCCAGTAAGAGTCGAGGTATCGCTGGGGGTTTCCCCACACGGTTCGGGCCATGGCCGGTCCGATCTTATCCACGACGATGAAGCCCTGCGTGTGAGGGGGCACGGCGTTGCCCTCCTCATCAACCACCCGAGTCGAGATTCCCGGGATGGGTCCCACCGCGCATCCGGGTTTCGACCGCAGGCGCGGTGACTCGGCGGGAAAGGTCCCGGCAGGGGCGAACTGCGGGTCGTGCGGTCGTGGAGAGCACACGGTCGCACCCGTTTCGGACTGCCACCACGTATCCACGAACGGCACCTCATCGCGGCCGACGTTCCGGCGCAGCCAGGTCCACGCTTCGGGGTTGATGGATTCGCCGACCGAGCCGAGCAGTTTGATCGAGGAGAGATTGTAGGTGGCCGGCAGGCCTTGCGGGAAAGCTCCCATGAGTGAGCGGATGAGGGTGGGGGCGGTGTAGTAGGTGGTCACACCGTATCGTTCGATGATTTCGAAGTGCCGGCCAAAGTGCGGCGTCGACGGCGTGCCTTCGTAGATCACCTCGGACACCCCGTTGAGGAGCGGCCCGTAGATCTCGTACGTGTGGGCCGTGACCCAGGCGAGATCGGCGGTGCACCAGTGGACGGCGGCGTCGACCTTCGCGGGATCATTGACCGCTGACAGTTCATCGGGCCGCAACTCGTTGCCTTCATCGAGGGTCTCCGGGAGGAGATCGAAGAGTAGGGCGTGGGTGTAAGCCGCCTGAGTGAGATAGCCGCCGGTGGTGTGCACCAGCCCTTTCGGCCGGCCGGTGGTTCCCGAGGTGTAGATGATGAAGAGCGGCGTTTCGGCATCAAAAAACTCGGGTTCGTGATGGGTTGAGGCCTTCTCGAGGAGGTCTTGCCACCAGACGTCGCGTCCCCGCTGCCACGGCACCGCGAGTTCATCCTTGGACAGGTATCCCTTGTCGGAAACGTTCAGTTTCATTCCGGACGGCGTGGTCCGGCCCGGCCGTGACGTTCTGCGCACCACGATCACGTGTTCGATGGCGTTATCGCCCTCGCACGCGGCGTCGGCAATGTGTTTGACCGGGACGACGGCGCCGCGCCGGTTTTGACCGTCGGACGTGACCAGGACCTTGGCACCGGTGTCCTCCACGCGGAAACGCAGGGCTTCGGCGGAAAAGCCCCCAAAGACCAGCGAATGGACCGCCCCGATGCGGGCGCAGGCCAGGGTGATGATCACGGTCTCGGGAATGACCGGCAGATAGATGACGACGCGGTCGCCCTTGCCGACACCGAGGGACTCCAGCGCATTGGCCGCCCGGCAGACTTCTTCCAGCAGGCGGTCGTAGGTATAGACCTCTCGGTCGCCCGGCTCGCCCTCGAAATAGAGGGCAACGTGATGGCCTCGGCCGGCCTCAACATGGCGGTCCACGCAGTTATATGCGGCGTTGAGTTCGCCTCCTTCAAACCACGCGATCTCTGGGACGGTGTATTCCGGGGCGCCTTCGGGGCTCGTGCCGGTGTGTTGGGGCCGCTCGAATCGGTGCGCGGTGTGCCACGGGCGGTTCCACGTCAGACGCCCGGCCTGGCTTTCCCAGAACTCAACCCGGGCCTCGTCGGATTCGAGGGCGGGGTTGGGTGTGGGGCGGTTCGGGTCGGAAAAGGCGTAGTCCGCGGGAAGAGGCATGAGATCACTCCATCGAAGCCTGGCTGTAGCACCACGTGGACCCGTCGTGCCGGGGTTGGCCGCCAACGGGGAGGTTGCTGCGACGTCGTCGAGCCAGGTCTCTCGGTCGCTCTGGATGGTTGTCGCGTCCAGTACATCGCGCGAGCCGCATCGCGTGCCACTTTGCACGGAGGTGTTGCGGCGGATGACCCGGCGGCTGTCAAAGTGCGTCATGGGAGCGACGGCGGCGGTCGGTCGACCAGTTGCCATCGCGGGATTTTGCGACGTCGGAGGCCAGAATCACGGCTTGAGAATTGACCTGGGTCACACTGGATGAAATATTAGTGAACGAATGGTCGGTAAATAAATCCGTGAGATGGGTCTCCTGGACCGGGGAGGCCTTGCCGACAGGGCAGTTCGACGCGCCGATCCGAGGCACGTTCGACGACTCGACAAGGAGTTCAGATGACCACCATGCCCCCAGCTTTTCTCGTCGGAGGTGTCCGCACGCCCGTCGGCCGCTACGGGGGATCGCTCTCCTCCGTGCGCCCGGACGACCTGGCCGCGCTGTGCGTCAAGAATGTCGTCGAAAGCGCGGGGATCGATCCGGCCGACGTCGACGAGGTGATTCTCGGCAATGCGAATGGCGCGGGTGAGGAGAACCGAAACGTCGCCCGCATGGCGTGGTTGCTCGCGGGTTTTCCGGACAGCGTTCCCGGGATGACGGTGAACCGCCTGTGTGCATCCGGGATGTCGGCCATCACGGTGGCCTCCCAGATGGTTGCGTCGGGTGCGGCCGACCTGGTGGTCGCCGGCGGGGTCGAGTCGATGTCCCGCGCGCCGTGGGTCATGGAGAAGCCGTCCCGGCCTTTTGCGAAGCCCGGGGAGGTGTTCGATACCTCGATTGGATGGCGGTTCGTGAACCCTCGATTTGAGAAGGGCCCGTTGTCCCGCGAGGGCAAGGCCACCTACTCGATGCCCGAAACTGCCGAAGAAGTCGCCCGGGTGGACGGAATTACCCGTGACGAAGCGGATGAATTTGCTGCGTCATCCCAGGCGAAGGCGGCCGCGGCGATCGAGGCCGGACACTTTGATGCGGAAATCCTGCCGGTGGAGGTGACTGGTCGCAAGGGCGAGGTGACCGTGGTTGCGGTGGACGAGGGCCCCAGGCCCGGCACCACGGTCGACGGCTTGGCCCAACTGCGGCCGGTGGTCCGAGGCGGATCCGTGGTGACCGCGGGAAATTCCTCCTCTCTGAACGACGGCGCGTCGGCGATCCTCGTGGCCAGCGAGCGAGCCGTCAAGAAGTACGGCCTCGAAGCCCGGGCGCGAGTGGTCGCTGGTGCCTCGGCCGGCGTCGCCCCGGAAATCATGGGCATTGGCCCGGTCCCCGCGAGCCGGAAGGTTCTAGAGCGTGCCGGGTGGTCCATCGGCGACCTCGGCGCCGTCGAGCTCAATGAAGCTTTTGCGACACAGTCCTTGGCTTCCATCCGCCGCTTGGGGCTCGATCCGGAGATCGTCAACCGAGACGGCGGCGCGATCGCCCTGGGGCACCCACTCGGTTCTTCGGGATCACGCATCACCATCACCTTGCTCAACCGTATGGAACGCGAAGATGCACGGTGCGGGTTGGCGACGATGTGTATCGGCGTCGGGCAAGGCGCCGCGCTTCTGATCGAAAGGGTATAACCATGACATTGACGGGTGACTTCACCGCCATCACGGCCCAAGAAGGTCCAGACCGACTGCATATCCGTCTCGACCGTCCGGAGGTTCGCAACGCGATCGACGCGACCATGGTCGAAGAACTCCACCGCGTGTGCGACCACCTGGAGTCCGAGCCGAAAATCCTGATCCTCTCCGGAACCGAAGTCAAGGGAAAGGGAGTATTCGCTTCCGGGGCGGACATCCGGCAGCTTCGAGAACGACGTCGTGACGACGCGCTCCGAGGGATCAATTCCCGACTTTTTGATCGACTGGCGCACCTTCCGATGCCGGTGATTGCGGCCGTCGACGGATACGCCTTGGGCGGCGGGGCGGAGTTGGCGTGGGCGGCGGACTTCCGGATCGGAACGCCCCACGTCGTCATCGGCCAGCCGGAAACGGGACTCGGAATCGTGGCCGCGGCCGGCGCGATGTGGCGGCTCCGAGAACTTGCGGGCGAACCATTGGCCAAGGAAATGCTCCTGGCCGGCCGAACCCTCGGCGCCGAGGAGGCCCTCGCGGCGCGACTGATCACCGAAATCCACGAGCCAGAGGCGTTGCTCGACGCCGCCCATGCGCTCGCGGATCGCATTGCGCGTCAGGATCCCCTCGCGATTCGCATTGCCAAGGGGGTTTTTCATGCCCCGCGTGAGGCCCACCCATACGTGGATGAGTTGGCTCAAGCCGTGCTCTTCGAATCAGAAGCAAAATTCGACCGAATGCAGTCCTTCTTGGACCGCCGAAAGGAGCGACGCTCATGAAGCATCCTGACGATACAGAGCAGGCCCTCCCGCAGACCATCGGAGTGCTGGGAGGCGGGCGCATGGGGTCCGGCATTGCGCACGCATTTCTCATTGCGGGGGCGCGGGTGGTGGTCGTCGAGGTCAACGACGACGCCGTCTCGGCCGCCCGAGGGCGCATTGAGAAGGACGTTTCGGCCTCGGTAGAACGCGGCAAAATTGAGGGCACGGCTGGTGAATGGCTTGACCGCCTGAACGTCACCACGGACGCCTCGGCATTCAGTGAGTGCGGCTTGGTGGTTGAGGCCGTCCCGGAGATGTGGGACCTCAAAGTGGAGTCGCTCCGGCGCGCCGAGTCCCAGCTGCACGACGACGCGTGGTTGGCGACGAATACGTCATCGATGTCCGTGGATGGCTTGGCGGGAGAGCTGAAGAGGCCCGAACGGTTTTGCGGCTTGCACTTCTTTAACCCCGTGCCGGCATCGAAGTTGGTGGAGGTCGTGCTGGGCCGGCGGACCTCGGAGGAGCTTCGCGAAAAGGCCCAAGAATGGGTCGCCGGACTGGGCAAGACACCGGTCACGGTGCACGATGCTCCCGGATTTGCTTCGTCTAGATTGGGAGTTGCGCTGTCCCTCGAAGCGATCCGCATGGTCGAAGAAGGCGTGGCCTCCCCTGAAGATATCGATCTCGCCATGACGCTGGGCTACAAGCATCCCGTGGGTCCACTCGCCCTCACGGATATCGTCGGCCTCGACGTCCGCCTGGGCATCGCTGAGTACCTGGAATCCCAACTCGGGCCCCGTTTCGCCCCACCGCAGCTCATGCGCGACATGGTCGAGCGTGGAGAATTGGGGAAAAAGGCGGGGAAGGGGTTTTATTCCTACGAGTAAACCGGGGTCTACTGGTACGTCACGACCCACGGCTTCGGCGTCATCTGGTAGGTCTGCTCCGGCGTCGCCATGGGAGAATCTTCGTCGTAGAAGTTCTTCCACGACATGAAGATGCCCTGCGGAAGGCCCTGTTGGAGGGCATCCCACGTCTGTTTCTTCAGCTCTTGTGAACCGTGGCCGTCGGCGTGCAGGGTCAACGCCAGTTCGGGGTGTGAGGTATTGAGAGTTTCGCGATTTTGAATCATCGATCCCGCGAATTGGTGGATGACCACGGCCTTCTGCGGCAGATCTTCACGGCGGGTGAGGTCTGCGACGTAGTCCATGGACTCGTTGAGTTCGGCGGCGGTGACTGAGCCGATCTGCTCCAACGGGCGTTGACCCGGGGCCAACCGCCATTCGGCGTCGTACCCCACTCCCACGTTCGGATCTTTGAGGATGTCCTCATATTCCTTGACTTGGCTCGTGAAGTCCTGGGCGCCCGGCTGGAAATCCAGGATCACGTACACACCGTTCTTCTTTGCAGCGTCGAGCAACGGCTTGAGGCTTTCGGGAGACAATTCGTTGGAGTAGTCCCCATCTGCTCCGGGGACGGAGTCGGCCACCGTGGCGATGACCTCAAACGCCGGAATGACGGGCTCCTTGCTGTAGGGGTCGTATTGCTTCGCCAGCTCCTTGACCCTCTGGACCGATTCTTCCGGGCCCTGTTCACCGAGCGCTCCGAGGTGTGGATCATTCGGTGCACCGTAGAGGGCCACCATGCGGCGATCGGGAAATACCGTTCTTCCTCCACCGATCAACTCCGATGGTTTATGGGACTCTCCATCTGAGGGAGATGAGCTCTGCCCCGACGAGCTCTGACCGGATGCGCTAGCGGACCCTTGAGCATCTGGGGAATCGGAGGCGCATCCACCGAGCAGGAGGCTAGATAAAGCCAAGGCTCCCAGGCAAAGGTAGGTGGGCAGGGTCCTGCCGAAACTGGGCATACTGTGGTTCTCCGACGGTGTGCGAGGCGTGGTTCTGACGAATGTGTCGGAACCACGATAGCCATTCGCGACCAGACTTACCAGCGAGTATACTCTTGCGAATTTCAACCTCGTGAAGGCGTTTTTCTCCGTCTTGGCTGAGGCCTTGAGGTGCCGAAGTTCTGCCTACGAGGTCTCTGGTGTTCGCGTGTACCGCAGGAGCAACTCGTCGCCCGCCTGGAGCGCCGAAGAGAGTCGCATCCGTGTGGCGACGGCGCGTTCGGCATGACCGATGCGGCTCGCTTTTCCGGCCGTCAACGTCGGGGAGAGGGTCAAGCAGAGTTCGTCGACGGCGTCGGCGGCCACGAAGGCCCCAAAGAGCGATGGCCCGCCCTCGCCGTGGACGGTGCGTAATCCCCGCTCGTGAAGGAGCCTCCGGACCTGAAGTGGCTCGACGTCGTCTCTTCCGGCGGAAACGACATCAGCAACCTCGTCGAGTTCCCGTCGCCGCTCCTCGGGCGCCTCCGTGACCGTCAGGATTACGGGCCGAACCGGCGCCTCGGCAAAGATGGGCGAGCGCGGATCGAGGTTCAAGGTACGGGAAACCACGGCAAAGACTGGGTGGTCGGCCAGCCCCCGCTTGCGGCGCCAGGTCACGGCCTGATCGTCGAGTCGCATGGCACCGTACCCCTCGTGGCGTACGGTCCCCGCCGCCACGAGCACCGCGTCGGCCGGGCGGCGCAACAGATTGAGAACCCGCTGGTCCGCATCGTCCCCAAGACCGCCGGACGCTCCATCCAAGGTTGCGGCGCCATCGAGGGACGCTATGAAATTCATGCGGACCCACGGGCGGTCGTCGGGAAACGCGTAGGTGTCCAGTAGGGCCTCATCGTCCAGGGCCGGGGTATTCGTCGCGATGCGGTGGATCGGTGTGCTCATGAGGCCTCAGACATTGTGGGTGGGGTGAGTGTTGTGCTCGAGACGCGCGGGCTCGCGCAGGCCCAAAATTGCTTCGGTCATGCGGACGGCGTCGAGGGTTTCGGCGACGTCGTGCATGCGAACGATCCGCGCTCCCGCAAGGATGCAGGCCGTCATCGCCGCGAGCGAGCCGACTAGCCGTTGTCCGGCTGGGCGGTCGATGGCTTCGCCCACGAAGTCTTTATTGGAGACGGCGACCAGCAGCGGAGGTCCCAGGGACGTCAGCTCTTCCAGTCGGCGGGTGATCTCAAGGGAATGCACGGTGTTCTTGTCCAAGTCATGCCCGGGATCAACGATCAGCTTTTCGGCGGGAATTCCCGCTTCTGTGGCCCGTCGAATCTGGGCTGTTAAGGAATCGCGGACGTCCGCGACGACGTCGTCATATTGGGCGGCGGGTTTCTCCACGCGCGGGCGGCCGGCGCTGTGGCACAACACCACGTGGGCGCCGCCCTCGGCGATGACTTGCGCCATCGCGGCATCGTGCAAACCGCTGGTGTCGTTGATGACTCCAGCGCCCGCCGCCATAGCTTCACGTGCAACCTCGGCGCGGTACGTGTCCACCGAAATGATCGCTTCCGGGCGTTCCGCTAGTACCGCCTTGACCACGGGAATCACCCGTTCGATCTCATCCGCGGTCGAGACCGCAGGGCCGCGACCGAAGGGAACGCCGCCGATGTCGACCCAATCGGCTCCGAGATCGATGGCGTTCACCGCGCTCGAGACGGCGCTGTCCAGCGCGAAGGTGCTCCCACGGTCGTGGAAAGAATCCGGCGTGCGGTTCACGACGGCCATGATCGACACTCGATGAGTCAGGTCGGTTCCACGAGGGCCCGAGCCCTTTCGCTCCATGCCATGCGCCTTTCCTGCGTCGTCGGTCCCCGCCACGGGGTCTGACCCCAAAAGTAGCACCGGCGTCTATTGGTCGAAGAAGCCTTCGGGGGCATCTTTCAAGTAATTGCTGATTCTTACCGTGCAGAGCCGACGGTTGGTTTCGAGGTGCGTGATCACCACTTCGTGGCTGGTCATGGTGCGTCCGAGCTTGATGGGAGTGGCGACGGCGCGGACGGTTCCCTCCGTGGCGGACGAGTGGTGCGTCGCGTTGACCTCGGTGCCCACCGCGATTTTGCCGAATTGCGCCGCGTGAAGCACGGCGGCCCACGAACCGGCGGATTCGGCCAGCGCAATCGACGCGCCGCCGTGAAGGATTCCGTGGCCCTGGCGATTGCCTTCCACGGGCATCTCGGCCACCACTCGCTCGACCGTCTGTTCGAGGTAGGTCATGTGCATGCGGTGATCGAGTTCGCCTGGGTCGATCCGCCCGATCCAACCCTCGGCGGGGGCGCGGCCTTCCTGCTGCGACTTCTCGGAATCGTTCTGCATGCATCTCTCCTCATGACATTGGGTGCGCTCTTCGTGTGGCGCGCCACATTCTTGTGGGCTATCCTGACACAAATACTGACCGAACGTTCGGCTAGATATGTCCAGGAGGGACCCGCTCGTGACCACCTCAATCCAGTATGAACCCCAGACGCTCGACGCCGCCCCGATTTTGCCGAGTTATGTGAGGGGCCAATGGTGGTCACCGGATGCCCCCGAGAGCGCCGTCGGCGTGGTGGATGCGGGAACCGGGGAAGCCGTGGCTCGCGTGAGCACCGAGGGCCTGCCGACGCAGGACGTCATCCGGTACGGCCGGGAGGTTGGCCACCGGAGCCTCGATGCGCTGACGATTCACGACCGAGCGCTCATCATCAAGCACCTCGCGATGTACCTCAACGAGCACAAACAGGAGCTATATGAGGTTTCGTTCCGAACGGGCGCGACCGCTCGAGACCACCTGATCGACACCGACGGCGGCATCGGAACCCTCTTCACCATCTCGTCCAAGGCTCGCCGCGAACTGCCGAATTCCAACGTCGTGCTCGACGGCGCCGTCGAGCAACTCTCCGGGGATGGGAGCTTTCTGGGCGAGCACATTTACACCCGGCTGCCCGGCGTCGCTGTGCAGATCAACGCCTTTAACTTTCCCGTGTGGGGGATGCTCGAGAAGTTTGCCCCCGCTTTCATCGCCGGGGTTCCAAGCGTGGTCAAGCCCGCGACGCCGACCGCTTACGTCACCGAAAAATGCGTACGGCTCATGCAGGAATCCGGCCTGTTGCCGGAAGGTTCGTTGCAGCTGATCAGCGGTTCCGCCCGTGACCTGCTGGATCACTTGGACATGCGGGATCACGTGGCCTTCACGGGGTCGGCGGCCACCGCCAACGCCCTGCGGCAGCATCGCAATGTTCTGGAAGGCGGAGTTCGTTTTACCGCCGAGACGGACTCCCTCAATGCCGCGATCATGGGCCCAGACGTGACCGAGGAGTCCGCGGAGTTCGAGGCCTTTATTAAATCCGTGGTTCTCGAGATCACGGCCAAGGCGGGACAAAAGTGCACGGCGATTCGTCGGGTGATCGTGCCAGACACGATGCGCGCCCCGGTGATTCGAGCGCTCGCGGAACGGATTGCCGAGCGCGGCGTCGTCGGCCCGCCCCGGGAGAAGACCACCACGGTGGGCGCGCTCGCGTCCCCGGAACAGCGCGATGAGGTGCTCGCTTCGGTGCGTCGGCTGATTCAAGCCGGTGGGCAGGTGCGCGTTGGCGGTCCGGATGCTTTGGACACCGTGCCAGACGAAGGTTCGTTTTTCCCCGTGACTGTTCTCGAATTCGACGACCCGCGGACCACGGCCATTCACGAGGTGGAAGCCTTCGGCCCGGTCACATCGGTGATGGGCTACTCGGGTGAGGTGGAAGACGCCGTCGAGATCGCGGCCCTGGGAGGCGGCTCTCTGGTGGCGACGGTGTGCACCCACGAGCCTGACGTCGCCGCTCGCTTTGCGGCCGGAATTGGCGCTCACCACGGGCGCGTGCTGTTCTTGGACCGCGACGACGCCAAAACCTCGACCGGCCATGGCTCGCCGATGCCGCATTTGGTGCACGGTGGCCCGGGTCGCGCTGGCGGTGGCGAGGAACTGGGTGGCGTCCGCGGCATCAAGCACTACATGCAGCGCACCGCAATTCAAGGGTCGCCCGACCTGCTGACCGGGGTGACCGGCGTCTGGCATTGGGGCGCGACGGCGCAGACCGTGACTCGGGAGGATGTCGAGTCTGGCAAGGGGGTGCACCCGTTCCGGAAGTCGCTGGCCGAGTTGAAGATCGGCGACCAGTTCCGTTCCGACCTGAGGACGGTTTCATTGGACGACATCACCGAGTTCGCGGAGTCGACCGGCGACACGTTTTACGCGCACACCAACGAAGAAGCGGCAAGTGCGAACCCGTTCTTTCCGCGCCGCGTCGCCCACGGGTACCTGCTGGTTTCGTGGGCTGCGGGACTGTTCGTCGAACCCGCGCCGGGGCCCGTTCTGGCGAACTACGGCCTGGAGAACTTGCGGTTCATTACGCCGGTCACGTACGACGACGCCTTCCGCGTGACCTTGACGGCGAAGCGCATCACCCCGCGCGTGACCGATGACTACGGCGAGGTCGCATGGGACGCCCGCCTGACCAACCAGAATGACGACGTCGTGGCGACGTACGACGTCTTGACGCTGGTCGCCAAGGAGTAAGGCGACGGCGGGGGGGGCGTCCGGTGGGGTGGACGGGGTGGAGTCCGGTGTGGACCCTGCGCCGTCGTTCCTTGTGGGTATCGTCCTCGGCATGGTTGGCGTTGGTCCCGTGGGCGGCTGCTTGGCTGGCGTTGGTCCCGTGGGTGGTTGTTGGGGCGGGGGTGTTGGGTGGTGGTTACTCGATCCGGTGTAGGTTGCCGGGTTCGGTGGCGTTTTCCGGCCGATTCCGCCCGGTTTTGGCCGTGCGATCGATGGTGTTGAGTGGCGGTTCCCCCATCTGGTGGGGACTACCGCAGTTAGGTGGCAGCTAGTTCACCACCTAACTTGGGTAGGCGCCCCACAACCGGGAAACCGCCACTCTAGGGGGTGCGTCGGATGGCCTGGGCGCCGTCGTTGGAGGGCGGCAGCCGACTCACAACTGGGTAACCGCCCCACAAGTGGGTAAGGCCTCGCAACGGGGGACGCCGTGTGAATCGGGCGGCGTCGTCAGTCCGTGGTTAACGCCTCTCAAGTGGGTTATCGCCACGCAACTGCGCACGCCTCCGCCGAGCACGACGCCGGCCCACACGCCCCGCCATCACCTGCTCGCCGCGCGACGCCGACGCCCCGCAGCCCCGCCGGCACCCCGCACGGCGCCGCGCACCCCGCTCCTCGCCGCACGACGCCGGGCGCCCCCACGGCCCGCCGCGAAGCCCCGGCCGTTCTCAGACCCGCAAACCGTCCAGAACCATTTTGACGGCCGTATCCGCCACCTGTTCGACGGTTCCCTGCCCCTCGGGGTGGTACCAGTCCACGATCGAGTTGATCATCCCGAGCATCAGTCGCGGCGCCGACTTTCCGGAAATATCCGTGCGCAAGCTGCCTTCATCCTGCGCCGCGCGGACCAGGCCTTCCACCGCGCGGGTGATGCGACGACGTCGTTCGAGGGCCGCGAGCTCGACCTCGGAATTGCCGCGCAAGCGTAGCAAGAGGGTTACGTATGGCATCTGGTCCACGAGCACGCGCACCGTCCTGCGGATCACGCCCTCGAGGGTTTCGATGGCTGGGGCGTCGGCGGCCAGGACGTCGTCGATGGCGCTTTCCAGTGAGTCCAACGCGCGCAGCAAGGCCTCTTCGAGGATCTCTTCCTTCGAATTCACGTGGTGGTAGATCGCCGATTTGGAGATTCCCAGGTGGCTCGAGAGTGTGCCCATCGACGTGGTGTCGTAGCCGTGCTTATTGAAGACCTGGACGCACACCGCGATGAGCTTGTCCCGGTCATATCCCGGGCGTCCACGGCGGGCGCCGCCGGTGGAGGAATCCGTGGGGCGGTCCGTATCGGCGCGTGCGGGTGAGGTGGTCATGAATGCTCGGCTTTCGTCTAAAGGGTCCTTTTGAGGTTACCCGAGGCCACGAATGGCACGAGATTGCGCCGATCACACATGCCGACGCCGCGACCGAATTCACGACGATGCCCCGACCCGACATGCAGTCCGGGCCGGGGCATCGTCGTGAGAGTCACAGTGCTATTTCTTGGTCCGGTGATCGTACACGCGACGGATTTTCCCTGAGGACCGTGCGAGGGTTCCGGGTTCCGCGATATCGATGATGGCGGTCGAGCCGATCTTGGTCTTGATCTCCTTGAGCAGGGCGGTTCCATCAGCGACCGCCTCCTCCCGGCTCGCCTCCTCACGCCGCTCGATGTGGATGGTCATCTGGTCCATCCGGTGGGGGCGCGAGATTTCCAGGGTGAAGTGCGGTGCCAAGGAGGGTAGCTGCAAGGCGAGCTCTTCAATCTGCGAGGGGAAGAGATTGACGCCGCGAAGAATGATCATGTCGTCAGAACGTCCGGTGATGCGACCCATGCGTCGGTGACCCGGTCGCGTGGTGCCCGGCAAGAGGCGGGTGAGGTCGTGCGTCCGGTAGCGGATGATCGGCAGGGCTTCCTTGGTCAGCGAGGTGAACACCAGCTCGCCGGGTTCGCCCAAATCGCAGACGCGGTCGTCGAACGGGTCGATAATCTCCGGGCGGAAGTGGTCCTCCCAAATATGTGAGCCGTCCCGTGACTCGGCAGACTCTCCGGCGACGCCGGGGCCCATAACCTCCGAGAGTCCGTAAATGTCGCAGGCCGTGATGTTGAAGGTCCGCTCGATTTCGCGACGCATTTCCTCCGTCCACGGTTCGGCACCGAGAACGGCGTGTTTGAGCGACGTCTCCCGGGGGTCCATCCCGGCCGCGTGAAACCCGTCCGCAATCGCCAAGAGGTACGTGGGGGTGGCCAGAATCGCGTCGGGTTCAAAGTCGCGAATCAGCTGAACCTGCTTCTCGGTTTGCCCGCCGGACATGGGAATCATGGCACAACCAAGCTTCTCGCCGCCGTAGTGCGCACCGAGTCCGCCGGTAAACAGGCCATAACCGTAAGCGTTATGAATTTTCTCGCCGGGTTGTACACCGGAGAACCGAAGGCACCGCGCGACCAAGCGCCCCCACGTGTTGAGGTCCTGTTCGGTGTACCCCACGACCGTGGGTAGCCCCGTGGTCCCCGACGACGCGTGGATGCGACGAATATCGCTCATCGGTACGGCGAAGGATTGGAAGGGGTAGGCCTTCCGGAGGAATTCCTTGTCGGTGTACGGAAATTTCTGGAGGTCTTCCAGGGCCTGAAAATCGCGGGGGTGCACACCGTGCTCGTCGTAGAGCTCCCGGTAGGCCGGGACGTTTTCGTAAGCGTTGTGGATGGTCCACCGCAGGCGGGCGAACTGAAGGGCCTCGATCTCGTCGCGGCTCATCAGCTCTTCGGGGTCCGGCCGTGAGGGATCCTCCGAAGCCACGGGGGAGTACGGGTTGGCGATGGAACAGGTGGTCATGGGATTCACGCTTTCTGACGATGGGGGATGGTTCGGCTGCGTCCGCGGAATAGGGCCAGTACGGCACCGTCGTCGGCGGTGACGGTGATGTCGTAGACCCCGCTCCTTCCCGTGCGGGCAACCTCTCGTGCTTCGGCGGTCAGTTCCTGGCCGAGAGACCCTGAACTGATGAAGTTGATGTCGACCCCTTGGGCAACGGTGATTGTGCTTCCGTCGCCGTCGGGATCATTGCAAGCCATGGCAAAACAGGTGTCGGCCAGGGAAAACACCATGCCACCGTGGGCAATGCCAAAACCGTTCAGCATCTCCTCTCGCAACGTCATGCTGATGACCGCGTGCCCGGCGTCGGCTCGGTGAACCCGGATCCCTAGCCATTGGGCGGTGCGATCGTTGGTCAGCACCGGATGGTGTGGCATGTTGTGCTCCTCACAATATATGACCGAATGGTCAGTAGGGAATCGTTAATGACGTCGGCCTGTCAAGAGCGCCCCTGTGTTGACGGTCACCCATCCTCCCGATATTCTGAACGAACGTTCGGTAATTATTCCTTTTGGAGGGACGTCATGACCACCACAGACGACGCCGTCGCCCTCGGCCAGGAGCACTTCGACGCCCTGATCGAGGAGGACTCGCGCATCGAGCCTCGCGACTGGATGCCCGAGGCCTACCGCAAGACCCTCACACGTCAGGTCTCCCAGCACGCCCACTCCGAGATCATCGGCATGCAGCCGGAGGCCAATTGGATCACTCGGGCCCCGAGCCTCAAGCGGAAGTCGATCCTCATGGCCAAGGTGCAGGACGAAGCCGGACACGGCCTGTACCTCTACTCGGCGGCCGAGACCCTGGGGACGCCCCGCGTTGAACTGAACGAGCAATTGCTCAGCGGTCGCGCCAAATATTCCTCGATTTTCAATTATCCGGCTCGGACTTGGGCGGATATGGGAGCCATCGGGTGGCTCGTGGACGGTGCCGCGATCTGTAATCAGGTTCCGCTGTGCCGCGCCTCGTACGGCCCTTACGGCCGCGCGATGGTGCGCATCTGCAAAGAGGAATCCTTCCATCAGCGCCAGGGCTGGGAAATCTTGTACGAGCTCTCCCACGGAACTGAGGCTCAACACAAGATGGCGCAGGACGCCGTCAACCGTTTCTACGGTCCGGCCCTGCAGATGTTCGGGCCGCCAGACGAAGATTCCCCGAACTCTCAGCAGTCCATGGCCTGGAATATCAAGCGATTTTCCAACGACGAATTGCGACAGCGCTTCGTCGACATGATCGTTCCGCAGGCCGAAGCCCTGGGCTTGAGCCTCCCGGACCCCGATCTCGTGTGGAACGAAGAGCGTGGTCACTACGACTACGGCGACCTCGACTGGGATGAGTTCATGTCCGTGATCAAGGGCCGTGGCCCGTGCAGCGTTCAGCGCATGAAGCGGCGTCGTGAGGCTCACGAAAATGGTGCCTGGGTGCGCGAAGCCGCGGCGGTCTACGCCGAACGTCAAGCCCAGGTAGCCGCACAATCCTCCGACGACCGCCAGGACCATGCCGCAGCACGTCCGGCGTCACCACTGATGGGAGCTTCCGCATGACCGAGAATTCCGAACAGCAGGCCGGCCACGCCTGGCCCTTGTGGGAGGTCTTTGTCCGTTCTTCCCGCGGACTGTCCCACGTCCACGCGGGTTCCTTGCATGCACCCGATGCGACCATGGCCATTCGCAATGCGCGGGATCTCTACACCCGGCGCAACGAGGGAACCAGCGTATGGGTCGTCGAAGCGGAGGCCATCACGGCGGCGGACCCGGACTCAAAGGGTGGATATTTCGAGTCCGCGCAGGGAAAGGCCTACCGCCATGCCACGTATTACACCAGGTCTGAAGGGGTGAAGCACCTGTGAGCACCTTCGCCTCGCACGAATCCGCCACCAAAATCAGCGCCGGTGAATCCATCAGCGCCGAGGAGATTGCGGCCTCAGGCGCCCGGGCCTCCGACGCCGTCGCACGCTATGCCCTCCGTTTGGGCGACGACGCCCTGATCCTCTCCCAGCGGCTGGGTTGGTGGATCACGCGTGCCCCGGAGCTGGAGGAAGACATCGCGATGTCGAATATCGCCTTGGACTTGATCGGGCACGCGCGCTTCCTGCTCACCTACGCCGGCTCGGCCTGGGGAAAAAGCGAAGACGACCTGGCCTACTTCCGCACTGAGGAGGAATTCCGCTCGTGCCGCCTCGTCGAGCAGGAGAACGGGGACTTCGGTCAGACCATGGCCCGCCAGCTCATTTTCTCGATGTACCAGTACCACCTCTACACCGCTTTGCAGGGTTCGGCCGACTCGACCCTGGCCGCCATCGCGGATAAAGCGGTCAAAGAGGTCGAGTATCACGTGGACCACGCCTGTCAGTGGGTTCTTCGTTTGGGCTTGGGAACCGAAGAGTCCAAGCGGCGTCTCGGCGCGGGACTGATGTCCATGTGGCCGTACGTTGAGGAATTGTTCACGGATGATGCCCTGATCGACGAGCTCGACGGCGTCGCGGTCCGACCCTCGACCCTGAAGGAACCGACCCTGCGCTCCATCGAATCCCTTCTGACAGAGGCCCACATGCCCGTGCCCGACGTCGCCCAAGCGCGGCTATCGACCGAGCTGCGCGACGGGGCCTACTCCGAATTCCGGGGGTACATTCTGGCCGAGATGCAATCGCTGGCCCGGCAACACCCCGGCGCGACGTGGTGAGCTGAATGCCCACGACCTTTAACACCGCACCGGATCAGCAGGCGGCCCATCTTGACCGCCCGCTACCGCTTGGGCCCTCGAAGCGACCAGCGGATCCCGCCGATGCCGCGCTGTGGGACTTGGCCGCGACCGTCTGCGACCCCGAGATCCCCGTCCTGACTCTCGCCGACTTAGGGGTCTTGAGGGATGCCTACGTGGACGGGCGCGGAGCCATCGTCGTCATCACGCCAACCTATTCGGGGTGTCCGGCCATGGACGCGATGGCCGAGGACATCGTGGCCGTACTCTCCCACGCGGGGTATGAGCAGATCCGTATTGAGAAGGTCTTGCGCCCCGCCTGGACCACCGACTGGATGAGTCCCGACGGTCGCGACAAGCTCACGGAATACGGCATCGCTCCGCCCAGCGGAGATTCCGCACCGGGACACCACAGCGGCCCGGTCCGATTGAGCCTCTCCGTCAAATGCCCCCACTGCGGCTCCCTCAAGACCCGCGAGATGACCCGCTTCGGCTCGACGTCGTGCAAGGCCCTTTGGGTGTGCTCCGAATGCCTCGAGCCCTTCGACTACTTCAAGGTTCACTAACATGAGCATTTCCCCCTCGGAACAGACCCCGGCCCCCACGAAAGACGCCGCCTCCCCGGCCCCCCGACGTCGGGCCACCTTCAACAGCCTCCCCGTGACGGGTCTGCGAAAGCTGACCCAAGAATCCGTCGAGGTGACGTTTGGGGTGCCCGAGGAACTCGTCGATGACTACGACTACCTCCCCGGGCAGTACGTGGCATTGCGCGCCGATATCGACGGGCGAGAGGTGCGTCGGTCCTACTCGATCTGCGCGGAACCCAAGCCGGGCGAACTTCGCGTCGCGATCAAGAAAGATATGGGCGGCACCTTTTCTACGTGGGCCAATGACGAGCTAGCGGTCGGCGACGAGGTGGAGGTCATGAACCCGCAGGGTGCCTTCACCTCAATATCCACGAAGCTCACCTCGATGAATCACCCTCAGGAGTTGGCACAGGAAGAGGTGCGCAAATCGCCACGGGCTCACGTCGTCGCCGTGGCCGCCGGTTCCGGCATCACGCCGATTATGGCGATCGCGCGTTCATTGCTGGCGGCCTCGGATCACACCACCTTTGACCTCATCTACGCGAATCGTTCGGCCATGGACGTGATGTTCGCCGAGGAATTGGGCGACCTGAAGGACAAATACCCGTCCCGCTTCGCGGTGCATCACGTGTTGTCTCGCGAACAGCGCATTTCTCCCTTGCTGTCGGGCCGAATCGATCCAGAGAAATTGGAGGAACTGCTAGATCGTGTGATTCAGGTCGAGACCGTGGACGAGTGGTTCCTCTGCGGACCGTTTGACCTGGTCCAGCTGTGTCGTGACGCGCTGGGGCAACGGAGCGTCTCGGAGGAATCGGTCCGTTTTGAACTGTTCACCACCGGCAAGCCGGAGAAGCCCTCCGGACAACAAGGCCGTGAGGTTCGAGCCGACCCGAAGGGACAAAATTTCCAGATCACCTTCACGCTGGACGGTAATTCGGGAACTGTGGACACACCCGTGGACGCCCAAGAGACCGTGCTGAACGCCGCCTTGCGTGTTCGCCCCGATGTTCCTTTCGCGTGCGCCGGCGGCGTCTGCGGCACATGCCGGGCCAAGGTGGTGCGCGGGAATTTCACGATGGAGGAAAACTTCGCTTTGGAGCCGGACGAGGTCGAGGCCGGATATGTGCTGACCTGCCAAACCAGACCCACGGCCGACGGCCTCGAGGTCGACTACGACGCATAACCACCCATCGGAAGGATCCCCAGTGATCGAGCTGACCATCGCCGACGACGTCGCCACCATCGTTCTCAACGCACCCCGCAAACTCAACGCGCTCAACATGGACGACCTCGAAGAACTGTCCCGGGTCTACCTGGAAGCCGAACGGGCCGAGGTTCGCGCCCTTGTCGTGCGAGGAGAAGGCCGGGCCTTTTGCGCGGGCCGTGACATCTCGGAGGTGGACCCCGCGCACGACGACGTCGAGGCCTACCTCGGACAGCGTGCCGAATCCCTCTTCCGCCAGATGGCGGGTTTTCCGGCACCGACCTTCGCGGCCGTTCACGGCGCCTGCCTGGGAGTGGGTTTGGGGTTGGCGATCTCGACCGACGTCGTTTACGTGGCGGAGGACGCCAAGATCGGCTCACCATTCGCGAACCTTGGGGCGACCCTCGACTCAGGTGGACACGCCTTGTTCTACGAGCGGCTGGGCGCGCACCGGGCCTTGGACCTCATCTATACGGGCGACATGATGAGCGGTGCGGAGGCCGTCGCAGCGGGGCTTTTCTCTCGCGCCGTCCCCGCGGACGAGCTCCTCGAATTCACCATGACCCGCGTGAACCGGGTGGCGCAGGGGGCGACACATGCCTATCTCGCGTCGAAGGGGCTCGTGGCACAGCTGCGCGACCGTCGGGTTGGCCTATGGGAGTCCATGGAGGCGGAATCAGGGGAGCAAGCGAGGTTGTGCTCGACGGAAGACTATGCGGAAGGGTTCGCCGCCTTCCAGCAGAAACGGACCCCCACGTTTCGGGGGAAGTAGCGCACGCCGTCCTGACATGTAACACGGCGAAAAATCGGTAATACTCCTGCACGGTGTGGTTCGAGGACTAGCACTTCCATAGGCTGGACCACAGAGATCAAGAGACCCAACGAGAAGCTCTGGCTAGTTGGGCGGCAACCCTCTCCCGTAGCGGGGTGCCCCAGATGATGATCGGGCTCCGCCGGCCTCACCGCAGGCGGCACAGCAAGTACGGCGCGCAGTCATTCGGCGCCACCGCGTGAAAGATTGTGCCGGTTATCCACACCATCGGGATTCGGCCGCAACGCTTCGGGCATGCGGAGACCAGGAGAGCATCCAGGCACCGAAAGGACTCCGATGTCGGACAAAAAGCGAATCGCGATCAACGCCTTCGATATGACCTGCGTGGGTCACCAGAGCTTCGACCTCTGGCGTCACCCGCGCTCGCGGGCCACCGAATACAACACGCTAGAGTATTGGACCGACCTGGCCAAGACCCTGGAAAAGGGCCTTTTCGACGGCGTCTTCCTCGCCGACGTCGTGGGCATCTACGACATCTACCGCAATTCTGCGGCTCCCTCGATCCGTGGCGGCGCACAGGTCCCGGTCAACGATCCATTCACGCAAATCTCCGCGATGGCGGCGGTCACCGAGCATCTGGGCTTCGGCATCACGAGCGCGGTCACCTATGAGCAGCCGTACACGCTGGCCCGAAAATACGCCACGCTGGATCATCTGACCAAGGGGCGCGTCGGTTTCAACGTCGTGACCTCGTATCTGCCGTCTGCGGCGGAAAACCAGGGGCTTCCGCGGCAGATCGAGCACGATACTCGCTACGAGATCGCCGAGGAGTTCCTCGACGTCTGCTACAAGCTGTGGGAAGGATCGTGGGAGGACGACGCCGTCGTGGCCGACCGTGAGGCCGGCGTGTATGCCGATCCCGCGAAGGTCCACCCCATCCAGCACCGCGGTGAGTATTTTTCCGTGCCGGGAGCATCCCTTACGGCGCCGTCCCCGCAGCGCACGCCCGTCATCTTCCAGGCTGGGGCTTCCTCACGTGGCCAAGCTTTCGCCGGGCGGCACGCCGAGGCCGTGTTCGTGGGTGGCTTGCGCCCAGACCTGACGCGGTACATGACAGACAAGATCAGGGACGAGGCCGAGGCGGCCGGACGCAATAGGGACGACGTCAAAATCTTTGCAATGCTCTCCGTGATCGTGGATGAAACCGACGAGAAGGCCCAGGCCAAGTACGAGGATTACCTTCAGTACGTTTCCACGGAAAGCTCGCAGGCGATCATCGGCGGTTGGTCCGGAGTGGATCTCTCCGAATTCGGCGAAGACGAGGTACTTAACTACGTCAAGACAGACTCGATCCAGTCCTTCTTGACCCCGTTTACGTTGCAGTCCAAGGACAAGGAATGGACCCGTGAGGAGATCGCCAAGCATTGCGCGATTGGTGGCATGGGTGACGTGATCGTTGGTGGCCCGGAAAAGGTTGCCGACGAGTTGGAGCGGTGGATCGACGAGGGAGGGCTCGACGGCATCAACCTCGCGTACCACGTGACGCCGGGATCCTTTGAGGACTTCGTGGAATTCGTGGTACCCGAGTTGCAGAAGCGCGGCCGCTACAGGACGGAATACGAGGGTTCGACATTCCGCGAGAACTTGTATGGCGCGGGTCGCACGAGCATTTCGGGCGATCACCCAGCGGCAACCTACCGAGGCGCGTATGAGGGCATGCCATCAACCGCCGATACCGCCGCCCGCGACCTCAGCGGACAAGCTGAAGCCCCCGCCGACGGGCAGTCGTTGCGTCCGGCGGAGAAAGCAGTAACGGGCTCCTAGGAGTCGAAGATTCGGTACCACGCGGCCGGCGTTCCTCTCCTGATGAGGAGGAACGTCGGCCGTTGTCGTCGTCTGGGGTTGATGTCAATACATAGGGCCGCAAAGTAAATGAGAGGAATTCCACACTCGGTGCAGTTGTGCATATTTTGCAGTACTGCATAAACTGCATGGGTGCCTTCAACCGAACCATCTCTCAGGGAACGACGTCGCGAGCGGACGTGGAATGCCATCCACTCGGCCGCACGACGTCTTGCGACCGAACGCGGGCTCAAGCAAACGACCGCGGAGGTCATCGCGGAAGAAGCGGGGGTTTCCCCGCGCACGTTCTTCAACTACTTCGCAACGAAGGAAGACGCCGTCATTGGGCTGCGTCCTCCGGAGATGACAGAAGAAATTCTCGCGTCGGTTGAGGCGGATAGCTCGGAAGGTCTTCTCGCACAGGCCTCCCAATTGCTCGCCAAGGTCGTGTACGGCTCCTTCGGGGACGACATCGTGGAAGTCGCCAAGGAGCTGGTGAAGGATCACGAGGAGCTTCGGCAACGCCTGAAAATTCACATGTTGCGTTGCGAGCAGAAGCTCACGGACTACCTGATGGGCCTCGACTGGCCTACGTATCGGTCCACGGGTGAATTTGTCCCTCGCGAACCTGCGGAGTCGGAGCCGGACCCGGAGCAAGAGGAGCGCATTCGCGCGGTCGTCTTGATGGCCACGGCCGTCCTTCGGTACCTCGAATTTGGGGCGCGGTCCACGCCCGAAGAGTATTCCGCGTCGATCAAGAGCACCGTTACTTTGTTTTCCACTATCGTCAAGGAGCCTCGTTGAGTACTTCATATTCACCGCGCCATGCCGTCGGGCATGGTTCGAACGACGTCGGGGGTGCGAGCTCAAAACCTGCGTCGTCTGAGAGTGCTACGCCGAGCTCGGCGCACTCTGCGGCTCAGGGTGGCTACGGCCAGCCGACCCCCCACACGAATATTCCTCTGTTGTTCATCGGCCTGATGATCATCATGTTGATGTCGTCGCTGAATCAGACCGTGCTGTCGCCGTCATTGCCCACCATCGTGGGCGAGCTCAACGGCGTCGAGCACATGAGCTGGGTCATTACCGCCTTCATCATGGTCTCGACGATCATGATGCCGGCCTACGGCAAGCTGGGTGACCTCTGGGGCCGCAAGCCCTTACTGGTTTTTGCGATCCTGGCCTTTATGGCGGGGTCCATTACGGGTGCCGTCGCGCAAGACATGAATACGCTGATCATCGCCCGCGGCCTCCAGGGCCTGGGCGGCGGTGGCCTCATGATCCTCTCGCAGTCCGTGATTGCGGACGTGATTCCCGCTCGCGAACGCGGAAAATACATGGGCGCCCTCATGGGTGTGTTCGCCTTCTCGTCGGTGGCGGGCCCGCTGCTTGGTGGCTGGCTGACCGAGGGACCCGGCTGGCGCTGGGCCTTTTGGATGAACCTCCCCTTGGGTATTTTGGCTCTCGCCGCGACGATCTTCCTCATTCCGCACACCAATAAGTCTGCTCAAGAGCACCGACGAAAAGTGGATGTTTGGGGCATGATGTTCCTCGGCGCCGCGACGGCGTGCTTGGTGCTGGCGATGACATGGGGTGGCAACCAGTACGACTGGGGTTCGCCGACCATCATCGGTCTGTTGATCGCCGTCGTGGTCTGCGTGGCGATCTTCATTCCCATCGAAGCTAAGGTCTCCGAGCCGGTTATGCCGCTCGCGCTCTTCAAGGATCGGAACTTCAATTTGGCGACGGTCGCCAACCTCTGCCTGGGCATTGGCATGTTTGGTGCGGTGGGCTATATGCCGACGTACATGCAGATGGTGCTCGGTGTGGATGCGACGCAGGCCGGCCTGCTCATGATTCCGATGATGGGCATGTTGCTCGTTACCTCCATCTCGGTGGGATTCATCGTGTCGAAGGTCGGGCGCTACAAAGTGTTTACGGTGGTCGGTTCGCTCTTGTTGGCTCTGGGGCTCTTCCTCCTCTCGCATCTTGAGGTGGACACCGATACCTACATCATCTGCCTGGACCTGGCCGTGATCGGTCTCGGCTTGGGAATGTCGATGCAGCTGTTGACCCTGATCGTGCAGAACGCCTTCCCCATCAGCATGGTGGGCACCGCAACCGCGGCCAATAACTTCTTCCGCCAGGTGGGCGCGACCATGGGCTCCGCCCTGGTTGGTGGCCTATTTACCACGCGCTTGAAGGATTACCTCGCCGACCGCATGCCTCCTCAGGCCATGAAGGCCACCGGTGGTGGGTCGAATTCCTTGACTCCCGCGTTGGTCAATGGATTGCCGGAGCCGATCAAGGGGATCATCGTGGGCTCGTATAACGACGCCCTCGTGCCGATCTTCCTGTGGATCGCCCCGTTGGGCGTGTTGGCCGCCGTGGCCCTGCTGTGCATTCGTGAGAAGGCACTTGCGACCAGCGTTGCTGGTTCGGGCAAGACCGGCGATGTAAAGGCGGAGGGAACCTCGGCGAAGGCGACCCCTGCTGAGGGCCACGGCCATGCATCGAGCTCTACGGATGTGGATTCCAGTGATTCGCACACGGCCTCCGGAGCTGGTGGTAGGCACCGCGCTGAGACCGCCGAGGATGAATCTGCCGAAGCCGAAGTTCGTCCGCGAACCGGGGAAATTCCCTTGCCGGAAACAGGTTCACTCATGAACGTCCGGAAGAAGCACTAACTATCGGATGCCGGGGCCAAAAGCCCCGACATATAGCGCGACGGCACGACGCCGTCTGCTCACCGCCTCATGGAGGGTGAGCAGACGGCGTCGTTCGTTAACCCGTCGCAGGCGGGTGGCTCAGGCGCTCACCGGGCTCGGCTCGACTGAAGCATCGAGTTCCGCGAAAACTGCTGCGTTCAAGTCAAACCCGACGATGGCCTCGTCAAGGAAGGCTTGGCGCTGAAGGTCCGTCAAGGGGGCCTCGTCGAGGAGACTCCGGTATTCGTCCTTGAAGACTTTGGGCTTGGGGAGCTCCGTAAATCGGTACATGCTCAGGCCCTCGGCCGGAATGTCGTAGTGGCGGGCCATGAGTGCGGCAACGGCTTGCCCTCCGGATAGATCGCCCAAATACCTCAGATAGTGATGTGCCAGGAAACGCTCGGGCTGTTCGGCGGTTCTCTGGATTCGTTCGACATACCGCTGCGTCGCCGGGAGGCATGGGGTGCTGTTCTCTCCCGCCAACGTGTGAAGATCCGAACGAATCGAAGCGAGGCGGTCCAGGCCAGGGCGGTTAAACGGTTCGGTGAGCCTCTCTCCGGTGCGGCGATATGTGGCTGCGATCTGCTCAAGGGCTTCATAGATGTATTCGTACTGGGCCAAGAGTCGTGTGTATGCCGCCGCGACGAGTTCTCCCTTCATCAATCTCGTCATAAATGAGGAGTTTTCCGCCTTGGAGTGTCGTTCCGCCGTTGCGGCGCGAACCGTTTGAGAGAAGGGCGTTGAGAGGGTCTCGTCCGTGATTTCCCCGGAAACATGGGGTGATGCACTCATGGTGAAGCTCCAGTAGGTCATGACGGTGACTCGGTGTCACGACGTCGTTGGTGACATGATGTCACCAAATTTGGCGAGGTTCAATAGGTTAGTCTTGATTATAAGGAAGGGTAACCTTAACTTGTTAGATGTGGAGACTGGGTAGACAACATGGCGACCCTAAGTAATCCACGCATCTATCACTTCGCACGAGAGTAGAGAAAACATGAGCAGTCCATCCACGTCGCGTCGATCGCAAGCTGTTTTGGCGGCCGCCGTCATTGGCTTCTCGGGTGTGGCAAACCTGCCAGTCGCCCATGCCCTCGAAGGGGCTCCAGCGGATCGTCTCGTTACGGCAGGGTCTGGAAGCGATGCTGCGACGTCCTCGAGGCAGGACATTCGAGATGTCGTGATGACTTGGGGCGTCAAGGCTTCCTTGGTGAGGTACGTAGGAGGCCCGGAGAAAGTTAAAACTAAGGTGGTCCAGCGTCAAGGGCAGACCTTCACCTGGACCAAGGGCTCTGGATGGTACGAGAACGGGCGCGGGGAGATCTCTCTCAAAGGGTCCATGCAGTTCTATGCATTCGGCGGCATGTTCAATGTGAAGATCATCGATCCGAAGGTCACCTTTGATGGTGATACCGGCGAACTTACGGCGAAGATCTACGTGCCGCACGAGGACACGGGGAAGTTGACGAGTCAGGGGCGAGTGAAGCTCTTTGACGTGAGTCAGTTGCAGGTGAGCGCTGATAACGGCGAGCTGCGTCTGACTCAAGGGACGACGAAGCTCACCACCAAGGGTGCTGAACTCTTGGCGTACTACACGGCCGGGCAGGAATTCGACCCGATTAACCTCAGCGCCACATTGGTGAGTGCCCCGAAGCCGGAGGCCGCGAAGCCTGAAGCTGCGAAGCCGGAGACGAAGGAAACCGTCGCCCCGAAGAGCGACGAATCCTCGACGTCGACCTCCGAGTCGGAGGCATCGCAGAAGAAGCCCGTGGAGTCGGAACAGCCTCAGGCCAAGGCCGAGGAGTCCGCAGAGACCTCGAAGTCCACCGCGGAAAAGGTCGAAAACACCGATCTGGTCTCGACTCCCGATGCTCAGCAGCCGTCCGCGACGACCACGGAACAGGCGGAGTCCACACTGCGCAATGTCGTGTCCAGCAAGCTGTCGTGGGGCGTCAAGGAATCGTTCCGCAAGTACCTCAAGAGCCCGTTGGCCGGAGGTGCATGGACACTCACCGATGTTGAAGAGAACGGTGGAAACTTCACCTGGGGCAAGTCTTCGGGTCAGTACGACTCTGCCACTCAGTCGGGTGAGGTGAAGTACTCCGGTCAACTGCACTTCACGGGTCACCATGGAACTCTGGACCTCAAGATCAGCAATCTGACTCTTCAGATTGCCGGTGGCCAAGGAACCTTGAAGGCTGACGTCGTCTCCAAAGACACCTCCGGGAAGGTTCACGATACCCCTGGGATTGCACTGGCTTCGGTGGATCTGGCCGGATTGACCGTGACCGGAAACGAATTGGCCGTGACCGATGCTCCCGCGACGTTGACGGCGGAGGGTGCCTCGGCGTTCGGTGGATTCTACAAAGCGGGAGCCCAGCTTGATCCGCTGAACTTCCAGGCCCAGCTGGGTGAAGCCACCACGCCGCCTACAACGGATATGCCGGCGGATTCCGCATCTTCTGATGCCCCAGCAGAAACTCATTCCGATACTCATGCCCATACCCATGCCGAGGCAGAATCTGATGCTCAGGTTGATGCCCGCATGGAGGATCAGTCCCAGGCTCAGGTCGATGCACCAGCGGATAACACCGCCGACGCCAAGACCGATCACGAGGTCCAGCAGGCCGAGAGCTCCTCCGAGACGAATGAGCCCGCTCAGACGGACCAAGCCTCGGCTGCAGCACCGGCACCTCACCACGAGGTTGTTCCATCTCAGAACGCGTCCACCGATCCCGGACACGCGAACCTTCAGTGCCTCCCGGTGAGCGTTCCCCAGCCGGCCAAGTCTTCAGCGCCCGTCGTTGCGGATGGCCAGGCTGTTACACCTTCCGCTCAGGGAACGGTTTCTGCGGCGAGCCTTAACTGGGGCGTCAAGTCGTCGTACCGCAATTACATTTCGGGTGGCATCGCTCAAGGGAAGTGGGATCTTACCGATACCCAGTACTCCAATGGAGCGTTCACTTGGAGCAACGGCTCCGGATCTTATGAGAACGGCTCGGGCAGTGTGAGCTTCCCCGGATCGGTTCACTTCACGGGTCATCACGGACTTCTCGATCAGCTGATCTCCAACGTGAAGCTCGAATTCGCCCAAGGGGAAGGCCGGATCATTGCCCAGGTGTCGTACAAGGACATGCAGGGGAAGCAGCACAACGACCTTCAGATCGCCTTGGCTCGTGTCGACCTCTCCAGCCTGAAAGTTGATGGAGGCAAGATCTCGCTCCACGCCGCAAAGACCTCGCTCACCAAGGAAGGCGCCGATTTCTTCGGCGGATTCTACTCCGAGGGTCAGGAACTCGATCCGTTGACCTTCACGGGTGAGTTTGCCGGCGACCAGGGTGGGGCGCCGAAGGCCGGTGAGCAAGCCGCCGCTCCCGCTGAGGCGGTGGCAACCCAGGCGGCCGCCCCCGTCCAGACCGCTGCTCACTCCGACTCCGGATGTGACAACTCCCAGCAGCAGGCTCAGGGACATCTCGCTGAGACGGGTGCCACTTCGCCGTTGGCCTTTGCCGGCCTCGGAATGGCGATTCTCGCTCTGGGCTCCGGCGCAGTGCTGTTCGCCCGGCGTCGTGTGAATTCCTAACCCCGTTCGTTGCCCGGACCTGCGGATTTGCGTCGGTCCGGGCAACGGCATTCTTCCCACGAGGCACAGATCCGGGTGCCTCACCGTAGCCCTTCACCCCGTAAAGAACCCCATGAAACGACTTTCCCCACATGTGCGACATCACCCTCATCGCTTCGCTCGTCTGACGGGGCGGTCCACGTCGTCGCACACCAGACGCCGTGGTGCTTTCGCGAGCCTGACGGCCGCCGTCCTGACCGCGACGATGATGCTGACCGCTTGCGGGCAGGGCAACGGAGCCCCCTCACAGGCCCAGCCCTCCGCTCAGGCCTCCGTGACAACCACCCCACTGACGAAGCTCGAGAAAGAGCTCACCGACCATGCTGTGTCGGACCCTCACACCGTCAAAGGTCCGACGACGGCGTCGAGCGTCCCAGAAGTGCAACCCCTTGAGGACCCTCAAAAACCGCAGCTACCAGTGACCGTCACGGATGAGCAGGGAACTCAGGTTAAAGTTGCCGACGTTTCACGCATACTGGCCCTCGACATCTACGGGACCTTGGCCGATACCGTGATCGGGCTCGGCCTGGGAGATCGATTGGTGGGCCGGGTGACTTCATCGACCGCGAGTTCTCTGTCGTCCCTTCCCGTGGTCACCGAGGGTGGGCACGATCTTAACGTCGAAAAGATTCTGTCCCTGCGTCCGACGTTGGTGCTCATGGACACCACCAACGGACCGCGGGAAGTCACCGAGCAACTGCGTTCGGCCGGAGTGACCGTGGTCCACTTCAGCCCGGATCGCTCCATCGATACGGTGGTTCCACAGATACAGCAGGTTGCCCAGGCCCTCGGCGTTCCCGAGTCCGGTAAGCGTCTGGGAGAGCGCGTTCAGCAGGAACTCGATTCGGTTCAGCGGGCCATTGCCTCGGTCGCGCCTCAGGAGGCCGACCGACGGCTCTCGATCGCGTTCCTGTATGTCCGCGGCACTGCGGGAGTGTTCTTTGTTCTGGGCCAAGGATCCGGAGCCGACGGCCTGATTAAGGCCCTGTCAGGCGTCGATGCCGCAGGTGAGGCCGGCGTGAAAGACATCAAACCTGCGACGAGCGAGGCTCTGGCGACACTCAACCCCGACCTTATTCTGGCCATGAGTAAGGGTGTCGAATCAGCCGGTGGCGTTGACGGGCTGGCGTCACGTCCCGGGATGGGTGAGACGACGGCCGGAAAGAATCGGCGCATCGTGGACATGGCCGACGGTCAGATCCTTTCCTTTGGGCCGAATGCGCCGGCGGTACTGCTCTCACTGGCCCGGGCCATCTACGCTCCCGATACGACCACGTCAGCTCGGCCGAACCCGTGATTCGTGGACGACAATCCCCCGGGTCTCGGGGGACAGGGAGTGGGCCTTCTCGGCGAGTACGAGTGGCCGCGGTGGTCTGTCTCATGATGTTCGGCGTCCTCGGAGTCTCTGTCTTTTCATCGATGGTTGGGCAGTTCGAGATTCCGGCTTCGGACGTCATTCGAGCCGTCGCCAGGAAATTCAGTGGGGGAGCTCCTGAGGGCGGCGATCTCTTGAGCGATTCCGTCCTGTGGAACGTCCGCTTTCCGCGGATCGTATTGGGCCTCGTCGTCGGGATGGCTCTGGGTGCCTCAGGCGCGATGATGCAAGCCGTCTTCGGTAACCCATTGGCGGAGCCGGGAGTGGTCGGCATCTCGGCGGGTGCGGCTGTCGGGGCCTGTGTTGCCATCGTTCTCGGTACGACCATCGCGGGAATCTTCACGGTTCCCCTCTTCGCTTTCGTTGCGGCATTGGGGGTCACCGCGGTGGTGTATTGGTTGTCTCGAACCGATGGCCGGGCCGGGGTCATCGCCATGATTCTCACGGGGATCGCCGTCACCGCGGTCGCCAATGCCGTGATCGCGATGCTCGTGTTCATGGCCGATAGCTCAGGGCGAGACCAGATCGTCTTCTGGCAAATGGGTTCCTTGAACGGTGCTACCTGGACCGCCGTCGCCTCATCGCTTCCAGCGGCGGCCATCGGCTTGGTCGGAGCCCTCAGCATCGCCGGTTCGCTGGACCTCCTCGCTTTGGGGGAGAGGGCTGCTCAGCACTCGGGTATTCATGTAGAGCGCCTCCGCGGGATCGCCATCGCGTGCACAGCTATCCTCACCGGAACCGCGGTCGCTCATGCGGGGATCATCGCATTCGTTGGATTGATCGTCCCCCACGTGTTGAGACTTGCCCTGGGGCCATCGAATCGGATTCTGATCCCGGCATCGGCGGTGGGTGGGGCCTTGTTGATTGCGGCATCTGATGTGGCTGCCAGAACAGTGGTGCCCTTCGCCGATCTGCCGATCGGCATCTTCACGGCACTCGTCGGCGGCCCCACTTTCTTCGTGCTGCTACGACGTTCCCTGCGACAGGGGGAAGCCGCATGGAGCTAGTGGAGATTGACGGGGTTGGTCTCACCGTGGGAGGCCGTGCCATCCTGCGCGATGTCTCCTTTGAGGTCCGGTCTGGAGAGGTGATGGCCCTCATTGGACCCAACGGTGCCGGAAAATCCACGATCCTCTCCGTGATCGCTGGGGATCTGCGCCCGGACTCAGGCTCGGTCCGGCTCGAGGGGCGAGACGTTCATGGTGGATCACCGCGCGAACTCGCGAGGCGCCGAAGCGTTTTGCCGCAGACCACGTACGTCAGTTTTGGGTATCGCGTGCGTGAGGTGGTGGCCATGGGGCGTACCCCGTGGAAAAACACCACACATCAGGGTGACGACGACGCCGTGATTCATGAGTCTCTTCAAGAGACGGAGACGATCTCGTTGGCGGACCGCGACATCACCACCCTCTCGGGAGGTGAGACCGGTCGGGCACAGTTCGCGCGGGTCCTCGCTCAAAGGACTCCTCTCGTGCTCCTCGATGAACCGACCGCGGCTCTAGATATCAGGCATCAGGAACGTACGTTGCGCACCTGTCGGAAGTTGGCGGATGCCGGTTCAGGCGTCGTGGCCGTCGTGCACGATCTCGACCTCGCCGCAGCGTATGCCGACCGAGTGGTGCTCTTTTCCCAAGGGCGATTGGTGGCTTCAGGGTCTCCCGCCGAGGTCATGACCTCGGAGCGGCTGAGCCATGTCTATGGCTGGCCGATCGACGTGATGCACCACCCCGTGAGTGGGAGGCTTATGGTCCTGCCCGTCCGCGAATCGGGGGATGACCTGCGCGAATGATGTGATGCATCGCTCGTTTCGGGCGGGTGGGGGTTTAGGATTGACGACATGATCTTTAAGGCGGTTGGTGAGTCTCGGCCATATCCCGATCATTCGTTCACGAGCCAGCGCGAATGGGGAACTATTGCGCCGACCCAGGTGCGTCTCGACCGCCTCATCACGACTCAGCGCATGCTCGACCTCTCCACCCTCTTCGGGGAGGACAGCACCTTTTACGGCGACTTATTTCCCCATGTTGTTCAGTGGAATGGGCAACTGTATCTGGAGGAGGGGGTCCACCGAGCGCTGAGAACAGCTTTGCAACACAGACCCATCATGTACGCGCGGATTCTGGACTTGGATGCGCGCCTGAGGTGTGCTGAAAATGAGAGGGATGGGGATCAAAGCCCTGGTCAGGAGAGCTGAGCGTCCCCTGGCAGATGCCTGAGATCTTGCAGGTGGGCACCGTATTTGGTGACACCCGTGCGTATACTGTCAGCATGCCTCGTATTTCCGCCGCCTCTAACGCCGCTCAGCGGGAGAACACTCAAAACGCGATTCTGAAATCCTTTGGGGAACTCCTCTACACCCGCGGCCTCACCGGTCTGACCATGACCCACGTTGCTAAGAACGCGGGAATCGGCCGGACCGCCGTGTACAACTATTTTGCCGACATGGGCGAACTCCTGGTTGCTTATGCCCTCGATGAGACCGAGCGGTTCATCAACGATCTACGTCACGAGCTGACGAGCGTCATCAACCCCATCGACCAACTGGCGGTCTACGTGCGCATGCAGATCGAAGACATGTCCCGCCGGCATCTTCCTCCCGGACCTGCCATGAGGTCGGTGCTCTCACCGGAGTCTTTCGAAAAGTTGGGCCACCACGTCGGTGAGCTCCAGGCGGTTTTGGCGCGCATTCTCAGGGCATGTATCGACCAGGGCTACCTCGCCCCATCGGACATCACCGAGCTGGCACAATTGGTGCACGGCTCGTTGAGCTCGGCCGCAGACCGCGGTAAGAACGAGGATGAAGCCGAGCGCGATCAGCGGATTCGTCAGACCACGAAATTCATTCAATTGGGCCTCGGAGCCCAATTCGACGCGGAGGGCCGACCCGTGGCCGCATACCGGGACGAGCTGAAGGAGCCGGTGCTTCGACCGGTGGCCTCCTAGGCTGAAATTAACGACGTCGCCCCACCACGGTGTGTGGTGGGGCGACGTCGTTAATCCGGGCGTCAGAGGAGGCAGCCGAAGGCTGGGAGCCCTAGGAGGCCTGGTTGATCTGCCGCAGGGAATCGAACGGAGCGTGAGAGGTGATCCGTTCCTCGATACCTTGGCTCACAAACTGCTTGGCCTGGCGCGCCGCATCGAGGGGCGTGCGGCCCTTTGCGAGTTCCGCGGTGACGGCGGCAGCCAGAGAGCAACCGGCGCCCGCGACGGCAACATCCCCAATTTTGGGTGCCGAGAGAACCTCGAGGGTCGTGCCATCGTAAAAGACGTCGATCGCGTCAGCGCCGTCCAGCCGAACGCCACCCTTGGCGAGAACGACCGCCCCGGATGCATCGTGAATGCGGCGGGCCGCCTCTTTGAGGTCCTCGACCGTCGAGATGTCATCCATCCCGGAGAGTGACAGGGATTCGAAGTGGTTCGGGGTCACGAAGTCCGCCAACGGGAGGATTTCGGACTTGAGTGCGCGGTCGGTGTCCAGTGCGGCTCCCGGTTCCTGGCCTTTGCAGATCAACACCGGATCCAGCACGATGTTCTTCGGTCGAGTCGTGCGGAGAGTTTCCGCGACGGTACGAATGGTCTCGGGGGAGCCGAGCATGCCGATCTTCACGGCATCCAGCTCGTAGACGGTGGTGTTAACTTCGAGCTGATTCTGAAGAGTCTGCTGATCGATCGGCGTGACGCGGTGGCCCCAATCGTTCTGCGGATCAAACGCGACGATGCACGTGAGCGAGAGGCAACCCGAGACGCCGAGCGCCTGGAAGGTCTTGATGTCCGCGAGGGCTCCGGCGCCGCCGGTGGCCTCCGAACCTGCGATAGTCATCGCGACGGGATGTTCATTGGTCGTAGTCATCCCCCTATTATTCAACCGCCAGGTAAGATTTTCACGGCTCGGGTGGCAGACGGGCCCGGCGAGTCGATCTCGCCCTTCAAACAGTCGAACCACGGCCCCTCGCAAAGGCCGCGTTAATACAGATTGGTGACCTTCATGAATTCCACCCCATCCCGCCGCGAGCCTGCGCCAACGGCGCCTGAAATGCCGGCCGATGCCCCGACAACGCTCCCGCACGCACCCCGGTATGCTCAGCGCCCCCGCACGTATTTCGACCTTCTGCTGGCGCTGTATTGCGTGCTCCTCATCCTGTCGAATATCGGAGCCACCAAGGGCGTGGCTTTTGGACCGATCTTGACCGACGGCGGGTTCTTTCTGTTCCCTCTCGCCTATGTTCTGGGCGACGTCGTGACCGAGGTGTACGGATTCAAGGCCGCGCGGCGGGCGATCATCGCGAGTTTCGTGGCCGGGGCCTTGGCTTCGCTGAGCTTCTGGCTGACGATGATCCTGCCGGCCGCGGACTTTTACGAAAATCAGTCGGCCTTCGAAGCAGTGCTGGGGCCGGTCCCGAGAATCATCGGTGGCTCGTTGCTCGGATTCCTCGTGGGCCAGCTGTTCAACGCCTGGGTCATGGCTCTGCTGAAAAAGTGGACCGGTGAGCGGTACATGTGGATCCGCCTCATCGCGTCGACCCTGGTGGGAGAGTTCTTCGACACCTTGATCTTCTGCACCATCGCCGCTCCCATCCTGGGGATTCAAGAGTTCGGCGACTTCGTGAATTACCTGTTCGTCGGCTACTTCTACAAGTGTTTGATCGAGGTCGTCCTGCTACCGATCACGTACCCGGTGATCGGGTGGTTCAAGCGCCATGAGCCAACATTCCCGGCAGGTCCCGTGGTGCCGAGTCACACGGCCCGCTAGTCGGTGAAGCCGGCGATCTCGCCGATGTCCATGAGGTATGCGAGCTGAGCCTTGAGGGTTTTCAAGGCCGGTCCGCGGACCTGGTCGGGCACGTGAGCGTAGATGTCGTCGGTCAGCGCAGTCGCGGAGGGGCCGAGATCGTCGTTGGCCGCCTTGAGCCGGAGCCGCAAGTCATGGATTCGGGTCAGCCGGTGTTCCAGCAGCCGGTCGCACGCTTCCTCCAGGAACTCTCCGTGGGGACCGTGGGCTGGAAGCACGGTGAACCCCGGTTCCTCTTTGAAGACTCGGAGGGTGTCGAGGTAATCCTCGAGGTCGCCGTCGGGATAGTCGAGCATCGTCGTGCCGCGGCCGAGGATGGTGTCTCCGGTCATGATGACGCCGTCGTCGAAAATGCTGAGGGCGATGGAATCGGAGGTGTGACCGGGGGCGTGCCACACGCTGATCTCCACGCCGGTAGCGTTGAGCACTTCCTCGTCTTGGAGAGGGAGCGCGTCTCGGCATTGGTCTTTATCCCACGCCCGAACGTGTGCGCCGGTGAGCTCGTGGAGACGGTCCACGTTTCCGGTGTGATCTTTGTGCCGGTGGGAGACGACGATGAGGTCGACATCCACGGCATCGACGATTCTCTGAGCGTGCTCGGCGGAATCTGGTCCAGGATCCAAGACCACGACCCGTGGTTTTTCCTCGTCGCCGAGCGGGGGGAAGTTTTCGCCGAGAACACCGACGACGTACGTGTTGGTGCCCTCGAGAGTCATGGAACTGGGATTGTCGACCGTGAGATACGCGGTGTGTTGACTGGTGCGAACCCACGTGTGGGAAACCTCGCTGTGCGGTGCGGCTTCAAAGTTCGACGATGCGCTCATGGAACTAGTTCACCACATACCCGGGGTTTGTAGGCCAGCGAAGATCTCGATGACCCCCGTGCGTCCGCATACTGGGCAGTGTGCGTAACGGCTGAACATTGGGTGATAATTGTGGTCAATTCACTCGTATTCTGCCTGAGGGGCTAGAAGGTTCTATGGGAAAAAATTCCACACAAGGGTCGCTGACTCGTTCGCTATCGCACGAGCAGATGACCATGATTGCGCTTGGCTCGGCGCTCGGAACGGGGCTGTTTCTCGGATCCGGCGCTGCCATTGGCATTGCAGGACCGGGCGTCATCGTGTGTTACGCCATTGGGTCCGTCATCGCGGCCATCATTGCGTGCGCGGCCGGTGAAATGGCCGTTAAGTATCCGGTTCGCGGGGGATTCGGCACGATGGCCGGTCGGTACCTCGGTGCCTTCGGCGGTTTTGTGACCCGCTGGGCCTACTGGGCCACCACGGTCTGCGTGGCCGGTGCCGAACTCGTGGCTGTGGCGACGTACCTGAAGTTCTGGTGGCCGCAGCTTCCGTTGTGGGTTGGCATCGTGGTGTTCGCGGTGATCGTCGTCGGCCTGAATGCTTCGAGCGTGAAGTCCTTTGGCCTCGTCGAATTTTTCCTGTCGGGAATCAAGGTCATCGCGGTGATCGCGTTTATTTTGATCGGCTTGCTGATCGTGTTCTTCGGTCTGCCGAATCATCCGGCCGAAGGGTTGGGGCATCTCACGGAACATGGATTCTTTCCCAACGGGCCCAGCTCCATCTGGCTCGGTATGGCGGCGGTGATGTTCTCCTTCGGCGGCGTCGAGCTGATTTCGATTTCGGCTGCCGAGGCCAAGGACCCCATCCGTTCGGTTCGCAGCGCGGGCAAGGCGACGATCTGGCGCCTGGCATCGTTTTACGTTCTGGCATTGTTCGTGGTCATGGCGATCATGCCGTGGTCAGCGGCGTCGGCTACCGGAGATCTTTCCTCGAGTCCCTTTGTGATGGTCTTCTCGGACGTTGGTATTCCCGCCGCGGCCGCTGTCATCAACTTCATTGTTCTGGTTGCCGCACTTTCTGCGGCGAACGCAAACGTGTACGCGGGTACTCGCCTGATGCACTCGCTCTCTCACCAGGGCATGGCGCCTCGCGCGTTGGAGCGGACAACGTCGCGAGGTATTCCCCTGGGTTCTCTGGCGGTTTCCTGCCTTGGAATTCTGGTGGTGGTCGTCCTCGCACTGGTCACGGAGGACGTTTTCATGATCATGATGTCCGTGATTACGACCTTCATCCTCGTGGTGTGGATGCTGATCTTGGTCTCGTACATCAGGTATCGCCGAGAAGCTGGTGCCACCTCCGAATTCCGGCTTCTGGGCGGAATTCCTATGGCCGTCGTCGGAATCTTGGGATTGTTGGCGATTGTTTTGGCGGTATTCTCCAGCGAGGACATGCGCTTGCCTGGAGTCGTCGCGTTGTGTTGCTACGCCTTCTTGACCGTGGTGTATTTCGTCGTGGTTCGTCGTCACGTCGGAAACGAGCAGGATGCCTTTGATGAAGCTGAAATTGCTCGTGCCGAAGGGTAGCTAGAACTTTCATTATGCCTAAAATTCATAGCTGAATTAAACAAACCGGGCTACTGTGAGTGCGGGGAATCCTTCCCCGCACTCACTCGCAATCATTCACGCGTACACATGTCGCTGCCTTCAGCACATTGTGTGCTGCTGAGTGAATCCTGAATTGTAGGGAATCCTTCAGTATGAGTTTTACCCGCCCGGTTTCCTCCGGCCGCACCACTGCGCGGAAAATCGCCGTCGTCACGCTCGCGTGCTTTGGTCTCTTGACCGCTCAAGCGCCGTCGCTTGCCGCGCCTCAACCCAGCGCCTCGCCCACACAGCCGTCTTCCGCATCGGATGCCACGGTGACGGGCACCTCGACATCGTCTCTCGCTGCCATCACGAACGGTCGTGAAAACGACCACGTCAAGAAGCTGGTTCCCGAAACTGACGTGTTGACGCAACCGGCATTGGGCACGACGCCGCCCAGCAGTGGCGGTTCGAATCCGGGCGCCACGTTGGGGCAGGGGGGCAAACCTCTGGAATCGACCAGCCATCTTTCCTCGGCCTCCCTGAAATCGGCGGCGCAAGATCTGGAAAAGGCTAAGACGGGGCAGGCCGTGGACCCGAATCACTCGGCCGCCGTCGCCGGCACTGAGAAGGAATCGGTGACGGGGGCTGCGGCCGCCGGCACTGGCGTTCAAGGCATGGATGTCTCCGGTTGGCAGGACAACGTCAATTGGAATTCCGAATACGCCAATGGTGCTCGATTTGCCTCGATCAAAGCGACCGAGGGCATGGAGTATGTTTCGCCGCAGTTTTCCTCCCAGTACAGTGGCGCGACCAGTGCGGGGATGTACCGCGGCGGCTACCACTTCGCGTTGCCCTCCGTTTCATCCGGAGCGGCACAGGCCGATTTCTTCGTCAATAATGGTGGCGGTTGGACCCCAGACGGCCGTACGCTGCCAGGCCTGCTCGACGTCGAGTTCAATCCGTATCAATCCTTGGGCGATTCATGCTTTAACATGTCGACGGCCCAGATGAATGCGTGGATTTCATCCTTCACCACACAATATAAAAACCGTACGGGCCGTTATCCCACGATTTACACCAACTCCTCGTGGTGGTCCATGTGCACGGGAAATACGACTCTCTTCAATTCGATGCCTTTGCACATCGCGTACTATTCCTCCACTCCGGGGCCCATGCCGGCCGGATGGAGCACGTATGACATTTGGCAGTATTCATCGACGGGCCCTTACTCGGGCGACTCCAACGTCTTCAACGGTGATTCAGCCGGCTTGAGGGATTACGTGACCAATGCCAATTACCGGCCGCAAGGTAACCGTGGAGGCGGATCAGCATCGGATACCTACACGGCCGCCAACGGAAGATTCGTCAAACTGAATGTGGCGATTGGCGGACTCTGGAATGGTAATAGATCCAAATACGGGGAGCCCGTCAATAACGAAACCTGCGGCTTGGTCGGCGGGGGTTGTTATCAGACCTTTTCCAACGGGTACACCATCTACTGGGCACCCAACGGTCGTGGCGCACACGCGGTCTTCACCTGGGGCGCCATTGGTCAGAAGTGGATTCAGGCTGGTTATGAGCGGGGTTATGGGTATCCGGTGAATGATGAGCAGTGTGGTTTGATCGGTGGCGGTTGTTTCCAGGCTTTTTCGAATGGTCAGACGGTGTATTGGACGCCGAATAGCAATGGGGCTCATACGGTGAAGACTCGTGGTGCGATTGGTCAGAAGTGGATTCAGGCTGGTTATGAGCGGGGTTATGGGTATCCGGTGAATGATGAGCAGTGTGGTTTGATCGGTGGCGGTTGTTTCCAGGCTTTTTCGAATGGTCAGACGGTGTATTGGA
>NZ_RBLM01000005.1:0-129088 GCF_003989425.1 Kocuria sp. HSID16901 | reverse complement strand
CAAACAACCATCACGGGGTGATGATCAAACGTTCATCAGGTCATGCTGAAACCAACAAGAATTTCTACAAAAAACATTGGTACAACATTCTATAAACAAAGCACACTATTGAGTTCTCAAACAACGAGCCCATCAGGAACTAACACCGCTCTAAGCGATGATCACTCCCGTGGTCTTGCTCGAACAACCTTACCGGCTGTTCCTCGGCGAGTCAACTTGACGTTTCCGCCTTGTTCACTTCGTCGACACCCTTCTGAAACCGAAGCTTCAGAGAGTCACAATATTTCAGTTTATACCCTTCAGATCTCCGACGCAAGTCGACAATCTGAAAGAAAGCGAAATTTGTGGAAGCCACTTCCAGGTCTTGGACCCGGTCGCCGTGGCAACTCGCATTACTTTACATACGTCAACGGGCCCTCGCAACTCGAGGGCCCGTGATGTGGGTTACCGTATTCGGGCTCGCGCCCTCTCTTCTAGGAAGAGGCTTGTGACCGCAAGCGAGAGACCTCGTACAAGGCGATTCCGGCTGCCATCGACGCGTTCAACGACTCCATCGCCGAATCGATGGGAATAGAGACGATCTGATCGCACTTCTCGGCGACCAGCCGGGAGAGTCCTTTGCCCTCGGATCCCACGACGATGCACAGCGGTTCGGTCGCCAGATTGAGATCGGGAAGGGCGACGTCGCCGTCGCCGGCCAGACCAACGACAAAAACGCCCTGGTCTTTCAGCTGATCAATCACGCGATTTAGGTTGCTCGCTTTGGCAACAGGAACTCGTGAGACAGCACCGGCACTGGTCTTCCATGCAGACGCCGTCACACCGGCGGCGCGACGTTCGGGAACGATCACCGCGTGGCCGGAAAAGGCCGAGACGCTACGGATGATCGCGCCGAGGTTGCGTGGATCAGTGATCCCATCCAGGGCCACAAACAGCGGGGGCTTCGAAAGGCTCCCTGCATGCCACTTTTCCAGGACGCTGGCCGTCATGTCTCCGGCGTCGGGGTACTTGTAGGGAGGGACCTGTAAAGCAACGCCCTGATGGACGGCGCCCTCGGTCAGGCGTTCAATTTCTCCACGTGTGATTTCCAAAGCCGGGATATTGCGCCGCGTCACGGTGGTGAGGATTTCGCGGATCCGCTCATCCTGCTCCAGGTTCGCCATCACGAAGATGTGTTTGGCAGGGATGTCCGTACGCAGCGCCTCGAGTACGGCGTTCCGCCCCGTAACCAATTCTTCACTCGTGCGTTTGCCGCCGAGTCGCTGCTGGCGAGCAGGACCAGCCGAACGTTGCTGACGTTCAGCCAGCTTCTTCGCCTTATGAGCTTTGTGGTAGGGGCGATCCTCGGCGCGCGGAGTCGGGCCCTTGCCCTCGAGGGAACGGCGTCCCTTGCCACCTGAGCCCTTCAAGGGGGCTCGCTTCTTCTTTCGGATCGCGCCGGGGCGATTCACGTCAGCCATTTTTGCCTTTCTGATCCGGTTCGGTCTTAGACCGACCAGCTTGATCCGTCAGCGGAATCTTTCACGATGATTCCCGCTGCGGACAATTCGTCGCGGATGTGGTCAGCACGGTCCCAGTCTTTCGAGGCCCGTGCGTCGGCTCGTTGGGTCAAGAGTGAGCGGATCAACGTGTCCAAGGCCTGATGCTCCGCGTTCGACGATCCAGCGGAACCGAAGTCCATCAGCTGCGTCAAACCCAAAGCATCCGTCATCGCTCGAACGGCGTCAGCTTCAGCCTCGACCGTGCTCCCGTCTTTGGCCGACAGCGCCGAGTTTCCCGTCCGTACATGCTCGTGCAAGACGGCCAAGGCCTGAGGAATATTCAGGTCATCGTCCATGGCCCGGCCAAATTCTTCGGGCACCTCTGCAAGTCCCGAGCCTCCGCCAGCATTGACCAAGAAGTTTTCTACCCGCTCAACCGCCGTCTTCGCCTCGTCGAGCGAGGTGGGCCGGTAGTCCAGGATCGAACGATAGTGCGCCTGGCCGAGGTAGTAGCGGACGACGAGGGGTCGGGCGGTTGCCAACATTTCCTCCGGGGAAACCGTATTGCCAATCGACTTCGACATTTTGTCGCCCTCGTACGTGACCAACCCATTGTGGAGCCAAAAATTGGCAAACCCACGGCCGGACGCCGTCGACTGGGCTAGCTCATTTTCATGATGAGGGAACCTGAGATCAAGGCCGCCACCATGAATATCGAAACGTTCACCGAGATATTTTCCGGCCATCGCCGAGCACTCCAGATGCCATCCCGGACGCCCCCGACCCCACGGCGACTCCCAAGAAGCAGATTCCGGCTCGTCGTCTTTATGCCCCTTCCACAAGGCAAAGTCTCGGGGGTCCTTCTTGCCTCGGGGGTCGGCGTCGGGCGCGGCCTGCATCTCGTCGATGCTCTGCCTGGTCAAGGAACCGTAGCTCTTCCAGGACCGAACGTCGAAGTACACGTCTCCCGAATCATCGAGGGCCGGGTAGGCGTGGCCGTTATCGATGAGCTCCCGGATCATGGAAATCATCTCGGGAATGTGACCGGTGGCCCTCGGTTCATAGGTCGGTTGCTCGATACCCAAAGCCTGATAGGCCTGCCCAAAAACGCGTTCGAAGCGGTAGGCCAGAGCCCACCACGGCTCCCGCGGGTGTGTGCCCGTGTATCCCTGTTCAAAACTCTTGGCCGAATTCACCAGGATCTTGTCATCGATATCGGTCACGTTCCGAACGGTGGTGACGGCGTAACCGCGGTACCTCAGCCAGCGGCTGAGCTGGTCAAAGACGAGAGCCGAACGGACATGGCCGATATGCGGCATGCCCTGAACAGTGGCGCCACAGTAATAGAGCCGAGCCTCCCCAGGGAAGACGGGCTCAAAATCTCGGACACTGGCCGTATCGGTACTGTAAAAACGCAAGCTCACGCAGTCAGTCTAACGAGAATACGGGCTCGCTTCGTCGTCCACGCCCAAAGCCCCGAATCGACGCGTTAAACGACAAATGCGCGCCCCTCCTTGGTGGAGGAACGCGCTTTCACCGTGATGCGGTCGCTAAAGCATTACGCCTCGAGAATTTTGTCGAGCTCCGTCTCTGCGGCTTCCTCGTCGATATCCTTGGCCAATGCGACCTCGGAGGACAGAATCTGACGAGCCTTCGAGAGCATCCGCTTCTCTCCAGCGGATAGCCCCTTGACCTGTTCCCGGCGCCACAAGTCGCGGACGACCTCGGCAACCTTGAGCACATCGCCGGAAGCAAGCTTCTCGGAATTGGCTTTGAAACGACGGGACCAATTACTAGCTTCCTCGACGTCCTGAGCCTGGAGAACGCCGATGACCTCCTGAAGGCCCTTTTCATCGACGACGTCTCGGACGCCCACCATGTCGACGTTGTCCGCCGGGACCTCAATCGTCAGATCGCCCTGCGCGACCTGCAATTTGAGATACATCTTCTCTTCACCTTTGACGGTGCGCGTCTTGATCTCCTCGATCGTCGCCGCTCCGTGGTGAGGGTAAACGACGGTTTCGCCAACCTCAAAAAGCATATGGATTAACCCCTTTCAGCCAATCCAGTTTACCACGGCCTCAATACACCCCCTTGAGGCGAGTTTCGGACAATGAAGCTCATCAAATTCTGAGGTCTTCGACACCCTTCACATTCGGACTCTGGCCTCCAATCGTGGGGAGGGCCACCTCGTCAGCGCACAGGTTCACGCTGCCTGCGGCACGCGATATTCCTGGATACCGACGAAGCGTCCACAAAAGGCGCTAAACTTACGTGAGAATGAGTCTTCGGCGTTCTCCTCAGAACGTCGGCCGATCCTCGCATCACCACACAAGGAGTGAGACGTGAAGTCTTTTGCTCGCCAGAACGTCCGGCGCGCCGGTGTCACGATGGCTCTTGCCGCAGCCGTTCTGTCCGCAACCGGTTGCGGTTACATCCATCAGCAACCGACCACCATTCACTACGCCGCCTCCGACGGCGTCCAGGCCAATGTTGCCGACGCCAAGTTCCGCAACGTCATGGTGATTGCCAAGGACAAGAACTCACCCGGTCGCTTGCTGGGAACCGTCGTCAACTCCTCAGATAAAGACCTGACACTGACGATCGACACCGGCGACGCGAAAGCCGACGTCAAGGTCCCCGCCAACGGCGAGGTCCGTTTCGAGCAGAAGGAAACCCTGCTTAAGCCCGTCGGCAAGGCACCGGGCGAACTCTTGGAAAACACCAAGATCAGCTCCGGCGCACAGAGCACGACGGCCAATATTCCGGTCCTCGACGGCACGCTGGACGAGTACAAGCAGTACCTTCCGAACTTGGCCGAGACCAGCTCGTCACCGAGCGCCTCCTAACAACCCTGTCGGCCGCGCCAGCGGCACAACGCTCCGAGGCCCCGTTTCCTTGATGGAAACGGGGCCTCGTGGCGTTTTGGCGGTGAAGCCCCCGAGCAAAACGACGGGGGCTACCGGCGGTTTACGGCTCGAATTTGTAGCCGAGGCCGCGGACGGTGACCAGGTACCTCGGGTGCGAGGGGTCCGGCTCGATCTTGGACCGAAGCCGCTTGATGTGAACATCGAGTGTCTTGGTGTCGCCGACGTAGTCGCTTCCCCACACGCGATCGATCAGCTGCCCGCGGGTCAGCACACGTCCCGCGTTGCGGAGGAGCATCTCCAGCAATTCGAACTCCTTGAGTGGCATCGCCGTCTGTTCACGATTGACGCTCACCACGTGCCTCTCAATGTCCATGCGCACCGGGCCGCCCTCCACCGTGGACGAGACAAGTTCTTCCGTTTCGCTCTGCCGGCGTAAGACCGCACGGATTCGGGCGACAAGCTCCCGGGAAGAATACGGCTTGGTGACATAGTCATCCGCGCCCAGCTCCAAGCCGACGACCTTGTCGATCTCCGTGTCCTTGGCGGTCAGCATGATGATCGGAACCTGCGAGCGCTGACGAATCTGTTTGCAGACCTCCGTGCCCGACTGGCCTGGGAGCATCAGATCGAGGAGAACGAGGTCGGCTCCGGCACGATCGAATTCGGCGACGGCGTCGAGGCCGTTGTCGATGACCGTCACTTCAAACCCTTCGCGGCCCAAAAGAAATGCCAGGGGCTCGCTGAGGGCTTCCTCATCCTCGATTACCAGGATTCGCGTCATGCGAGAGATTCCTCCTCGTCAACCCCGGCTTTGCCGGGTATGGGTAGTGTCGTTGTCCGCGTCTGGCGCGGAAGGTTGATCCATCCTGAGGATGGATACGGGTTCTTGATCGCGGACCGGCGCGGGCTCCGATTCCGCCTCGCGCAGGTCTCGTTCGGTCGCCTCGTCGAGCTCGGGAAGCGTCACGGTAAACGTCGAGCCTTGCCCGGGCGTGGACCAGAGCGAAATTTCTCCGCCATGTTGGGCCATCACGTGTTTGACGATCGACAGGCCTAAGCCGGTACCGCCGGTTTGCCGCGAACGCGCGGCGTCTACCCGATAGAAACGCTCGAAGATTCGGTCTTGTTCGTCCTCCGGAATCCCCGGGCCCTGGTCTTTGACGGAAATCGCGATCATGCCGTCTTTAGATCGTATGCCAACGCCGATTCGGGTGTTATCCGGCGAATATCGGATGGCGTTATCGATCAAATTGCGGAGGGCAGTCATCAACAGTTCCGGGTCTCCGTGAACGGGTCGAGTCGCGGCCCCGCCCACACGAATGGAGATGTTCTTGTTTTCGGCCGTCAATTTGTTGCGGTCTGCGGCCTCGTGAACCAACTGATTCACGTCAATAATCTTGCCCTTTTGGACGATGTCCGTTCCCTGAAGCCGGGAGAGCTCGATGATGTCATGCACGAGGGCGGTGAGTCGCGTCGTCTCTTTGTGCAACCTCTTCGTGAAGTGTCGAACCGCCTCAGGATCCTCCGACGATCCTTCGATGGCCTCGGCCAAAAGCCGGACGGCTCCCACGGGGGTTTTGAGCTCGTGCGAAACGTTGGCCACAAAGTCCGTACGAATCGCCTGGGCTCTAGTGATCTCGGTGCGATCGTCGGCAAGCATCAGAATGTATTCGTCCGCCACGGGGGCAATCCGAACGTTAAGCACGAGGACTCCCTGGCCCATCGGGCCGCGGGATATTTCGACGGTCTTTTCCAGAATCACGCCATCCCGCCGGACTTGCCGGATGAGGTCCAGGAGTTCGGGTTGGGTAAGGCTGTGCCCGCGCACGAGCCCGTACGCATAGGAACCTTGCGAGGCCCTCACGACGCCGTCGACCGCGTCCACCAAGACGTAGGCTTGCCCCACGACGGCCAAGACCTGTGCCGCGCCGTCGCTGATGGTAGGTTCATCCACGACCGCCCATTCGGCGCGTTGGCGGTCGCTTTTGCGCAACGCAAAGTGGCTGACCAGACCGAGAGAAAGCCCGATCAGGCACCACATCAGAGCAAAGGCGACAGAACTCACCCCTACAGCTTAAGCATAAGTATGGGCCGAAAGAGGCTTTCGTGGCTTCATCAGACGATGGGTTCAACTAAGGTTCACCCAAGACCGAGGTCTCGTTCATGAGAGATTGGAATTCTGGGAACAATAGTTCCGTGATGTCAGGAAAGGACCGTATACCGTGCGCAAAGTTTTTCAGGCCGAGCTCCAACAGGTGGGAGACGACCTCGTCGAAATTGCGACTCTCGTCGAGGCCGCGTTCGACCGCGCGGCGGATTCGTTGTTGAACGCCGACGTGCAAGAAGCCGAAGAGGTCATCTCGAATGATGCTCGGATCGATTTCTTGCAGAACCAGCTCGACGAGCGTTCGATCGATCTCCTGGCCCTCCAAGGTCCCGTGGCTTCCGACCTTCGCATGATCGTGGGAGCCCTGCGCATGAGTGCTTCTCTCGAACGGGCCGGCGACCTCGCCCGCCACGTAGCGCAGGTCGCCCGGTTGCGTTTCCCCGAGCCGGCCGTGCCCACCGATCTGGTGCCGACCTTCCAGGAAATCATCGACCTGGACAAGACCATCATCAAGTCCGTCATCCAGCTCTTGGAGACCCGAGAGCTGAGCTACGCGGATGAGGTGTACACCGCGAAGGCACGCATCAACACCCTCCACGAATCGGTCTTTTCCCACATCGCAGAGGCCTCGTGGGGCAGCAACGCTCAGACGACGATCGATATGACCCTCGTGTCTCGCTACATGGAGCGCTTTGGTGACCACGGCGTTTCCGTGGCACGCAAGGTGACCTACTTGGTGACCGGAGATTGGGACTCGCAGCCGAACCCCGCGTCCTAAGACCCGCTCTACGCGAAAGATCCGCCCCACGAGGAATTCCTCGTGGGGCGGATCTTTTCTATTGGCCTTCCAGGAGAGCCGAAATTCTCGCCGACGGAAGGGTTACTTCTTGCCCTGGTTTGCGACGGCCTTGATGGCGTCCTGAGCGGCGTCGGGGTCGAGATATTCGCCCGGCTTGGTGGGGGCGAAGTTTTCGTCTAGCTCGTAGTACAGCGGAATTCCGGTCGGAATGTTCAGACCGGAAATCTCCTCGTCGGAGATACCATCCAGGTGCTTAACCAGCGCACGCAACGAATTGCCGTGGGCCGCCACGAGCACCGTCTTCCCGGACGCCAAATCCGGCTTAATGCCCGACTCCCAGTACGGAAGCATGCGCTCGAGCACGTCCTTGAGGCACTCCGTACGCGGGGCATCGTCCACGTCTGCATAGCGTGGATCGTGGGCCTGGGAGAACTCGGAGTCGTCGGACAGCGGGGGCGGCGGGACGTCGTAGGACCGACGCCACTGCATGAACTGCTCCTCGCCGTACTTCTCGCGTACCGCGGCCTTATCTTTCCCCTGGAGATCCCCATAGTGGCGCTCGTTGAGGCGCCAGTCGCGCTTCACCGGAATCCACAGACGGTCCGCCTCGTCCAAGGCGATGTTCGCGGTATTCATCGCGCGACGAAGCAACGAGGTGTGCACGACGTCGGGCAGGATGTTCCTTTCCTTGAGGAGCGCACCACCCTTCGCAGCTTCGGTGCGGCCCTGTTCCGACAACGGAACGTCGACCCAGCCGGTGAACAGGTTCTCTCGATTCCATTCGCTCTGTCCGTGACGGAGCAAAACAAGTTTGTACGTTTCAGCCATGCCCCCATTGTTCCACTTTGAGCGCCCTCATGAGTCGAAACTGTGGGTTAACGACGCATGCCCCGGGCGAACCCGGGGCATGCGTGAGGATGAACATCGACAGCGCTACCTTCTGGTGCGCACCGCCGGACGAACGTCGGCAAGAAATACACCGACCGCGGAGGCGGCGATGAGCTGGATAAACAGGCTCGGCGATCCACCTCGGAAAGCACTGAACATAGACAGCAAAGCGCCCAGCAAGCACGCGCCGGTCACGAGCACCCAAAATTTCTTGGTGCGCTTGAACGCGGACTGTTAGGCGTAGTCGCTCGCGCCCAGGGCGGAGATGAAGGCCCACAACGCCAAGGCAAAGAGAATGAGCCCCAACGCAAAGTTGATGAAATGCTCAGCCATCAGCACGATGTTCAAAATATGCATGGGCCTTAGCCTACCGTGGACCGGTGAATTTCAGGGCACGCGACAGATCCGTCCACAGGTCCTCGACGTCCTCGATTCCCACGGACAGCCGCAATAGTGACGGACTAACACTCGGCGCCTCCCCCGCATGGCGGCGGCGTCGTTCGATGAGGGACTCCACGCCACCCAGCGACGTCGCCGGCGTCCAGAGCTGGGTCTGCTCCGTCACGCGTTCGGCGGCTGCGGCGCCGTCACGCAGAGTGATCGACAAGATGGAACCGAAAGAACTCATCTGAGCCGCCGCACGGTGATGCCCACGATCCGTACTGAGACCGGGATACCGCACCTCGTCGATAGCCGGATGGTCAGCCAACCGCTCGGCGAGAATTTGCGCCGACGACGACGACTGCTTGAGACGTAGAGCCAGAGTTCGCATCCCCCTCAGCCCCAACCAGGCTTCGAAGGGGCCCGGGATGGCACCGGCGAGCGAACGTTCGGCAAGAGCCGCCGCGCGAAGGTCGGGATCCCGGGTGACCACGGCGCCCAAGACGACGTCGGAGTGACCGGCCAGGTACTTGGTCGCGGAATGAACGACGTAGTCGGCTCCCCAGACGAGTGGCCTTTGAACGAGTGGCGTGGCGAAAGTGTTATCCACCGCCGTCCGGACGCCGAGGTCACGTGCCGCTGCGAGCAAGGTCGGGAGGTCGGCGACTTCCAGCATCGGGTTGGTGGGGCTTTCGAGCCAGAACAAGGCGTAGGGTGCGGCGGCGCCAGGCACTGAACCCGGGAGGGCCTGAACCTGCTGGGTGAGCACCTCGAGAGTCGCCTCGGTATCTTCGACGGGCACCTCGACCAATGTGCAGATACCCCGCTCGGCCATCTGACGGACCAAAGCCATTGAACCGAGGTACGTATGCTCCGGCATCACGATGATTGATCCGACCGGGACCTGCCGCACCACCGCCGCGACCGCAGCCATACCCGAGCTGAAGAGCAGGGCCGGAAGTTCGGAGCCCTCGAGGTCGGCCAGGACAGTTTCGAAATCTTCCCATGTGGGGTTGGTGTACCGACCGTAGGTCCGATCCGACGATTGCACGTCCCCGGTGCCATGAAAGGTCGAGGACAAGACGATCGGTTGATTCACCGGCTGGTCATGTTCTCTGGGCGGTCGTCCGGCGGACACCACGAGGGTGTCGCGAGAGAATTCGTTCCGACGTTCGGCTCCGGCAGATTCGGCGCCAAGGTCTGCGGGGTCTAGTTCCGTCGCGTCGGAGTCAATTGGGCTGTGGGTATCCGTCGAATTCTGCTGCATGGTCCACAGGCTACCGGCGTCCCCTGCCCTAACGCCCGTAGACTACGGCGTACGTCGTCGGCGATTCGATAGGCTACGAGGGTGACATCAACCCTGAGCTATTCCCGTGACTCCCCCGCACCGCAGAGGCCGGGGACCTTCATCGTCTTCGAAGGCGGCGACGGTAGCGGCAAGTCGACCCAAGCCCGACTTCTTCGCGATCGACTCCTCGAACTCGATCGACCCGTCACGCTGACGCGGGAACCGGGAGGCACCGATATCGGCGAACGGATCCGCGCCCTCGTTTTAGACCACGGGCAAGGCGAGATCGACGCTCACACCGAAGCACTCCTTTACGCGGCGTCTCGAGCCGCCCACGCCCACCAGCTCATCGCCCCGGAACTCGACGCCGGCCGAATCGTCATCTGCGACCGCTACATCGACTCTTCAGCCGCTTATCAAGGAGCTGGGCGTGGTCTCGGCGAGGAGAACATCACGAACCTCTCTCGATGGGCCACCGAGGAGCTTCTTCCCGATATCACCGTGGTGCTCTCGGTGGATGTGGCAGACGCACGACGTCGCATGGCAAACCGGGGTGCCGCGGACCGGCTCGAATCCGAGCCCGACGAATTTCACCTCAAGGTTCAGGAATCTTTTCGGTCGTTGACCAGTGACGCGACCTCTGGCCGGGTCCGGGTCGATGGCACGGGAGAGCCCCACGAGGTAGCCGCTCGCGTGTGGGAAGCCGTCGCCCCGGTGCTCCGGGAGGAGGGGACGCGATGAACGTTTGGGATCAATTGGTGGGTCAGCCCCAGGCCGTGAAACAGCTCCGCAGGGCGGCGGCCTCTGAGGCGGTTCCGCACGCCTGGCTCTTCACGGGGCCTCCCGGATCGGGCCGGTCCGTCGCCGCACGCGCTCTGGCAGCGGGACTCTTGTGTGAACGCCCCGATCCCTCCGAACGAGGCTGCGGAGAATGCAAGTCCTGCCGGACCGCGATGTCCGGGACCCATGCCGACGTCACGAATTTCGCGACCGAAAACGTCAGCATCAAGATCGAAGAGGCTCGCGAGCTCGTGGTCAAGGCCCAGGATCGGCCCGCCGTCGGGCGCTGGCGGATCTTGGTGGTCGAAGACGCCGACCGAATGCCCGAGCGGACCTCGAACGTTCTCCTCAAGGCGATCGAAGAACCGCCACCACATACCGTGTGGTTGCTCTGCGCACCGAGCCCTATCGATGTCCTCGTGACCATTCGTTCCCGGTGCCGCGCGGTGAACCTCAAAGTTCCCGGCGCCGAGGAAGTCGCGGAACTTCTGGAACGTCGCGATGGGGTCCCCAGCGAGACGGCCCTTCGAGCCGCACGGCTCGCTCAGGGGCATATCGGTATCGCCCGTCGATTAGCAATGTTCCCCGATGCGAAGCAACGCCGAGAAGACGTGGTGCGGTTGCCTCTGGGTCTGGACGGGATCAGCTCGGCCGTGGCCGCCGCCGAGCGTCTGATCTCCACGGCAGAGGCGGAAGCTGCCGCAGACGCCGAAGAACGGAACGAGCGGGAAAAGAATGATCTGCTCGTGACGCTCGGCGCCCCAGAATCGGGCCGGGTTCCACCCACGGTCAAGGCTGCGATCCGTCGGTTGGAAGAGGACCAAAAGCGTCGTGCCCGCCGCATTCAAGTCGATACACTTGATCGCTTCTTGATCGATCTCACGACGTTCTTCCGGGATGTCTTGACGCTGCAGCTCAAGACGGGGTCATTGCTGATCAACCATCACCTGGAACGAGAGCTCGGAGACTACGCCCTCAACTCCAGCGCCGAACGCACCCTCGAGCAGATCGATACGATCAACCTCACCCGACGTCGCATCTCGACCAACGTCAACCCACGGCTCGCCTTCGAGGCGATGGCGGCCAGCTTAATCCAAAGACACTGAGGCCGCGGCCCAGCGCTCCCGAGTGCGGTGGGACCGATTCAACCGACCGCACCGCTCGTCCCGAAGCCGCGGCGTCGTCCGTGACCGCTAGTTACGGAACCCGTGCACCGGCGACGGGATATGCCCGGATCGCCGGACGAAGACCTCAGACGACCCCTGGTGAGCCGGCATCACAGGTGCCCGCCCCAAAAGCCCACCAAACTCGATCAGGTCGCCCACCTCCAAGCCCACAGCCGGGATCACACGGACGGCCGTGGTCTTGTGATTCATGACCCCGATGGCGGCCTCGTCGGCGATCATCGCGGATATGGTTGACGCGCTGGTTTCTCCAGGGACGGCGACCATGTCCAAGCCGACCGAACAGATCGCGGTCATCGCCTCGAGTTTGTCCAAAGTGATCGCGCCCTGAGCAGCGGCCTCGATCATGCCGATGTCTTCGGAGATCGGGATGAAAGATCCGGACAGGCCGCCGACGCGCGAACACGCCATCAGACCGCCCTTCTTCATCGCGTCATTAAGCAGAGCCAGAGCCGCCGTGGTCCCGTGAGTTCCGACGATTTCCAAGCCCATCTCTTCCAGCACGCGGGCCACGGAGTCTCCGACCTCGGCCGTGGGCGCCAGGGAAAGGTCCACGATGCCGAAATCCACGCCGAGTCGTTCCGCGGCGAGGTTTCCCACCAGCTGGCCGACCCGGGTGATCTTGAATGCGGCCTTCTTAATGGTTTCGGCACATACGTCCAATGACGCGCCGGGAACCTTCTCCAGGGCACGTTTGACCACGCCGGGCCCCGAGACGCCCACGCTTACCACGCAATCGGCTTCCTGAACCCCATGGAACGCCCCTGCCATAAAGGGGTTATCCGAGACGGCATTCGCAAAGACGACGAGCTTGGCGCAACCAGAGCCGTGTGAATCGGCCGTGAGATCGGCGGTGCGTCGGATGACCTCGCCCATCTGCTGGACGGCTGTCATATTGATTCCGGCGCGGGAGGAGCCGATGTCGACCGACGAGCAGACGACGTCGGTTTCCGCGAGCGCGTTGGGGATCGAGTCCATGAGAATGCGATCAGCAGGACTTTGGCCCTTATCGACGAGGGCCGAGAATCCACCGATGAAATCCACGCCGACGGCTCGAGCTGCGGCGTTGAGGGTCCGAGCGAATTCCGTGTAGTCGGAGTCCGAGGAGGCCCCGGCCACGAGCGCTATCGGGGTTACGGAAATGCGCTTATTGATGATCGGGACGCCCAATTCGGCCTCGATACCGCGGGCGACCGATACGAGATTGCGCGCGTACCGGGTGATCTTTTCGTAGATTTTCTGCCGGGCGCGTTCCCCATCGGAATCGATGCAGTCGAGCAGGGAGATTCCCATGGTCACGGTTCGGATGTCGAGCTTATCTTCCTCGATCATCTGAATCGTTTCGAGGATATTCGCGTTAGTTTCCATCATGAGCGCCGTCCTTAGAGGCTGTGCATCGCTTGGAAGATGGATTCCGCCTGAATCCGGATTTTCACCTTGGCGGACTCACCCACGGGCTCCATGGCGGCCTGAATATCCTCAATGGTCTGGGAATCTTCGTCGAATTCCCCCTGCATGATCATGGTGAAGTAGTTTTCCATCAACGTCTGAGAAACGTTGAGGATGTTGACGTGTTGTTCGGCCAAACCGGATGACACCGCGGCGATGATGCCCTCATGATCCAGGCCCGTAACAGTGAGGATAATTTTCATGTCGTTCTTTCTGGGAGGCTGTAGTCGAGGTCGGCTATTCCTGGGTTTCGGCTTCGCTCTTCGCGCGAAACCTCAGCGCACGCGCACGTTTCAATTGACGCCTCTCGCCACGTTGCGATTCTTCTGAGTCGCGCGGGGCGCCGTAGGTCTTACGCAAAGAGTACCGGCCGTCATCGGTCATGGCGTCTTGGCTCTGTGACAGATCATTTGGTTTGCCCCGGGAATCGAAGGCGATACCAACCCATCGGGACCGCACATCCGAATCAATAAAGACGGCCTTGAAAAACAAGGTCAACGGGACCGCGAGAATTGCGCCCAAGGGGCCGACGATGGCGGACCAAAAGATCAGAGATACGAAGGTGACCGTGGTGTTCAGGCCCACCGCGTCGCCGGTGATCTTCGGTTGAATCACAGCCTGAGCCACAAAGTTTATGACCGAGTACAACACCACGACCCAAATGGCGGTGGCGGGCCCACCGGCGAGCAAGCCAAGCAACGCGGGCGGGATCAGACCAATGATGAATCCAACGTTCGGAATGTAGTTCGTGACGAAGGAAAAGACGCCCCAGGTAAACGCCAGGGGCACGCCGAGGATCATGAGGGCGATCGTGTCCAAGACGGCGACGATGGCGCCGAAAATAGTATTGACCACCCAATATTTGGACGTGCGGTGGGTGAAGTCCGCGAATGCCGCGCCGAGACCGGGTTGGGAGGTGGTCAGGCGTTCGCGGCGTCCCGTAACGACCGTGGAGTCGATAAAGAGGAAAGCCATGACCATGACGAGCACGAACATCTGGGAGCTGGCCGAGGAGAGTCCGCTGAGTATCGTGGTCACCGCGCTCAGGACTCGCGCCGGTTGCATGAAGTTCAGGATCGACTGACCGATGTCGGTTTCGTTAAGCCCCAGATCAGACATCCACTGTTGAGCCTGCTGGTACAGGACCCCAAACTTTCCGCTATATCCGGGCAAGGTGTCGACCAGTTGCACGACCGCCACCACCATGGAAGCGATGATTGCCAACAGGATCGCATACAGGAATAGCGCCACGGTCACCGTGGCCAGCCACCGCGGTAGCTTGCGATCTTGGAGCCACAGTCGCATCGGGCGAACAGCCACGACGAGCGAAAAGGCTAAGAACATGGGACCGAAAATCTCGGAAATGGACTTGAGGCCACCCATGAGGACGACGAGGGCGGCAAGGGCAACCAGGGAGACGACGCCCATGGGCAAGCCGTACCCCCGGTGGCTTTTCTCGTCGGCTTGGGTCATAGCTCTCTGAGTTTCCCTTTCAGTCATACGGAATCCGCGGGTAATTCGAGATCAGGAGGCCGGGGCCGCAGGATCGTAGCCGGCAATGAACACGCTTCCTTGGCCGGTGAACGTGAGCCGGTCCGCCGTGCCGATGTGTAGCACCGACCGCGCCCCAGACAACGAAACCTGCTCTTGGGGAGAAGCAATTTCGACGTCGCCAGCAACGCACAGGATCGCGGCCAGCCCATTGCACTCGTACGAACGCTCTTCGCCCGCGGTCACCTCCACGCGATCCAGGCGGAGCCGAGGATCCCACAGATCGTAGGTGGAGACTCCCGGCTGAACCTCCCGTCCCGCTCCCAGCTCCGGTGCCGGCTGCTCCTGCACGACGGTGGCCAGCATCTCTTTGACGTCCACGTGCTTGGGTGTGAGCCCCGCGCGCATCACGTTGTCGGAGGGATTCATGATTTCCACGGCGGTGCCTTGAATGTAGGCGTGAATATACCCGTGCGGCGTATGCGCCGACTCCCCCGGTTTGAGAAAGAGCTGATTCATGGCCACAGCCACCAGAATCCCACGGTCCCCGGGATACGCGTCGTGAAGTAACAAGATCAGGTCGGCGACGGCGTCGACGGCAAATCCCGGCCGATCGCGACGCTCCGCCGCGCCTTCTTCGTCAAACGGATGGCGCAGGCTCCAGTCCATGGCTGCGTTGACCGTGGCTTCAACTGCCACCGAAGCGCTCGTCTCGTCCTTGGCGAAGAGCCCTGTGACGATGTCCGCGGCGTTATAGTCCGCCAATTCTGCCAACCACGTGAGGTTGAGGCACCGGGCGATCTCTTTGAGTTCGTTCGCCGGGCGGATGCCGGTCAGGATGCGAAGCGGGGAATACGCGACCACGGTTTCGGGCTTGGAGCGACGATCTTTGTAATTACGCTCTGCCGCGTCTCGCGAGATGCCCTCCGCTTCTTCCCGCTCGAAGCCTGCCGCAGCCTGCTCCTCGGAAGGATGAACCTGGAGAGACAGAGGGGAATCGATCGCGAGGATTTTGAGGAGATAGGGAAATTCTGTGAGGCCTTCCGGCAGAACGGTCGCTGGGTCCTCCTCGATGAGGTCGGCCAGCCGGCGCTCACCAAGATCCGTCGTCACTCGTGAGGAGGATTTTGGGTGCGCTCCAACCCAAAGCTCCGCTTCCGGTTGCTCCGAGGGCGCCTGTTCACCGCGTAACCGAGCGAGCGTATCGCGTGTGCCCCAGGCGTAATTCTGAATCGGATTGTCCATGTTCAACAGCTGGCCCATAACGCACAATCCAACCACAACCGACGGCACAAGCGCAGGGACATGAGGCCCGTCACGCTCGCGATCCCGAGGAATTCCCGGAGCAGAACGTAGAATTCGAGGGTGAGCATTAACCTAAACGAGTCATTCAAGGCCTACGACGTTCGAGGCATCGTGGGCGAGACCATCACCCACGAATCCGTGCGCGCTACCGGTGCAGCTTTCATCGACGTCCTCGGTTTGGCCGGATCCACGGTTTTGGTCGGGGGAGACATGCGCCCCTCGTCCCCCGAATTCATCGACGAATTCGCGGCTGGGGCCACCGCTCGGGGAGCCGACGTCGTCAAGATCGGCTTGATCTCCACGGACGAGCTGTATTTTGCCTGCGGAGTGTTCGACGCGCCAGGCGTCACCTTCACGGCCTCTCATAATCCGGCCGAGTACAACGGCATGAAAATGTCCAAGGCCGGCGCCGTTCCCGTCTCTTCCGAGACCGGCCTCTACGAGATCCGCGACCGGGCGCAGACCTACCTCGCCGAAGGCATCCCGACCGCCGAAGAAACCGGCGTCGTCGAGGAACGCGACATCCTGAGCGATTACGCGAAGTACCTCCGTGAGCTCGTGGACCTTTCTGACATTCGTCCGTTGAAGGTCGTCGTCGATGCCGGCAACGGCATGGGTGGCAAGACCACCCCGGCCGTCTTGGGCGACGCCGTTCTGCCCGGGCTGCCGCTGGAGATCGTGCCGATGTACTTCGAACTCGACGGCACCTTCCCGAACCATCCTGCGAATCCTCTGGAGCCGGAAAATCTCCGGGACTTGCAGGCCGCCGTCGTCCGTGAAGGAGCCGACATCGGCCTCGCTTTTGACGGCGACGCCGACCGCTGCTTTGTGATCGACGAACGTGGCGAGCCCGTCACTCCCTCGGCCATTGCGGCACTCGTTGCGGAACGGGAGATCGAACGTGCCCAGGCTGCTGGCGAGGCCGAACCGGCGATCATCTACAACCTCATCACGTCGAAGGCCGTTCCCCAGCTGGTCGAGGCCAAGGGCGGTCGACCCATCAAGACCCGTGTGGGGCATTCCTTCATCAAGGCCGTGATGGCCAAGGAACGGGGAGTATTCGGCGGCGAACACTCCGCTCACTACTACTTCCGTGATTTCTTCAATGCCGACACCGGTATGCTCGCGGCGATGCACGTTCTGGCCGCGTTGGGCGCTCAACAGAAGCCGCTTTCGGAATTGGCCGAAAAGTACTCCCCTTACGTCGCCTCGGGTGAGATCAACTCCAAGATCGACGACAAGGTCGCGGCGGTACAGCGCGTTCGGGAGGGGCTGGCCGAGCAAAACGTCGAGATCGAAGAATCCGACGGCACGACCTTCACGCATCGGGACGAGGGCTGGTGGTTCAACCTGCGCCCCTCCAACACGGAGCCTTTCTTGCGCCTGAACGTTGAAGCACCAGATGTTTCGACCATGGAGCGCGTACGCGACCTGGCGCTGAGCCTGGTCCGCCAGGAAGGCTGAACTCCACTCAGATCGTGAGGCGATGATCCTCGAAAAAGGCGGCCCGGCAAATATTTGCCGGGCCGCCTTTTGACGAGCGTAGCGTTCCCATGACGACGCGCGGCCCGAAACGCTTCAGGTTTCGGACCGCGCGCAGGCTCGGGGAACGCCCTACCGTTAAGAATTCAGGCGCTGCTCCAACGCATCGCGCTGGCGACGAAGTTCCTCCGGCACGTGATCGCCGAGCTTTTCTAGCCACTCGTCGATACCCGGCAACTCGGCCTTCCACTCCTCGTGGTCAACGGCAAGGGCCTGTCGAATCTCGTCCTCCTGGCCATCCAGGCCGGTGAGGTCGAGGTCCTCGAGGTTCGGGACAATGCCGACCGCGGTGTTCCGGCCACCGCCCTCTCCCTGAAGGCGCTCGACGATCCACTTGACGACGCGCGAGTTCTCGCCGAATCCAGGCCACGCAAAACCGCCGTCGGCCGTGCGACGGAACCAGTTCACGTAGAAGACCTTCGGCATATTCTCTTCGCCGTACTTCTCCGCGACGTTGATCCAGTGCTTGAGGTAATCCCCAGCGTTGTAGCCAATAAACGGCAACATGGCCATCGGATCGCGACGCACGACGCCGACCTGGCCCTTAGCGGCCGCGGTGGTCTCAGAGGATAGCGTGGCCCCCTGGAAAACGCCGTGTTCCCAATCGAAGGATTCCGAAACCAACGGAACCGTGGTCTTACGACGTCCACCAAAGATGATGGCGGATAGGGGCACGCCCTCGGGGTCGTCGTATTCGGGAGCGAGGATATCGACCTGCTTGATCGGGGTGCAGAAACGCGAGTTCGGATGCGCGGCGGGGCGGCCCGAATCCGGGGTCCAGTCTTGCCCCTTCCAGTCGATCAGGTGGTCGGGCTTTTCGTCCGTCATGCCTTCCCACCAGACGCCTCCGTCGTCGGTCAGAGCGACGTTGGTGAAGATGGTGTTGCCCTGTGCGACGCCGCGCATCGCGTTGGGGTTAGTGCTCCAGCCGGTGCCCGGCGCGACGCCGAAGAGGCCTGCCTCCGGGTTGATGACGCGGGGCTTGCCGGCTTCATCGAAGGTGATCCACGAAATGTCGTCTCCGACCATCTCGGCCTTCCAACCGTCGATGGTGGGCTCGATCATGGCGAAGTTCGTCTTACCGCACGCCGACGGGAAAGCGCCGCTGACGTAGTGGGTCTGGCCCTTGGGGTCGGTGACCTTGAGAATCAGCATGTGCTCGGCGAGCCAGGCCTCGTCGTGCGCGATAGCCGAGGCGATGCGCAGGGCGTAACACTTCTTTCCCAGCAAGGCGTTACCGCCGTATCCGGATCCGAAGGACCAAATCGCTCGCTCTTCGGGGAATTGAACGATGTACTTATCCGGATTGCACGGCCACGGAACATCGGCCTCGCCGTCGGCGAGCGGAGCTCCCACGGAATGGAGCGCCTCCACGAAGAAAGCATTCTGGCTCTCCATCTTGCGCAGCACCTCGCTACCGATGGTCGCCATGATGCGCATCGAGCACACGACGTAAGGCGAGTCGCTCAACTCGACGCCAAACTTGGGATCTTTGGCATCCAAATGGCCCATCACGAAGGGAATGACGTACAGCGTGCGGCCGCGCATGCATCCGCGGTACTTCTCCGTCAGGGTTTCCTTCATCTCTTCGGGATCCATCCAGTTATTGGTGGGTCCCGCCCCTTCACGGGTCTCGCTGCAGATGAAGGTTCGCTCTTCGACGCGTGCCACGTCGTCAGGATCGGAGAATGCGGCGAAGGAGTTCGGGAATTTTTCTTCGTTGAGCCGCACGAAGGTTCCTGCATCCACGAGTTCCGTGGTCAGCTGATCCCATTCTTCCTGAGAACCATCCACCCAGTGGATGGCATCGGGCTGGGTCAGCTCCGCGACCTCGCGCACCCAGGTCAACAGTTTTTGATGGGTGGTGGGAGCCTTGTCCAAGGCTTCAGCAACGGCTGGCTTGAGCTTGTCGTTGTTTCCGACGGCGGTGTCAGTCATTATTTGTTCCCCTTAAGGAGGTTCCGGCCCAGGATCGAGCCATCACTCACGACGTTGTGTGGGGCGGTTCGGCACAACAGCCTCGATCCCATCAGCTCCGAATTTCGAACCGATCTTCACGAGGCCAGACCTATCACCCCTTGTGACATGAACCAGAGTAGCTTACAGGCCCTCGGAGAGGCTTCCTCTCGACCTGCGGCGGAGATCACAGCACCTGGAGTTGGTGATCCGTCAACCCGCATGTAAGGTAGTACCTGGTCTTGAGGCAGTTCACCTGCGAGAGACCATGCGCCTGTAGCTCAACGGATAGAGCATCTGACTACGGATCAGAAGGTTGGGGGTTCGAATCCCTTCGGGCGCACCACGGAAGCCCCGTCACCACCCGGTGACGGGGCTTCACTGGTTAACGGTCGTAACGATTCACCGTGCAGTGGCGCAATGTATTTCCCAGCTGTTCACACGCATATTCCGCACCCCTCGCCTGGGTGACCGTTGGACCTCATAACCTCAAGGTGCTCATCACTCCATGCATCAGAGGTTTTCATGTTTTCCGCATCCACATTGCGTTGTTCTCGCCGTCTTCGCGGCGTTACGTCCCTGGCCACGGCAGCCCTCCTTGCCGTGGCTCTCACGCCCGTCGCCGCCGCACCGTCCCAAGCGCTAACTCCCATCCAAATATCCGAAATCTCCTACGCGGGAGACGACGCCTCCGATTTCGTGGAAATCTCCGGTGAACCTGGAGCGGACTTGAGCGGATATGTTGTCGGTTCGGTGGCTCGGGGCGGCAACCTTCAGGATGGCAAGCACCTCCAGACTCTTTCGGAAGGCACCACCATCCCTTCCTCGGGTTACTACGAGGTCAAGGTGCCCATCACCAATAGCGTCGATGCCGGATCCGGTGCGGACGGCAAGTATGAGGCCGCCGTCTTCGTGGCTGATCCCTCGGGACAACGCACAGACTTCGAGCAGATCGGTGGAACAGCCGGCGGTCGTGGAATCACGGCCGGTACCTCCCCATCCCTACCGGCTGGAATTCGCGGAGTACCGGCGGATCCGACTGGCGCCACGTCACCCACCGGCCAATCGATCCAACGCATCGATGGCACGTGGAAGGCCGCGGCCCCCACTCCCGGCGTTGCCAACTCCACATCCGCTCCGGCTACGCCAGAGCCGTCCAGCTCGTCGTCCTCAACGACCGCTGCCCCGCCGTCGACCTCCCATGGAACCTCCATTGCTGACATCCAGGGAACCACCGATCTATCCCCGGCAGCAGGCCAGACCAAAACGACGAGCGGCGTCGTGACCGCTGCATATCCGGATGGCGGCTTGAAGGGATACTTCATTCAGACTCCCGGAACCGGAGGGGATCAGGATCCGACTCCAGGCCGTTCTGACGGTCTCTTCGTCTACTCCCCCGCGACCGTGGGGCAAGTGGCTGTCGGTGACTACATTGAGGTCACCGGCACCGTGAGTGAATACCACGGGCAAACACAGATGACGGTGGATAGCGGAAATGAGCACAAGCTCCCCGACCAGGTTGAGCCGGTCCAACCCGTCACCGGTGCCTTCCCGGAAGATCCGGCCGCGCGCGAGGCGCTCGAGGGCATGCTTCTGCAACCGAGCGGTCCCATCACGGTGACCGACAATTACAACACCAACCGCTACGGTGAAGTCGGACTGACGAATGGCGAAACCGCACTTCCGCAATCGACCGACGTCGCCGCCCCTGGCGAGGATGCCAATGCCATCGAAGCCCAGAACGCGAGCAAGGAATACCTTCTCGACGACGGCGGAACCGTGGACTACACCAGGGGCGCCAACGGAACCCCCGTCCCGTACCTCTCCACCACCGACCCGTTGCGGGTCGGTGGAAGCGCGACCTTCAATAAACCGGTGGTCCTCGGCTATGGATTCGATGCTTGGAGGCTCCAGCCCACGACGTGGCTGACCGGCAACAAGGCATCCGACTCCCCGGTGTCCTTCGCCAACAATCGCACTCCGGCTCCTCAGCAGGTTGACGGAGACGTGAGTATCGCGAGCTTCAACGTGCTCAACTACTTTCCGACGACCGGCGACCAATTGACGGGTTGCACCTACTACAAGGATCGCGACGGAAATCCGGTGACCGTGAGTGGCGGTTGCGATGCCCGCGGTGCGGCCAACGCGGAAAATTTCCAACGGCAGCAACAAAAGATCGTCGGTGCGATCAATTCGCTGGATACTTCGGTACTTTCCCTGGAGGAGATCGAAAACTCGGCTCGATTCGGCAAGAACCGCGACGAAGCGCTCCACCATCTGGTCGATGAGCTCAACAAAGCTGCCGGCACGAATAAGTGGAAAGCCGTGGATTCACCGGCCCAGCTGCCCGGCTCGGAGGATGTGATCCGCACAGCCTTCATCTACCAGCCGGCCAAGGTCAAGCCTGTGGGCGAGTCAACCATCCTGCTCGACGACCCCGCATTCGATAACGCCCGGCGTCCGCTGGCGCAGGCCTTCCAGCCCACCTCGGAGGGCAGCCAGAAATTCCTTGCCATCGTCAATCACTTCAAGTCCAAGGGCTCGGGCGCAGGTGCGGGGAACGCCGACACCGGTGACGGCCAGGGCGCTTCCAACGGATCCCGTAAGGAACAGGCTCAGTCGCTGAGCACTTTTGCCGCCGCGCAGGAAGAAAAGGCCGGAACACAGAACGTGGTACTCCTCGGTGATTTCAATTCCTACACCCAAGAAGATCCCATGCAGATCCTCTACAAGGCCGGCTACCAAGACATCGGTTCCGCCAAGACGAATAAGCACACCTACCTCTTTGGTGGGCGCGTCGGGAGCATCGACCACGTGCTGGCCTCAGGTCCCATGTTCAGCAAGCTCTCCGGAGCCGACGTCTGGAATATCAATTCCGTGGAATCCGTGGGGTTGGAATATAGCCGGTATAACAACAACGTGACGAACCTGTATTCGGACAATCCGTATCGTTCCTCGGACCACGACCCGCTGTTGGTGGGCTTCGATACGAGGGCCGCAACCGGGAGCGGTCATTCCGATTCCTCGAATCCGACATCAGGTCAGGGACAACCGGGTTCCGGCAATGCTCAACCCGGGAACGTCCAGCCCGGCACGGGAAACGATCAGCCGGGGGATGGAGCCTCGACTCAGCCGGATCAGCCTCAGGGCGACAATGGATCATCGGTTGGAACCCATCATTCCGCCGGAACCGCCCCATCGACCGGCACAGGCCACTCTCCAGCCCAGAATGACGCCGGGCAAAACCCGGGGGTGACGGCGCCCGAGGCCTCGAACGGACCAGCTGACGACGGTATCTCCTCAACCACGCCGTGGACCTCCACGGGGACCAACGACGGTTTCTATGACGGAACCATGGCCTCGGGGTCGCAGCCTACGGGTGACTTGGCTTCCACAGGCGCGACGGTCCTGCCTTACGTCATCATCGGCCTCTTGCTGCTTCTGGGAGGTGCCATCGCCGTCGTTATCGGACGCCGCCGGCGCACCGAACAGTCGTAAGTCGCACCGTAGGTTTCCAGGGTGGGCGGCCGAGGTTACAGGGCCAAGTCCAACGGAAGGTCCGAAATATCCTTGAGCCGCCTGCCTTGAACCATGGTGTGTAGGAGGTCCGCCCCCGCCGGATCCGTCGCGGGGTCGATCGCGTCCAGGAGTTCGTGAAGACCCACGTGATACACGCAATCGATATCCCCAGTCCCCAACGCCACGGCCGCGAGCCTGGACGGCATCGGCTCACCGGTCACCAAAACGAGGTGAGGGACGCGCCCCCTGCGATTGCGTATCAAATGACGCGCTTCGGAACGCACCTGCTCGGCGCGATCGCTTCGCAAGGTCCATTTGCACGCGACGACGGCGTGCAAGAGCGATTTTTCCTGCACCGCGGAACGGAGAGGGCTCGCGGAGGCCAGCGGGCCCAGAGGGTCCACGAGGCGAGCCGTGGCGTTGAGTTCGGAGTCGGCCACGGGGGCGCGAGCCACCACCACGTCCGGTGCAATGATCGACGAATCGTGGCCGATCAATGCACGAAGGTCACGATGGGCAGCGATGGCCTCCCGCAATCCGCTGACATGTTCATATTGTTCGAAAACGGTCGACGCGTCCTGAGCGCCTTGACCGTCCGCGACGTCGCCGAGTCGACGCACCGTCCACTCCCCCGGCCGCACAACATCCAGGGCGCGCATGACGGACTTCAGGTACGCAGCGACCGCTCGCTCAAAATTCCGCCGCACACCATGCCCGGGTGCGCGCCGCGCCTCCGGAACACCACCGATCCCGTCTGTCATTGCCTGGGCGTACCGGATGCTGGACGCGGAATCCTTGTCCGCGTTCGAAGGGACTCCCGAATTCGGATCCACGACCAGTACTCGCTCGTCGAGTAACGCCCGGTGAAATACCCGACGCGCCTTATCCATGAGGTATTCCGGATCGTTACGGCGCGAGGCCGCAATTTCCGCGCGCGTCATCTCGGCTTCGGCTTCGCGGAGATTTGGAGGCTCGGGGGCCTTCGGGTCGGCACCCTCGACGGCATGAATCTCGGCCGGAGCACCTGGCTTCTCCGAAGCATCTGGACGAGGTTTCGATTCCGGTTGTGCCCCCTCGCCGGCAAATTCGGTGAGGTCCAAAGAAAAGAGGAACTGTTCCTCCGGTTCATGCTGCGGGCGACGTCGACTCATGCATCCTCCAGATCCGTCAGTTTCCGACCAGATTACTCACTGTGCAGAAATATCACGCCGACCTATGTTTCACGTCACCTCTCGCAAAAGGGGTTATGGCCTCCTTGCGCCGCCTGCCTAGACTGTGAAGGCACGAAAATTTCACCCACAACGGGAGAGCAATGAGCATTAACATCACCGTGGTCGACGAGTCTGGGGACTCCAACGAAGTCGAGTGGAAGGACAACCAGACGCTCCTGGAATGCCTCCACAAGAATCAGTACCCGGTGCTCGCCACGTGCGGCGGCAATGCATCGTGCGCCACCTGCCACACCTTCATGGATCCAGAGCACTTCGAAGCCGGCGGAGATGACCGCACCGAAGAAGAAGAGGACTTGCTGGACATGATCGACGACGTCGCCAATGAGTACTCACGGCTCGCCTGCCAAACGCAGTACAACGACGAACTGGACGGCGCCACGGTGACGCTCAAGCCCGGAATGTAGCAGCTGATTCCCCACGCATGACGGGGCCGGCCTCCCGTCCCCGCTGGCACCACGTCATAAATCTGCCTACTCTAGGCACATGTACGACCGAACAACTCGACGCATCCGTACGGCACTCACCGGGGCAACGCTCATCGCGTTCACCCTGGGAGCCAGTGCGTGCTCCTCAGGGAACACCTCGGGGCACGACGGCCAGGAGTCGAGCAGCTCGGCGAGCGCCTCGTCTTCTTCGACCGCTCCGAAACCGAGCCCCTCCGAGAGCGCGGCGACGACGCAGCCCGCTCCGACACCCACCGTGACCGACGCGGAACCAACGCCACAACCGAGTGGCACCGTGGACCAGGCACCGGCCGAGCCCACACAGACCCCATCCGCTCAGCCGACCCAGCCCACGCCGAGTAACCCTCCGGGACAGGAGCCTTCGTCGTCGAGTGAGGCGGCCTCGAGCGAAAGCTCTTGTGGCCGGGGCGATCTCCACGTTGCCGTCGACACGTCCAATGGTGCCGCCGGTTCGACGTACTACACCATGACTTTCACGAATTCCGGTTCGAACCCGTGCAAGATCTCCGGTTACCCCACGGTCAACTTCATCGGCGGCTCGGGACAAACCATCGGAGCCGCCGCGACCCCTGCCACGGACCTCGGAGGCACCGGGGCGACGCTGCAGCCGGGCGATTCCACATCAGCCATATTGCGGAGCACCCAACCGGATCTCTACGGATCGACGTGTGAGAAAACCAATGCCAGCGGACTGCGCATCGCCGCCCCGGGCTCCAAGGACTCCCTGGACGTCCCCTTCACCTTTTCCGCGTGCGGAAATCCTGCGGTGTCCCAGCTGTCCGTGAGCAAGGTGGGCGTCCAGGGCTGACCCGCCCTTGACTCTCAGAGCGTGAGGGTGGATTCCTCGTACGCGAAGCGCGGGGAGCGAGAATACTTCGGCTCGACGCCTTTACCGATGTTGACGACGACCACCGAATTCAGGTCGTAGCCGGCCAAGAGATCCTCGTCGACGCCGGATGCGTTGAACCCGGTCATCGGGCCCGCCGCGAGACCCATGGCCCGGACCGCCATGACGAAGTATCCGACCTGGATAAAGGCATTGTCCCGGCCGGTTCCCGCCGCAAGCTCCGGCTGATCCATATACATCTGGCCTACCTGAGGACGCGCCGGCAAGAAACGATCAAATTTGTGGTGCCATGTCTGGTCCATCGCCAAGACGGCGACCAACGGGGCCTCCTGCGTCTTGGCCTGATTCCCGGCAATCATGTGGCTGACGAGACGATCCCGAGCCTCTCCCTTTTCCACCCACACAATGCGCAACGGCTGGGAGTTGAACGCCGTGGGGCCCATCTTGGTGAGCTCGTAAATGGCTCGCCGCTGTTCCTCAGTTACCTCAACATCCTCGAAGGCGCTCGCGGTGCGCCCGTTGAAGAGCAGGTCAATGTCCTGCGAGGTCATCTTCGCCTGAGTTGCGATATCGTCCATAGTTCGTCCTTTCCGCCGGAGCCGGACCTCGCGGGCCCTGCGCGCCCCACAATATATTGCTTTACACATAAACTAACGGGTCGCGAGAGATATTCCGTGCCCACGACGTGGATGAGTAGATGTGACACAACGCTCCCGGCGAACCCGTGGGGCGGCGTCGTCGACGCGCCGAGGAACGGAAAACGGCACAATGGGACACATGCCTTCGGCCCTAGAGCGATTCGATCCGGCGACCCGTGAATGGTTCACGGGCGCTTTTTCGCGCGCAACCTCGGCCCAGGACGGCGCGTGGTCGGCGATTGCGGAGGGTCGACATGCTTTGGTCGTGGCGCCCACGGGTTCCGGCAAAACTTTGGCCGCGTTCCTCTGGGCCCTGGACCGCTTGGTATTACGCCCGGACGCTGAAGGGCTCGAGGCTGCCGACGCCTCGGAGGATGAGCACACGGGACCCACCGCCCGCCGGAAGCGTTCCTCACGGCGCACCCGAGTCCTATATATTTCGCCGCTCAAAGCCCTCGGCGTCGATATCGAACGGAATCTGCGCTCACCGTTGGTTGGCCTCTCCCAGACGGCGCGATTTCACGGGCGCGAGCCTCGCGAGATTTCTGTCGGGATTCGTTCGGGCGACACACCAGCCCGGGAACGACGTCGTCTGGTCACCGACCCTCCGGACATCCTCATCACCACCCCCGAGTCCCTGTATCTCATGCTGACCTCGAAGGCGCGTTCCACCTTGTCGGCCGTGGATACCGTGATCGTGGACGAGGTGCACGCCGTCGCCGGGACCAAACGCGGAGCTCATCTCGCGGTGTCTCTCGAACGCCTCGATCAGATCCTCCCTGCTCCAGCTCAGCGGATCGGGCTGTCCGCGACGGTCGAGCCCGTGGACGCCGTCGCCCGGTTTTTGGGAGGCACGGCGCCGGTGAGCGTGGTCCAACCAGCGCTGGAGAAGTCCTGGGACCTGACCGTTTCGGTTCCCGTTCCAGATATGTCGAATCTGACGGTTCCGGTACCACGCGCCGACCTTCCGGATCACCGCACTGGAGTCTCCGCGGGGTCGGCCGCCGGAGCGAATCCGACGCTCGAGGATGCCCTAGGCCTGGATCTCGAGTCGCCGCTGGCCGCCAGCGCCGAAGCCGCCCCGTCGGATTCGGACGACAGTTCAGCGGGCACCGCAGCCGTCAGCCGAGGTTCCGCCGCGGAGTCGACGTCGACCACCCCGCACACCGTCGTCGCCTCGATCTGGCCACACGTCGAGGAGCGGATCGTCGACCTCGTGGAAGCCCATCGTTCGACCATTGTCTTCGCGAATTCGCGCGGCCTCGCCGAACGCCTGACCTCGCGGCTCAACGAGGTGCACGCATTTCGCGAGGAACAGCGCCATGATGCTGTAAGCGATGCCGCCCCTTCCGAGGGCGGCGAGATGCCCTATTCTCCTCCGGCCCTGAATCACCTCACCTCGGGAACAGCCCCCGCCGAGCTTGCTCGCGCCCATCACGGTTCGGTGTCCAAAGATCAGCGAGCGCTCATTGAGGATGCCCTGAAGTCGGGAAGCTTACGATGCGTGGTAGCCACCAGTTCCCTGGAATTGGGGATCGACATGGGCTCCGTGGACCTGGTGATCCAGGTGGAGTCGCCGCCGAGCGTCGCGAGCGGTTTGCAACGCGTGGGACGAGCGGGCCACCAGGTGGGCGAGACCTCGCGGGCCGTCCTGTACCCGAAGCACCGCGGGGACCTGCTCTCGTCGGCCGTGACGGTCGAACGCATGCGTGCCGGCGCCCTCGAGCCCCTGCACGTACCCGCCAATCCCCTGGACGTTTTGGCGCAACAGACCGTGGCGGCGTGTGCGACCGGGCCCATCGACGTCGAGGCCTGGTTCGACGCCGTCCGGCACACCGCCCCATTCGCTGCCCTTCCCCGGTCCGCATTCGACGCCGTGCTGGACCTGTTGGCAGGTAAGTACCCGTCCGACGAATTTGCGGAACTCCGCCCCCGGGTGATTTGGGATCGCGAGGCAGGAACCTTGGAACCCAGACCAGGGGCGCAACGCGTCGCGGTGACCTCCGGCGGGACCATCCCGGATCGCGGACTCTACCCCGTCTATATCGTGGGCTCGGACGAAGAGACTCGCGGCCCCAAGCGAGTGGGCGAGCTCGATGAGGAGATGGTCTACGAATCCCGAAATGGCGACGTGATCGCCCTTGGAGCAACGAGCTGGCGGATCGAGGAGATCACCCACGACCGTGTCAACGTGACGCCGGCGCCGGGACAGGTGGGAAAACTGCCGTTCTGGCACGGGGACGGGCCCGGCCGGCCGGCCGAACTGGGTGCCGCCACGGGACGATTTACTCGGGAGCTCGCGACGTCGTTGGCGGAAGAATCCGACGGCCGACGAGCGGCGCGCGAGCGGCTGCTCGCCGCGGGACTCGACGAGTGGGCCGCGGATAACCTGTGCGCGTATATCGACGAACAACGCGAAGCAACCGGTCAGGTCCCCAGCGAGAAGACCGCCGTGGTCGAACGATTCCGCGACGAGCTCGGTGACTGGCGCGTGGTGTTGCATTCTCCCTACGGGATGCCGGTGCACGCGCCGTGGGCCTTGGCGATCGGTGCCAGGATCGACGAACTCTACGGGCTGGATGGTTCGGCGATGGCCGCCGACGACGGGATCGTCTTGCGCATCCCTGCCATGGAGGAAAACCCTCCCGGCGCCGATCTCTTTCTCTTCGAGCCGGACGAGATCGAAGCGATCGTCACCGAACAGATTGGTTCCTCCGCGCTCTTTGCCGCCCGTTTTCGCGAGTGCTCGGCCCGGGCTTTGTTGTTACCGCGCCGCGACCCGGGGAAACGGACGCCTCTGTGGCAGCAGCGCCAACGTTCGGCACAGTTGCTCGACGTCGCCCGCCGCCACCCAAATTTCCCGATCATCCTCGAAACGGTGCGCGAGTGCCTTCAGGACGTTTACGACCTGCCCGCACTGCGAAAGATTCATGAGGACATCTCCTCCCGTCGCATCACGGTGCGCGAGATCGAAACGAGCGAACCTTCCCCCTTCGCCAGGACGCTGCTCTTCGGGTACGTGGGGCAATTCCTCTACAACACCGACGCCCCGCTGGCCGAGCGCAAAGCCGCCGCGCTGAGCCTCGACCCCACGCTGCTGTCCGAGCTGTTAGGGCGGGACGAACTGCGTGAGCTGCTGGACCCCGATACGATTCGCGAGACCGAAGCGCAGGTGCAACGCCTCACGGAGGGTCGTCAACTCCACGGCGTCGAGGGCCTGGCCGATCTCTTGCGCATCTTGGGCCCCCTCACCCTCGACGAAGCCACCGAACGCCTTGAAGACGGCGTAGACGCTGCCTCTCACATGGCCGAGCTAACACGCGCCGCCCGAGCCTTCACGGTCCGCATCGCGGGTCAGGAAAAGATCGCCGCCGTCGAGGACGCCGCCCGTCTCCGTGACGGGTTGGGCATGCCCTTGCCCATGGGCATCCCCCAAGCCTTCATCGAACCTGTGGCGGATCCCTTGGGTGATCTCGTTTCCCGATTCGCACGCACCCACGGACCGTTCACCGCTGCCCGAGCGGCAGCCGCCCTGGGACTGGGATCGGCCGTGGTCGAGACGGTACTGACGCGACTAGTGACGGACCGTCGCATCGCCCAGGGGCGTTTCCTGCCGCCGGAGATGGTGGAGGCAGCGGCGGATTCCGAGTCGGCCGTGGAATGGTGCGATGTCGGGGTTCTCCGAACGATCCGACGTCGTTCATTGGCCAAGCTGCGCGCCCAGATTGAGCCCGTAGACGCGGCCACGTATGCGCGGTTCCTGCCGGCGTGGCAACATGTTCGCGCGGAAGGCGCCTCGGAAGATCCACGGGTCGACGACGCGGACGGCCTGTTGACCGTCATCGACCAGCTCGCGGGCGTTCCACTCCCAGCCTCCGCCGTGGAGACTCTGGTGCTGCCCGCGCGCGTCCGGGGGTACCGTCCGAGCATGCTGGACGAAGCGATGTCTCGCGGAGAAGTGGTGTGGACCGGCAGCGGCACGATCCCCGGACAGGACGGATGGGTGCGCCTGCACCTGACCGAATCTGCCGACCTGACGATTCCCGCCGACCCACCCATGGGACTCGACGACCTGAGCGAGGATGCCCGCCGCGTCTTCGATGCCATGGGAGACGGCGCGGACTTCTTGCCCCGTATCGCGACGCGCGCTGGGATGAGCCTTGACCTCGCCGGAACCGCGCTCTGGGAATTGGTGTGGGCCGGATTGGTCACCAACGACACGGCCGGACCGTTGCGTGCCTTTTTGGATGGCGGTTCTTCTGCCCATGCCCGCCCGAAAGCACCGGGCCGTTCACGCTCGAGAGGACGGCGCGGAGCGGGACGCATCACCTCCGCACGGTTGGGACGCGCAGGCAATCCCGTCGCGCACCAGGCCGGTGGTTTCGGGCTGGGCCCCGGCGGATTAGGCGAGGCGACGGGGGTCGCCGCAGGGCTCTCCCCGCAACGGGAGCGGGAGCTCAGCGGCCGGTGGTCCAGAGTCAGCACCTTCCTGGATGAGGAGCCTCTGGACGTCACCGTTCGGGCGGTGGCGACGGCCCAGCTGATGCTGGACCGCTACGGCGTACTGACCCGAGGCGCCGTAGCCCACGAGGAAACCCCCGGCGGCTTCCAGGCGATGTACCAAATCCTCACGGCCCAAGAGGATCAGGGCGAAGCGCGTCGCGGTTATTTCGTCGAGGGTTTGGGCGGCGCACAATTCGCAGCGCCCTTGACCGTGGACCTCTTGCGTTCCACCACCATCGATCAGCAACTTGAAGGCTCCTCTTCCGAACCGCGCGCCCCCGAGGTTCTGGTTCTCGCGGCGAGCGACCCGGCGAATGCGTATGGTTCGACCCTCGGCTGGCCCGATCCCGTTGCGCCGGAACGGCTACTGACCGCGAGCGGGGGCGAGCCTCAGGCCGCGTCGTCGACGGAGAATCCGCGTTTGGCTCGACCCGGACGAAAGGCCGGTGCGCTGGTGGTGTTGGTGGACGGGAGGCCCGTCCTCTACGTCGAACGAGGCGGCAAGACGATGCTGACCTTCACGTCCGACGTCGCAGACCTGACCCTTGCGGGGCCGGCCGTCACTTCGGCGGTCAGATTGGGCGCCGTCGACAAGCTGGTCATCGAAAAGGTCAATGGGATCTCCATCCTGGAACGTGGCACTCAAGAGACTGGTGGTGCTCCTGCCCCCGTGACCGCCCTTCGCGAATCCCTCACCGCCGCGGGCTTCTATTCGACGCCGCGCGGGATACGGATACGTCGCTAAAACCACCACGTCCACATACTGAGATTTCCGTCCATTGTTTGAAAACCTCGGAGTACGCTCAATCATCATCTTTATTGGAATTACCTGATCTAAAGGATCCACCATGTCCTCTGGACTTTTCCGCACCAAGTCCGTAGAGCAGAGCATCCGGGACACCGAGGAACCGGAGCATCAGCTCAAGAAGAATCTTGGCGCGCTCGACCTGATTGTTTTCGGTGTCGGAGTGAGCGTGGGAGCGGGCATCTTTGTGCTGACCGGCCACGCCGCTGCCACGAACGCTGGGCCCGCCATCGTGCTCTCCTTCCTCATCGCGGGGCTTGCCTGCGGTCTCGCCGCCGTTTGCTACGCGGAGCTTGCCTCGACCGTGCCCGTCGCGGGTTCGGCGTACACCTTTACCTACGCGACTCTAGGTGAATTGGCCGCGTGGATCATCGGCTGGGACCTCATCCTCGAATTCACCGTCGGCGCAGCGGCTCTGGCGACGTCATTTAGCCAATACCTCGGGGTCATCTTGCAAGACACCCCCTTCGCAATTCCGCCCGCCCTCGCGTCTGCGGAAACCGGATGGGTCAATTTGCCGGCCTTCTTGCTGGTCGTCGGCCTGACCGTCGTCTTGATCACCGGAGTCAAGCTCTCCAGCCGCCTCAATCAAGTCGTCACGGGCATCAAGCTGTTGGTCGTCCTGGCCGTGATCGTCGTCGGAATGTTCTTCGTCAAGGCGTCCAACTGGGTTCCGTTCATTCCTCCGACGCAGGGCGCGAGCGCTCAGACCGGCGGCGCCCTGCATCTGCCCCTCGTGCAAACCCTCTTCGGCATTGCACCGAGCGTCTTTGGCGTGGGTGGCGTGCTGGCCGCCGCGGCCATGGTGTTCTTTGCCTTCATCGGATTCGACATCGTGGCCACCACCGCGGAGGAGACCAAGAATCCCCAGCGGAACCTTCCCATCGGTATCTTCGGCTCGCTCGCCATCGTGACGGTGCTCTACGCGGGCGTTTCGCTGGTCATTACCGGCATGCAGAGCTACAAGGACATCGATCCGAACGACGGCGCCCCGCTGGCCACCGCGTTCTCGAATAACGGGCTGCCGTTCATGGGACACCTCATCGCCATCGGTGCGTGCATCGGCTTGATCGTGGTCACCATGATTCTGTTCCTCGGCCAAACGCGCGTCGGTTTCTCGATGGCGCGAGATCGGTTGCTCCCGCCGTCGCTCGGCAAGACCCACCCCAAGTTCAAGACGCCGTACCGTTTCACGATGCTCGCTGGCCTGGCGATCGCCCTCCTTGCAGCCTTCGTCCCGCTGGCCAAGCTCGCCGACTTGGTCAACATCGGCACCTTGTCCGCCTTCATCCTGGTCTCCGTCGGCGTGATCATCCTGCGCAAGAGCCGTCCGGATCTGAAGCGCTCATTCAAGGCCCCGTTCGTGCCGGTCCTGCCCATCGTCTCCGCGCTGATGTGCCTGTACCTGATGATGAACCTCTCCTTGGAGACCTGGATCCGTTTCGTGATCTGGCTGCTCATCGGCATCGTGGTGTACTTCGCGTACTCACGGCGCCACAGCCGCCTGCGGAACTCCACGGATGAACCCACTTCGGCCGAACATGTGACGCCCACGGCGTAGTCGGCCCCGACCCCATGCATGGCGTGCATCGCATCGACAGATTGCGGTGCACGCCATCGTCGTTCAATCCCGCGAAAGATACCGTGGAGACATGACCGCTAAAAGCTCGCACACGTTCGGCGACGACGCATGACTCGACGTCCCCGGCCAGGTTGTCCGGTGCCCGCACGGGAGGGAGTTTCTCCCACACGCATTCGGTTGCCCCGGGACGAAAATTACGCGTCGCTCGCGGGATTTCTAGCTGAACGATTCCCGCCGCATGATCCAGAGCAGGTCGCCCAGCTGATGGCGCGCGGCGACGTCTTTTCCCCGGACGGTCTCCCGCTGGCTCCCGACGCTGAGTACCGCCCCGGTGGCCACGTCTGGGTTTTCCGCCCACTCCCCGAGGAGCCTTCCCTCTCGGACGAGATCCCCGTTCTCTATGAGGACGACGATCTCCTCGTCGTCGACAAGCCTCACGGCTTACCGGTCACCCCGCGCGGCGGATTCGTGAAGCAGACGGCCGTGACCAAGCTCCGGGTACGCACCGGAAACCAGGATCTCTCCCCCGTGCACCGACTCGACCGCCTGACTGCGGGAGTCCTGATCTTCGCCAAAACCCCGCGAGCCCGAGGACCGCTGCAAAGCCTCTTTGAGCTCCAGCAGGTACGCAAGACCTATGAGCTGATCGCCCCGCTGAATCCCCACCCCGAATCCGACGCTCCGGAACGACTCCCCCAGCATCCCGAGGAACCGATCCGCGTCCGGTCCCGCATCGTCAAGGACTCATCATCGCTCCAAGCCAGAGAAGTCGACGGTCCCGCCAATGCGGTCACCGGGATCCGGCTGATCCGAGAGTTCTCCGGAACTCCGTGGGGGCTCTACGCCGCATATCCGCTCTCGGGAAAGACCCATCAGATTCGGGTCCACATGAATCACCTGGGCCGTCCCCTTCTCGGCGACCCCTTGTACCCGACGATCGACGACGAGGCATTGCGTCACCCCGAGACCCGGCTCCAGCTCCTCGCCCGCGAAATTTCCCTACGCCACCCCTTCACCGGAGATCACCTGAGCGTGCGCTCAGACCGTACCCTGGAGATAAGAACCAGACCTGAGGACGCTTGAACGTTCGCAGCATCATTGACCGGGAGAGACCATGACCACAGACCCCCGCACCCCGCCGACCACGCGTAGCCAACGGCGTCGTTCCACCCCAGAAGGAGGGCAGGCCCCGGCTTCTCCGGCCCAACGGCATCGGGCCGAGAAGGCCCTCCGTGCCGAACGTGCCACGTACTCGGTTCACCGGCTCTTCCTGCGCCGCGTGAGCGGAATTCCCGGGACACTCATTGGTGAGACGACGTTGCCGCCGCAGAAGGGTCTGAAGAAGCGCGTGACCAACTGGAACTACTGGTGGCAGGCGCAATTGCTGGACGCCCTAGTCGACGCCGGCCAACGCTATCTTGCCGACGGACGCACCTCAGAGGCCGAGCGCCAGATCGACCAGTGCCATCGTTTGCTGCGGGGCATCCGGATCCATAACTTTGGCACCTTCGTCAATTCGTTCTATGACGACATGGCGTGGCTCGTCCTGGCGGCCCAACGCCTCAACTCTCTCTCACAAGCGGTGCTGGGCCGTGGGTCCGAACCCGCGCAAGAAGCCGGACGGGCCCTCTACCCACAGCTCAAGGCCGCCATCTCTGACGAGACCGGAGGCGGTGCCTACTGGTCCAAGGCCGAGAACTTCAAGAATCTGCCCGCTTCCGGGCCAATCTCGATGGCTCTATCACGGGCAGGCGAGCACGACAGCGCCTTCGCACTCACTCAGTGGTTCCGGGATCGCTTGTGGGACCCCCGCGAGGGGTACCTCGACGGCATCAAACTGGAACTGCAACGCAACGGATCCCGCAAGGAAGTTCCCGAAGAGCGAGCCTTCTCTTACAACCAGGGCGTGGCGATCGGCGCGCACCTAGAAATCCAGGGTGGGGACCTCCGCCACGTCGAGGAGATCGTCCGGTTGGTCCACGAAAAGTTCACCGTGACGCATGCTGAAGAGGGCACCGAATTCCGTGTCCTCGACACCCGAGGTTCCGGCGACGGCGGATTATTCGCCGGAATCCTCGCGCGATACCTCACCCGGGCTGCCATGGATCATCGGATCGAGCCGAAGACCCGTCACCTCGCGCGCGATCTCGTCGTCGCCACTGCTGAGCTGTTGTGGGCCGGTCGCCGAGAGTTCGATCCAGACCTTCCGCTGAACGAACCCGGAATCGACGTGACCGAAATTCGCGGCGATTCGGTGGCGTTGTTCTCCCCGGACGCGACGCGCCACAGCTCGGAGACTCTCGGTTCGGGGGCCCGCGTGGAACTCAGCACGCAGGTTCAGGCCTGGACCATCCTGGAGGCTGCCTACCGCCTCGCGTGACGGCGCGGCCCCGAGAAGACGGCGGGCGACGTCGTCGTGCGCTTCCCGGGGCCGAGTCCGCCGCCGGTTCAGCGGGTAGCCAAACACCGCTCCGACCACGCAAAATACTGGGATTTTTTGTTCCGGGTGCGATACAACCGAGGTATGAGCAGAGTACGCACACCGGACCCCACGCCCGGGTGGCTCTCCGAGGAAGAGCTCGCCCAGGCCCGCCAACAGTTGCCGATGGTCTACGTCCAAGCCATTCCCGTGACGCTCGACCCCCTGGGATGCGTCAGCGAGGTTGGCTTGCTCCTTCGCCCCAATGACGAGGGGAGCATGGTTCGCTCGTTCGTGTCGGGAAGGGTGCACTACCGGGAGACGGTTCGCGGGGCCCTCCTGCGTCACCTCGAGAAAGACCTCGGCCACCTCGCGATGCCGCAGATGCCCGCCTCCCTGACCCCGTTTACCGTCGCCGAGTATTTCCCGCATCCGTCCCAATCGGGCCTCACCGACGACCGACAACACGCCGTCGCCCTCTGCTATGTGATCCCCGTCAATGGAGATTGTGAGCCCCGCGAGGACGCCCTCCAGCTCTCCTGGCTCACGCCGGAAGAAGTGCTCCGGGACGAGGTCCAGGAAGAATTTGAGGGCGGTAGCGGCGATCTGGTGCGGCGAGCGCTGGCCTTCGCCGGGTGGGGCCGCTGCTGAAGGCCTCCGAACACCCCGTCGCTGGGAGCAACTAGTATGGGCAGAGTGCCCAACACTACTTTTCCCAACCCACAATTCGGTTTCACGGTCGGTTCACGCCTGAGCGAGACCGCCGGTAACGACTCCTCCAGGGCCGCACGCTCTCGCAACGATGGCGGCGAGTTCTTGGGTCGGACCGGCGTCATGACCACGCCCCACGGCGAGATCCAAACCCCCGCGTTCATTCCGGTCGGAACCAAGGCGACCGTCAAGGCCGTGCTTCCCGAAGCGATGAGTCAGCTCGGTAGCCAGGCGTTGCTCGCCAACGCGTACCACCTCTATTTGCAGCCTGGGCCGGATGTCCTCGACGCCGCGGGTGGCCTCGGCCGTTTCATGAACTGGAACGGCCCGACCTTCACGGATTCGGGCGGATTCCAGGTGATGTCCCTGGGCTCTGGCTTCAAGAAGGTCATCGACATGGGCACGGTCTCCGGCGCGACGGGCGCGGACGGTCGCCCCGTCGGGGACGACGACGTCGCCGCGGGCAAAGAACGCATGGCCCACATCGACGACGACGGCGTGACCTTCAAATCCCACCTCAACGGGGACCTCCATAGGTTCTCCCCGGAGGTGTCGATGAGCGTGCAGCATCGCATCGGTGCGGACGTGATGTTTGCCTTTGACGAGCTGACCACCCTCTATAACTCCCGTGGTTACCAAGAACAAGCCTTGGAACGCACGCGGCTGTGGGCCCTACGGTGTATCGATGAGCACCAACGCCTCACCCAGGAACGCTCGGACAAGCCGTATCAGGCCCTCTTCGGCGTCATCCAGGGAGCCCAATACGAGGACCTGCGCCGCAAGGCATGCCGGGATCTCGGTGACATGGAGTTCGACGGATTTGGACTCGGCGGCGCCTTAGAGAAGGAGAACCTCGGGACCATTGTGCGGTGGTGCAACGAGGAGTTGCCAGACAATAAACCGCGGCACCTCCTGGGCATTTCCGAGCCGGACGACATTTTCGTCGCGCTGGAGAATGGCGCGGACACTTTTGATTGCGTCTCCCCGACCCGAGTGGCTCGCACGGCGGCGGTGTATTCACCGGACGGACGCTTTAATGTGTCCAACGCCCGTTTCAAAACCGATTTCACCCCCATTTATGAGGGGTGCGACTGTTACACGTGCACGCATTACACCAAGGCGTATCTACATCACCTCTTCAAAGCCAAGGAGAGGCTCGCGGCGACCCTCGCCTCAATTCACAACGAGAGGTTCATCGTCCGCATGGTCGATACCGCTCGTGACACCATTGCGAGCGGCGAATACTTCCAATATCGCGATGAATTTCTGGGCCGCTACTACGCCGGAAAGGCCAAGAAGTGAGCATTTTGACCACGGTCCCCGCGGATCATGTCGTCTCCATTTCCGGTGACGTTCCCGCGTCACCGAACGTGGTGTTCGGCGCATTCACCGATCCCTTACGGCTCGCCGGATGGTACGGACCGGAGGGTTGGATCGTTCCCGTGCACACGGTGTCGATCGACCCCAGGCCCGGCGGGACCTTCCGCCTCGCGATGGTCAACCATGCCCAGCCGAATGAAGCCGTGCCGCTGTATTCGACGTTCGTGAGCGTCGTCGAGGGAGAACTGATCGAACATCGCGAGTCCCTCCCAGGCCCAAACGGCGAGGCCAGCGACGCGACGGTGCTTCACCGCATCGAGTTCCTTCCCCGCGAAGTAGACGGCGTCGAGGGAACGCGCGTCGTGGTGAGCCAGGGGCCGCTCCCTCGAGAGATCCACTCGACCGTCGTCGCCGGTTGGCGTTCCGCCCTGGCGGAGCTGGCCCGCGCGATCCACTCGGAAGGGCGGGTCCGCGCCTCTCGCTAGGTGCGTTGCTTCCGCTTCGCATTGATCACGCGCAACTGCCGCGTTTCGGGGCTGTCGCTACCGGTCAGCGCGTTGCCTTCAAACTCGCCGGCGTCCTGCCCCTCGTATTGCTCGGCCTCGGCCTGTTCCTGCGCAGCATTCTTCTTCTTGAGATGTTGCACCCAGAGGTGCCCGGCGGTGTAAAGCAAGATGCCGATGGCGAGCCACACGAATTCCAGGATGAGGTCGCCCCGGATGGAGGCTTCCGGCAAATAGACCTGGAGCCTCATCGCGCCGATGGCAGCCGAGCTCGGGACCAGGTGATTCAGCACCGTATACAGCTGCGGAGCCATGTCCAGGGGCAGTAACAGCCCAGAGCTGGGCACACCGCACATCACGAATAACGGCAGGGAAATCGTCATGACCGACCCCCTGAGGAAGAGCGCCCCACCGAGGGTGAAGAACTGGATCGTCAACGACGTCAGGAAGAGAATCCCCCAAACGGTCCACGGGGCCCCCGGCTCCAGGAAGTGCACCACGTGCACCGAGATCAGGTATTGCAGCAACGTGTTGGCGGCGGCGACGCCGAGGACCCACACGATGCGTCGTCCCCAGTGCCAGGCTCGTCCGACCAACCCGATCATCATGCCCGCGAGGTTGGAGCCGACGACGCCGCCCATCCCGAGATACATCAACGACATGCCGAATTTGTCGTTTTGCGGAGTAGGCGCGAGATCCACTTTCTGCAGGGGTGCCCCCTGGGTCAGGGTTCCAACGAGCTTCTCCGCCGCAGATTCTGATTGCATGCCGTTTCCGGTCGCGACGAAGAGCACAGCCGAGGAGTCCGATGTGCGTTCGGAAATCCCGGCCGCCGAAGACGCCGGGACGTACGCGGCCCGAGCCTTATTCTCCAGGACGTCTTGGCGCGCGTCGTCGGCGGACTTCACGGAACGAACCTCGTAGTCGTCCTTCGGGAGGTCGTCGAGAGCCTGAACCAGCTTGTGGGAGGAGGCATCCGAAGCGACGACGTCGATCTTCATGTGATTCGGCGACGGCGAGTGGACGACCCCGATGTACATCAGGGGTAGGGCGATGGCGACGATGATCGGCAACTTGAACGCGTGGACCAGGCCTCTGCGGTTTTGCATCTGCTCTTCGGTGACGGTGCGGCGGCTACCGAAAAAGTCGCGGAACCTGAGCGACGAATACCCGGCGCGAACGTGTCGCCCGCTCCGCACGCCGTCTGACTGTTGGTCGTCTGCGCTCTCCGAACTCAATGCGTCCTCATCCTTGGATGTGGGACGCCGCAAGAATGACGCGGCAAGAAGGATCACGGCCAGGAAAAACCACAGCAAGAGTGTGCTGAGGGAAGCGCTGAGTGGCGCATCCGGGAAGTACAGAATCCGGCGCAAGGCCTCCATGAGAGCGGGAGTCGGCAGGACCCGGTGCAGCCCCTGGAAAATCGGGGGCACCAGCTCAATGGCCATGCCCGCCCCTGACGATGGAATACCCAACAAGACCAGGAGAAACATGGTGGGCAAGGCCATATACAAACCGATGAGTCTCATGCCGCCCGTGTGGAACAACATCACCGTGAAACACATCCCCGCCAAGAGGAGATACACCGGAAGGGCGTGTTCGGTGAATGCGCCGTGCACCGCGTAGGCAATGAACACGGGGATGGTTGCGTAGAACAGAGCCATCACACCCATGATGGAAATCGCGACCTTGCCGCTGAGTTTGGCCAGGTTGCTCCTCAATCCCACGGCCGTCATGAAACCGGCCAACAGCACCGGCAAACCCATGAACATGAGCGACGTGCCCATGCCGTCGTTGGGCGGAGGAGGTACAAGGTCGTCCACCGTGGGTTTCGGGACCTGGCTCGGATCCTGATATTGGCCGGTCTGGGTGAGGACCTGGGGTGCGACCTTGTCTAAATACCCTTCAGCGAACTGTGCGGCGCTCGTCGAGCCCATGGTCGCGACGTATTCGGTATTGGTTTTGGGATCCCAGGCCGCCCGAATGTCCAAGGACTTGATCGCGTGCTTGGCATCATCCACCGACCCGACGGCGGTGACGTCGTAGGCGTCCCCGGCTTGGGCATCGAGCTTGGTCGCAAGGTGCTGCGTCTGAGCGTCCGAACCGACAATCCCAATTTTCATGCCGTGGGGTTGCGGGGAGTGCATGCTGAAGCCATAGATCAGCGGGAACATGATCGTCAGGAACATGGGCAAGACGATCGAGAATTTCAGAACCTTGCTGGCCCCGGATTTGATGCCCGACGCACTGATACGAGGAGATCGAGACATCACGAAGCCTGCTTTCTCTGATGATTACGACGGAGGATCGGGATGGCCTGAGTGTCGGCGTCGCGCTCGGCCTGGTTTCGGAATATCAAGACCAGCACAAAACTCACGGCGGCACCGATGGCGGTTTCGGCCATTCGGGCGGTGAGTATGTCTTCTGGGGGTGCTGGTTGCGCGAGTTGCACCATCATGAGCGCCAGTGGCGTCACGAAAAGCATCGCGAAACCGTAATTTCGCATCACAAAGGCCTCCGCCAGGAATTGAAGGATCACAATCCACACCACCATGTGCCATTGCTGGAGGCCAGAAGACAACAGAAATGCCGTGACCATGACTCCACCAAAGGTACCGACAATGCGCTGAATGCATTTGTAGAGGCGCGCCGTGACACTCGGCTGCGCAATGGGCGCCACCGCCGCGACCATAGCCCAGTAGGAATGGCTTATCCCCGAGAGCTCCCCCAGCACACCGGCAATCCCCGCAGCCGCAAAGAACAGCAGTCCTTGTTGAATGATTTTGTTCCACGGTTGTCCGTGATGCTGCGGGGCGGGCACCACATGTCCACGACGCCCCTCACCGAGGAAATAGCCGAGCATTCCCGCGAGGACCGACCACACCACGGCGCCCAGACCGGTCGCCATGCCTTCAAGTAACGGCGGCGGTGCGTGCATCGCGCCCACGGCTCCGGAGGCGAAGATGAAAAACAGGCCGCCGGGCGGGCGAAGAGTGAGCACCAGGGCCAGCGACGCACCGACGCCACCGACGAGCGCGACCGCCGCAATCACCACCCACGGATTTGCGTGAGCGTGCGAGAGCCCGAGGCCCACCAAGAGACAGCCCAAAAGGATTGCCCCCGCCATGCACTGATGCCGGAACCTATCGATGAAGGTCTCCTGGCGTGCATACAGCGAGGTAAAGGCCCCGAATGAGGCAAAGATAGCCAGGTCGACTCGGCCGAGGAGCACGACGGTTGTCAAAGGGACGGCAACGCTGACCGCAATTCGTGTCGCCGGAATGTGGTCGGCTTTCGACGGGGCGAAGGACACGATGTTGCGGAAATGACCGTCTGTCACTGTGACGAGTGGCTCCTTGAACTTGCGGCTCGGGGATCGGATAGAAGGAGTGGTCGCCGGAATCTGATCACCGGGATTGCCCTACGGCCAGAGAAATACACTGGGATGGACGAGGTTCTGACCATTCAGGTCTCAAGCCTCGATGGGCCGTCACAACTATTGGGTTCCCGGCAGGTGGCGAAAAAACCACGCCTTGCTTAATAGTAAGCCTACTCCCCGTCAGGGAGCGGCAGACCCTTGTATTTTGGAACATATGACCGAGCACACCCGCCTTCACGATGACCCGCTCGAGCTGTGGCGATCTCTCGCGCAGCTGAGCCCCCGGGTCTTGCCGCACCCGCGGCCGGCGGAACGCTCCCTCACCATCAAGGATTATCTGCCTGGGCACGCCCTCCCGTGGGAGCCCTCATCGGGGCACGTGAGTTACGACCGCACTCGCTCCTGGCAACATGTGGTCTACGCCGGTCTCGTACCTTATGGCTCCCTCGTCGCCCACGCGAATTTGGCCCCGCCCGAAACCGCGCCGGGCTTGCTGACCGCGCTCTTCGCCGTGCGCCTCGAGGAAAGCGGCAGGCTCCTCCCCGAGAGCCTCGAGGTGTCCCGGGCGGCGTGGGCCGTGGCGCATTTGTCATCGTCGATATCCGCGACATACCGCGAGTCAGCGGCCCTGTGGCGCCAACGCATCCTGGATTTGTTTCGGGACCGCCGCGTCGTCATGAAGGGTGTGCGGTACCCGCGCCTTCCGGGGGACGTGGAACAGGATCATCAGCTCAATCACGACGATGTAGCCGCGGCCGTGAAGGTCACCAACGAGCTCTTTGGACTCACCGAGTTGACGATGACGTTTTCTCGCCCCATGCCGACGAGAATCGTGAGCACGCTCGCTACTCGCACCCTTCATGTAGGCGACAGCTCGCTGTTGAATCACCCAGCGGCCGAGGACCTCGATCTGGCCACCGAAACCACGCGATATCGCCAGTCCGCCGCGGGCCTGCTGGGTATCGACGCCGCAGAAACCTTCGAGGATGTCGTGGAGTCGCGGGAAGCTCTGTACTACGCGTTGGCCCCGCAGATGCTTCCGGAGGGGGTCTCCCGACCCGAACGCTCCTCGGTGGCGACTCAATTTGCCGTCAATGCCGCGCTCAATGATCTTTCTCGCCAGGAAGGCCTGTGGTGTTGTCCGGCCCAGACGGCGGCGGGGATGCCCGACCCACGGTGGGTCGACGACATGGTGTCGGGCCTCGTCACGCGCCGTGCCGAGGCGTTGGCCTCGATTCCGGATCCTGCCGAGATTTTCGACCCCGAGCCCATGGAGTGGTCGGCGGCCCGAGAGATTCATCTTCCGCACCCCGACCTGGAAAATTTCGAGGTCATCCGCTCCGCTCCCCTGCGTTCCGGAGCGGCCGTTCCGCAATGGCGAGCCGCCGTCGTGCGTTTGCTCCCCGGGATGGAAGAGCTTGAACCGTATCGTGGGCTCCCTGCGGCTCAGCCCATCGATGCCGTCGATGCTATCGACGGCGTGCTGAATCGGTTGGGCCACGCACGAGTCTCGATGACGGCCGAAGATTATGACCGGTGGGACGAAACCGCCGAATCGGTCCACGAGAGCCTCGCGGCCGTCCGTCGACTCGTGGCCGAACGCCAGAGATATCACGAAGCCGTACCCATGTTGTTGCGCACCGAAGGCGTGATTTCTGATCTGGCGGAGGCATTGGCCGAGTCGGCGGCTGGCATTTCCGACAAAGAACGTGAACTGAAGGAGCTCTCCCAAGCGAACGATCGCGCGCGAAAGTGCTCCAAGGAATGGAGCGACCGTATTGCCGCTCACCTGCGGGACGAACCGCCCATGCTGTGGCGACTCGCGACCTTCGGGCGGGCGCGCACGCCGTGGCATCTGCGCCTCACCCAGCTCCGCCGGGAGCAGAGCGAAGCGCAAGCCGAAGAGCAGGGCTCTCAGTCCGCCGTCGACCGTGTACACCGCGACCTGCGGCAGCTCCGAGAGGCCCACGAAGGGTTGCGGGACGATCTTGAAGAAAACCAAAAGACGGTTGCCTCTTTGCGCGAAGAGCTGGCTGCTTATCCTCATGCGCAAGACGCCATGGATGGCGATTGGTTGGCGGGCGATTGGAATGACCAAGCCTTCGCCCCGTGGCTCGACGACGAACTTCAGGCCGCGCGGCACACCGCGTACCAGGCGGCTCTTCGAATGCACTCGATGGCCATCCACGGGTTGCCTGCGGAATTTCGGGAAGGCCTCCTCGCGGCTCGAGACCTCTTGTGTGGCCACCCGAGCCGCAATCCTGACGCCGTGCGAGCCGCTTGGGAAATCCTGGGTATGGTTTTCCCCCAGGTGATGATCCACGCGGAGTTGCTCCCGGGAATTTGCCGAAGCCTGGGCGAGACTCGTGTGGGCTGGATCGTGTATTCCGACGCAGAACGCATACGCGGCGGGGTGGCGTACGCGGGCCTGCTGCATTCGACTCGCGGGGTCCTCTACCCCCGCTCGGATGGCCCTGAGACTTCTGCGTTGGCCGTCCGAGGGGACGACGACGTCGTGCGGCCGGAGGACGACCCCGTCCAGCGTTTCGATGCCCCCTATCTTTTGCCGCCCACCCCGGTTCAGGAAGCCTTGGCGGCGGCGACGTCGTGTTCGTTGCGGTGGACCCCGGATCGTACGACGGCCTACGGGCTGGCCTTGGCGGCCTCGAAATACACTCCGCCTCCGAAGCTTCCCGAAGAGTCCGACCGCGACACCCTCGACCCATTGCCACCTTTGTCGCCCTGACCAGCGAAGACGTCGGTAAAATCGGTCTGACGCGGAGCCCGCCGCGCCTCGCCCGCCGAGCCACTCGCGAAGGAGCCACATGGACAGTACCGGTCAGCCGTACCTCCGTGCACTCACCGAAGGAGAACCGGGTCCGTGGCGCTCGGCGCTCGGCCAAACCCCTTTGTACTGGGCCGGTCTCCTCGTGATTTGGACCGTCGGCATTCTCGGCCGCTTTTCTGGCGCGCAGTCGGTCTCGGCGGCTGGCCTCCACGCCGTCGCCCCGACCATCACGTTCATCACGTGGTTAATCTTGCTGGTCTACACCGGGTTCCTCATCCTGACCGCGATCCGTCCGAGCCTCGCTGAGCCTCCACGGCCCGGGTTGACCCGGCGCGTGCTCCGCGCGATCGCGCCATCGTCGATTGCCGTCTTTTTTCTGGCGCTGATTCAAGCGGGCCTCGTCCTGATCGCTGCCGTCCACCGCGGCCCGAGCACCGGCATGGAGCCCTTGTGGAAGACCACACTGTTCTATGCCTTGGAATCGGCCGTGGGTGTGGCGACCTTCTGCACAGTGTTCGCGTTCCTCGCGGTCGCTTTCCGGAGGGTTCGTAGCTGGTGGCGCTACAGCCTATTCGTATGGATCGCCTTCGCGGTCGTCGATCGCATCCAGCGGTATGCCAGCTTCGTGCCGTTTCCGTGGTCGGACGCCGCGGAATTTCATTCCGGATTGGATTTCGGTCACGCCTCGGTTGGCAACGTGTACATCAATGCGTTCCCAGGAAATGTTTCCCCATCCGGAAGCGGTGTCAGTGATGGGGCGCCGCCATTTGCAAACATTGAACTCAGCAATATCTGGATCAATTTGTGGATTACCGCGCTGTGCAGCCTCATGCTGATCACCGCCGTTGCCGTATCTGCCGCGCGGTCCCGCGAACGACGTCGTCGTAACGGGGAAGTCCCTCAGCCTCGGAGCCATACATATACGGGCACGTCAGGTGAGGATTTCGAGGAGCCGCTGATCCCCTGGGACCGGGTCGACGAACCGCGCAACTCCCGTAGACTTGGGCCGTGAATTATTCGCTTCTGCCAATTCCCGGAGTCCCTGCATGGGTAGATACCACGCTCGTGGTCATCGACATGTTGATCCGCGTGGTTGCCCTGTGCTGGATTCCGTATAACCGGAAACCTTCCGTGGCCCTGGGATGGCTTATGGCGATTTTCTTGATTCCGTACGTCGGGATCATTGCTTTTCTCGTGATCGGTTCCACGTATCTTCCTCGCGGCCGACGCGAACGGCAGACTCATATGAATGAGCTCATTCGGGAACAGCTCGGCGACCAGCCCGTCCTCGGCAATTGCGAACATCTCCGGGAGATGGATATTGCCGCCGCCAAGCTCAATTACAAGCTTGGCTCTCTCCCCATGACGGGCGGAAACCAGCTGCGTTTTCTCCGGGATAATCACGAGGCTATGCGCGTGATGGCCGAGGCCGTGGACCAGGCCAAAGAATATGTGCATTTCGAGTTCTATATCGTGGCCTACGACGAATCCAGCGCTCCCCTGCTCGATGCGCTTTTCCGTGCTCATCGACGCGGAGTGAAGGTGCATATTCTGGTCGATCAGCTTGGTTCAGCTGGTTATCCGGGGTACAGCAATCTGGTGAAATTGCTGGACGCCTCTGGTGTCTCGTGGCGTCGTTCGTTGCCCATTCGTCCGTGGCGCGGTGAGTATCAGCGCCCCGATCTGCGCAACCACCGCAAAATCCTGGTGATCGACGGCGACCTTGGATTCTCCGGATCCCAAAACATCATCGACCGTTCGTACAATAAGCGCGCGAACCTCAAGAAAAAGCTCGCGTGGAAAGACCTGATGATGCGCGTCGAAGGTCCTCTGGTGGATGAGCTCAACGCGCTCTTTATTTCGGATTGGTATTCGGAAACCGGAGACCTCCTGCTGGACGAGGTCGACCAAGACCTTCCTGCGGTCGACTCCGGCATCATGGGCCAGGTGGTCCCCTCCGGGCCCGGTTTCGAGACAGAAAATAACCTTCGCCTTATTAATCACCTGATTTATAACGCCGAACGGCGCATCGTGATTTGTAGCCCGTATTTCATTCCGGACGACTCGCTCAAAATGGCCCTGACCACCGCCGCACAGTCCGGGATCGAGATTCACCTGATTGTGTGCGAAAAGGGCGATCAGTTCTTTCCGCACTACGGCCAACGTTCCTACTACGAAGGCCTACTCACCAACGGCATTTCGATCCATTTGTATCCCGCGCCCACGGTATTGCATTCCAAGTTCATGCTGATTGACGACGACGTCGCCTTCATCGGCTCGTCCAATATGGATCAGCGGTCCTTTGCCTTGAACCTAGAAGTCTCCATGTTGTTCTTGGACAAGGGGGTCGCCTCTGAACTTGAGGAGGTGGCCAAGGAGTACCTCGACACATGCTTTGAGGTCGACTACGACAGCTGGCGCGAACGTCCGTTGCACACCAAAGCCTTGGAAAACGTGTGTCGGCTGACCTCGGGATTGCTCTAGCACTCACGTCGACGTGGGCTTCTCGCCCTCAGCCGGCGCTAGTCCAGTTGGTGGTGCCGCCAGGCGGAGGCCGCCGACTCCAACTCCTCAGCCGTGGTGATGAGTTTCCGAGCGGCCCGCGTGAGTTTCATTCCTGCCCAAGTGGACCCGGGGGTCGTGGTGAATTCGCCAGCGCGACGTCGCCCCTCGTCCCCCTCGGATTGGGCGTCGTCGTCGGCTCGATCCGCGGCCACGGCTTGGCCGAGCGCAACCACTCGGCAGAACGCCGCGAAACGCTCCAACGCGACGTCGAATTCGCCGGTGTAAGCGCCAGTCAAGATCTGGTCGATGGTTCGGCACAACTCGTCGGCCTCGGGAGGCTCCGCGACGCCGGCAACAACCCGGGAAACCTGCGCGTTATCCTGACCCAGGTGGTAATACCTACTCATAAGGTCGGGGTTCCGACGCACGGTGTCTCGAAGTGCGTAGATTCGCCACAAGACTCCTGGCAACGAGACGCCCGGGGCCTCCGCCCACATCTCGGCGATGGCGTCGAGGCCGTAGTGATCGGTGAAGTCGACCAGGCGCTCGGTGACTCCAGGATCGTTGTTGGCGCGCCCTTGAGAAAGCAGAGCCCAAGCCGAGGTGTGAGCCGCTTGCGATATGACTTCGGGGTCCACACCGCCGTCGAGCTGTTCGAACATGGCCGGGGAAAACTTCACGGGACTATGGTGGCGTGCTGACTGATTCGATCCGGACATGCGCCCAGTCTAGGTCTCCAAGGACGGCGTACACCGCCCCCGAGCCCCGGAGTTCGCCACACGGAAACCCCCACCGCGCAGCGTCCGATTGCCTTCGAACATGAGTCCAGTCACGAGCAGGCCATCAGGTTTCTGCCGACCCCCAGTCATGTTGTAAGCTAGACGAGCTTGAGCCTCGCGCGAGTTGACAGCGCATGGACCAGGCGGGCGCCTTTAGCTCAGTTGGTAGAGCATCGGACTTTTAATCCGTGGGTCGTGGGTTCGAGCCCCACAGGGCGCACCGTGTGACGGGACCCCGTTCCAGTTTCGGCTGGGGCGGGGTTTTTCGCACCCGTGGACGGAAGTTCAATCTGCGTGGTGGCAACGGTTCCCATCAGCTCCGCCAACGTAATACCGAAGTATCCGGCAATCACTGCTAAGTCGTGAACCGGAAACGCTGAGACACCTCGTAATCGCTTCGACATGTTCGACTGGGTAATGCCAAGCGCTTCAGCAAGCTCCGTCTGGTTCACCGCTCGCCTAGCCATCCAGGCGCGAACTTCGTCCCTCAGGGCTAACTCGAACTCCGAGACTGGAGCATCCGCCCGCTTATGCATGAGTCCTCCTCAGTTGATTTATGACCATCGTAGGGGAATAACGCCTGGATTTCTAGCATTTCTGACTTTTTCGTCTTGCATGAAGTAGTATTTCGACTACAGTAGAACGCATGAAAACATCCTTGGCAGTCGCCGGAAATGTACGAGCCGCTCTCGGGCGGCGGTCAGTCACTCAAGCCAGAGCAGCGGAACATCTACAGATGAGCCGAGACGCGTTCAGTCGCCGAATTACGGGGAAGGTCCCCTTCGATGTGGCTGAGCTAGAAGCACTCTCGAGGTTCCTTGAGGTTTCCTACAGCTCGCTGGTGGAGATTCAGGAGGATCAGTAATGGGTAGCACTTTGGTTCAAGGGCAACTAAGTCCGCAGGATGCTCAGGTCATTACCGATGAGATTCGTTCGAATCTGACCAGCACGTATCAGCTGATCCGTAAGGCTTGGGAGCAGCGCGCCTGGGTTGGTATGGGTTACGGCTCATGGGATGAGTACGTGCGCGAGGAATTCTCGGACATGTCTCTGACTCCCCCGTTGGAGCGTCGAACCGCTGAAGTGGCTTCGATGGCTGAAGCCGGGATGAGCGTTCGGGCGATCGGTACGGCCACTGGTATGGGGAAGTCTTCGGTGGCCAGGACTTTGAAGCAAGCCGAAGATGAAGGTTTGGTTTCTGAGGATCGGGAGCCGTCGTTGGGTCTTGATGGACGGCGTCGGTCCAAGGTCGAGGTCGATGAATCGGCTCTGGATGCGCCGGCCTCAGATTTCGGCGTTGGATTATTTGATGCCCCGAAGACCAAGCCTGAAATGAAGCCTAAGGCGGCTACCGCTGATGATGCGTTACCGGGTATGCCGATCTCGAATCAGACTGCGACGGATCTACGTGACCGATTGAGCTGGGCGAAACAGGATGTCGAGCGGGCTGAAGGTTCAGTCAAAGCGGCCATTGAATCGTTGCGAGCATCGCAGTTCAACGCGAGTGAAGATACCGATTCTGAGCTGGTCGCGCGTGTGGTCTCGTCGTTGTTGGCTCAGGCGGGGCTGTTGGAAGAACTGGGCGTGTGTGCGGCGACCGTTCCGGAGCATTCCGTTCGGGCGAAGCATCTGGAAGTGGCTGTGGCAGTGCTGGATCGAGTGACCGAGAGGCTCGGTGATGACGATGAGCAGTAGCAACTCTGTGGGCATGAAAAAGGAGGCCGCCCAACTGGAAGGGAAGACGGCCCCCACATCGAACAGCTTCAAAGAACAAATTCGATATGGGTCATCGTATCAACCAGGAGCCAGGGTGAGTAGTAGAGCTGGTCGTCGTATCAACCCGGACTCGTTGTACACGTTGTGGTTCACGGTGATTCTGATCTGCACCTTGGGGTTGACGTCGTTCATGGTCAGTTTCAATGGGCTGCACGACGTCGCAGGATGGGTCGGTTTGCCTGTGTGGCTGCGGTGGGCCGTGCCGATCTTCATTGATATCGCGATTTTGGCTTACAGCATGGCGGCGGTGATCCACCGGGCTCGTGGAGAGACCGTGTGGCCAACGTGGGTGACTTTGGGAGTCTTCACGGCGCTGTCGGTAGTTGCTAATGGCGCTCACGCCTTGACTCGGGGGGAAGGTACAACGGTTGCCCAATCGTGGATCGGCGCTGGGATCGCGGCGATGGCTCCGGTTGCGGTGTTCGCGGCTACAGAGCAGCTGTCCCGACTCGCGTTTGCCGTGCGCGAGGAACCGAGGCCGCAGGACGAGGCCGCATCCGATGATCTCGATGAGGTCTTCGAGGTCCCAGAGGAAGCGGTCGAGCCGACTGCGTCTCGAAGGGAGCTGGGTAAACCGCAGCCGACAGAAGGTGTCGTAGCAGAAGAATCGCGTGTCATTGACGACGTTCCCACATCAACGGTTCGTTCCGCCGAGGAACCGGCAGCCGAAAGGCCAGCATGGCCGATGCATGTCGAGCCGGTCACGCCAGAACCGCTGCAAATGCCGCGCGAGGAAGGGCTGGACTCTCAGAACTCCGATGAGGCTTCACCGCATCGTCCGGATTCGGAATCGTCGATGGAAAGCACCGAGGACACAAGCGGTGAAACCGACTCGGCTCCAACGCAGCGTAAGTCCGAGACGGTCACATCAGAGTCATCACCTGTCACGACGACCGGCGGTAAGGCCGCACCAAAGAAGGCTGCGGACTCAGTCGATGAGTCGTCTTCGGAGGAGGACGAGTTGGCAGGGTGGGTTGCTGATCGGTTGGCCGAGGGCAAACCGGTGACCGGGGCAGCCATTGGTGAGTATTTAGGTTTGTCCGATCGGACGGGCCGGAATCGATTGAAGACGTTGCAACAGCAGCGTCCCGAGCTCTTCGAAGGAGCTGAATAAATATGTCAGTAGCAGCGATGTCGTGGGCTTTCACTCACCGGTTGGCTCCGAATGCTTTCGTGGTGTTGTTGACGATCGCGGATGAGGCCGACTCCGACGGGGCGTGCTTCATGGGCCAGGACAAATTGGCGTGGAAAGCCGGCATGGAGAAAAGAACGGTCCAGCGGCATATGAAGTCCCTCAAGGAGGAGGGGTTGTTGCACACCGAGCGTCGCACTCCGGAGTTTGGCCGGGGACGGTCGGTGGACACGATCGTGCTGCACCTGGAGGTTCACGGGTCCAAGGGTGAGTATCCAGGTCAGAAGAATTTGAATGCTCGAAAGGTCGATTACCGGAAGAGTTTCGAGGTGGAGATCGAAGAATCTGAGCCCGATCAGCCTGTGGATAACTCGGGTGAGGACCAAAGCGACAATTTGTCGCTTTATTGCAATAGCAACGATCACGACCAAAGCGACAATTTGTCGCCTTGGTCGACCAAGGCGACAATTCGTGACGACCAAGGCGACAATCCGTGCAAAAACGACCCGGGTGCCTTAAAGAGGAACGCGCGCGGATTAACCCGTCTGTCCCGTCAGTCTGTCGAGAACCCGAACGAGCGTTCTGTGGATAAATCGGAAGTGAGACAGACGGACGGACCGACGGACCAGGAAGCATCTTCGGGTCCAGTCGTTCATGGTGTTCACCTGACACGGCTACGACGAGGCTTGGGAGCAAGGCTGATCGGTGAGATCAGCGATCAGGTGCTCAGCGCGATGGTGGAAATCGTGATGGAACGAGCTTCTGGTCCGGTGAAATCGCCGTTGTCGTTCGTGATGACCTCGATCCGGCTAGAGCCGCAAGAGTTGATTTCTCAAGCTGAATTTCGATTGGAAACTCCCAGCTACGACGTCGAGGCCTGGCATGAGCTGGTCGCGGAAGCCACAGCGGAATTCGCTGTGGATGCTCCCAAGGCAGGTCCCACTCGACGGACTTGTCCGAAACATCAGGTCGAGTACGTCACCGTCTGCCCTGGTTGCCGTTCCGATGAGTTGGCCGGTGATGCCCCGAGAGCCTGTTCGGAGGCCGAGGGGAAACAGTTCCGGGCCCAGTTGCGCTCAGCCCGGGCTTCTCGCGGGGGTGAGCGGTGATGGGTCAGACCGTGAAGACCTGGAGTCCGGAGATGATTCGGGCTTGGGAAAATACGCGCCCGATTGTGCTGAACCGGCTGTCCAGAGCGCAACGGACCCGCGAGGTCGAGGATGTGATGAATGAGGTTTGGATCGCAGCAGCCGAAGGTCTGGACAGCTTCGATGAGCAACGCGGAAGCTTCCAGGGGTGGATCAACGGCATCGCCGTGCGCCAGTCCTTGCGGATGGTCCGTTCGGAAGCGCGACGAGGTAACACCACTGAGGCCATTGCGCAGGCAGCTTCCTCAGGAGTGTCCACGGTCTATGACGTGGTGGCTGAAGATTTCGGGGACGCGGTAGCCGGTGAGGTCTCCGATTGGGCTCATGTCTCGGAGGTGCTGCGGATGGTCCGAGCGGCGGTATCTCAGCGGCGCCTATTCGACCGATCGATGCGGCTGATTTTGGAATGCGACGGCGATGTCGGTGAAGCGGCCCGGCGATTCGGCATTGCCGCTCCGGCGTTACGAGATTCGCACCGCAACGTGTTGGATTTAGCGCGGGTGATTCAACGGGCGTTGAGCAGTTATTGGCGACGTCGAGAAGAACGCGTTGATCGAGCAGTTTCATTCCGGGACTTGCTGAATTGTTTGCCGGCTGAGTCCGAAGAGTCACGGGCCTGGATTGGAACGATCGCACGGGCTGTGGCTTCACGGGGTGGATTCGGCAACGTCAGTGCAGCCGATGTGGCGCAGATGACCGGCATGGCTGAGGTCACCGCACGGCACTGTTTGGCGCGGACTTCGTGGCTGCTGATGATTGCCCGCACCGTGCTGGAAAACGGCGATTTGGAGTAAATAAACCAGGTGTGACTTACACCGGTCTTCTGGAAGGGAAAGACAGGGTATGAGCAAGAAACAGGGCAAGCACGTTGAGGAAGACTTCGAGTCAAACTCGCAGTTAGAAATGGGTGGGACCGGTAGCCGGGTCCGCGACTACTTCCGGAATAACTCGGCCATGTGGGAGGACTTCTCGGGCTGGATGGCTGGAGCAGCCTGGCGTCGGCTGCTGGTAGGAGTGGTTGCCATTGTGGTGAGCATTTTCTGGGTGTTCGTGACGATCGCGATTGCCGGTGCACTGCACCAGGATGGTGATTCCCATCGAGGCCAGTACGACCCGGTGAGTTCAATGGTGGTTATCCAGATACCTGCCGGGAGCTTCTAAAAGTGGGTGCCATCAAATCGGGGGCCAAGTGGGGGCTTCGAGCTATCACATTCAAAGTTGTGGCTCCGGCTTTGGCGTTGTTGGTGCCGCTGGGTGTGGTCTTGTTTTTCGGGCTGTTTCTGGCGGTGACCGGCGGGGCGATCGGTGCGGGAGGTAAGGCCCAGGAGGAACAAGACGCTCAGGTCCAAAACGTTTCTCAGCAGTGCCAGGTGAAAGCTGATGGTGGGGACGAGAAAGGCGGGACGATCAATGTGCCTGCTGAGTACAAAGAGGATGTGAAAAAGGCTGCGGAGGTATCCGGGTTGCCGGAGCAGATTGTTGCCGCTCAGATTCAGCAAGAATCTCAGTGGAACCCGAACGCGGGTTCACCAGTGGGAGCGCAAGGAATTGCGCAGTTCATGCCCGATACCTGGAGCAAATACGGCGGCGGGAAAGACGTTCATGATCCTCACGCGGCGTTCGAAGGGTACGGCAAGTACATGAAAGCGCTGGGAGATGAGGTCAGCGATGTCGCCGGTGGGGATGCGAATAAGAAGGTCCAGTTGACCTTGGCTGCATATAACGCCGGTCCGGGTGCGGTTCAGTCCGCGCACGGGGTGCCGCCGTATCCGGAGACGAAAGACTACGTCGAAAAAATCACCGGTGGCGGGCAGGTCAAGTTCAGCCAGGACTGCAAAGCACCCGAAGGTGGAAAGGCCTGGAACGGTGACCTAGGTAAAGGCGAGTGGACTGTTCCATTGCCGGCTTCGGAGGTCACCTCCGGTTTCGGGCCTCGAAATGTTCCCAATCTGCCGGCATGGGCTCAGCAACATGTGGGTGTGGACTTTGTCGATGATGACGGTCACGGCAAGATCATTGCCCCATCCGATCTGAAAATCACCGGCATCTATACAAAAGACGGGTGCCTGCTGGGAACGATGACCGGTGGGCCGAAATTCCGGATGGCTTTCTGCCACATGGACAGCTTCGACGTTCAGCCGGGGGCCACGGTCAAACGCGGTGATGTCTTAGGCCAGGAGGGTAATCACGCCGAATCGGTGGGGGGTGGAGTGATTAACCACTTGCATTTCGAGATTCACAAGCCGGGTGCGGATTACACCGATAGCAGTTTCAACCCGTATGACGGGTCAGCCATTGATCCGGAACCGATTCTGAAAGAAAAGGGTGCCTGGGCACCCAAGGGAGGTTGAGTCCGATGATGGAAACCGCGACGAAGAGAACGGTGGGTTCATGATGTACAGGCTTTCTCGGAACAACGTGATTCTTGGATCCGTGATGTTGCTGGTGGTGATTGTTGCTATCCCCCTGGTGATCTTGGGCGTGAAGGCCTTTACCGGGGCCGGGAATACTCAACCGGAGTCGGCAGCAGCCTCAACGCAGCATAGCTCCAGTGGTTCTTCGGGGAGATCATCGGGGGCTGATGAGATCGCTGCGGGCACATGTATGAAACCCAGTGATGTTGACCGGAGCGAGGTGGACTCGGTGGCTTATGCAACGGTGTCGATTGAGCACTGTTGGGATGCGACGAAGGATAAGACCCGCACCGCCGGAGCGATTCGAGCGAAACCGTTGATGAGTCAAGACTGGGCAGCGAAGCAGGTGGAGCCGGAGCGCAATTCGTTGCAAGGCCAGTTCAGTCAGGCAGCCGAGTTCAGCGGATATTCGGTGCCGGAGGTCTCCCCTGTTGGTGGGGATGCGAATCAGGATGTGGCCGCTGATAAGAAAGCCCGGGCCTACACGGTGGAGTGGACGTGGCAGAACCAGGACGGCAAGAAAATTGAGGGCGGTTCCGAACGAGTGGTCGTGTACCTGGAGCAGCACGGTGGGCAGTGGCAGGTCGTGGGTGAACAGTCATCCACGACGTCGTACTAAAACAACGGATTCGACTGTCCCATTTGGGACAGTCGAATGAGCAGTAGAGATGAGGCAGTGATGGCTGGGGAGGCTAGAAAGGCCGGACGGATCGGTGTTGTGCTGGTGCTGATCGTCCTGTTTGGGGTGGGTGGGTTCATCGCGGGCCGGTTGAACACTAGAGACCATGATGCGGCCCCGGCAACGTCTGCTGCGCCGTCGACGAGTGCTGTCGTGTCCTCGGGGTCATCGGGGGCAGCGAACACAGTGAAAAAGTTGGACGCCGCACAGGTGGATCGTGGCTCAGCGGAGGCTGTGGCGCGGGGTGCGGTACAGATTATGAGTACGTGGGATACCAGTATCGATAGTGATGAGGCTGCGGCGTTGCAGCGTGCTCGTGAGCTGATGAATGGTGAAGCTGCTGAGAAGCTCCCCGAATCGGGGATGGACGATCGTTTCCGCTGGCCTGCGGATGCGGAGCAGAAGTCTGCGGTGTCGTCTCCGGAGATTTCGGATTATCCGATCAGCACCAACTACGCGGATGGTCAACGTCGTCCAACTGGTCCGGGTTCGGAAACGAAGGATTACAGCGTGGACTGGTGGTGGGTCGGTGCTGATGGTTCCCAGACCAAATCAGAGCAGCGGCGGATTTATACCGTCACGGTCGTCAACGTTGGGGATCGGTGGTCGGTGGCGCAGTGGTCGTACCGACCGGCAAAAAAAGATGGAGTCTGACCGAGGATTGAAAGTGGCCCGGTGTCTGTGGTGGCGACAGCTGCCTGAGACACCGGGCCGTTTGTCTTTGTGGGTGATTATCCGAATTGGCTGGAAACCCAGATGCCGCCAGCCAGTACGGCCAAGAACAGTAGGCCGATGCGGGTGCTGAGAAGTTTGCCCAGGATGCTCAAGGTGAAGCCGAGGATCCGTGGGTCGTGGGTTCGAGCCCCACAGGGCGCACCGTGTGACGGGACCCCGTTCCAGTTTCGGCTGGGGCGGGGTTTTTCGCGTGTTGCGGAAACACGATTGGGCCCGTGCCAACCGTTCCGAGTAGATCGGCCATTGTTATTCCGAGATACCCGACGATGACGGCCGAGTCATGGATGACAAGCGCTGCCTTGCCACGCAACCGGTAGGAGACGTTCGACTGACGAACGCCCCGCCGAGCCATCCAAGCTTTCACCTCATCACGAACGGCAAGCTCAAACTTCGATATCCCATCCAGGCTGCACCTCATCACAGATCCTTCCTATTCGGTGTGAAGGCGGTCACCGTGGCTGGGTTGCCCCAGCCGGAGGAAGATAGTCCGGGCCTACACGGTGGATTGGACGTGGCAGAACCAGGCCCAGTGCAGACTGGGTGTACCGGTACAGCAGGATTGACAGGCCAGCCCAGATAAGGACGGTCACGGAGCCGGGACCGAAGTAAACGTGGAAGAGAACTCGTTCTATTAACAGAAGAGGGACAAGGCTCTTCCGAGAGATGTTCACCGCTCGAAGAAGAATAGGGATAACAGTGTTGATCAGTTCTTCGCTCACTCCTGCCAGGACCGAGTGAGTTATGGCATCGATGACGGTGGCCAACGAGTCGCCGGAGCCTCGGAGGAATGAATAGTGTTGACCAAACCAACTGTTATCAATAGGCACTGACCATGAGAAGAACATGAGGGCCAGGGTGTAGATCATTGCGACCCACCCTCCACGGAGGACCGGGACTGGCGGTGCGAACTCGGGCGAATATGCACGATTCACGGTCTAAGTCTCGGGTCGCAGCGCATGAGCACCTCATCGGCGTCAAGTCACTGTGACCCTGGCGGCCCGTCAGGCCAGCCAGCCGTCACACTCACTCCGAGCGCCCGATGATACTGATTGCCTCAGATGCCGCGCCCTCGACTGCTCTGTAATGAACCCAGGTTCCTTTACGTGTAGCCGTGACTAGACCTGCTTCCCTGAGCTTGCGCAGATGGTGAGAGACCGTAGCTTGGGAAACCGCCAGATCCGGCAAGTCACAGACACAGACCTCATCGGGTTCCGCTCGTCGAATCGCCAGATACAAGCGCAACCGCAACGGATCCGACAGCGCCTTGAAAATCTCCGCAGCCTCTCGAACACGATCCTCCGACGCAATGAGGCTAGAGGACCTGACGGGGACCGAAGGAGCTGCTGGAATGGACATGTCTCTTATTTTGACAAGCATCGAATCAGGACGCAACAATCTATTTAGACAAACACCTAAATAGGAGGCGTTGCATGGACTCGTCCACGGAGGATCTTCCGGTCATCGTTCTAGGCGCTGGACCCATAGGCCTAGCCTGCGCGGCTGAACTACGTGGCCGCGATCAGTCCGTCCTGGTACTCGAACAGTCAGATCGTGTTGCCGAGAATGTGCATCAATGGGCACATGTGCGCATGTTTTCCCCCTGGGAGGAGCTGGTCTCTGCTGCTGGGGTCAAACAACTAAGGGCGCAGTGGAAGCCGCCCAAGGCCTCTATCTACCCCACGGGTCAGCAGTGGGTCAGCCAGTACCTAGATCCACTGGGGCAGGCATTGGCCGACTGGATTAGATTTGACCGTCGCGTTGTTGGGGTATCCCGCCTAGACCGGGATTTGCTAGTTGAGTCAGGTCGAGCCGAACAACCCTTTGTCATACATGCCCTCCGGCCTGATGGGGTCATCGAGCGGGCCTTAGCTCGTGCGGTGGTTGATACGACCGGGACGTGGCAACGACCTAGCCCGCTCGGTTCTGAAGGATATCCGGTGGCTGGGGAAATCGACCATGCGGACCGAATCGTTCACTCGATGCCTGATCCTGCTGACCCGTGCTGGGCTGGACAGAAGGTGGCTGTTCTCGGTTCAGGTGCCTCAGCACTGACATCGTTGGTGGCGTTGACCCGCCAGGGTGAAAATGCTGCATCTTCGGTGGTGTGGGCAGTGCGGCGAGGCTCCATCGATCAAGCTCTCGGCGGCGGAGAAAATGACGAGCTTCCTGCCCGTGCAGCACTGGGAGATAAGGTTCGTCGAGCAATTTCCGACGGAAGGATTACCGTCATCACCCGGTTCAGGGCAGCTGCAGTTCACCCTGAGGCTGAGGATACGGTAGCTCTGGTCTCCTCAGACGGAGACACGATAGAGGGGTTGAACCGGATCGTATGTGCCACCGGGTTCCGCCCAGATCATTCTTTTCTCTCCGAGGTCCGCCTGGATTTAGACCGGCAACTAGAAGCTCCTGCTGGTATCGCTGCAGATATTGACCCGAATTGGCATTCTTGTGGATCGGTACCGGCGCATGGATACCGCTCCTTGGAGCAACCGGATGCAGGTCTTTTCATCGCCGGGATCAAATCGTATGGTCGAGCTCCGTCATCTTTGGCGATGACTGGTTTTGAACAGGTTCGTTCCATTGCCGCCTACTTGGCAGGGGATATTCAAGCCGCTCAAAGTGTGCAGCTAGACCTCCCGGAGACCGGAGTATGCGGTGGTACCGGTGATTTCGACGCCGAACCTGAAGTTTGCTGCAACGGCTCTGAGGGGAGGATCTCACGGTGAGCGTTGATTCAGCGACAGACGGGCGGCTGTCGGCCCTGGACAGGTTCCTGCCGGTGTGGATCATTCTAGCCATGATCGCTGGTCTGGGGTTAGGCCGGTTGGTTCCAGGTTTGGGTGTAGGCCTGTCTGCAATGGAGGTCCAAGGCGTGTCCTTGCCGATTGCCCTGGGGCTATTGGTGATGATGTACCCGGTGCTGGCCAAGGTCCGGTACGACCGGCTCGGTCACGTCACCTCAGATAAACCCATGCTGGTCTCATCCTTAATTCTGAATTGGGTCGTGGGACCGGCCGTGATGTTCGCTCTGGCGTGGATTTTTCTCCCGGACCTACCGGCATATCGAACCGGCCTGATCATCGTCGGACTGGCCCGCTGTATTGCTATGGTCATCATCTGGAATGACCTGGCCTGCGGAGACCGAGAGGCAGCGGCCGTACTGGTGGCGACCAATTCCATCTTCCAGGTCATTGCCTTCGCCGGGCTAGGTTGGTTCTATCTCAACGTTCTGCCTGGCTGGCTTGGATTACCGCAAGCTCATCTAGATGTTTCGACTGTCAGCATCGCCGGATCCGTGCTGGTCTTTCTCGGGATACCTCTAGTGGCCGGGTTCCTCTCGCGTGGCATCGGTGAACGCCGCTGGGGCCGAAAAGCCTACGAAACCTCGTTCCTACCGAAGATCGGACCTCTGGCTCTCTACGGGTTACTGTTCACCATCGTGGTTCTTTTCGCTCTACAAGGTGATCAGATCACTCACAGACCAGTGGATGTCGCACGTATTGCCATACCCCTGCTCGCATATTTTGCGATCATGTGGGGTGCAGGATATCTCCTGGGAAGGGCCTTGCACTTTTCCTATCAGCGCACCACGACGCTAGCTTTCACCGCCGCGGGCAACAATTTCGAACTGGCGATCGCCGTATCGATCGCGACTTTCGGCGCCTCCAGCGGACAGGCCCTGGCAGGAGTCATTGGGCCGTTGATCGAAGTACCAGCCCTCATCGGCCTCGTTTATGTATCCCTGGCTTTGCGCCGCCGGTACCCCCATCAGAAGGTGTCTTCATGACCGACCCTCGCCCCTGTGTGGTATTTATTTGCGTGAAAAACGCTGGCAAATCTCAGATGGCTGCTGCTTTGGCTCGCCTGTATTCCAACGGACGAGTGATCGTCCAGTCAGCCGGAACACAACCTGGCCAGGGACTTAACCGGGCCTCGGAAGCATCTGTGGCCGAGGTGGGAGCCTCGTTCGACGGCGAATATCCCAAAGCTATAGACGCGAAGCTGCTCCGGGAGGCTAATCGGATCATCATTATCGGCACCGAAGCTCATATTGAACCTGTTGAAGGTATGACAGGTTCAATACAGAGATGGGAGACTGTTGAGCCTTCTCGCCAGGGTATTGAAGGCCAGGAGCGCATGCGATTGATTCGTGACGATATCGCCCAGCGAGTTCAAGCACTCCTGGCAGAGCTTGCGATGGACTAAGTCCTACGGACAGGGCTCACTTATCTATCGGTGGGCCCTGTCGACGAAGCGCATCGGTTAAGGCCACACCTCTCTTAAGACGCCTACCATTCGCAAACGGGCCAATTATGTTCTGGCACGCTGGATGGCTCGATAGACCGTGGAACGGGCCACCCCGAACAGCTCCGCAATCTCCGCCGTCGTATACTCCCCACCCCGAGACAGCGAGACCAAGTGTCTCTCCTGCGAGACGGAGAGCTTCGGCTTCTTACCCCGCAACCTCCCCTTAGCTTTGGCTACTGCCATGCCCTCCCGAGTGCGCATACGGATTAGATCAGCTTCGAACTCGGCGACCATGCCCAACACGTTGAACAACAGCCTGCCGATGGGGTCTTCGGGGTCATAGATGCTGCCACCGATATTCAGCGTCACGCCCTTACCCGTCAACTCAGCTGCGAGATCGCGGGCATCCGGCAGCGACCGGGCCAGCCGGTCGAGTTTGGTCACCACCAGGGTGTCTCCGGCACGGACAGCTGCCATAGCCTCCCGCAGGCCCGGACGCGACCTATTGGTGCCGGTGAGACCGTGGTCGACGTAGATGTCCGACTCGGCTACGCCAAGTCGACTCAAACCGTCCTTCTGGGAGGTGAGGTCTTGCTCAGTCGTCGAGACTCGTGCGTAACCGATCAGCATGTCAACAACTGTACCGGTTGACACACCTTCACCGGGCATTTATTCGGGCGGGGCTTATGGGAATTGAACGACCGCGGAAACTAGCGGCACCCCGGCCTGGGCGGAAACTTCGTCGAGTGCCCCGGTGAGGAACCGTCAAACGGGCGTATATTCCGTCTGTAATCCTGTTGGGCGCTTCACCAGAACGCATGTTTCTTGCCGCCAACCAGACCAATGCTGGATGATCTGATCATGGCTAATAGTGCATCATCAGCTGGGGTTCCCAGCATCCCTATCGCAACGATCTACCAAAACTCTGACCAGGTTGCCGGGATACTCCAGCAGATCATGCAAAATCCACTACTGACGGAGGAATCGCGCGAGTTTGCCTCTAAGGATGGCAACGACACAACAGCAGATGGATCAACGTCAGGTAAGGGCGAAGGATCAGGCAGAATACCGTTCTTCGGCGGTGCCAAGGCCAGCGCGGAAGTGGAAGCGGGCCTATCATCAAGCTGGACTCAGACCACCGGAACGGCATCGCGTCAACAGTTCGTATACTCCCAGGCGTACAACCTGCACCTCGTCAGGCAGTCTCTTAAAGACAAGGAACAGCTGACACGCCTGACCTCCACCGAACAGGCGGAAAAGCTACAACCAGGCGAATTTGTCGAGTACACAACCACATTCGACCCGGTCGAGCTCACTCTCGCCTTGGACGTTATATCTCCAGAACTCGTCGAGGCCATCACGCGTTTTAACGTGAAGCGTGACTACCTCCTCCGCTTCCCTGAAGAAGGAGGTCATGAGGCTCGAGTGCAGCACGCCGAAAAAATGGACCTCAACGCCCAAGCTAAGGGAGAACTCGCCAGAGCGATTACAAACGCCGTCAAGGCCGACACGCGGCAGGAGACCACGCGCGAGTACTACGGTCGCGTCGATACCCGCCCCGAACTCACACTGATCACTATCTGCGATCTGGTGCACTTTATCGTAGACGACCCAGACCGCCTTCTTGATGGCACTTTTACAGTACTCGGCAAAGTCATCTCACCCGTCGAACAGGACATGCCGACGTTTTCTCACAACAAGCTCCTCCGCAACCTCACCCCGACAGCGCTCGATCATGGCCTAGAAAAACTACGGGATCTGATCGATCAGGCACCTAGCCTTGGCCAGGCGCCTCCTTCGGAATACGTGGACTTTAAGCTTGATTCTAGAGTGCGCGGTTCTTCTATGCGTGTCATGCCCCTCGCGATCTATTCCTAAGGGACTCGGAAGCCCCCCCCCAACACGGGCAACACGAGACCGATAGAATCCTCAGGTGCCTAACTACGCTCCCCGTTCTCACGTATTCGTTGACGAATCCAAGAGCAACGATTACTACATCGCTGCCAGTGCAGTAGCCCCCAACGACGTCAACGAGACGCGTAAGTCCGTGAGAGGGCTCATGCTACCGAGACAAAAACGTCTCCACTTCAAGGACGAGAAGGACTCACGACGTAAACAGGTACTCAAGAGCTTCTCTGACCTTGGCGTGGAGGTTTCGATATACGTAGCGAGCGGGCTGAAAGACAAGGAAGCCAGGCCACTCTGCCTGTCTGCATTGGCTAAGGATCTCCCGCGATGCGAAGTTGATCGGCTTTACCTGGAACAGGATGCTTCCACCCTTGTCATCGACAAGAAGGTCCTAAGAAATGCCTTCGCTGAATACCCTCACAGTCCTAGCTACATTTTTCCCTCGGCCTCAGAGGAACCACTATTGTGGATCGCAGATGCTGTGGCTTGGTGCCACCAAAGGCGCGGCCCATGGATCCAACGAGTAGCACCCCTTGTAGATAGCAGGGTCAGAAAAATTACCTGACCCTGTCCGTTAAATACGCGAGCCAGGCTCGTCGAACCGTCCGGATGACTGCCTGGCTTCCTTCTCAGGGCTACTGCCCTTCACATCTCCAATGATACCTGTTGGGTGACGCTGACGCCACTGGCCCTGAAGGGCGATTCGGTCGATCATGCTCCAGCGCGTTGAATGGCGCGGTAGACCGTTGATCGAGCCACACCGAACAGTTCCGCAATCTCCGCCGTCGCATGCTCCCCGCCCCTGTACAGCGAGACCAGTTGCTTCTCCCGCGAGGCGGGCAGCTTCGGCTTCTTACCTCGCAGTCGACCCTTGGCCTTAGCAACGGCCATACTCTCGCGGGTGCGCATCCGGCTCAGGTCAGCCTCGAACTCGGCAACCATGCCGAGCACGTTGAATAGCAGCCTGCCGATTGGGTCGTCGGGATCGTAGACACTGCCGCCGATATTCAAAGTCACACCCTTGGCGGTAAGTTCGGCGGCAAGATCTCGAGCATCCGGCAAAGAACGAGCTAGTCGGTCGAGCTTGGTCACCACCAAGGTGTCACCAGCACAGACGGCAGCCATTGCCTCCCGGAGCCCCGGCCGTGACCTATTAGTACCCGTGAGGCCATGATCGACGTATGCGCCACGGGCCGGCGCAGCCCCAGCTATTCGCGTGAGTTTGCGGAACCATTCAGAAGAGATGACATGTCACTCTCAGCTGCTCGGATAGATCCGTCGCAGTTCGGCAACCAATCCGGGAAAACCCGCTGTCTTTCATGATTCGAGTCTGTGCGTTGATTAAGTCAGCGATGTACACGCACATACGGGTCTTATGTGTGTCCCGCAATCGCGGGGGATATATGACGCCAAAAACCACAGCGCCGCTCGTATTAGCCAGATCTATTTTTATCGACCGCACGACGCAATAGGAAATTAGAGGGGTCTGAAAAAAATAATTAGAGTATATTCACAATCGCGAACGCTGTGGCGATAGCCATGCATCCGAAAGCCGTGCCCAGCCTGAATCCTACCCGTCGAGCTGGAGATGAGTTTACAACACTTTTATTTCTTTTTGAGCTCCCGTTGATTATATTTTTTATATTTAATAGCCAGTAAATTCCTACAATTAGTGCTATAAACGCGATTCCGAGGTATACGAATCCGACTATCACATCCATGCAACGTACCTTACCTGGCATCCATATATTTAACATTTGTAATCAATTGTGAATATCTGCGCCCCAACCCGCCCCCATCAATCATATCCAGGGCGGACTGATCGCAAACCTACCTGAAGAATCCTTGAAACGCCATGATGCCAGCTCCGATAAATGCAAGCGATACTAGCATAACAAATATCGAGTTGATAAATTGCAAGCTATGCCGCGCATACTTACTAATGCCAGTTGTTTCTTCAAATGAGGTATTATAATCAGGTATTCGATCGTGTTTCTTTTGCCATCTATTCCTAATCATCAATGACAGGCCGGCGAAAAATGCCACGATTCCAGCGATCGTAAATGCTAAGCCCATTTCACTCCTCTCCTTAGTTAAGTGGTATGCTTCCAAATATTCCACCCGAGCACCCCAAGCCTTCGACACCACCAAATCCCGCGTCGGCGTAACCGGTGTTGGACAGGATATTATATCCGGTATTAAATCCTCCTCCGACCCCAATTCCACCTGAGCACCCGCCACCAACACTGAAATCACCGCTTCCGGTACTGTTAGTTGTTTCCCCGAGAGTCAACCCAGCAGAAGCCTTAGGGCCAACCTCCGCGCCAAGTTCTAGGTTTGCTTTTCCTTCGTTACTGAAGGTAACTCCCAGGTCGCCGCACAGGCCAAAACACGCTTGCAGGTTGACTTTATGAGCATTTCTTCCGGCCGGATCGATGTTATTGATCGGATCCGCTCCTACGTAGGCATATCGGTTTGCGTTCACCGGATCAACCGGAGAATCCAAGGAGTCCTGTTCCACCCACACACCGTGTCCCGGATCGTAATGCCGCACACCGAACAGGTATCGCCCTGTCCCTCCGTGATCAACAAGCCCAAATCGGTATCGGTAAGGGTCGAAGGCGTCTCGGTCGTTGGTCGTCACCTTTTCATCACGCGCCCCAAATGGATCAAAGGACTTCACATCCGAGGAAGACCCATTGTCCTTCACAATACGAATCTGTGCGTTGATAGGATCCGCAATATACATGTGCACACTGGTCTTATCCGTGTCCCGCAAGAACAACGGGTCTCCAGTCACCGGGTCATGCTTCACATAGGCGTCCTTGCCGCCATGGGATACTTTCTCCACCTGCGGGTTACCGTAGCGATCATCCAAACCGTATGAATAAGCATAGGAGCCTTTCTTCGACGAGGTTTGTCCCAACATCTGCTTCTGCGTAACCCCCGGCATAGACGTTCTGGGTGGTGTTCGACCCGTCCTTCAACGTAGTTTTCGTGTTTTGACCGACCGAGTTATACGTACTATCAGCCTTTTCTGAAGACGTCAGGTTGCCGTCGGCATCATAAGTCCATCCATCGCTGGTGGTCTGGTTCTGAGCGTTGAACGTGTCCGTATCGACAGTGGCCGGGTTTGATCCAATCGTATGCTCGGTCTTGATGCGGTTGCCTCGAGCATCGTAGGAATAGTAGGTAGCGAAGCCGGTGTTTGTCCCTGCGGTCAAGGTGTACACGGACTGGACCTTATCCACTGCATTTCCAGTAGCTGTGCCACAGTCACGAGGCTTGATCTTGGGGATATAACAGTACTGTGCCTGACTGATCGTCTGGATCCCACCGAGGTTGCCCGGAGTCGCAGCCACAGCCCCGGCTTGTTTGACGGTTTGGCGCACGATATTACCGGATTTGTCATAATCGGAGTGCTTCCACACAGCCCAATCCTTGTTGTTGGGAACAGTGTTCGCCCCGTACCAGATGTCAGTGCGTCGACCATGATCATCGGTGCCGAAACTGACCGACTTCTGCGTTTCACCTTCGGTGTATCCCAACCTCTGCAATACACCCCCAGGTGTGTAGGAAAATGTGCTTTCCAGAGCGTCGAGACTCTTCGAGGTCATTTGACCCTGATCGTCGTATTTATAGCTCAACGCAGTGTTCTGCGCCTGCTCGCTACCCACGGCAGCCTGTGAAGAATCCCGTTGGGTGACATTGCCTTGCAGGTCATAACTGTAGTCCGAGATCGGTGAAGACGCGGTTAAGGTCCTCGAGGGAGTCCTCGGAGTCGACAGGGTCGTCTCAGCCTGCAGCTAATATAGTTTTCACCACTGTGCGCCCCGAGGAACAAACTCGGTCAGCCTCGGGGCGCACTTTCATTTGGGAGGTTTCATGGCTTTCGAACCCGTTTCGCTTAAGTACGCAATGTCAGGATCAATCTTCATCGGTGCACTCAACGCTGTTCCCGTATTCGTCGCTATTCTTCTCCTCAATCTTGCTCTCGTACGAGATTCAGAACGGTTGACCATTGGCTCCCTTATCGTGACCGCGATTTTTATCGGAGTTTTAGGCACCTGCTTGACAACGTTGATGAACCGTCACGAACAGGTGAAACAGCAAAAAACGATGCCGCATGGGCCGGTTGTTGCGGTGACTGAGTTGGCCGGCATGACGATTGCAGGTGCCGTTGTTACACCATTATTCGGGATGGATCCCCAGTTCATTTGGGTTGGTGCCGCAGCAGGGTTGCTTGGGTCGCTACCGAGCTTTTTTGTTTTATCTCCATGGAAAGCGAGCGAGTCCGAGGAAGACTTTCAGCGACGCAACAAGGCTTTCGGAAATATGACTCACGAAACGGCTCAGGAGTACAAAGAAGAACTCCGACAGAAACAACAAGACAAATTAGAGAAGAAGCATGGTGACCCCTGGAACCAGGATCGAAACCAGGGCTGGTGGAAATAGTCTGCGGAGAGTACACATCATTTCAGTCAGCATGTCGAGTTGCATGAGCCCGGAGATGCGGCCGTGACAGTCAAATGTTCGCCAGTCACGTGAGGCTCCGCTTTCGAACCCTCGACCGGTCCAGCCTGTCCGGTGTATAGGTGAAGCATGAACATTGTCGTCAAACGCATCTATAACCAATCCAGCCACAATGATGGAACACGCGTTCTGGTCGACAGGATTTGGCCCCGCGGCATTCGCAAAGAAGACGCCGAGCTCGATGACTGGAACAAAGACGTCGCCCCCTCCACCGAACTGCGCAAATGGTACGGGCATGATCCGGACAAGTTCGATGAATTCTCCCGCCGATACCACGATGAGTTAGCCACCGAAGCCGGTCGACAGGCCTTGCAAGAACTGCGTCAGTGCGTCAAAGGAAAACGCCTGACGCTACTGACTGCTGCCAAAGACGTCGAACACAGCCATCCCACGGTTCTCGCGCAGATTCTCTCCGAGTAAGTAACGAGCTAAGGGCTAGACGCCACGACACGCCCACCTTTTCTACCGACACGGCAAATCCAGCTACGTCACCCTCAATACACCTGCTCAGCTCTTAGCTTTGAGCCGCCTTAACCAGACGGATAGAAGACGAGTCTCTTCCTCTCCCAGAACCTCCGGGTGGGCCCCAGCGAACTCCAGCACTGAGGCAATCGGGTCTCCCCCATCATCATGGCGATGGGTTCCGGTGATTGTCGCGAGGACGCCGTCACGAACGGCACGGGACAGTTCAGGATCGGGTTTGGCGCATACAATCTGGCGCAATGTCACGCCAACATTGGTAGCGAGAATATGCGCGGCGGCCTGCTCCGAAGAAACCACAAGACGGTGCTGGGCAGCCGCTTGTGCTGTCAGATCGCGAAGAATCGCACTAGCTTTATTTTGTGCTGCAGGTATAAATCCAGGACGTACGGTTCCATACATCAAGGTGTAGAAGCCGGGATTCGCCAAACCAAAATCCACATGGACGTCCCAACCATGCCGCAGGTCCTGAATTGGGTCGCCAGATGACTCCATGGCCGACTTTTGGCCTAGGTACATGTCGAAGCCACGCTCAGTGACTGCTTCGATCAGGCCTTGCTTGGAACCGAAGAAGTGATAGAGCGTCGGCATCTTCACCCCAACCATCGAACACACTTCGCGCAGGGAGATGTCTTCTCCTGGGGTGGTAGCCACGAGCTCCGCTGCGGCTTCAATGAGCCGATCTCGGGTATCTCTTGCCGCCTGCTGTGCCATACTGTTAGATTAGCTCATATACCACTGATATGGGTATATATATCGTCGTTATGGAGGCAGTGACATGAACACACGCACTCTCAAAGGCAAAAACGTCCTGATTGCCGGTGGCGGCAAGAACCTTGGCGGTCTCATCGCCCGCCAATCGGCGCAAGCCGGAGCCAACGTCGCAATCCACTTCAACTCGGATTCCAGCAAAGACGACGCACAAGCCACCCTCAGGGCTGTTGAAGCAGAGGGAGTCAACGGTGCCATTTTCCAAGGAGATCTCACGGATCCCGGAAACATCGCTCGTCTATTCACCGACGCAGAGCAGGCACTGGGCCAGATTGATGTCGCCGTGAATACGACGGGCAAGGTTCTTCGTAAACCCATCGTTGAAACCACCGAAGCCGAATACGACTCGATGTTCGACATCAACGCGAAGGCCGCCTACTTCTTCATTAAAGAAGCAGGCAAACATCTGGCCGACGACGGCAAGATCATCACGATCGTCACCGCTCTACTCGGGGCATTTACAGACGGCTATTCAACGTACGCCGGCGGCAAGAGTCCGGTCGAGCACTTCACTCGAGCCGCGGCCAAGGAATACGTGGACCGCGGAATCTCCGTGACCGCCATTGCTCCCGGCCCCATGGACACGCCGTTCTTCTATGGCCAAGAAACTCCAGAACGCGTCGAATTCCACAAGTCTCAGGCCATGGGCAATCAGCTCACCCAAATCGAAGACATCGCCCCCATCGTGAACTTCTTGGCAACTGATGGCTGGTGGATTACCGGACAAACGATCTTCGCCAACGGTGGATATACCACCCGATAAAACTCATCGCCATACAACCCCATGCATGGCCCTGCCACTCGGCAGGGCCATGCACACTAGGGTTAGAGCACCTTTTCTCATACCCACATCCCCCTGCCGAAGAGCATTCCCTTGATCACAAACCGCCTCAGCAGCCTGAACACGATGCGCCCTCGAGACCCGCATCAACCTCATCGTGTTGCCAGCCCCCTAGAACTGTTCTTTGACCTGGTCTTCGTCGTCGCAGTCTCTTTCTCCTCTCAGGGGCTACACCACATGGAAGCTGACGGTCAGGTAGCCGCAGGATTACTTGGCTACTTCATGGTCTTTTTCGCCATTTGGTGGGCCTGGATGAACTTCACCTGGTTTGCCACCTCGTTCGACAACGACGACTGGCTTTACCGCGCCATGACGGTGCTCCAAATGGCTGGCGCCCTCATCGTGGCCGCCGGAAGCACGAAGGCCTTGGAGGAACACGATTTCGCACTCGTGACCATTGGCTATGTGATCATGCGGTTATCCCTCGTGGCTCAGTGGATACGCGCCGGACTTCACAACCGCGACCTCCGACGTACGACTTTTCGATATGCCGCTGCAATCAGTGCGGTGCAAATTGCATGGGTTGTGCGTTTATTCCTCCCCGAGGGAGTGGGCTTCGTCTGCTTTTTCGTCCTCGTTGTGGCAGAAGTCGCCGTCCCGATGTGGGCCGAACGCCATGGCACCACACCATGGCACGCCCATCACCTCACCGAACGCTACGGCTCGTTCACACTCATTTTGCTGGGCGAGTCGATTCTGGCATCAGCCACCGCCATTGTTGACACCCTCGGTTCAGGTCACCACCTCGTTGAAATGCTGGCAATTTCGGCAGCTGGCCTCATCATCGCGGCCGGAATGTGGTGGATCTATTTTTCGCGCGAGCAACACCACCACATCAAAACCTTGAAGTCTTCCCTGGTATTTGGCTACTTCCACTACCTCATCTTCGCCGCAGCAGGCGCATTCTCAGCAGGAATCGAAGTCACCGTGGATTCCATTACCGGGGAGGCGCACCTTCAGCACATCGTCAGTGCACTCACTCTTACGGGGCCCGTTGCGGTTTTCATCATCGGGATCTGGTGGCTCACTCTTCGCCACACACTCACGTCGAAGGCCTCTAGCCTTGTGCTCACTGGTGTGGCACTAATTCTCGCCGGTTCACTATTGCCGGGGATCTTCCCTGTATTCATTGGGGCCCTGGGAGTCGCGGTAGCGGTCATTGCCACGGAGATGCCTTCTCCGGAAGGCGGACGAGATTCCGCAAAGATAGAGAAAAGCAGTGATTCGGCACGGTAAACACGCGGACGGTATTCGGCTCAGGTAGCCGTTCCATTCCGCGTATCGCATTGCGGCTCGAGCGCTAATCCTCTGGGATTCGTCGTTGGTCGCAAGCACCGGGAAGCCGCGTTGCTCCCCCGAAAATTGCAACGGCGTGCACCCCCAAAGGGGTGCACGCCGAGCTGACGCTATCAAGCGATGGATAAGCGCTTAGAGAATGCCAAACCAGCGCAGGACGCCGAGCACTCCTTCAACGATCTTCAGTCCGGCATCAATGAGACCTTGGATGTCCATCATCTATCCCTTCAAGAGTATTAGTGGTTGTGTCGAGTCGACTGTTCGCTCGCGAGCATAGATTACCGAAACATCTTGTTTTAAATCAATAGTTTATTTTTCCGGGATTTGATATTTATAATCTGAGGTACTGACGTCAATAATTCATCAGGTATTTATTTTACCGATCAATAATTACACACCAGTTTGGTCAACCTCGTGCCACACGCACAGCAAAGGGGCCGGACCGGATCCGCTCGACCCTGACCAGCCCCTCCACATAGAAATCTTTAACCCATCAGTGCCGAATTAGTGCTCGTCGTAGTGCTCGCCGTGCTGGGCATGCAGGTGTCCGTCGTGGAGATAATCCGTGTGATCCCCGTGCTGCACGCTCTCGTGTCCACAGTTTGCACCGTGCTCATGATCGGCGACGGTGTGTTCAGCGTGACGCTCCGGGGACGAACCATGCTCGTCGTAGTGATCGCCGTCGAGAGCGTGGAGGTGCCCATCATGGACGTAATCGGTGTGATCGCCATGCTGGATGCTTTCATGCCCGCAATCGGGGCCATGCTGATGATCGGCAACGGTGTGTTCGGCTACGGAATGATGGGTGCTCATGGTGGACTCCTTCAGTTCATCGTTCTCAAGGGAATGGGCACGGGCATGGGCAAAGAGTCGACCGACGTAACCGTCGGACAGGCTATCCGTGCGGCGCTTTCCGGACGTCGTGAAAAGCTCCGCCGCGTCAGTCCGCTCCTTCCACGCCCTATGACCCTCAAGATAGCCAACACATAGTCATATTGCAATATGTTTACCTGTTCTGATTTGAATTTATCCCGGAGGGGCAGTTCGGGGTAGATCATTTCGAACTAGCGTGGGTTTCAGTGAGGGCTGCGTCGAGAGGTGCCTGCGGACGGAGCGCAGAACCGACGCCGGAACATCAGGGGAAGAGCCACTTTGGGGGGGCGAATTTCGTGGGAGCTGCCCCGATTCGGTGGCGATAGCCCGATTCAGCGGCGCCTGCAGCCATTAGGAGGCGGTATAGCCACCACCAATCGGCGTTAAACACCTCAGAACTCGGGCAAACTCCACCAAAGGGCGGCTGCCCGACACCCGGAAATTGACGGAAATCGCCACCCAACCGGGTCTCCTATCACGTGATAGCCGGATTCCACCCACCGCACCGCGCGGTCTCAGCCACACAAGATCCCGACTGCGTTGAGGAACCCAATCCAGGGATCTTAGTCCCGCATTCGGGCCGGCCATCCATGCTTCCGCAGCACGGCCAGGACTTCCTCTGGGGTGAAATCGATGTCGGTGCGTTGAAGGTCGACGTCGTGAGCGTCCCTGATGGAAATGACGCAGGATTTAAAGGAATCCTTCTCTACCACGATGTTGTGAACTTGGCTCCTCGCCCAACGCTTCGTTTTCCGAGCGTGGAGGACGTAGAGGCTATGACGATCCACGGTCAGCGTGTTGAGGGAAGCAACCAATGAATTGGTGAGAATTCCTCCCAGTGCACCGCCAATGAGGGCCACGACGTAGCGCCCCGATCCGCCGCCTATGGAACTCATTCGATCAATGACGGTCAGAACCACCCGGACGAGATGCAGCTCGCCCACAAACGTGCCGAGCAGCAACGGTGCGCACCAGCCGGCGATGGCGCCCAACACCCCGCCCACGGCGACGACGAGTGCCCTTTCCCGCGCCGACGGCGCAAGTGTTGATGACTCACCCATAAATCTCGCCCCTCTGCTCTCTTCCATCTACAGCGTTCGGGCACGACCGACCAGAGGCTCTTGCCGTTTCCAGATGTCCCGAGCCACGCAGAGCTTCCCAAAACGCCAATTTTTCTCTACGGGAAATCCACCACATGAGGCCAAAGGTGAGAACAAACAACGGCGGGAGGCTAAAAAGCAATGTCAGAGGCTCCTCACCGCCTTGCTTCATAGAACTAGGACTCCAGGTGCCCAGCAAAAGGAGCGTCAGATTATGCGCCGTGTGCAGCAAAATGGCACATTCAATACCGCCGGTTTTCCACGTCAAGATGCCCATACATACGGCAAAAGTGGCGATGTCGATCTGACCGACCCAGCCATATTCATGAGCCACCATGAATAACGGCACCGGAAGGATGATTCCCCACAGCGGCGAACGGAGCCAAGTACCAAAGGTTTGCAGGGGCAACGCCCTATATACGTATTCTTCGGCCGCGCACTGAAGGGGAGTCAAGACCAAGATCACCACGTATGCCAATACCAAGGACCAACTTGCCGGTGGGGCGGAGAGGTCTGGCGGCGGCATTACCAGGAAACTCACCAAGTTGACCAGCGCAACTATCGGAAATACGACCAAACCGGCGCGCGCCACGAGGTGCCACCGAAAGCGGCCCCTCACACTGTGCACCGTTCCCCTCATGGAACGATGTCGCCCGCTGCCCCATCGAAAGGCGAACAGGATCACCGGTACGCCTACAGCGACTGATCCCAACGCGACCATCAAATCCATCGGATTGCGAGGGTCATCAAAGGCCGAGGTCGTTGGCGCCATGTTCAACAGGACTCCCGCTAGAGTCACAAGAATCGGGTAGATGACAAAGGCTCCTGCCAACAGCACTGCCCCCAGAAGGATCACGACCAATGGTCGCCACCACTTCCCCGTGGTGGCGGTGAGATGCGCGATCCGGTGGTACGGAAGAGGCGCTGGAGGATCTATCTGACGATGGCGGCCAATATCGATTGAACTCATGCCATTCATGGTGTTCGATTCGGGAACCGCGGCGGATCCGACAAAGGAATGAAGAGTTCGACGTCGTTCATGCTCGCGACTCATACTTTCGACCGATGAAGCTCATTCACCGGCTCTTTAGAATGAACCTAATGACTGAGCCTCAAGCATCCGCACCGCAGGACCAGGTGCTCACTCGCGACCCCGTGAGCGGAGTGGTTTTTCAGAACGCTCTATCGACTCCACAACGACCGGCCATGCGCATTTTCTTAGGCATCATGCGCTCCTTCGCCGTTTCACTCACGTGCTTCTTGCTCGGGCTGATCGTCTTCGTCGTCATTTTTTCGACTTTCCTGGATGAAAATCACGAGCATATTCCCGATCGTCTCAGCTTTGTTCTTTTTGCCGATCTCGTATTGGGCGTCCTCACGAATCTGGCCGCAGGTCCTCTTCGAAATGCCGGTGCGTGGAATTATGTCCTCATCGGGGTGGGTTCACTCAGCGGAACCTCCCTGCCCGCGGTAGCGGTCGGGCTCTCACGCATCGGAAAGCGCCGAGAGCTCCGCTTGGATCTGTTTTGCCTTCTGATTGTCGCCGTCGGCGTCGTCGTCGCCGATGTAGTTTTTTCGATGGTAGATCCGCATTGGAGGCCCCAATTCGTTATCGAAGTCGGCGTGAGCCTGATTTTCGCTGTGGCTTGCCTCTTGTGGGGACGCGTCAAGGGCACCCGACTCGCCCTTATCACCTCATTGCGTCTTCAGGCGGCCACCGACCAGCGGGAACGTGACGCTATGAAACGCGAGCGCGACGCCGTAACCCGGGAGCACCGCGCACTAGTCGCCCAGGCCCAAGCGACTCAGCGTGCCGCCATAGCCCGCGATATGCATGACAGCCTGTCCCATCATCTGTCCCTGATCGCCATGCATTCCGGAGCTCTGGCTTATCGGGACGACATTCCACCCGAACGGATGAAGGAAGTCCTTTCCCTACTTCGAGACGAAGCTCAGGCGGCCAATACCGACCTCCGTCAGGCACTGACGACCTTGCGCTCTGACGACGGATCCACCATGCCAACGGCAACATCGATCGACGCTGAAGTGGCGCATTCACGGATGGCCGGGCAAGATGTCATCCTCACGTGGAGCGGGTTGAATTCTGAGACGCTCAGCGCCGAAAAGCCGGTCTTGAGTAGCGCTTTGGCTCGGATTGTTCGGGAGCTCATCGCAAACGCACGGAAACACGCGCCGGGGAATCTCCTTGAACTCAGTATTGCGCGAAGCGCCGACAATGCCTCCGGCTCCGAGGTTGTGCTGACGGCATGGAATCGGACGAGCATCGGGGCGTCTCGGTCAGAAAGCCTCCATCGTGGTGCGGGCCTAGGTCTGACGGGTATACGTGAGCAGGCCCGTCTCCTCGGCGGTGTCTGCACGGTCAAATCTCCTCACGATGGGGAGACCCGCGACGGTGGCCTCGAAGAGGATCTCTTTATCGTCAGCGTCAGCCTGCCGTGGGGGTCGTCGGAAAGTGAGGGGTCATGAGCGAGAACGCTCCTTCGGTTGCAGTACTCATCGCCGACGACGAACGGCTCATGCGGTCCGGCCTGCGCCTCATGATCGACGGTGCGGAAGGAATTTCGGTGAGCGGCGAGGCCACCAACGGCGCGGAAGCGATCGACCAAGCTCAACGCCTAGACCCCGACGTGATTCTCATGGACCTCAGGATGCCCATCGTGGACGGGATCGAGGCGACGCGACGTCTCACCGAATCTGGTGCGCGAGCTGCCGTCGTCGTCCTGACTGCCTTCGATACCGACACTTTTCTCGTAGAAGCCCTCCGCGCTGGTGCCGTCTCTTTCCTTCTCAAAGACTCTCCGCCGAAAGACGTGGTCCGAGCCGTTCACGACGCCGCCGCAGGGGAACCGCGATTTTCGTCGACGGTTCTCCAACGGCTGGTCCGGCTCACCACACAGACCACTGTGCTGGATGGCCCTCCGGACTCCGACGAGGAGCTTAAGGATTCTTCCCCGATTCCCACCGTCCCGGAAATCTTGACCGTTCGCGAATGGGAGGTCGCAGGGCTAGTCGCTCAGGGACTCACCAATTCCGAGATCGCAGATGCGCTCTTTCTGTCCGTACCCACAGTAAAGACGCACGTGACTCACCTTTTTGAGAAGCTTCTCGTGACTAATCGAGTGCAATTGGCCCTCAAAGTTCTCGAGCTGCAAAAGGGGCACTCAGACCCTCGCGACCGTTCCCGGACGAATTAGTGAAATCTGTAGTGATCGCCTTTTCCGGTGAGAATTTTTCGGGTTCGGCTCCGAGGCTTCCCGGAATAAATCTAAAACATCACGCAGATGTAGGTAGGCCTACGTACCATAGGTGAATGCGGACGAATAGCAGTACTTCCACACTCATTTGGATCATGGCGTTAATTCTCTGCGTGGCATGGAGCACCGTCTGTAGTCGAATATTTGACGACGGCACCGACTTCATCGTAGGGATCATCGGGGCCCTTCTCCTCGGGCTCATCGCACGAACCATTACCAGGCCTATCGAAAGAAAGGCCCTAGCACGGCTGCACGAAGAGAACGCAGGGGACAACGGCTAGGCCCCACTCCCTCGGGTCAATCACCCGGGGAGCATCCGTCGTAGCCCATAAGCGATATCCAACAGCTTCCTGGTAACGCGTTGTTCCCGCCCGAACCGGGAGAGGTAGGTGTTCGGCTGGTTCGCGAAATACCATCGCTCCTCTTCGCGCCCCATCGCGAGGAATTTCGGAGCGCCCGAGGTGACGGACACGTCAGTATCGATGCGGATATTTCTCAGGGTCCAATTCCGCAGAGTTTGGGAGTAGAAGATCCAATCATCCCCATAAAACACTTTGAGATTTTCGGGGATGTGCACGTAATTCCGGGTAGGCATGGCCATAGCCATGCCGAAAGCTATTCCTCGCTTATAAGCGGGACTGGCCGGCACGAACTTTCGGATTCCGCCCGGCGACTCGATTACGTGATCCTTATTCAGCCCGACCATGCCCACTCGCCCTGTGCGCAACAGCCAGGCCGCCCGGCTGAAAAAGTCTCTGCCGAGGACAACGTCGTCGTTGAGGATCGCTAACCAGGGGAACCGCGCCTGTTCTGCACCCAGGTTCCATGCCGGGTTGACGAAGATGTTTTCGGACTGGTTGAGGATGCGGACCTTCTGGCTCGCAAATTCCAGCGGCTCCGGAGCGTTATTGATGACGAGGATTTCTCCCACAAGATCGACGGAATCCAGGCTGCTAATTAATCTTCCCAATTTTGGTGATTTTTGCAGAGTAGGAATGACGACACTAAACATCGGGCGGCCCCTGGTTAAGGTTTTAGGTGAGGCTTCTGCCTCGTGACACATAGTAGCCGGAAGGAACCTCTTATTCCCGGCCACCTAGATCCGGGCACCGTTCAGCTTCCAAACGTGCCCGTTGTGACACACTCATTCCATGAAGCTCGCCGAAATCCACCCGCCACAAACTCCTGCGGCCCGGGCGGCCTGGGAATTGGCCGCCGAATATCATTCCGAGGCCATGCTGAATCACACGATGCGTTCCTGGCTGTGGGCCGAAGGGATTGCCGCCGAGAGAAGCCTCCCCGGGGTCGACCACGAGCTTCTGTACGTTGCCGCGCTCCTTCACGACCTAGGTACTGTGCCGGAATTCGACAATCACACGCTGTCCTACGAAGAAGCGGCCGGCCACGTCGGCAAGGCCCTCACCGCGGGCGCCGGGTGGGAACCCGCGCGGCGCGAGCGTGTCGCTGAGGTGATCATCCGACACAATTGGACCAGCGTGGACCCGGAACTCGACCTGGAGGGGCACCTCCTGGAACTCGCGACCGGCCTAGACATTACCGGCGCCAACATCGAGGCCCTGCCACAGGCCTTCCTGCACGAAGTCATCGAAACGTATCCACGCGGCTCACTCGCCGATGAATTCAGCGCCTGCGTCACCGACCAAGCCCGCAGAAAACCAGCCACTGCGGCCGGGCGACTGGTCAACAATGGGCTGGTGGAAAGGATGAGGCGGCACCCGCTCGAGTAGAAGGACACGCCAGGAAGAATCTGGACGCCAGCCGTCGCCGCACGAGGAAATTAAAGGCTAACAAAAGGAAACTAGCAACACTCATTTTTCAGTTTTCCAGCATGAGATTCTTCGGAACCCTAGGGGTCTCTCATTGAGGAATATCACCGCACCGTAGGATCATCCGCCACACGACGTCACTCTCCTGGTCGATACGTGATCCATATCCCTCTAAGATATACAAGTCACGTCTTTTACAGTGCGGGAGGACCACATTGAGTCACGAAACCACCGATGTCGCTCCTGGATCCCTCGTGGAAATTCGGGACGAAACGTGGCTCGTAACCTCCGTGGAGAATACGGCCGATGGAGACCTCTTGACCGTCAGCGGTGTCAGCCCCCTAGTTGAAGGCACCACAGCCCGGTTTTACTCCTCGATTGACTCGATCTGGACCTTCAGCCCTAAGGAAACGCGCATTGTCGCGGACACCTCCTCTCGGTACGTCAGCTCCCGCTTGTGGCTCGAGGCTACGCTCCGTAAAACGCCGTTGCCGGTGTCCCAGCAAGAACTTGCCGTCACCCCTCACGTCTTAGCCGACACATTGGCCTACCAACGCGAGGCGGTTTCGAAGGCGCTGGACCCTAATCGACTCCGGGCCCGATTGCTTATCGCAGACACCGTCGGGCTGGGCAAGACTTTAGAAATCGGGATGGTCCTCTCCGAGCTCATCCGCCGCGGCAAAGGACGCCGCATCCTGATCGTCACCCCACGCCATGTGCTGGAACAGATGCAGCACGAAATGTGGACGCGCTTTGCCATTCCGTTTGTGCGCCTGGATTCCGAGGGCGTGCAACAGGTCAAGCAGAAGCTCCCGGCCACGCGGAACCCCTTCACCTTCTTTGAGCGGGTCATCATCTCGATGGACACGCTCAAACAAGATCGTTTTGTCCAAGACCTCCGCAAACACCGTTGGGACGCCGTGGTGATCGATGAGTCCCACAACGTCACCAATCGGTCCACGCAAAATAACCAGCTCGCGCGGACACTGGCACCGAACACCGACTCGCTGATCCTGGCCTCGGCGACACCACATAACGGTCGCAATGATTCCTTCGCCCAGCAGCTCACCCTCTTAGAGCCGTCGAGTGTGGCCCCAGACGGAACGATCACGCAGGAGGCGGTCTCGCACCTCATGATCCGCCGACACCGAAATTCACCGTCGGTTAAGGACGAGGTCGGCGACCGCTGGGCCGAACGGCTCCCTCCGCGCAATATTTTGGCCACACCGTCGCCTGAGGAACTCGCCGTCGCCCGGGAAATCGCCGGCACGTGGACGCACCCAGCCTCTGGAAATCCGCCAAGTTCCGGCAAGGGCTCCAAGTTGTTCCCCTGGACCCTGGCGAAGTCGTTCCTTTCCTCACCCGCCGCCCTGCGCGCGACGGTCACTGCCAGGCTCAAGAGCCTCGACGCCAAGCCAGACGCCACAGCGGAACGTCAAGCTTTGGAACGCCTCCAGGAGCTGAACGACGCCTGCCTTCCTGAGAGCGGCCTGCCGCTATCGGGGAAGTATTCCTCGCTGCTGGACCAGCTTCGCGAGAAGAAGATCTCCAAGAATTCTCCCGAACGCGCCGTCGTCTTCGCCGAACGTGTTCCCACGTTGACATGGCTGCGCGAGCATCTCATCAAGGATCTCAAGCTCAAGCCCGAGCAGGTGCAAATTCTGCATGGTGGCCTGACCGACATGGAGCAGCAGGCCATCGTCGAGTCCTTCAAACAAGCCTCGAGCCCCATCCGGGTGCTGGTGACCGGCGACGTCGCCTCCGAGGGCGTGAACCTTCACCAGCAGTGCCACGAGCTGATTCACTACGACATCCCGTGGTCGCTCATTCGCATCGAGCAGCGCAATGGGCGCATCGACCGGTACGGGCAGGAACACCCGCCGCAGATCACCACGCTCCTCCTGGACCTTGACGATGTGGGCGGGTTCACCGGCGACATCCGCATCCTCTCGCGCCTGCTCGAACGCGAGCGCGAGGCTCACGAGAAACTCGGTGACACCACGTCGATCATGGGCAAGTACAGCGCATCGGCCGAGGAAGACGAGATTGTCCAAGTGCTCCGCGGGGCTAAGGACTTCGAGGAGACCGTGCCCGCGGTGGAACAGTCTCAGGGCGGCGACGACATCATGGACCTGCTGCTCGGTCTATCCGACGAGCAGCCCGAGCCGACAGTCGCCCAGCCGGAGGAGGAACCCGTGGTGGATTTGGACCACCCCGGTTTATTCCAGTCCTCCTCGGATTTCCTGCTGGCCGGTCTCGAGCAGATCTATACCGAACCCGAGCGGTCTCCCGAGACGGGTGGCGTGAACCTCCAGGTGGAACGTAGCGCTTCGGATGCGGTGCAGACGATCGCGTTGACGCCGTCGGATGACCTTCGCCAACGGCTGCAGGCTTTGCCGCAGTCGTATCTGGCGGAACGCGGCGTGCTGGAGAAGATCCGTCTCACCCCGGAACGCGGCATCGCGGAGCGCCGGCTTCGCGCCGCCTTGAGCGATACCCAGGGGAGTTCGTGGCCGGATACCCACTATCTCGCTCCCTTGCACCCGATCCTGGATTGGGTATCGGACCGGTCCTTGGCCGCGTTGGGGCGGGGCGAGGTGTTTGCGATTCGGGGCGACGTCGACAATCCGACGGTTCTGACGATGACCACCATGACCAACAAGCGCGGGGAAAACATCACGGTGGCCTTCAACGGCGTCGAATTCCTGGTGGGCTGGCCTTCGTTGCAGTTCTTTGAATCCCCGGAACAGATGTTTGCCAAGGTGGGTCTCGGTCCTGAGACGCTGGGTCGTAGCGTTCAGGATCCGGAACAGTTTCAGCACCTCATTCCCGAAGCCGTGACCATGGTCGAGAACTTCGTGGAGAGCGAGGGGTTTCAGCGCGCGATCCGAGACGACGCCGAGGCTCGAGTGAACCGATGGGTCACGGAGGTGGACGCCTGGATGGAACAGGCGGACGATGCCGCCGGCAGACAGGCCCTTTTCAAAGATTCCAGGGCCACGCTTCAGGCCCAACGTCAGTTGGCCCAAGAGATGTTGCCCGATCGGAGCTTCATCCGTCCGATCCTGGTGGTCGTCCCGCGAGAAGGAGAATAGTCATGGCCTCAAGCGATGCCCTGCTGGTCACCAACGATTGGATCAGCGAGTTCTACTTCACCGCCGATCAATCCTCGGGAACGTTCCTCGCCGCCGTGAAGAACCTGGTCAAGGAGTGGAAGGCCGAGGCGGAGGATGGCTCCGGCTGGGTCAGCCCACTGGATCGATTTACATCCAAGAGGCAACGGCTACTCTCGGAACTCATTACCCTTCACAGCGACGTTCAGGAGATCCCCGAGGACGCGCCGGTGGCTCTCCGCCGGGCCAAGCTCGCTGACGGTTCCACCGCGATCGCCGAGGAACTTCGCGAGATGTTCGACTACCGCGGGGACGTGGAGCAATACGGGCCGTTGCGGATCTATTCGGCCCCAGGGATCGAACAACCGACCGTCGCGGTGGTTGACGCTCTGGCCGTGGATTCCGTGGAGGAACTGGTCTCGGCACGCACGGGGATCCTGCCGGAGGACGTCATCTTCGATACGGAAACCAACCCGGATCCCATCGGCTCGGTGGCCGGCGTCACGTCCGCGCTGATCAGTCATACGCCGGCGCCTACTTACGTGGTGGTCTTCGCGGGACGTCACGTACTACTCACGAGCACGGGCACTAATGGTTGGGCCGAGGGTCGCTACCTGTCGGTGGATCTCCAGACGGTTGCCGAACGCGGCGACTTGCGCTCGGGAGGTGAGACGCAGCGAGCGGTCGCTTCCGTTTCGGGGCCTTCGCTGATTCCGAACGCCCAGGGCGAGATCTGGTGGGATGCCCGCCGCGAGGAATCCGTCCGGAATGCCGTGGGTGTCTCCGCGGATCTGAGGGATGGCGTGCGGGAGTCCATTGAGATCATCGCGAATGAGGTGGTGAACCGAAGGAAGGCCCAGGGCCTGGATCCGCTGGCGAACGACCAGGCCCAGGTTCTGGCCGTGCAGTCCCTGCGGTATTTATTCCGCGTCCTGTTCCTGCTCTACGCGGAGGCCTCACCCCGGCTGGGTGTGGTGCCTACCGGAGACCCCGACTACGAATCCGGGTATTCGATCGACCGCCTGCGGGAACTGACGATCAAGCCGCTGACGCCGTCGTCGTCGGACGGGCGACACTTTTACGAGTCCTTGCAGTTGCTGTTTCACCTCGTGGAGACCGGTCACACCCCGCGTGCGGCCGGGGAAGACCAGGAGAACCCGCACGAAGGCCTGACTTTCGAAGCCATGCGTTCGGACCTGTTCCGGCCGAATCGAACGTCGCTGATCGACGAGGTCAAGCTGGGCAATAAGGCCCTCCAAAAGGTGCTCCAGAACCTGCTGCTGACCAAGGAAACCCGCGGCCGGAATCGCGGATTCATCAGCTATGTGGCACTGGGAATCAACCAGTTGGGCGCGGTGTATGAGTCGCTGATGAGTTACACGGGTTCTTTCGCTTCGGAGGAGCTCGTGGAGGTAGCCCCGCACGGCGATGCGTCGCACGGCTCGTGGGTCGTGCCGGAGCGCCGCCTGGACGAAGACCTGAAGGTGCATTGCGTCGAGGTGCTCGACGAGGAAGGCCGCCCACACGTTCGGCGGTATCAGTTTGGTGAGTTCGTGTTCCGACTTTCGGGGCGGGAACGGCAGCGCTCGGCGTCGTACTATTCGCCGAAGGTGCTCACGGAATTCACGGTGCAGCAAGGCCTGGACGAGTTGCTCACCGACGACACCACGGCGCAAGAGATTTTAGACCTGAGCGTATGTGAGCCCGCGTTGGGTTCTGGGGCGTTCGCCATCGAGGCCGTGAACCAGCTGGCTGCCGCCTACCTGGAACGGCGCCAGCGGGAGGTCGGCCGATCCATCGATCCGGACGAATATCCGCAGGAATTCCAGAAGGCTAAGACGTACATCGCCCTGCATAACGTGTACGGCGTGGATCTGAACCCGACCGCCGTGGAGCTGGCCGAGGTTTCCCTCTGGCTGGACACCATGGCGCGCGGGTTGAAGGCACCGTGGTTTGGTCTGAGGTTGCGGTCGGGTAACTCACTGATCGGCGCGCGCCATGCGGTGTATAGCGCCTCGACGGTGGAGAAGGCTAAGCCGAAGGACCGCATGGGGCAAGCCCCGGACCGGATTCCGCTGAGCCAGTCCCCCGCAGGCCAAGGCATTTTCCACTTCTTGCTTCCGGCTTCCGGGTGGGGTGCCGCGGGTGGCAATAACGAAATCAAGAAGCTCGCCCCGGAACCGGCCAAGGACCTGCGTGACTGGACCAAACGCGTGGCCGCCAAGCCGAACAAGTCGCAAGTCAAAGAGCTGGTCTCGTTGACCGAGCGGATTCAGTACCTGTGGGGTATCGCCGAGCGCCGCATGATCGAGGCCGAGCGGCAGTCCCGCCGGTCGATCGACGTCTGGGAGGCTGAAGTTCCTGCTGGTGGCGAGGTGACTCGCGAAGAGATCGAGAGGTCTCTGCGGGAGTCGAATTCCGCGTACCGGCGCTTGCGCCTGGTCATGGATGCGTGGTGTGCCCTTTGGTTCTGGCCTGTTCTGTCCGACGGCAGCGTGCCCAAGCCGCCGGAGTTCGATGAGTGGCTAACGACCATCCGCAGGATTGTTGGCAGCGAGTACAAGGTCTCAAAGTACGCTCGTCAGGACTCCTATTTCGGGCGAGGCGACGACGAATGGGCGACGCTGGACCACATCGAAGTCATGTTCACGGCCGAAGGGTGCGAGGACGTCGAGAAACTTCTCGATGAGATCCCGTGGTTACAGGAAGCCCAGCGCATCGCCAAGGAACAGCGCTTCTTCCACTGGGAACTGGACTTCGCGGCCGTCTTTGCCCGGGGCGGGTTTGATCTGCAGGTGGGAAATCCGCCGTGGGTCCGGCCGACCATCAACGTGGCCTCGCTCCTCGGCGACCACGATCCCTGGTGGGTGCTGACTCAAAAGCCGTCAGAATCGGAGAAGAGGCAACGACACGAGTATTCACTTTCCCTGAATGACGCTGAGGAAACCGTTCTTCAAGGGCTTGGAGAAACCGTCGGCACGGCGGAATTCGTGTCAAGCGCCTGTAACTATGAACCGTTACAGAATACTCAGCCGGACCTCTACCGGGCGTTCATGGTTCAGGTGTGGAATCACGCTTCCAGGAGGGGGATATCCTCGTTGGTTCACCCCCCAACGCATTTCACCGATGCCCGTGGTTACACTATTCGACACCACACGTACCGCCATTTGCGTAGGCATTGGGGCTTTATCAATGAACTACAGCTTTTCAGTGAAGTTGACCATCACCTTTCGTACAGCGTTAATGTATATGGATCACAAAAAGATACCCGTTTCCTAAACGCCGTAAATATATACCACCCCTCAACGGCTTCCGCCTCGCTAGTTCACAACGGAGATGGTCCCGAACCGGGTTTCAAGGACGACGACGGAAATTGGGACCTACGACCGCACCGCTCCCGAATCCAGCATGTCGGTGAAGAGGACCTCCGAGTCTGGCACGAAGTCATGGAAGGCGGAAGCCCTGAGACTCCCGTGGCGTCGTCACGGATGGTGTATACCGTCAACGCCTCAGCTCGTGAAGTCCTCGCGAAGCTCACCAGGGACGCTTCGATCTCTGATTTGTCCCCTCAGTTCAATAGCGGCATGCACGAAACCAGCGCGCGCCGGGATGGCTACTTCGAGTCGCGCTGGGGTGCGGCACCGCAGTGGAAAGACGTCATCTTGCAGGGCCCGTATTTCCACGTGGGCAATCCGTTCTTCCAGTCCCGTAACTCCACGATGGGTGGAAACCAGGACTACTCCCGCGTGGACCTGGAGCGCCTCTCCAGCGATGCATTACCCGTCACCGAGTACAAGCCCATTTATGAGCAGGACAAGGACGGCAATACCGACACGTCCCGGTACGACAACGCCTACGGCTCGTGGGAAGTCCCCGGAAATGAACCGGGAACGGTCCGCCGCGCCCCGGTGAGGGATTTCTACCGGGTCATGTGGCGTCGGATGGCGGCCGGAACAGGCGAACGCACCTTAATCCCAGCCATTTTCCCTCCGGGTACGGCCACCATTGATGGTGCCTTCTGTATCGGCTTTACTGACGTGGCCAATCGAGCAAATCTGCTCGCGTTAGCTACGACAAGCATGACTACGTTGCTATCTGATTTCCTGACACGGGCTACATCCGGAAACAACATTTTCCGAGCCGCCATCGATCGCCTCCCCCGAATCCCTGAGGGCCACCCCCTCGCATCCGCCGCGATCCTCCGGATCCTCCGGCTCAACGCCCTCACGGACGCCTACGCAGACCTCTGGGCGGACTGCTGGCGCGAGGAGATGACCCACGACTCCTGGACCGGCGGCAACACCCATACCGCGGCGGATTCCGGTCCGCGGCCCGAACTTGGCGCCGTCGGCCCCCAATGGACCCAGGCCACTCCCCTGCGCGTGGACGAGGACCGTCGCCAAGCCCTGGTGGAAATCGACGCAATCATGGCTCACGTGACCGGCATCAGCATCGACGAGCTGTGCACGACTTACCGCACCCAGTTCGGCGTCCTCTACGGCTACGACCGGGGCGAAGGGCGCGGCGCCTACATTTACGACGCCTCTGGCCGAGTGATTCCCTCAACCGTCCGGACCGCCTGGAATAAGGCCGGGCGACCAGAATCCGGGATGCCCGAAGAAGACCGCACCTACGTCAATCCCGAGGGCCGCACATTGGTAGCGCACGAGCCGTTCCGGATCCTCGACCGCGAAGAAGACATGCGAACCGCCTACCGCGAATTCGCCCGCCGCCTGAACCACCAGGACAAGAACTGATGAGCGAACTGCTCCCCACCATCCAGGCCGAGGCGCTGAAAAAGGCGCTGGTCCAGTACACCTCCACCGCGGTGCGCTTCTCCGAAAAGCACGTGGAGAACTCCTTCGCCGACTTTTTGAAGGACCGCACCCACGGCATTTTCAAGGGTCCCTACGTGCGGACACGTCTGCCGTTCCGGTCAGTGAACCGCAAACCCGTGCTGGACATCCTGCCAGACTGGTTCTCCCCGTACTCCCACCAGGCCGCGGCCTTCGAGCGACTGGCCACCTCCCCCGAATTGCCCGGAGAGAAAGACTCGCGCGGATTCCGGCTGCCGGAACCCACCATCGTGACCACCGGAACCGGCTCCGGTAAAACCGAATCCTTCCTGTACCCCCTGCTGGACTACGCGGTTCGCGCCAGGAAACAGGGGATTCACGGCGTCAAGGCGATCATCCTGTACCCCATGAACGCCCTGGCCAACGACCAAGCTTCCCGCCTGGCGGACATGATCGATTCCAATCCCCAACTCGCCGGGATCACCGCTGGCCTCTACACGGGTGACAACCCCACCCCCAGCACCGTGATGACCCCCGAGAAACTCATTGAGGATCGCTACACCATCCGGGATGCCGCCCCGGACATCTTGCTGACCAACTACAAGATGCTGGACCAGCTCCTGCTCCGCCGGGAAGACCGCCGGATTTGGGAAGACTCCGCCGAGGCCCTGCGGTACCTGGTGCTGGACGAATTCCACACATACAACGGCGCGCAAGGCACCGACGTCGCTATGCTGATCCGCCGTCTTCGGTTGTTGTTAGAACGCCTCGCCCCGGGCACAAACCATCTGGTGCCTGTGGCCACTTCCGCAACCCTCGGGGACCAAGGCGACGGCGGGGCAGTGGCCCGCTTCGCTCAAACAGTGTTCGGCACGGAGTTCACCAACGATTCCGTGGTGGTTGAATCCCGCGTATCCGTGGACGAGCTCGGAGCCGCCGCGCAGGAGCGGCTTGGGGGCAGCGGGCTCGTCCCCACGAAAGACCTCGGACCAGCGGACTTCCACGCCATCAAACGCGCGCTCATCGACAGCGCGGACGGTACCGGCGAACCGAGCGAGAACCCTGAGGACATCACCGCAGCCGTGCTCAACATTCTTTGGACGGATCCCTCGGCCAAGACCGGCACCATCGACCATGCCCGCAAAACCTACCGCGACGCGGATCTCTTGCTCGCCCACAGCGTGGTCCAACGCCTGCTGCACGAAACCGGGACGGCCTCCACCATCACCAGCTTGGTGCGCACCGTATTAGATCGGCCGGGAGAGGACGATTCGGGCGAGCGCTTTTTGGAGAACCTCGTCGCCGCGCTCTCGCACGCAAGGTCGGCGGCCGACCGGAACCAGTTCCCCAACGTCGAGGTTCACCTCTGGATCCGGGAGATCAGTCGGGTTGACCGCGTGACCTCCTCCACAGTGGAGTTCGTGTGGAGCGACGACCACGCGGCCCCCGACGGAAGCCATCTGCCCGCCATCTATTGCCGCGCCTGCGGTGCCTCCGGCTGGGGTACGGTACTCACCGGGACGGATGAGATCCGTCTCGATGCCCAGAACATTCGCCAACAGCATGCCCGCAACACCGGACGGTTCCGGGCGCTGATCCTGGCGCCTCAGGAAGTCGGTGGCGATCGCGCCGAACGGGTCCGCTTCCTCAACCCGGAAACCCACGCCCTGGACACGGCCCAACCATCCGAAGAGGTCGGAGACATCGACCAACTGCCCGTGATCATGTGGACGGGTCTGGAAGCTGACCAGAAATCCAACGACGACGTCTGCCCCTCGTGCGAAGCCCACAACACCATCCGCTTCGTGGGTTCGGCCATCGCGACCCTTCTGTCCGTGGCCCTCTCCAACCTGTTCGGCACGCCATCCCTCGATCCGGGCGAAAAGAAGTCCCTGGTGTTCACCGACTCGGTGCAGGACGCCGCGCACCGGGCTGCCTTCGTGGAGTCCAGGTCCTATGCGCTTTCGTTGCGATCCGCAATCCACTCCTCGCTCGCAGCTGACGGGACTCCCCTCACGGCCGACGACATCACCCAGCGCATGGTCGACGCCGCCACCACGGACGCCGACAGGTACCGCCTCCTGCCGTCCACCATCGCGCACAACCAGGGGATCCGCCCCTTCTGGGAAGGGAATCCCTCCGCCAAGGAGAAACGGGCGGCCAAGGCCAAGGTCCTGGGACGCCTCTCCATGGAGATCGACCTCGAAGTGGGCCTAACCGGCTCCTACGGCCGGACCCTCGCCACCACCGGCACGGCCGTAGCGTCGGTCCGGGCCGAACGCGAGGAACTCGTGAACATCGGCCGCTCCGCCCTCGAGAAACTGCCTCAGACACTGCGGCAGGAAGAAGACGTCTTCGATTCCCTGACCGACCACCAGGTCGAACAGTGGGTTCGGGGTGTCCTTGAACGCATGCGCCTGGACGGTGCCATTTCGCACCCTTGGTTCCGGGCCTTCCGGCGTGCGGGAGGCGCCCGATACCGGGTGTGGGGTGGGCGAAACCCCCGCGACGCGATGCGGGCCTTCCCGCCGGCGGCACGGACGCCGGAATTCCCCTACGTCGGGCGAATGCCGGCAACCATTAAAACCGGCTTCCCTGATTTGTCCGCATCGACCGGCCGCTTCGCGCGGTTGACTGCCCAGTGCTTACCCGTGGGACGCCGCGATGCTTCCCATGTGCTCCGGCCCTTGTTTGACGCGCTCACGCGCGCCGGCATTACGGACGCGATCGAGCTGGACAACCGCAAGGCCAGCGTAACTACCTACGGTCTCCAGCGGGAACGCGTCGTCGTGGCCCGTATTCCGGAGGGCACCGACGACACCTTTTTGGTGTGCCCAGTGTGCGGCAACGAACTCACGGGACTGCACGAATACGTCAAGTCCATGGAAGACGCTCCATGCGTCACGACGGCATGCCAGGGACAGTTGCAGCTCCAAACCCGCGGTAAAAATTACTACCAGCGCCTGTACCGCGGCGAGATGCTGAGAGTGATCTCCCGCGAACACACCTCTCTGTTGCCCACAGACGAGCGCCTGGAATACGAAAATCAGTTCAAAAACAGTGCCGACACCCCGGGCGCACCGAACGTACTCGTGGCGACGCCGACTCTGGAGATGGGCATCGACATCGGCGACCTCTCGATGGTGATTCTCTCCTCCCTCCCCCGGACCGTGGCCTCATACCTTCAACGTGTGGGTCGCTCGGGCCGAAAGACCGGCAACTCGCTGGACTTGACCTTCCTCTCGAGCCGCGGCTCGAGCCAAGCGGTTCGGACCGATCCCGACGAGATGATCAACGGGTCGGTGCGCCCACCTGCGGCGTATCTCTCCGCCGAGGAGATCCTGCACCGCCAATACCTGGCCTTCCTCATGGATCGCTTGGCCGGGGATTCCGGGACACCCGACCCCGCCAAGGTAACGGTCCTGAAATCCTCTGCACCGGGCACCTTCCTCGGCGCAGTCCTCGACGAAGCTCATCAGGCCCCGCAGGAGCGTTTGGACGAGTTTCTTTCCGAATTTGACCAGGCTAAAAACCCGAGGGAAGGCATTACGCCGCAGGCTATCCAGGCCCTTCGGGATTGGGCCACCCCCGATGCCAATGGCACCAGCCCCTTGTCGCGGAGCGTGCACGACGCGGTACAGCGGTGGAACCGAGAAAAGGAAGAGCTAGGGTACCGGCTCCAAAAGATCCGTAAGAGAATGGCAGAGGTTCGGGACGGCCAGCAGATCGCCGCGAGCGATGCAGACTCGACCGCCTCCCAGCTCAAGGGTCAAGAGGACCTCCTCCGCCAAGCCGACATCGATCTGGAAGGCACCGAGGACCCCGAGGCCCGCGAGAAAGAGATCAAGAAACTCTACGGCCAAGAACGCCGGACTCGGTCGGAGCAGGCCGCCTTTAACTTCCAGCACTGGGTCGGCGTTCTTGAACGCTTTGGCCTGTTGCCGAACTTCACGCTCTACGACGATTCCGTGGAGCTGGACGTGACCCTCACGTGGAAAGACGACGACGGCCAGTATCACACGCTTCCGCAAACCTTCCACCGGTCGGGGTTCCGGGCCCTTAAAGAGCTCGCACCCGGGAATCACTTCTACGCTCAAGGACAAGACCTCGAGATCGATACCGTCGATCTGGGCATGGAAGGTTCCGGCATCTCGACGGTGGCCTTTTGCCCCAGGTGCGGCCACCAAGAAGTCCTCACGCCCGGGGACGACGAGCTGCTGAGCTGCCGTCAGTGCCAAGACTCCGGCATCGGCGACCCCGGCCAGAGCCTCAACGTGGTAAAGCTCAAGAAGGTCTACTCCAGCATGGACAAGAACCTCAGCACCATCGGCGATGCCTCGGATATCCGGCGCTCTATATCCTTTGAGACCAGGATCGTCCCCGACTTCAACCGCTCCATCCAGCTGAAAAACTGGTCCGTGGACGGCACAGGCATCGGCGTGAATTACCGACGCGACAGCAAATTAACCAATCTGAATATTGGCCGGAGCCAAGAAAGCGGTCAGGACATCATCCTGGCCGGGGATAAGACCCGCACGAGCGGCTTCCTGATCTGCGCCGAATGCGGCCACGTCGATCAACAGACTGGCACCAACAGTCCGGCAGAGCACCAGCCCTGGTGTAGCAATCGTGCCCTCGAAAACTCCGAGTCCATCAAGGTGGTTCTCGCCCGGGAGCTGGTCACCGAGTCCATCCTCTTGAGCATCCCCAAGTCCATCGGAGAAGACACTTCGGGGGTTTCCCTGTGGAGTTTCTACGCAGCGGTGAGGCTTGGCCTGAGGGAGCTCTTCGGCGGCGAGATTGACCATCTGAGCATGGAAACCATCAAAGACACGCAACGGAATAACGCGATGGCAATACTGCTGTACGACGACGTTCCCGGCGGAACCGGTTACCTCTCCGAAATGGCAACTCCCGAATCCCTGCACAAGGTGTTCCTGAACGCCTGGCGACGCCTGAGCGAATGCCCGTGCGTCGACCAGGATGAGCCTGCTTGCCACAAGTGCCTACTGCCTTATGTGGAGTCAAAGAACTCCCACATGGTCAGTCGCTCCCGCGCCGAGCAGCTTCTGCATACTTTGCTCGCCCCGGACGAGGGCCAGTCGCCCGAAGACACCAATAACTGGTCCATCACGGCCGACTCCCCGAAGCAGTCCGATGACTTCGAGTCGAGCCTGGAGTCACGTTTCATGCGTGTCTTCCGCCAAGCGGCCGGGAACATCGAGGACGCTCAGCTAACCGACACCGTGGGTGACGGAGGCCGTGGATTCACGTTGTTCCAAGACGGCGTCAAGTTCACCGTGGCCCAGCAAGTGCAAATCGCTAACACCCGGCCCGACGTGCTGATCACGTGGAACGACAATCGAGCATTCCACGGCGCGGCGATCTTCCTGGACGGCAAGCGCTTCCACGCAACCCCCAGCCACAACCGCCTGGCCGACGACGCCGCCAAACGCCGGACCCTTCGCGAGCTCGGATATCTGGTCTTCGCGGTGACCGACCAAGACCTCAACAAATTTGAGGGCCCACAGCGGGACGGGGATTCATGCCTTTCCGCGATTCACGACATGGCAGACGCCGAAATTCTCGAGCGGTTGCGTCGTTCGTCGCGATTGTCTGCCGAAGCCCACGAGTACTTCACCGAGAATCCCGTGGCTCAGTTGCTCCGACTTTTCCGCGGCGGGACCAAAGACCCGTGGAAGATTCAGCGCGAAGTCTCTGAGAGCCTATCCACCGGCCTCTTTTCGCGGCAGGTCGCCCGGCACGTCATCCCGGATCGCATGCTGACGGGAGCGTTGGCGCTCCTCGACGACGCGCGTGACCAGAGCGCCATCGTCTACGGCGGTCGACCCAACGGCCTGGTTCGAGCCGACCTGCCCCTCGCAATTCTGGCCATGATCGACGGCGACCGCCAGGTGGTGGCGGTTCTCGATGACAGGGAACAAGCGCTGACGAGTGAGGACTTCGATCGGGGGTGGCGCCAATGGCTCGCCATCGCGAACCTGGCACAGCCGTTCGCGGACTCCACTCGTCACCCTGCGACCCTGGAAACGTGGACCACACTCTCCCAGGCCCTCTCCGATGAGGCCACTCACGTGGCCGAAGAAGACTCGATTATGTCGTTGCTTCTGGCTGAGGACACCATGGCCCCACCGTCAACCGACCCGGATGCCGCGATCGTCCAAGACACACCGGCCACCACCGAGCTGTCGCCCGAGTGGCAGGACATGATCGACGACGCCCTCGATGCTCAGGAACGAACCATCCTAAGATTCGCCGCCGAGCGGGGTCTCCCGATTCCGGAGCAGGGCGAGGAATTCGGCGGGTACATGGTGGACCTCGCGTGGCTGCCCCTCAAAATTGCGTGGGTCGGCGACGAGAAAGACCTCGACAAAGTTCGCGCCCTGGCGCAATTCACCGACTGGACGGTCACCGGTCCGGACGTTGACGGGGTCCGCGACGCGCTCAATCACCACATCACCGAATCCAGAAACGCCTAGAGGAGACCATCATGGCGATGCCCACCAAGCAACTCATCCTAGATCGTCGCTTTAGCGCGAGCTATGACTCCAGCATCGCGGGCAAGGTCAAGTCCACGATCGACAAGCTGATGCGGGACTCCACCACACTCGGCTTGCACGTCGAGCCGATCAAAAACGCGGTAGATGACCGCGTTCGTACCGCACGCGTCGATTCGAACCATCGCATGGTCTTCTTCGATCTCGGCGACTGGTACATGCTGTACGGCGTGTACAAGCACGACGTCGCGTATCCCATCGCGGAGACCGTCTACACCCGTGTGAACCCGCGCAGCGGCGTCGCCGAGATCAGGCGAACCGAGAATCGGGCCGACCAAGTTCCAGAGGCCGCGGATGCCGGTGGTTTTTACACCGACTCCGAGCTCAAAGCGCTGGTCAATGCCAAGGCCGCGGAAATCCTCGCGGAACAGCAAAACGTTCCGTCCGCCGAGCCCGAGATCCCCCTCGCCCCTTACTCCGAGCAACAACTCGTCGACGACCTCGGCATTGAGCCCCCGTTGGCGCAATTCGTGGTCACGGCAGAAGAGGCCGACCTGGTCGCTCGCCTGGAGAGAATCCGCGACTGGCAGGGTTCTGCTCTGCTCGACCTGGCCACCGGAACATCCCTCGAGGAGGTCCGTGCCAATTACACGCGCTCCGATGCAGAGGTTCGCGGCACGGATATCGGCGTTCCCTCCGACACCGACGACGTCATCCGTGCGGTCAGCGATGAGACCGCAGCTTCCCAGTTCCACCTCATCAGGGACGACGAGGCACTTCGCGAAGCTCTGGAAAGCGGAGATTTCGACCAATGGCGTCTATTCTTACACCCCGATCAGCGCAATTACGTCGAGGCCGAAACCACGGGTCCCTTCCGACTCACTGGAGGGGCCGGCACTGGCAAAACCGTGGTCCTGGTGCATCGCGCCGTACGCCTGGCACGCGCCAATCCGCAGGCCAGGGTGCTCGTCGTCTCCTATACCAAGAACCTAGTCCAGATGATCGAGCGCCAAATTCACGAGCTCGCCCCGGGAGTCCGCAAGGCAGCGACTCTGGGCACCCCCGGCATCTGCGTGTTGACGATGGACCAGGTGGCCAGCCGCGTGATCCGAACAGCCAGCGAAGATCCCCGCCAGAACCGTGTGTCCAGCGCGATGAATGCGGTTCTCGGCTGGAGCGTCCGGCAAACACCCCGCTACCGAACTACCGGTTCGTTTGGGAATACCCCCTGGGATCATGCGATCGAAGTGGCGGGCGCAGACCTTCCGGAAAACCTCCGAACGCCGCACTTTTTCACGAGCGAATACGCCGAGGTGATCCTTCCTCAGCACATCACGGACGAGCGAGGCTACCTCCGTGCGACGCGCACCGGCCGCGGCACCCGGCTCGGCCGCTCCCAACGTCGCGCGGTGTGGAAGGTCGTAGACCATTACCGGAAAGAGGGCCGCGCCGAACAGGTGATCGATTGGGATGAAGCACCTACGGTCGCCGCGGCCATCTTGAACGGCGATGGACTCCCGGAAGGTCAACGACAGTTGGCGGCACCCGCCGATCACCTCCTCATCGACGAGGCCCAAGATTTCTCCCCCACCCGCTGGCAGCTCGCCCGAGCCGCCGTACCCGAGGGCCCGAACGACCTGTTCATCGCAGAGGATGCCAATCAGCGCATTTACGGCAACCGGATTGTGCTGGGCCACTACGGAATTCACGTTCGCGGCCGGTCCCGGCGTCTGCGCCTGAATTACCGTACGACCGAGCAGAATCTGCAATGGGCACTGAGTGTTCTCGAAGGCGGAAACTACGACCTCGACGAGGCGGAGGGCGGGGAAGCCACCGGTGCTCTGGCCGCGATGGATCGATACCTGTCGAGCCGATCGGGCCCTCAGCCCAATCCGCTCTCCTCATCCAGCGAGAAGGACGAACTCGACGAGGTGGCCAAGCTGATCACCACGTGGGCGGAGGAGATTCACCAACAAGGAATGGATCGGAATACCTTGGGCATCCTGGTCCGGACCCAATCGCAGAGAACCCGCCTGATCCGGGCCATGAGCGACCGCAACGTGCCGGTCACGCCCGTGGACCGGGACACCGTGCCCAAGGGCGCACCGGTGGCCATGACTCTGCACCGCGCCAAGGGCACCGAATTCTCCCGCGTGATTCTATTCGACCTGAGCGAGGCATCTATTCCACGTCACTTCGAAGGCACGGAATACGATGACCAATCACGGGAGGACAACTACCTCCGCGAGCGCTCGCTGCTCTACGTCGGGGCTACCCGTGCCCGGGACATGCTCGCCTTCTCCTGGAACCGGAAGGCCAGCCCGTTCCTACCGGCCTGATCCGGCCGCACTCGGCCCGCTCGGGCGGGGCCAAGAAGACGCCACTGGCGCGCCTGCGAGAATGGGCGCGCCGGTGGCTCTATCCCCTACGGAGAAACCATCCCGCCGTTAACGTTCAAGGTTTCCCCCATGACGTAGCTCGACTCCGCGGACGCGAGAAATACGTACGCGGGGGCAAGTTCGGTGGGTTGTCCGGCACGACCCAAGGGCGTGTTGTGGCCGAATGACGGCAAGGCTTCCTGGGGTTGGCCCTCACTCACCTGCAACGGCGTCCAGATCGGTCCGGGTGCGACGGCGTTGACCCGGATGCCCCGCGGGGCCAGATCCTGCGCCAGCCCCTTGGAAAAGTTATTGATGGCCGCCTTGGTGGACGCGTAGTGCATGATGTGCGTCGACGGATCATAGGCCTGAATTGAGGTCGAATTAACAATTGCCGATCCGGCAGGCAGGTATTTCAACGCTTGGCGGGTAATACGGAACATGGCCAAGATGTTGACGTCGAAGGTCTTTTCCAGTTCGTCGTCGCTCAAATTCTCCAGACCATCTGTGATGACCTGTTTACCGGCGTTGTTGACGAGAATATCTAGGCCATCGAGTGCCTCGTGCGCCTGGTCTACGAGGGTCGTGCAGAATTCGCGGTCCATAAGATCACCGGGGATCAGGCAGATCTTTCGTCCTTCCTGTTCCAGGAGGTTCTTGATGTACTGCGCGTCCTCTTCCTCGGCGGGCAGGTAGTTCATGGCGATGTCGGCGCCTTCCCGCGAGAAGGCAATCGCTACCGCTGCGCCAATTCCGGAATCCGCACCCGTAATGAGAGCCTTGCGCCCTTCGAGCCGGCCGGTTCCCCGATAGGTCTTTTCACCGCGATCCGCGCTTGGCTCAAGGTGGGCATCCAGACCGGGCTCCGGCTGCTTCTGCCGGGGCGGTTCGATTTTCGGGTACCGCGTGACGGGGTTCTGGAATGTCAGCTGATCGGCCGATTGAGTCATCATGATCTCCTTTGAGGGATTATCGAAAACTGCGTTGGCTCACTCCCCAATCTAGAGCTGGAACACGGGTCTCACGAGGTTCGACAGCTCTCGGCTTAAACCCGGAAACTCTGCATGGAACTCCCCCGGACGAGTGAGACGGCGTCTCGGCTCAATCGCTCACGACGCGTCGCGCGAGTCTCGGGCCATATCAGTCCTCCAGCAACAACTCGTCCCCGATGTTCTTCGCCATATCCGGCCGAACCAGTGCCACGACGAGCCCCACGAGACACCAAGCGCCAGCGATCCACGGGAAATAGGTGAAGGGCGCTTCCTGCCCCCACGCCTGCACGAAATACACATATCCGAGGTAGGCGAGGGCAACCAAAGGGATGATCATCTCCCCTTTGTGAAGACCGAAGGTCCCGCGAGCCGCGGCGACAATAGCCCCCACCGAAGTCATCGCGTAGGCGACGATCAGGCATAGCACCGCGATGGTCGCGAACCAGTAGTACGTCTCGAAGGCTTGGGCCTGGAAAATCAGCAGGAACAGGGACAGTGCCAGGGTCAGCACGACGACGGCGGTTACGCAGTTGCGGGGAGTCGAGGATCGGGCCGGCGTACGAGCCAGAAACCGCGGACCGAATCCGTCCCGGGCAAGGGCGAAGAGCAGGCGGGAAGCCGCCGACGTCGAGCTCAAAGCCGAGGCGAAGGCCACCGCAAATGCGGAGAGCGCCAAGAGCCGCGCAAACATCGGCCCGGTGTACATCGAGGCGATCTCGATCAACGATGAGTCGGCCCCCGCGAAGGAGGCGACGCCCGCATCCGAAGTCCCGAACCCCACCGTCTGGGCGTACATCACGACCACGTAGATCACCCCGCCCAGGATGACCGAGCCGAGCAGGGCGATCGGAATCGCACGCCGAGGATTGCGCGTTTCTTCCGCGAGAGACGTGCACGATTCAAACCCGGCCCACGACAGGAACGCGAACACGGAGGCGGTCATGACGGCCGACATCGAGGCCCCACCTGGCAGCACGGGATCCATGCTCAACGGCTCACCGTGCGGTCCTCCACCACCGGCAACCTGAACGATCACGATCACCGCGAGAATCAACATCAACCCGATACCAACGGCGCCGATGACCATCAAGATCTTGGTGATGACCGGCGCCTCTCTCACACCCAGGAGAAGGACGAGCGCGGCGATGACGATCAGCGTGACCGGCCACGGGACCGAAATGTCCCAACCCAGCGTGGAGACGAAGGCGTCGAAGAAGACGCCGCAAGCCCCATAGATGCACGCGACGAAGAACAGGTACGTGCCCAACAAGGCGAAGCCCGAAAAGAATCCTGCCCGAGGCCCGATGGTCGCTCCGGTCAACGCATAGACCGAACCCGCGTGCGCGAATTTCCCGGTCAGGCGCACGAACGCGTAGGCCACGAACAACACGCCTAGGGCCGCGATGATGCAGGTGTACGGAACCTTGGTTCCCACCAGGCCCGCAACTCCGATGCCGTTCAGTGCCATCGCCATGACGGGCCCCATGAAACCCACTGAGAGGGCCGCGGCTTGTACGGGTCCGATGAGCCGCTTCGGCGTGCCTTCGGCGCGGCTCGCACCTTGATGGGACTCGGTCTGGGTGCTCTGAGATCTGGCGTCGTTCATCATGCCCAACTCTCCGACGCTGTGTTCAGCATCACATAGATTGCCTATAGTTATACACGTTACAAATCCTCATGAACAAGACCTTTCTGTTATTCACAATTCACGGAGGACACCCATGGATCCCTCAGGCGATCTCTACGAACGGGACGAATCGGTACTAGCCGGCCCGTCCAAAATGCGCTTCTACCCTTTAGCTGCCCGCTCAGGCGAAGGCCCATATCTCATGACCGACGACGACCGACGCGTCCTGGACGCCACCTCCGGCCAAGGCGCCTTCGGACTCGGTTATGGCGACGCACGACTGGCCGATTCGGCACGATCCGCGCTCATGGACGGGGGCGGGGCCAACGTGTTGGCGATGACGAACTCGGCATCCGTCGAATTCGCCCAGCGTCTCCTCGACGTGATCCCGGGAGACGCCGGCCGCAAGGTCTACCTGGGCCTCACCGGCTCGGACGCCAACACCGCGGTCATCCGGAGCGCCCGGGCAGCCACCCAACGGAGCAAGGTCTTGAGTTTCGGCCACTCCTACCACGGCGGCATCGGAGACTCTCAGGCGGCATCGGGATTTAATGCCGATGCGGGCGGCGACATGGATCCACGCGCGGTAGTTCTGCCCTATCCGGACCTCTATCGCCCCGAGGCCGTTACCGGTGATCCCGCCAGCACCGAGGAAGAGCTCCTGGCCGAAGTCATGCGCCGCACAGAGGAGACCCTCGCTTCAGGCGAGATTGCCCTAGTTCTGGTCGAACCCATCGCGCACGACGGCGGGATCTTGATACCCCCGAAGCACTTCCTGCGGGAGCTCCACCGGGCCTGCCGCAGGCACGGGACGTTGCTGTGCGTCGACGAGGTGAAGGTCGGCCTGGGACGCACGGGCACCTTTCCCGCCTATACCGCCGACGACTATTTCGATCACCCCGACCACACCCCAGACGCCGTAACGCTGGGGAAAACCCTTGGCGGTGGACTGCCGGTCTCGGCGGCAATCATGGCTCCCAAGATGGCCGACGCCGCCACCGGAGGCCTCCTCCTCACGATGAACGGATATCCCGCCGGATCCCGTACCGGACTCGACGTCCTCCGCCGCATCGACGATGAAGGTCTCCCCGAGCGCGCCGCCACCCAGGGTCAGTTACTCAAGGACCTACTTCTGGAACGGACGGCACAGATGCTCCACGTGGGTGAGGTGCGCGGGTGCGGGCTATCCATCGGCGTCGAACTGGTCTTGGATCGGGAAACCAAAGAACCTGCCACCGACCTCGCCGCGGCCACCGTGTATCGAGCCTTCGAATTGGGTGTCGCCCTGAACTACTCCGGAATCGGCGGCAACGTCCTGGAGCTGGTTCCTCCCCTCACGATCACCCGAGCGGACGCCGAATTCATCGCCGACACGATCTCCCAGGCCCTTCGAGACGCCGAAGATGGAAAGATTGATCCGAACAACCTGAGGAGGTTCTCTGGATGGTGAGTCACCGGAACGTACGCTCGCTCGTGCACGAGTTTATGGAAGACATGAGCCCGAGCGAGCGCAAGGCCGCCCGGGCCGTGCTCGCCGGCTACCCCAGTTCAGCCCTCGGCACCGTGGCGGAATTGGCCGCCGTCGCCGACGTGAGCCCTCCAACCGTCATCCGCTTCGCCGCGCGCCTTGGCTATTCGGGGTGGCCAGAGCTCCAGCGCGACGTCGTCAAGGGACTCAACGACGAAGGCTCACCCCTCAGCCAATATCCCCACAAGACGGGTGCGGCCCACGAGGACGGCCGTGATGTTCTCACCCGCTCGCGGTGCACTTTCGTGGACATGATCGAGAGTACCTACGAGAGCCTCCCCGAATCCGAGTTCCGCGCGATGGTCCAAGAGCTGTGTGATCGGAAGAAACAGATCATGCTCGTGGGCGGCAGGTTCAGCGGTTTCCTCGCGGAGTACCTGGCAGCGCACCTGCGGCTCTTGCGACCCGGAATCTCGGTGGTCGGGCATGATGAATTGTCCCGCGCCACCGCGGTGGCCGACGCCAACCGACAGACCGTTCTCGTCGTCTTCGATTACCGGCGCTACACGGTCTGGGCCGAGCACTTGGCCCAGACCGTCCAGGCCCAAGGGGCAACCGTGTGCCTCATGACCGATGTCTGGCTCTCCCCCATTGCCCGAACGTCCTCGGTCGTTCTGCCTTGCCCCGTCGAGTCGCCCTCACCCTTCGATTCCATCACCGCCGCAACCGCTGTGGTCGAGAGCCTGATCGCGGCGGTGACGGAGCAGTTGGGCGAACACGGCAAACGCAGGGTGGCACTAGCCGAAGGCATCCTCCGGGACGCTTGACCCGCGTCTCACCTCACCAAATAGCGACCAAAATGACGCAGACTGTGGCCCACGTCTCTCAGAAAATGTAATGTGCATTACGAAAGACATCGAAACACTCGGTGTTGGAACATCTGATTCACTGACGAAGATGCGTGAGGACCATGACCACGACCCCCCTAACCTTCATCGCAACCAACGACCTCTCCGCACAGACCCGCGGACGTTCCGTCCCCGGCGCCGAGACTCCGGCAGCACTACGACGCGGCGTCGGTTGGGTTCCGGCCAATCTGGCGATCGGGGCCTTCGGTCACATCGCGGAGGACAACGTCTTTGGCGCGACGGGAGACCTACGGCTCATGCCCGACAACGAGGCGTTGTTTAACATCGCCGAATCCGAAGAACGCCCTGGTCTGAGCTACTACTTGGCCGATCAAACTCGCCCCGATGGCTCCCCGTGGGCATGCTGCCCCCGCACCTTTGCCCGCGACGCCCTGCGCGAGTTCACCGAACTCACTGGCTTGGAAGTCGTGGCCTCTTTTGAACACGAGTTTTTCCTGTCTGGCGCGGAAGAGACCGCCCCGTTTAGCTTCGAGCGTTTCCGCAAGGCCGAGCCGTTCGGATCGAAGCTCGTAGAGCTCCTGGACGAGGTCGGCCTCAGGCCGGAGACCTGGCTTCCGGAATACGGCGAAGACCAGTTCGAGATCACCCTGGAGCCGACGGGCGCCTTGGCCGCCGCCGATCGTGCCGTCGTGCTTCGCGACTTGGTCCGCGATCTGGCCGAACGCAGTGGTCGCAAGGCCTCATTCGCTCCCCTGCTGGATCCGGATGGTTCCGGCAGCGGCGTGCACATCCACTTCTCCCTGCGCGACGCCCAGACCGGCGCGCCTGTGCTCCATGACCCGGAGCGCCCCTCGGACCTCGCCGAGGTCGGTGCCCAGTTCGCCGCCGGAATCATCACCCACGCCAAGCCGCTGACCGCCCTGACCGCGTGCAGCCCGGCCTCCTACTTGCGGCTGAGCCCCAACCGCTGGAGCGTCGGCGGTGCCTTCCTGGGCGAATACCACCGTGAGGCCCTCGTCCGGATCTGCCCCACGAGCACCCTCGGCGGGGGACGACCGCAGCACCAGTTCAACTTGGAATACCGCGCCGCGGACGCGACGGCGAACCCTTGGTTGGCCGTGGGGGCCATCGTGCGCGCGGGAATGGAAGGCATCAAGCGCGGGTATCAGCCCGAGAAGATTTGGCACGAAGAGGATTCGGCCGAAGAGCTCACTCGGGTGCCCAAGCTGCCCACCGACGTCGAAGATGCCTTGGATGCCCTCCGCAAGGACGACGTTGTGATGTCGTGGTTCCACCCGGATCTCATCCAGACCTACGTGGACGTCAAGCGAGCCGACCTGGAATCCTGTGAGGGCCTGACCGCGAAGGAGATCTGCCGAAAGGTCGCGAATGTCTACTGATCTACACGAAACCTTCCGCGAGCTGAAGCTGGTGGACCACCACGTCCACGGCCCACTCGCCGGAAACGTGGATCGGGGCACGTTTGAGACGCTCATCAGCGAATGCGACGTGCCCCAACCGGCCGGGGTCAGCGCCTTCGACAGCCAGGTTGGCTTCGCGGTGCGACGTCACTGCGCGCCCGCCTTGGGACTGGAGGCCCACGCGAGCGCGGATGCCTACATGGCCGCCCGCGAGGATCTCGGGGCCGATGCCCTAGCGAAAGTTCTGATGGGTTCGGCGGGCGTGAGTGACTGGATCGTGGACTCCGGTTTCGCGACCGACGCGATCTGGGACGTCGCCCGCATGAATGCCGAACTGCAGGGCACCACCCACGAGATTGTGCGTTTGGAATCGACCCTCGAAGCCATAGCTCCGACCTCCACCCCGGAAAACTTGGAGACGGACGTCGAGGAAGCCCTCGCCAAAGCATCGGAACGAGCCGTGGGCTGGAAATCGATCGTCGCATACCGCTACGGCTTTGACTTTGACCCCACGCGCCCCAGCAGCGCCGAGATTCGCGAAGCCGCCCGTGAGTGGATGGGAGACTTCCAGCCTGGTGTCACTCCGAGGGTCGAGAACCCGGTGCTCCTGCGCTTCCTGCTTCACGCGGCCTGCGCCACGGGCAAGCCCCTGCAACTTCACGTGGGCTTCGGCGACGCCGACGTCGACATGCACCGTTGCAACCCCGCGCTGCTGACGGATTGGCTCAAGCTCATCGAGCCCACGGGCGCACGCATCATGCTTCTGCATTGCTACCCGTACCATCGGATCGCCGGGTACCTGGCCCACGTGTTTCCGCACGTCTATATGGACGTCGGACTGGCCATCAACTACACAGGTGCCGCAGCGACGCGAATCATCGCCGAGAGTATGGAGCTCGCGCCCTTCGGCAAGATTCTCTACTCCTCCGACGCGTGGGGCCCACCCGAGCTGCACTATCTCGGTTCGGTCTTGTGGCGTCGCGGAACCGAACGCGTGCTCCAACAATGGATCGACGACGACGAATGGAGTCCCGCCGAAGCATCCCGCGTCGCCCGGATGATCGGCAGGAATAACGCACTGCGCGTCTACGAGGTGACGTCATGAAATACGAAGAATTGTGGTCGGCCCTCGACGCCGAGATGCCACGTGCCCGCGCCTTGCGAGGGCTCCTCCATCGGAATCCGCGACCTTCCGGGAACGAGACCGAGACGCGAGACCTGGTGATCGAGCATCTCCCTCACGGGCTGCCGCGCACCACTGTGGCCGAGGCGGGCGCCGTCGTGCGTTGTGGCGGACCGGGCCCTGCCATTGGGATTCGCGGCGAGCTGGATGCATTGCCCATTCTCGAAGAAACCGGGGTGGACTGGGCCTCGGAAAACCCGGGGGTCATGCACGCCTGCGGTCACGACGTGCACCTGGCCGCGCTGACGGCCGTAGTCCATGCGGTGGCCTCGACGGAGGCCCCCATGCCGCTGCTCGCGGTCCTTCAACCGCGGGAAGAGACCTACCCCTCGGGGGCGGAAGATATCGTCGCCTCAGGAATCCTCCGTCGCGAAGAGTGCGCGGCAATGTTGGGGGCGCATGTTCAGCCCACGCTGGGGCGCGACGTCGTCTCGTGCACGCCGGAAGGCGTCAACGCCGCCGCAGACGAGTTCCACATTGAGGTCAGCGGCCGTCCCGGTCACGCCGCGTACCCGCACACCACCCGCGACCCGCTCTACGCTGGCACCCAGATCGTCGGAGCCCTCCAGTCCGTGGTCGGCCGCGTCGTAGACCCCATGCGCTCGGCAGTCGTCGGGGTGTCGTCCTTTCACGCCGGCGAGGCCGCAAATGTTGTCCCAGAGCGCGCCACAATATCCGGGACCCTGCGAGCGCTCGACGAGGAAACCCGGGCCCTCATACGCGCTCAGGTTCGGGAGATCGCGGTCGCGACGTCGGCGGCCCACGGGTGCACTGCAAAGGTCACCATCACGGCCGGTGAGCCTGTGCTGTACAACGACCCGACGTTGGCCGAAGCCACCGCGGCCATACTTGCCGAACAGGGGTTCGACGTCGACGAAACCCTTCGTTCGTTGGGCGCGGATGACTTCTCATTCTTCGCCGAGAAGATCCCCTCCCTCATGCTCTTCGTGGGGACCGAGACCACGGAGGGACTGCATTCCTCGACGTTCCTTCCGAACGACGACGACGTATATCGGGTGGCTCGGGCCATGATGTCTGGCTACCTCGCGCTCGCCGACGCCGTGGCCTAAGACGAGCCCGAACACGGCCGCCGTGGCCCGGTCTCTTCCCTCCCTGTGCCACGGGTTGGTCGTGTTCTCGTCACCCGATGCTCCCCCATTCGTCATCTGCGGCTGATGTACTCGGTCGGTCACTCAGCATCGATGGAAAGACCAAACCATGACGAAGAAACGCACCCTCCTGTTCGCCGCAGCCGCAACCGGAATCCTGGTGTTCCCCTCCGCTCCCGCGATGGCTAATCCTCCCCAGAAGGCTCCCGGCGCGGAGGTTTACACCACGCACATCAAGGACCTTGGATCCGTGGGTAACGTCCCGGTCAAGGGTTCGGCCTATGGTTCCGCCCTAACGCCCAAGCCCGGTAGCCAGGATGTGTTCTACGGGTTGACCGACCGTGGCCCCAACGTCGATGGGCCGGACGGCATCAAGATCGAGCCCTACCCCGACTACGCACCGCAGATCGGCGAATTTCGCATGGTCAACGGCCACGCGAAGCTCAACCGCGTGATCGAGCTCAAGGGCACGGACGGCAAACCGTTGAATGGCCAGGTTTCTCCCGAGGCCGACACCGGCGAGGAAATTCAAGACCTCTCGGGCAAGGTGCTGCCGAAGTCGGATCACGGATATGACAGCGAGGGCTTGGTGGCCATGCCCGATGGCTCGTTCTGGGTGAGCGACGAGTACGGCCCGTACGTGACTCACTTCGACGCTCAGGGCCGACAGCTCCAGCGCCTCTCGCCTTTCAACGGCAGCCTCCCGGGTGAGCTGAAAATGCGGGACCCAAATAAGGGCATGGAAGGCCTCACCATCACGCCCGATGGCAAGACTTTGGTGGGCGCCATGCAGTCCGCCCTGGTCACCCCGGATTTGAAGGGCAAGCCAAAGAATGTGGTGCCGACCCGCATCGTGACCATCGACCTCGCAACAGGAAAGAGCCATGAATACCTGTACATGCGGCATCTGGACTCAGCCTCGACCAACATCAGCGAAATCACCGCGTTGTCGAATCACGAATTCCTCGTGGATGAGCGCGACGGCGACCTGGGTGCGAATTCGTACAAAAAATTGCACAAGGTAGATATTTCCGGGGCCACGGATGTCTCTCAGAATGGCAACGTTCAGGGCAGTACGTATGACGCAGGCAAAGGCGGCTTGCTCGTGGGTGGCAAGAGCATCGAGGGGCTCACCGGTAAGTCCAACGAGGCCGACGCCGCTTCGGCACTGAAGAACGCGGGTATCACGCCCGTATCGAGCGCGATGTACCTGGACATCACCAAGCTCGTCTGGGGCATCGATCCCACCGGCGGTTTCTTTGCTCACGACAAGATCGAGGGCGTCGCCGCACTCAACGGCGGGCGTGACCTCTGGATTTCCAACGACAGCGATTACGGGCTGGGTGGCTCCACCGGCGACAAGGCTCCGTATGGTCTGACCCCGAAGAACCTTCCGGATGGTCAACAAGACGACGGCGAGTTCCTGCACGTGAACATGGATTCGATCCCGGCCTCCGCCAAGGGTCCCGGTTATCAACCCGCCGGCGGCACTGGCTCACACCAGGGTCCCGGCCAGGGGAATGGCCACGGGAACGGCCAGGGCAACGGCAACGGCCGACACTAGCCGCACAACGCAAGGCCCCGCGATTCTTCACGGAATCGCGGGGCCTTGCCTATTCATGCGGCTCCGAAGTGCTTACTGCTTCGGGTCGACGATCTGCACGGTCCCCGTGTGCGGGACGAACCGGATCGCGTGATGGGTCACCGGGGTGCGGCGATCGCTGAGCACGTTGACGAGCAGCAGGATCAACCCTCCAGCAGCGAGTGCGACGCCGACCCACCCCGTGGAAGCCCAGCCGCCACCCGCCGTCATCGCGGCTCCCGCAACCAGCGGGCCGATCGCGTTGGCTAGGTTGAATGCCACGTGATTCATGGCGGCCGCCAATGTCCGGGCGTCGCCGGCGGCGACCATGAGGCGGGTTTGCATCGGCACCACCAGCCCACCGCTGGACCCGATGAGGATCATCGCGAGACCCATGATCCAGACGTTGCCCATCCCAACGGCGTACAGAGCCGCGGAGAGCCCCAGGAGTATCTGGAAAATGATGGCGGCGCCCAGCAGGAACCGCTCCGTGGCGAAACCCGCCAGCCAGTTGCCGACGGTCGCCCCGAACCCATAGAGCATCAGAATGAGCGACATCGCCCACACCGGGCCGGCGTCGGTCCCCTCGTAGGCCGACGTGAAGAAGGAATACACCGCAAAAATGCCGCCGAACCCGATGGCTGCGGTGAACAACGTCAAAAGCACCTTGGGATTGGTCATCGCAGCCATCTCGAGTTTGGGGCTCGTGGCACGGTTTCCGGCGGTATTGGGCGCCGTCGCCCACAGAGCGACCAGGGCAACTGCGGCAATCACGGCCATGAGCAGGTAGCTGGCGCGCCAGCCTACGAGCTGACCGAGAATCGTGAACACGGGAACGCCGATGATGGTGGCCACGGGAATTCCCAGGCCCACCGAGCTCACGGCACGCGCTTTCTTGGAGGGCAAAGACATCTCGACGGCAACCAAGGTGCCCAACCCGATGAAGGCTCCGTGGGGTATGCCCGAGAGGAATCGTGCGACGTTCAGCAAGAGCACGGAAGGTGCGAGCCCGGCAAAGATATTCCCGAGAACCAGAACGCCCAGAAGCGCCAAGAGCAACGGCTTGCGGGGCCACCGGGCGCCGAACACCGCGATGACCGGCGCGCCCAAAACGACGCCGACGGCGTACGCGGTGATGATGTGGCCGACCTGGCCCTCACTCACTCCAAGACCGGAGGCGATCGAGGGCAGCAGGCTCATCGACGCGAATTCGCCCGCCCCGAAGGCAAACGTGCCCGCCGCCAGCCAAAATGTCACGAGCCCCACGTGGGACGAGCTCTTCTCCATGGTGAACAGCCGCTTTCCCGACATGATCCCTCCCTTCCTTGTTCACGACGATCACCCATTCTCGGGCAATGTCGGATTAAACCCCATGCTCGTGGAAAATATTTCGGTTGCGAAATAATTTCTCGTCTGAATTGCCAGCTATCGGTGGGATCGACCGCGTGCGAAGATTCGCGACGTGTTGGCCCGCACGTCACTCGGGCGACACCCGAGCCGTCCAGCATCGACGATGTCTGCCTCCGTTGCCGCCGTCGGCGGCCACGACACCAACCACCTCGGAGCCCATCATGCATCGCCACACGCAATGTGCCGCCGCCGCTCTGGCCGGCACGCTCCTCATCGGTCTGGGCTCCCCCGCCGCTCAAGCCAATCCCGGGCATGGGACGCCTTCATCGCCGCAGGTCGTCGGCTATTCCGACGCCCTGGACAAGGTGAGCGCCGACGGCGCGGAGGTCGGCGGCCTCTCGTCCATGGCCTACGACAAGAGACGGCACGCGTGGGCTTCCACGGTGGACAACCACGCGGACGACCCGTCGCGCATCTGGTTCTACTCGGATCCCCACAATCCCCGCATCACGGGTGCCCCCTTGGTCTTGAAGAAACCGGACGGCACCCCATACACAGGCCAAACCGCCGACAACGAAGGTCTGGCAATCACACCCCAGGGGGATTACCTGGTCAGCTCCGAAACCGAGCCAACCATTCGGGTATTCGGTCGAGACGGCGTCCAGAAAGCAACCCTGCCGGTTCCAGGAAACTTCGGGGTCGCGGGCAAATCCGCCCAAGGCCAGGCCACCGACAACGCGACCCTGGAAGGGCTCACGCTCAGCCCCAATGGGCAGACGCTCGTCGCCTCGATGGAGGGCCCCCTCAGCGGAGACGTCACCACCGCCGACGCGACGGCTCATCGTTTCCTCGTCTACCGAAAGCATGGTGGCCAGTGGAGACTAGACAAACAGGTCGGTTACCGCACCCAAACCGGCAACCGCATCCCTGAGGTCCAGTTCTACGGCAAAGACAATCTCCTCGTGGAAGAAGCGGCGTGGTCCGCCGATCGCGGGAATACCGCCGAACTGTACGCCGTGACTAACCTGGACGCGGCCCCCGACGTCACAGATGTGCCGAACCTCGCCCAAGCCTCGGCGGGCTCCTTCCTCACAAAATCGCGGGCCGTGGACGTGACGGGCCTTCCCTCACAGGGCGCCCCGACGCATCAGACGCAATCCAACCCCCTGATGGACAACTACGAGGGGATGGCAGTAACCGGCGGCCAACACGGCGTCTACGAGATCAACTTGATCAGCGACGATAACTTCAATGCCCGTCAGATCACCCGCGTCGTCTCTCTCACGGCAGCACTACCGGAGTAATTCCAACGGATTCTGCTAAAACGGGAGCTCTCTCGGCCGGGCTCTGCTCAAACGACCTCCCACGTGCGAAGATCAATTCGTGCACGTCGTCCTCTTATTAGTCTGCCTCGTTGTCGCGGTGCTCGTGGGGACCGCCCTCAGCGAACGCCTTCGGCTTCCCGCGCCCATGGTTCTGATCGTTTTAGGAGCCCTGGCCTCATTCTTGCCGTTTGTGCCGGAGATCCAACTATCCCCCGAGATCGTTCTCTTCGGCCTCCTGCCGCCCCTGCTGTATTCCACGGCGATCCACACATCGATCATCGATATTCGCGCCAACATCGCCTCGGTTGCTTCTCTCTCGGTGGCCCTCGTCGTCGTCACCACGCTGGCCGTCGGGGCGATGGTGCACACGATTGCGCCCGACATTGGGTGGCCCGTGGCACTGGCCCTCGGCGCGGTCGTGGCCCCGCCCGACGCCGTCTCGGCGAGCGCCGTGGCGCGCAGGATCGGCCTGCCCCGTCAGATCGTGACCGTCCTGGAAGGCGAATCTCTCCTCAACGACGCGACCGCGCTGGTGGCTCTGCGTGCAGCCACGGCGGCTATTGGTGGAGCCGTGACCGCCGGCGGGATCGGACTGGAGTTTCTCGTCGCCGCCGGCGGCGGCGTCCTCGTGGGACTTGCGGTGGCGTTTGTGGTGATCTGGGTCCGCAAGTTCATCCACGATGCCCTCATCGACATGGGCATGTCCTTCGTGGTTCCTTTCGCGGCTTATCTCATCGGGGAGTCCGTGGAGGCTTCCGGGGTGATCTCTGTGGTCGTGGCCGGCCTTCTCATCGGGCACAAAGCGCCCATCGTCCAGACCGCAAGTTCCCGCATCACCGAACGGCTGACGTGGTCGACCGTCGCCTTCCTCTTGGAACACGCCGTCTTCCTTCTGATCGGTTTGCAAGCCGCCTCGATCATTTCGGGTGTGGACGACGGCATGTCACTCCCAGCGGTCATCGGATTCTGCGCCGCCGTCCTCGGCACGGTGATCGTGGTGCGCGTGATCTGGGTGTGCGCCCGCCAAGGGATCAGGAATTTCCGGGTGTCACCCGAGAACCGGCAGCCGTGGTCGCACGCGCTCGTGACCTCGTGGGCCGGCATGCGCGGCGTCGTGACGATCGCGGCGGTCTTCGTGATCCCACCGTCCGTGCCTCACTACGACATCCTGGTGCTCGCCGCGCTGACCGTGGTGCTCGGCACGCTCTACGTGCAAGGGCTGACCCTGCCTTTGCTCACGCGCTTGCTCAAGGTCAAGCCCGCGGACCCGGCCGAAGATGCGCTCGCTCGGGCCACCCTCATCCACAAGGCCGGGGAAGCCGGAATGAAGGAGCTGGAGGATTGCACCACCCAAGAATCCCCTGGCGTGCTCGAGACCATTCGCGAGCGTATCGACGAGCGGTCCTTCGCCGCGTGGGAGCGCCTCTCCACGACGCCGGGGCACGAAGCACCCAGCGATGCGTACGCGCGTATTCGCCGCCGAATGATCGCGGCCGAACGCGCCCGCGTGATCGCGATCCGGGGGAAGGGAAAATTCCCGTCTCACGTGCTCCAAGACGTGCTGAACACCTTGGACTATGAAGAGTCGATGCTCGAGACCCCGGTGGAGCCTTCGGCAGAGCCGTTCGCGGCGATTGGCTCACGCGAGGGTGGCTACTGCGATGAACTCGCCGCATACCCCTCCCAGGCATCCCCAGAAGCCCCGGTGTGTCAGCAATGCATCGAAGAGGGCACTCACGCCGTCGCGCTCCGCATGTGCCTGGAGTGTGGCGATATTGCTTGTTGCGACAGCTCCACCGGAAAGCACGCGAGCGAACATTTCCACCGAACGGGCCATCCCGTGATGCAATCCGCCGAACCCGGCGAGTCCTGGCGCTGGTGTTACGTGCACCGCCTCACGGCCTAATTCACAATTGAACAGGAGCCCCATGTCTACACCCGCCATCGTGTGCCTCACAGCCGAACACGGCGACGTCATGAGCGCGCAATTGGACCGATATGCGCGGGAGTACTCGGTGCTGGTGGTGCCCTCCGCGGAGTCCGCCCGAGCGCACGTCGAGGACCTCCAGGCACGTGAGGTGCCCATCGTTCTGTTCGTCGCGGATACCACCGTGGGCATGGACTCCTTCAAAGCATTACTGACGGATTTCCGATCCCTGGTTCCGACGGCGCGACGCATCGCGGTGACGCCCTGGGCCGACTTTCGGGAACACGCACCGCACCTGCGCCAGAAGGTAGCCATGGGCTACTTCGACGCGCACCTGCTGATGCCACGCGGCACCCGGGACGAGGAATTTCACTCGGTGATCGTGGATCTGCTGAACGACTGGGCGGCCACGGTGGGCACCTCGCAGGTGGAAACCGTTCAGGTCATTGCTCCTTCGGGTCACGCCGGGGCCTGGCGGCTACGCGATTACCTGCAACGAACCGGCATTCCCCACGGCCTGCATGCCCCCGAGTCGGAGATGGGCCGTCGCGCCCTCGACGGTTACAAGGGCGACGAGGTTCAATGGCCCCTCGTGGCCGTCGCGGGAGAGTCGGCGGAGCATTGTCCAGAAGTCCGCGATTTGGCCCGACGCTTGCACGGACGACCGGACGCGGCGACGCTGGGTGAAGTCTCGGAGGTACTCGACGTCGTGGTGATTGGCGCGGGCCCTGCTGGCCTGGCTGCCTGCGTGTACGCCTCGAGCGAGGGCTTAAGCACGGTCGCTCTAGAGGCCGAGGCCGTAGGCGGCCAGGCGGGAACCAGTTCGATGATCCGCAATTACCTCGGTTTTCCCCACGGGGTCTCGGGGATGAGACTCGCGTTCCGGGCCCGGAGCCAGGCCATGCGGTTCGGTACGCGGTTTTTCACCGGCTGGGAGGTCACTGGCCTGGTTCCCGGGGGCGACGGGCAACCTCATCGGGTTCTCACCGACGCCGGCGCGATTTCCGCCCGGTCAGTGATTATTGCCAGCGGTATTTCGTATCGTCGTCTCGGCGTCGACAACATCGAAGAGCTCGTGGGGCACGGCGTGAACTACGGGGCGGCGATGTCGCAGGCACGAGAAGTAGCCGGTGGCGACGTCGTGGTGGTTGGTGGCGGAAATAGTGCCGGACAGGCCGCGGTGCATCTCGCTCGGTTCGCCCGCTCCGTGACCATCGTGATTCGACGGCCGTCGCTCCGAGAAACCATGTCGGCCTACCTGATCACCGAGATCGAGGCGAACCCTCGCATCACGGTCCGGGCGAACACACGAGTTTCCGACGGAGGCGCCGTCGACGGCCAACTGGCGTGGCTGGAGCTCACCGATGTCCGCACCGAGGTCGGCGAACGTGTGGCGTCCCAGGGTTTGTTCCTTCTTCTGGGCGCCGACCCGCACTGTGAATGGATACCGGATGCCGTCTGTCGCGACGACCGCGGTTTCGTTCTAACAGGCCGCGATGTCCCCTCGAGGTTTTGGTCCAACGGGTTGCCTCCGGCAGAGCTCGCCACCGCCGTGCCGGGCATCTTCTGTGCCGGGGACGTTCGATCCGGATCCATGAAACGTGTGGCCTCCGCGACGGGCGAGGGTGCCGGAGTGGTCTCACTGGTCCACGAATGGATCGGCCAATCCCAGAACCGGGAACCGTAAACGGGTAACGTCACCCCATGGACAACCGTTCGAAACGAACCGCAAGAATGCGCCTCATGCGGGTGATCGTCCAGACGACGCAGAACATCATGCCCTGACACAGCACCACGGTTCCTCCGGTGGAGGTGCCAACGTAGTAGCTGGCATAAACGCCACAAACCGAGCAGAAGAGCGAAAGACCTACGGCAACCATGAGCATGGTTCCGAATCGATTCGTCAGTAATAGCGCGGTGGCCCCGGGGATAATGAGCATCGCCACCACCAACACCACGCCCACCGCCTGAAGGGCGACGACGCAGGTCACGGCGAGCGCGCCCAAGAGGATCCCTCCAAGGACGCGTGGGCGGAGACCCAGGACATGCGCGTGGCGCGGATCGAAGGCGTACAAGGTGAGATCACGTCGTTTCAGCAACAGGACGGTGAGACACACGGCGCTCAACACGGCCACTTGAATCAGGTCCCCCGGAGAGACCCCCAACAAATTGCCGAAAATGATGTGGTCCAGATTCACCGGAGAGGGCGTCATCGAGACCATGACCAAACCGAGGGCAAACAGCGTGGTGAATACGATCCCGATGCTCGCATCTTCCTTAATACGGGTGGTCCTGTTGACCCCGCCGATCAGCCACACCGTCAAGAGCCCAAACACCACGGCACCCACCGCAAAGGGTAGTCCGAGGGCATAAGACAGAACGACGCCGGGCAATACCGCGTGCGAGACCGCGTCACCCATCAGGGACCACCCCGTCAGCACGAGCCAGCACGATAGCACCGCACACACCGTTGCGGTCGCAAGGGTCGCGAGCAGGGCACGAGCCATGAAGGGGTAATTCAGGGGTTCGAGGATGACAGACAAGACGTCGTTCATGCGGTCGCTCCTCCGAAGGCGAGGCTCAGGTTCTGCGGTTTGAGGACCTCGTCGATGCATCCGCGGAACACGACGCGATTTTTCAACAAGATGGCATGGTCGACGAAGCTCCGCAGCTGGGTGGTTTCATGGACCGACATCAAGACCGTTGCCCCGTCGCTGGCGACCTCACGCAGAATTTCGGCGATGGTGTGTGCCGAGACTGTATCGACCCCGGCGAGGGGCTCATCCAGCAAAAGCAGCTGGGCTTCTTGCGCCAGCGACCGTGCGAGGAAGGCTCGTTTCTTTTGTCCCCCGGAGAGTTTTCCGATCTGCCGATGGGTGTACTCGCTCAAACCCACCCGCTCAATGGCCTCCGCGACGGCCTTCCGATCTTCACGGCGCGGGCGACGCGTGAAGCCCAGCCGCCCGTAACGGCCGGTCATCACGACGTCGTGAACCGTGACCGGGAAGTCCCAATCCACGTTTTCGCTCTGGGGCATGTATCCCAGCACATTCCGACGGCGCGCGTGTTTGGGCGAGAGGCCCATGATCTGGACTTCCCCTCCCACGGCAGGGATCAGCCCGGCCACGGCATTGAACAGCGTGGATTTTCCCGACCCATTCATGCCTAACAGCGCAGTGACCGTCCCCCTCGACAGGGTGAGGTCGACGTCGTCGAGGGCCCGCCCTTCGTCATATGAGACGGTCAGCCCCTGCACCTTCAGGGGAGGCTCCTCGGCCGCACTCAGCGACGCCCGAGCCTCTCCGAGGGGTGAGCTCACTGGTGGCCACCGAGCGCCGAAGCGATGGTCTCGGCATCATGGCGCAACAAGTCCAGATACGTAGGGACGGGGCCGTTCTGGTCGGACAGTGAATCCACATACAGGGTTCCTCCGAATTTTGCGTCGGTGGCGTCCACCACCTGGCGCATGGAGCTGTCCGACACCGTGGATTCGCAGAAGACGGCCGGAACTTTATTCTTGTTTACCTCGTCAATGGTCTCGGCAATGCGGGAGGGTGTGGGATCGCCGTCCGAGTTCACGGCCCACAAGTATTTTTCCCGGAGGCCGGCGTCTCGAGCGAGGTAGGAGAACGCACCTTCACAGGTCACGAGGACACGTCGGTCCTCGGGGACCGTCGAGAGCCCGTGGGTCATGCGTTCCTGAATCTCCCGAATCTTGCCACGGTACTTTTCCGCGTTGGCCTTGAAGTCTTCGGCATGTTCCGGAGACAAACGAGAGAACGCTTTGACCATGTTGTCCACGTACGTCATCGCGGCTTGAGGGCTCATCCAAGCGTGGGGGTTCGCCGTGTCTTTGCCGTCCCCTTCGGTGATGTTGATGGGCTCAATTCCCTCGGAAAGGGTCACGTGATCAGCGTGAGCATCTTGGGTGAATTTCTCAAACCACGTTTCTAGGTGCATCCCGTTTTCGAGGACCAAATCCGCTTGGGACGCTTGTTTGATGTCGTCGGGAGTTGGTTCGTATTCATGAATTTCGGCCCCTGGGGAGGTGATCGATCGAACCTCAACGTGATCCCCGGAGATATTGCGGGCCATGTCGGCGAGAACGGTGAAGGTGGTCAGCACGACGGGCTTATCGTTCCCGTCGGCCTTCTTTTCCGCATTTCCGGCTATTCCGCAACCGGTTAGCCCGGCCAAAAGCACCATGCCAACAGCGGATGCCCGCAATGCTCGACCCCGAAAACCTCGGGAATGGCGTGGGCTTTGTGATGGGGGCAGATGGCGTCGGTGCATGGAGTTCTCCTAGGAGCAGTGATCGAGCGAGGTGCATCGGGGAGGCTCGTCGTTCTGGTACTCCAGTGGGCCCAGCTCGATAGCCGCCGATGAGGACTATCGTAAGTACGGCTTAGCGAACTCACAACTTCGCATTGGCAAGCTATTCTCTTCGCTGCACGTTGCCGGCGCCACATGGGCAAAGGGTGGCCGGACAGGCGCGCGTCGGGTGGCCCCATGGGGCACGATCCACCCCACCCACCTCCACACGGTCTTGACTTCCATCCAGTGATCCAGTTCACTGTCTCTAAATGGAATTTAATTTTCGTTATACGAAATACGACGGAGTCGCATGATCCTCACGGAATTCAACGAGCTGAGTCGCGACGCCGCGCTCTCGACCCTTCGGCCAGCGCTGGATATCCCTCGCTGGCAAGAGGAAATCGTCGACGCTCGCCCTTTCACGTCGGTCCAATCAGTACAGGAGCTCGCACTCACTGCGGCACAGCCTTTCACTGAAACCGAGATCGACCGGGCGTTGGCGCATCACCCCAAGATCGGAGAGCGAGACGGTAGCGAGTCTGCCGAAGCCCGACTTTCCCGCACGGAACAGGCCAGTCTCGGTTCAACGTCCGACGACGACGCGGAACGCCTCAAGCAAGGCAACCGCGACTACGAAGAACGCTTTGGCCACGTCTTCCTCATTCGGGCCGCGGGCCGTTCCCACCCCGAGATACTCGCCGAGCTGACTCGCCGGATGAAGAATGACCCCCAGTCAGAGCGGGCCGAAGTCGCCGAACAATTGCGCGACATCGCCGCGCTACGCATCGAAGGGATGCTCTCATGAGTTTCATTTCCGCCCACGTCCTCGATTCCGTTCACGGCCGCCCCGCCGTCGGAATTGAAGTGACGCTCCTCCACGGATCCGGCGAGACCATCGCCACCGCCGTGACCGATGAGGACGGCCGAGTCTCCACGCTCGGCCCAGAGACCCTGGAATCCGGCCATTACCGGATCATTTTCGCGACCGAACCGTACTTCTCCGGGCTTGACCTGGAGACCTTGTACCCGTTCGTCGCGGTGGATTTTACGGCGCGCGAAGACCAAGGGCATTACCACGTGCCTTTGCTCCTCAGCCCGTTTGCGTATTCCACATACCGCGGCAGTTGACCCAGGAGCCGACCCCACGTCGACGATTGCCGATCCACCTCAAGAAACGAAAATGCTTTCGATCAGGAGTACAGCATCATGACCAACGTGATCCTTGGAAAAAACCAGTACGGCAAGGCGGAGAACCATGTGGTTCGCGTTAACCGTGACAGCGATCGCCACACCCTGAGGGACGTCGTCGTCTCCTCGCAATTGCGGGGCGATTTTCAGGCCGTCCACACCGAAGGAGACAACGGCCACTGCGTCGCCACGGATACTCAGAAAAATACGGTGTTTGCACTGGCCCAAAAGCACGACGTCGCCTCGCCGGAAGAGTTTCTGCTGACCCTTTCCGACCACTTCACGTCCAGCTTTGACTGGGTGACGGGCGGCCGATGGGCGGCCGAAGAGCACCTCTGGAATCGGATCAACGACCACGACCACTCGTTCGTTCAAAATAAGGATGAAGTGCGGACCGCGGTCGTCGTGACGGATGGGTCGAAACGCACCGTCATTTCGGGCTTCCGCGACCTGACGGTCCTCAAAACCACCGAATCGGGATTCGTGGGCTATCCGAAAAATCCTTACACCACCCTCCCCGAGACCGAGGACCGCGTGCTCTCCACGGATATCGCGACCCGTTGGCGGTACAACACGGACGACGTGGATTACGACGCCGTCTACGAAGACGTGAAAAAGATTATCCTGGCCAAATTCACCGACCACTATTCCCGGGCATTGCAGGAGACCCTCTATTTGATGGGCAAGGCCGTAATCGAGGCTCATCCGGAAATCGACGACATCAGATTCTCGTGCCCCAATAAACACCATTTCGTGTACAACCTGGGATTCTGCGATCTGGAAAATAACAACGAAACGCACTACGCGGCCGATCGGCCCTACGGGTTGATTGAGGCAACCATCGAGCGTGAAGGCGCCGAAAGGGCCGACGAGGTGTGGGCCGGCATCGCCGGGTTCTGCTAAACCACTTCCGCGCTGCGAAGGCCCCGCCGAACGAGAGGTTCGGCGGGGCCTTCATAGGTGCGCTTTCAGCCAAGGTTTCCCCGGATCTGGTCACCCTTTAAAACATCAACAGGCGCGCGATCTCGAAATAGATGATCAATCCGGTGCCGTCCACAAAGGTGGAGATAAACGGCGAGGAAACCACCGCGGGATCCATGCGCAACTTCTTGATGAGCAACGGCAGAATCGCTGAAACGAGGCTGCTCCACAAAACGATCGCCACGAGGGTCACCGCCACGACCAATGCGACCTGGAAACCGACCCCCAGGATCGTTGCGCGGATGATGCCGGCCACGCTCATGCAGAGGCCAATGAGCAATCCCGTGGCCATTTCTTTCCGAATAATCTTCGCAACATCACCCAGGCGCACGCCGTCCACGGCGATGGCGCGGATCAACGTCGACGTGATCTGTGTGCCGGTATTTCCACCGGTACCAATCAGCAATGGAATGAAGAACGACAAGGCGATGACCGAGCTGAGCTCATCCTCAAAAGTGCTCAGCACGGTGCTGGTGTACGACTCCGCCACGAAGAGCACGAGAATCCACCCGATGCGCTTCTTCCACAGGTGCCACGGCGATGACGACAAATACGGGGTCTCTAGGAGGCTGGACCCACCCTGCCTTTCGGCATCTTCGGTGGATTCCTGGCGAATAATTTCGGCGGCGTCGTCGTGACGGATCACCCCGATCATGGCACCTTCGTGGACCACGGGGACGGGATCGTAGCCATTAGCCTCGATCTCGACAATCACGGATTCTTGGTCTTCTAACGGCGAAATGGTGCGCCCGTTGCGAGTACACAGGGAACCCAGAGACACGCTATCCGAGGATGTGTACACCACGTCCTCGGGAACGGTCCCTCGGAACTGCCCGTCGTCGCACACGTAAATGGTGTGGTCACGTGCCCATGAAGGGCTGGCGGTCAATTCATCCCAATCGATGTCGCCAATGAGGCGATCGCTGGGCAGCGAATAGTAGACCACGGACATCCGCGAACCGATCGAGTCATCCGGCCAAGACAATAGCGTGGTGAGTTGTTGACGCTGCGATTCCGGAATTTCTTTCAGGATGTCGTCGTCGTGTTCATCCATGCGCAAGAGCCGGGCCCCGACGGCCACGTCGATGGTCTGAATAATGCCAGTCTGACGCTGGCGAGGCTCTCCAGAGAACAGCCGAAAGGCCTGATCAATGGGCAGTCGTTCTAAATATTTGGCGGCCGACGACGGCGTCATCCCCACCAGGGACAGTGAAACTTTGTGAGCAACCCGAGGGGTCGCGGTCTTCTTCAGGACAGGAGTGTTCATCATCATGGGAAACCTCACTGAGAGTAGGCAGGATCCCACGTAGCCAACGCAAAACGATGTACATGGGAACGCGCTTCCATGTAAAAGTTTTGACTCTCAGTAGCGTATCCACGAACGGGAAGTCACCTGGGAACACACCTTAATCCGATGTGCTCTGTCCTAATCTTGGGCGTCTCTCGACGTCGTGAGATCAGTGACCTCTGTCTACTAAGGAGCCTCACCTAACGAAGCGCCTTTTGAAGAGTACGCCTAGTCATCACAGATTTACATCAATATTTGAAGTAATGTGTGAAGTATCACATCAGAGGGTCGTCGGGAACAATTGGCATTCCACCGAACACCCGCAGAAACGAACCATTCCGCGCGGGCCCTGCGCGCCGCCACGGTCGTGCGGCACCCGTGAGCCCCTTAGGATCCGGACGTGAATTGAGCCGAAAGTTCCGCCACGGCTTCTCGCAGCTGAGGCACCGCTCGCTCGCCAAAGTTCCAGTCAACGCGCGAGACGGGGCCTGACACCGAAATTGCCGTCGGCGTCGGGGCATTGGGTACGGCCATCGAGAAACACCGAACGCCGATCTCCTGCTCTTCGTCGTCGATCGCATAGCCGCGTTCGCGGACGGTTGCCAGATCAGCCAAGAGATCGTCCATCGACCCGATACTTTTGCGCGTGGGCGTCGGCATCCCCATCGAGGAAACGATCGAGATCACCTGAGATTCGGGGAGGGTTGCCAAGATGGCCTTCCCGACGCCGGTGTCGTGCGTGTGCGCACGACGCCCCACCTCGGTAAACATCCTCATCGAATGCGTGGATTGCGCCTGCCCCACGTAGACCACCATGTGTCCATCCAGCATGGCCATATTGGCGGACTCGCCCAATCGGTCCGCCAGGTTCTTCAACACGGGCTGGGCGAATGCACCCATTTGGAGACTCGCGGTATAGCCCAGCCGAATCAGGCCGGGGCCCAGCGCATAGCTTCGGCTCGGTAGCTGACGCACGTACCCCAAGTACACCAGAGTTCGCAGCAACCTATGGATGGTCGGCAACGGCAACTCTGCCTTGGTGGCCAACTCGCTCAGCGACGACTCCCCACCCGAACTGGTGATGATATTCAGCAGATCGAAGACTCGCTCGACCGACTGCACACCTCCGGAGCTCTTGCCTTCTGTCATCGGTGTCCCCTCCTCGTGGTGATCGCACACCGTCATGGTTCGCTCGGCGGAATCCCTTGTGGACCCCAGCGCAAGCATCGGTGGCGATGAGCCGACCCATGCCCGAAGGGTTAATAAGTCGGCAACACCGAGAATCATATTTCACCGAAGCCTTGTCATGGTGGACACACTACCCTTACGATTCCAGTAATGGAATTCTTTTTCCACAATACGGATACCGCGCGGATCAGCGATCCTCGCCAAGGGAAGGAAACACACGCAATGGCAGCCCCTAGCCCCGGATACTCCATGGTCCTCCGCATCGAAGCGCCGGCCTCCTTCACCTCCACGAGCGAGATCACCACCGCAGCTTCCGCCGCAGGCGCCCAGGTCACGGCCCTCGACATCGTCGAATCTCACCCGGACTCCGTGATCCTCGACATCAGCTGCAATGTGTCGAATGGTGACCATCGCGACGAAGTCCGAGACGCGATCAACGCACTCGACAACGTCACGGTCCGCCACATTTCCGACCGCACGTTCCTGATCCATTTGGGCGGAAAGATCGAGGTGACTCCCCGCGTGTCGCTTCGCAACCGCGACGATCTCTCCCGCACCTACACCCCCGGCGTGGCGCGCGTCTGCAAGGCCATCCACGACAAACCCGAAGATGCTCGACGGCTCACGATTAAGCGCAATACCGTCGCCGTGGTCACCGACGGAACCGCGGTGCTCGGCCTGGGCGATATCGGCCCCGCCGCAGCACTTCCCGTGATGGAGGGCAAAGCCGCGCTCTTCAAAGCCTTCGCCGAGGTCGACGCCTGGCCCGTGTGCCTCGACACCAAAGACACCGAAGAGATCATCAGCATCGTCAAAGCGATGGCTCCCGTGTACGGCGGCGTCAACCTCGAAGACATCGCAGCCCCGCGCTGTTTCGAGATCGAGGCCCGACTCCGGGAAGAGCTGGACATCCCCGTTTTCCACGACGATCAGCACGGCACCGCGATCGTGACCCTCGCGGCTCTCTACAACGCTCTGCGTGAGGTCGGCAAGAAGGTAGAAGTCGTCAAGGTGGTCGTCTCGGGCGTGGGTGCAGCCGGACACGCCATCATCCAACTCTTGCTGGCTAACGGCGTCGCGAACGTGATCGCGTGCTCCCGCAACGGTGCCATTCACTCGGGTGAGACATACTCCGACCCGCACCGCCAATGGCTGGCCGAGAACACGAATAAGAATGCCTTCAGCGGTTCCCTTCGGGAGGCCGTCGCGGGAGCCGACGTGTTCATCGGCGTCTCCGCACCTAACCTGTTGACCGGCGACGACATTGCAACCATGGCCGACGACGCCATCGTCTTCGCGATGGCCAATCCGGACCCCGAAGTCGACCCCGCTGAAGCCGCCCGGCATGCCGCCGTCGTCGCGACCGGACGCAGCGACTTCCCGAATCAAATCAACAATGTCTTGGCTTTCCCGGGCCTTTTCCGCGGCTTGCTCGACGCCGGGGCCAAGGACATCACCCAAGACATGCTCGTGGCTGCGGCCCAGGCCATCGCGGACTGCGTGGCCGACCACGAACGAAATCCCAATTTCATCGTGCCGAGCGTCTTTGACCCCAATGTGGCATCCGCCGTCGCCGAGGCCGTCGAAAGCACCGCGCGACGAAATGCCGAAGGCTGAGTCCTCACCAGACTCCCGAGAACCTCATCTCTACGACCGTCGAGGAGACATCGATGACCATCACGCACAACACACCGGAAACGTTGGCTTCCGCACCGGAGATTCTGACTGACGAAGCCCTCGCATTCCTTGAAGTTCTCCACGAGAAGTTTGGAGGCCGTCGCGAAGAACTCCTCGCTGCTCGAGTGACCGCACGCGAGAAGGTCATGTCCGAAAAGACCATGGACTTCCTTCCCGAAACCCAGGAAATTCGCGACGGTGACTGGACCGTAGCGCCGACCCCTGAGGCCCTTCAGGACCGCCGGGTCGAAATGACTGGTCCAGCCAGCCCGGCCAAGATGGCCATCAATGCGCTGAATTCTGGGGCCAAGGTCTGGCTCGCGGACCTCGAAGACGCCGCCAGCCCGAGTTGGCATAAACAGCTGGAATCGATCGCTAACTTGCGCGATGCCGCTCGCGGAACTTTGAGTTTCACCTCCCCCGAGGGCAAGGAATACCGGTTGCGTGAGGATCAGCCGCGCCCCGTCGTCGTGATGCGCCCCCGCGGCTGGCACTTGCCCGAGGCCAATATCACCGTCAACGGCGAATCCGGATCGGGATCTCTCACGGACTTCGGCCTGCACTTTTTCCATACCGCGCGCCTGCTGCTCGAGAACGGGCACGGCCCCTATTACTACTTGCCCAAGATGGAGTCGTATTTGGAGGCCCGCCTCTGGAACGACGTCTTCACCTTCTCCGAGCAGTACCTCGGTATCGAGCACGGAACGATCCGGGCGACCGTCCTCATTGAAACGATCCCCGCCGCGTTCCAAATGGACGAGATCCTCTATGAGTTGCGCGAACACGCTTCCGGCCTCAACGCCGGACGCTGGGACTACCTGTTCTCCATCATCAAGTATTTCCGCGACGCCGGAGAGCAGTACATCCTGGCCGACCGCTCCTCGGTGACGATGACCGCACCTCTCATGCGGGCTTACACCGAGCTCCTCGTGCAAACCTGCCACAAGCGCAACGCCTTCGCGATGGGCGGCATGGCGGCATTCATCCCCTCCCGCAAGGACGAACAGGTCAATAAGGCCGCCTTTGAAAAGGTCCGGAACGACAAATCCCGCGAGGCCAACGATGGATTCGATGGTTCCTGGGTCGCCCACCCGGACTTGGTTCCGGTGTGCCGTGAAGTCTTCGACGGCGTCCTGGGCGATCGTCCCAACCAGGTGGACCGCCAGCGCCCCGACGTCGACGTCACCGCCGAACAGCTCCTCGACGTTCCCTCGGCGGGTGATCAACGAACCGAGGCCGAACTCGCCGACAACCTCTACGTCGCGATCAAGTACATCGCCGTGTGGCTCTCCGGCAACGGCGCCGTCGCGATTCACAACCTCATGGAGGATGCCGCTACCGCCGAAATTTCCCGCTCGCAGGTGTGGCAACAGATCAAGAACGGCATCGTCTACACGGACACCGGGAATACCGCGACCCGAGAGTTGGTCTCGAAGACCTTGGACGAGCAGCTCGCCACGTTGCGGGAAGAAATCGATCCGGAGAATTACGACACATGGTTCGTTCCGGCCGGTCGCCTCATCTCGGACATGGTGCTGAGCGACGACTACCCGGAGTTCCTCACCCTGCCGGCCTACGCCCAAATGGAAGGCACGCAGTGAATCGCGTCGAAGCAGGCGCGGATGCCGCGGATTCGGGACGGAGCCTTCCGCCCGAATTCGCGGACCGCGCCGATGACGCCCTCGCGACCACGGACGCCGACCTCATCCTGAACTATCCGGGAGATTCCGGCGCCCGGCAGCCCGTGCATACCTGTTACATCCCAGCCGATCTCGTCACCGAGAACACGCCGGCCGAATGGGGGCGCGCCGCGCTCGAGGCTTCGGAACAGGCCGGCGGCTTGGAACACCTCGCGGCTCTGGCGGAGATTCCCCTGGAGGTTCAGGACGGGGTCGTCACCCGCGTCACCGAGAAACTCGGTCAGGAGCCCATAGAGGACCTGCGCGTGGATCTCGAGGATGGATTCGGGGACCGGTCCGACCAGGAGGAGGACGCCGCCGCGGTCCAAGCGGCCCACACGGTTGCGGCCTTCGCAATCAACCGACATCGGGGGACGGCACCGGCTCCCGCCTTCTCGGGCATCCGATTCAAATGCTTCGAGGCCCCCACCCGGCGTCGAGGACTCCGAACCCTCGATCTCTTCGTGACCACCTTGGTGCGCGAAGGCGGCCTGGCTGAGGCGGGCGTCGGCACGGATGGGTTGCCGGACCGTTTGATCCTGACGCTGCCCAAGGTTTCCACCGTGGAGCAGGTACGCGTGATGGTTCAGGCGTGCCAGGCACTTGAGGAAGCACTCGCGCTACCGGCCGGACGCCTACGCTTCGAAATTCAGATGGAAACGCCACTCATGGTGGTGGGCGCCGATGGTGCAACCCCCATCCCCGCCATGATCCGGGCCGCCGAGGGGAGGGTAACGTCGCTGCACTACGGCACCTACGACTACTCGGCGTCTTTAGGAATCGCCGCCGAGTTCCAATCCCTGGAGCATCCCGCCGCGGACCACGCGAAATCCGTCATGCAGGTGGCCGTCGCCGGTACGGGGGTTCACCTGTCGGACGGCTCGTCCAACCAGCTCCCCGTGGGCGACTCCGAACAGCAGCGAGCCAGTTGGGCCCTCCATTCCCGCTTGGTGCGACGCTCACTCAAGCGCGGTTTCTACCAGGGTTGGGACCTCCATGCCCATCAGCTACCCACCCGGTACCTGGCGACCTACAGTTTCTATCGAAACTCCTTCGTCGACGCCGCCCGCCGTTTGGTGGCCTATGCCAGACGGTCGGTCCCCGGAATCGAAGCCGCCGACGTCGCCGACGAACCAGCAACGGCCAGGGCGCTGGCAGGTTTCCTGTTGCGCGCCCATCTCTGCGGGGCAATCACCGAATCCGAGATCCGCGCGGTGGGGCTCGAACCAGAGACCATCCGCGGGATCGCCCTCCCGGCGACGACGCCTCACCCTAGCCCGGCCGCTTCGACAGGAGAGTCACGATGACAGACCGCACCTACTGGGCCACTCACGGTGGCCACCCACCGCAGACCGACATGTTGACCGACCGGGCGATGTTCCGCGAAGCGTACGCCGTGATTCCTCGGGGCACGCAACGGGACATCGTGGCCTCCGTCTTGCCCTTCTGGGCGTCCACCCGCCTGTGGGTCCTCGCCCGGCCGATGACGGGGTTCGCGGAAACCTTCTCGGAGTACATGGTCGAGGTGTCCCCCGGCGGCGGCTCGGACCGGCCCGAAGATGATCCGAGCGCCGAATCCGTCCTGTTTCTCCTCGAAGGGCAGCTGAGCCTGACCCTGGGCGACGACGCCCACGAGCTCGAGCCCGGAGGCTACGCTTTCATCGCTCCCGGTGAGCCATGGACACTCCACCAGCGAGGCGAAGAACCGGCGCGATTCTTGTGGATCCGCAAGAGATACCAGAAGGTCGAGGGGCTGGAGACGCCGTCGTCGTTCGTCACGAGCGACGATGCCGTGGAGCCGATCCCCATGCCGGGAACGGAAGGACGATGGGCCACCTCCCGATTCATGGACCCCACAGACCTGCGCCACGACATGCACGTGACCATCGTGACCTTTCAGCCGGGTGGAATCATCCCCTTTGCCGAAACCCACGTGATGGAGCACGGCCTCTACGTCTTGGAGGGTCAAGCCGTCTACCGGCTGAACGAGGACTGGGTGGAGGTCCAAGAAGGCGACTTCCTGTGGCTGAGGGCGTTCTGCCCCCAAGCCTGCTACGCCGGGGGCCCGAAGCCCTTCCGGTACCTGCTCTATAAGGACGTCAATCGCCACGCACCCTTGAGCCTCGGGGGCCACGCCACCCCCTGATTCCCGTTTCACCGCGAGATCCCGCCTAAAACCACCACAGCACGCCGCCCCGGTCAGCCCGAGATGCTAACCGGGGCGGCGTCGTGCATGGCGCAGCACCGAAGAGTGGGATCCACACACGAGCACGACGCATGACTCCTACAAACTTGTCGAAGTGTATTGACCCACATCACAAGCTCACATATGGTTTTTTCATACACCAAAAATATCTTTCCGTCATACGAAATAGAGGGTTCAGGGAACCCATTCAAGGAGGGCCACCGTGAGCTACACCGTCAACGCCTCGATTCTGCTGACCGACCTGCCCATCAACGACCGCCCCCAGGCAGTGGCCGACGCCGGATTCACCCGCGCTGAGTTCTGGTGGCCATTCCCCACCCCCACGCCCTCCCAAGCCGAGGTGGACGCATTCGTCACGGCCCTGAGGGACGCCGGCATCCAGCTGACCGGCCTGAACTTCTACGCAGGAGACATGCCCGGCGGTGAGCGCGGCGTCCTCTCGCAGCCAACCCGGGCCGAAGAATTCCGCGCCAATATCGATGCCGTCGTGGCCATCGGTCGCGCGACCGGGTGCCGAGCCTTCAACGCGCTGTACGGCAATCGGGTCGACGGCGACAACCCGGCCCAGCAGGACCGCGTGGGCGTCGACAACCTGCGTCGGGCCGCGGACGCCGTGGCAGAGATCGACGGCGTGGTGTTGTTGGAGCCCGTCTCAGGAACCCCCGCCTATCCGCTCAAGACCGCAGCCGACGCCCTGTCGATCATCGAGAAAGTCGGCAAACCCAACGTCAAACTCTTGGCGGACTTTTATCACCTGGCCGCCAATGGCGACGACGTCGCCCAGGTCATCGAGGACCATGCGGCCGACTTCGGCCACATTCAGATTGCCGATCACCCCGGACGAAACGAACCCGGCACGGGCGACCTCCCGCTGGAGCGGTGGATCGACCGGTCCCGCGAGCTCGGCTACGAGGGCGTCATCGGGCTCGAATACAAGGCCTCCCACGAGGATCCATTCGCCTGGTTGCCACGGGAACGTCGAGCCTAAAAGAGATCACCGCCGGGATCCACGGAACACCGGCACAAAACACCGCACATACCGAACCATCATCACGATTCTGAGGAGTAACAGCATGAGCACCGTTGCAGTCATCGGATTGGGAATCATGGGACTGCCCATGGCCAAAAACCTCGTCACGGCCGGCCACGACGTCGTCGGCTACAACCGTTCGCCCGAGAAGGCTCAGGCTCTGGCGCAGGAGGGCGGCAAGGCCGCGGAGTCGGTGGCCGAGGCCGTTCGGGATGCGGACGTCATCATCACGATGCTTCCGGATTCTCCGGATGTGAAGGGCGTCGTCGAGGGTCAGGACGGCGTCTTTGCCCACGCTTCCGCCGGCGCGTTGTGGATCGATGCCTCGACCATTCGTCCCGACGTCGCCGGAGAACTCGCGGAGGCCGCACGGGAAGCGGGCCTCCGCCCCCTCGACGCCCCGGTTTCTGGCGGCGAGCAGGGCGCGATCGACGGCGCGCTCTCGATCATGGTCGGCGGCACGGCCGAAGACTTTGAGGCCGCTCAAGAGGTGTTCAACGCGGTCGGTGCAACGATCGTGCACGTGGGGCCCTCCGGATCGGGGCAGACGGTCAAGGCCGCCAATCAGCTGATCGTGGCGGGAAATATCCAGTTGCTCGCCGAGGCCGTGGTGTTCCTCGAGGCGTATGGCGTCGACACCGACTCCGCGCTCAAGGTGCTGGGCGGCGGGTTGGCGGGTTCAAAGGTCCTGGATCAGAAGGGCCAGAAGATGCTGGACCGCAACTTCGACCCCGGCTTCCGCTTGGCGCTGCACAACAAGGACATGGGGATCGTGACGGCCGCGGCCCGCGAAGCCGGCGTGACCATTCCCCTCGGAGGCCTGGTGGCCCAATTCGTTTCCGCGATGGTGGCCCGGGGCGACGGTGGTCTGGACCATTCCGGTCTGTTCACTCTGGCCCAAGAACTTTCGGGCAGGGACAACCAGTAGACCCGGTCAGCGGGTTCCTCACCAGACGTCAGGAGTAGATCATGAGCAAGATGCGTACGGTGGACGCCATTGTGGCGATCCTCGAGAAGGAAAACGCGACCGAGGCTTTCGGCCTTCCCGGCGCCGCGATCAATCCCCTCTATTCGGCCATGCGCGCCCACGGAGGCATTCGGCACACCCTCGCCCGCCACGTGGAAGGCGCGGTTCACATGGCCGAAGGGTTCACCCGGGCCGCGCCGGGAAATATCGGCATCTGCGTGGGGACCTCCGGCCCGGCAGGAACCGACATGGTCACCGGCCTGTATTCGGCCTCTGCGGACTCGATCCCGATCCTCTGCATCACCGGTCAGGCCCCCGTGGCTAAGCTGCACAAAGAGGACTTCCAAGCAGTCGACATCGCCTCGATCGCCGAACCGGTGACCAAAATGGCCATGACCGTGCTGGAGCCCGGGCAGATTCCGGGAGCCTTCCAGAAGGCCTTTTACCTGATGCGTTCCGGCCGGCCCGGGCCCGTCCTGCTGGACCTTCCCGTGGACGTGCAGCAAGCAGAGATCGAGTTCGACATCGATCTCTACGAGCCTCTCGAGCCATCTCGCCCAAAGGCCAGCCGCGCCCAAGCCGAAAAGGCCCTGGACATGCTGTTCGCTTCGGAGCACCCGGTCATCATCGCGGGCGGCGGGATCATTAACGCCAACGCCTCGGAACAGCTCGTGGAGCTCGCCGAAACTCTGAACGTCCCCGTGATTCCCACGCTGATGGGTTGGGGAACCATACCGGATGATCATCCCCTGATGGCTGGCATGGTGGGCATTCAGATCTCGCATCGTTATGCCAACGCGACGTTCAAGGAATCGGATTTTGTGCTCGGTATTGGCAACCGGTGGGCGAACCGTCATACGGGTTCCATCGATCAATACACGAAGGGGCGCACGTTCGTGCACGTGGATATCGATCCGACCCAAATCGGGCGAGTCTTCTCCCCGGACCTCGGCATCGCCTCGGACGCCGGAGCCGCTCTGGACGTGCTCCTGGAGGTGGCCCGCGAACGTGCCGACAAATTCTCCGTTCCCGACTACGGCGTGTGGGCCAAGGAATGCGCGCAGCGCAAGGCCAGCATGCAACGCAAGACGCATTTCACTCAGACGCCGATCAAGCCGCAGCGCGTGTACGAAGAGATGAATGCCGCCTTCGGCAAGGACGTCACGTACGTGTCGACGATTGGTCTGTCGCAGATCGCCGGTGGCCAATTCATGCATGTTTACGGCCCCCGCCGGTGGATCAATGCAGGTCAGGCCGGGCCTCTCGGGTGGACCTGCCCCGCTGCTCTCGGTGTGGTCCGGGCGCAGCCGGGGAAAACCGTCGTCGCGCTCTCCGGGGACTACGACTTCCAATTCATGGTCGAAGAGCTCGCCGTGGGAGCGCAGTTCAACTTGCCGTACGTCCACGTGGTGGTCAACAACTCCTATCTCGGTCTCATCCGCCAAGCCCAGCGCGGTTTCACGATGGAACAGAACGTTTCATTGGCCTTCGAGAACATCAACTCCCCCGAGACACAGGGTTACGGAGTGGACCACCTCAAGGTCGCGGAGGGTTTGGGATGTCTCGCAATCCGCGTGACGGATCCAGAGAAGCTCGGCGACGCCTTTGCGGAGGCGACGACACTCGCCCAAGAGCTCCAGGTTCCCGTGGTCGTCGAGATCATCTTGGAGAAGATCACCAACATCGCTATGGGCACCGAGCTGGACAATGTGACAGAGTTCGAGGACTTGGCAGAATCCGGCGCGGATGCGCCCACGGCCGTTTCGGTCATGGACTGACTCGACCGGACAGTATTCACCCCGGTCGGCCGAGGGAGCGGGTCACACCGCATGCCCTACGGCCGACCCAGATTTCAGGAGGCGTCCGTGCGCATCGTGGTGGCACCCGACAAATTCAAGGGATCGGTTACGGCCCGGGAAGCAGCCGAAGAGCTGGCCCACGGGATGAGCGGCGTCTGCCCCGAAGCGGATCTCACGATTCTCCCGGTGGCAGACGGCGGCGAAGGAACCCTTGAGGCGGCCCTCGAAGCCGGATTCGAGCGTCGGGACCTCTCGGTGACCGGCCCGGTCGGCGAGCCCGTCGCCGCGGCGTGGGCACAGCGCGGCAACGAGGCCGTCGTCGAGATGTCGCTGGCTTCGGGAATTGCCGTGTTGCCACAGAACGACGACGGCGACCCCATCCTCGCTGCACGGGAAGCCACGAGTCGCGGAACCGGAGAACTCATCGCCGCCGCGCTGGATGCCGGGTGCACGTCGGTCGTGGTGGCGGTCGGCGGTAGCGCGTGCACGGACGGTGGAGCGGGCATGCTCGCGGGCCTGGGAGCCCGTCTCCTCGATGAATCCGGCGAGCCCCTTCCCGACGGCGGCGCGGCCCTCAGCGATCTGGACCGGGTGGACCTCGCCTCTCTGCATCCGCGCATTGGCGAAGCAGACTTTGTTTTGGCCGCCGACGTCGATCACCCACTGCTCGGTGACAATGGTGCGGCGGCGGTTTTCGGCCCACAAAAAGGAGCCTCGCAGAACGACGTCGCCGACCTCGACGCCGCCTTAGGAACGTTCCGCGACAAGCTCGCCGAGACTCTCGGCGATTCGGCGCACGACGCCGCGAAAGCACCCGGAGCTGGCGCCGCCGGTGGCGTGGGATTTGCCGCCCTGACCGTTCTCGCGGCCACACGCCGGCCGGGCATCGACGTCGTCTTGGACCTCGTGGCTCTGGACGACGCCGTGACTGGAGCCGACCTCCTGATCACGGGCGAAGGAAGCCTCGACGAACAGAGTCTGGGCGGAAAGACGCCGATGGGCGTCCTCGCCGTGGGCCAGGCACACAATGTGCCCGTGATTGCCGTCTGCGGTCGCACCACGCTGGACGATCAGACCCTACGCAAGACCGGTTTTGAGGCCACCTACGCCCTCGCAGACCTCGCTCCCGACTCCCGGACCTCGATGCGCGAGGCCCCGAGATTGCTTCGGACCATTGGCGGTGCGATCGGACAAAAGTACTGCGGCGCGGTCGACTATCCCCCCGCCCGCGGCGAGGCAAAATCCCGGGCGGAACGGCTCGCGTTAGTTGAACGAGCCGAACAGATCGCCGTGGCCAATCGCGCCAATGACCCGGAACGTATTCGTGAATTAATCCGTGACTACTCCGCCGAGCAGGGAATATCCCCCACCGACGGGGGCGACGACGTCCCGACCTGTTCCGGCACACCTCGACGAGACCGCTACGACTTGGTGGTCCGTGGCCGACAGGTCTCGTGCGGTGACCATTTTGCGGCGCGAGAGGTCGCGGTGCGCGACGGCAAGATCGTGGCCATCGAGCCGCTCGGTGCGCAGCTGGAAGGGGACCGCGTCGTCGAGCTGGCGGAGGACGAAACCCTCATCCCGGGCCTCGTGGATACCCACGTACACGTCAACGAACCTGGCCGAACGGAGTGGGAAGGCTTCGAGAGCGCCACACGAGCCGCGGCCGCCGGAGGAGTCACCACGATCGTCGACATGCCGCTGAACTCGGTTCCGGCGACCGTCAATGAACCTGCGCTCACCTACAAACGGCTTTTCGCGCGTGACCACGTATTCGTGGACGTGGGGTTCTGGGGTGGATCGGTCCCAGGGAACGTGGATGACCTTCGCCCGCTCCATGACGACGGCGTCTTCGGGTTCAAATGTTTCCTCCTCCACTCGGGCGTGGACGAATTCCCTCACCTCGAGGCGGACGAAATGGAAGAGGCGATGGTCAAGACCAAGACCTTCGACTCGCTGATGATCGTCCACGCCGAAGATTCGCGCACGATCGACAAAGCTCCAAGCCCGACCGGGGATGTGTACGACCGTTTTCTCCAGTCACGACCGCGCGGTGCCGAGAACATCGCCATTGCCGAGGTCATCGAGCGGACCCGCTGGACCGGCGCTCGCTCCCATATCCTGCACGTCTCGTCCTCAGACTCCCTGCCCATGATCGCCACGGCCAAGCGCGACGGACTCGACATCACGGTGGAAACCTGCCCTCATTACCTCACGCTCCTGTCCGAAGAAATCCCCAATGGGGCCACGGCCTTCAAATGTTGCCCACCGGTCCGGGAGGTCGACAACCGAGAGAAGCTCTGGGAGGGGCTGATGAACGGCACCATCGACTTCATCGTCTCCGACCACTCCCCCTCGACCCTCGCGCTCAAAGACCTCGGTAACGGCGACTTCGGGGTCGCGTGGGGTGGGGTCTCGTCGCTTCAGTTGGGTCTTTCCCTCATCTGGACCGAGGCTCGACGCCGTGGCATCCCACTAGCTGTGCTGTCCAGGCAGGTTGTTTTGGATTCTGCTGATGGGTGGGGCCCCGATTGCGGAGTGGTGCCTGTGATGATTGTAGAAGTGCAGCCAGCCTGGTAGCGCCATGCGACGCTCGGCTTCT